>NZ_JBLNKX010000002.1:0-619434 GCF_048158725.1 Flavobacterium arabinosi
CTGAACATTGATTCTTTGTGAAGCTGTTGATCTGTTTCCACAATCATCTGTTGCGGTCCAAGTTCGGGTCACGCTGTAATTACCCGGACAGTTGCCTGGAGTAGTTACATCGGCAAAAGTTAAAGAAGCAACCGTACAATTATCCGTTGCTGTTGCTTGTGCAAAGGCAGGCAAGGCAGGACAATTGATGGTAGATGCAGCAGGTAGAGCACTAATTACTGGCATGATATCGTCTTTTACAACAGTAAAAGTACTAGTGCATGTTTTAGGAATTTTGTGGCAAGCATCAAATACTTTATATTCGAAACTCAATTGTCCACCACAGGTCAGATTGCCTAAAGGCGGAAAATCTACCAGGTTATCAGTAACTGGACTAATTCCACCCGTATTACTGAAACCAGCTTTCCAAGTATTGTAAGCTGTTGTTATTGCTTCGGTCGTGCTGCATACTGGTAAAGTAACAGGCTCAGAGCAGGTAACTGCCAGATTACTCAAATCCAAATTCAACTGAATTGGAGCTCCCGGAAAATCCTTTAATTCGGATTGAGCTGAATTTCCTGAAGATCTTGTTCTAATAAACAGTGTACTGATTGTAAAGCATGGATTATTAATCGCTTTAAGCACTTGGGTAAGATTGATAGCGCCCTCAGCCCATTGATTTGGAGCATAGACACCATTACCGATGCCACTTCCATATACGTCAAAGGGTACTGTGGTAGTCGAAAAATTATTGGTTAAATAAACATCGCCAAAAAACTCAGAGTTGGGATGAACCACATATTCAAAACCACTTCCCACTGCTGTCCATACCCGAATCACGACGTTAGCGTCACCGCCTCCTTGGGTAAATTCAATAGTCAGCAATATGTCACCTACTGTACGTCCTCCTTGGGTTCCTGATGTAGTAAACCCACCACTACCCCCTGTAATTGGTCTAATACCAGTTAGGGGGTCAGGGCCGCCAAGAACAGCACCAGTAATCGTTAAAGGAGCCTGTAAAAACTCAAAATCTATGTAACTGCTCCCATTGGTTACCTGACGGTCCCCTGCAAAAAGACACCATAAATCCGTTTCAAGTCCAGGTCCACTAGTACCGGCAACAAAGGTTTGATTATCAATACTTACTCCACCTGTTACGCCTGAATCTCCATAACTAAAATGTGCTCCACAATTTTGGATTTCATTTTTGTTAGGCGAAGATCCTGCACCCCAAGTATAGGTGTTGGGATTATCATTTATCTTATTAGAGAGTGTAAATATCGTTGGATCATTTAGATAAGGATCCTGCAGAAAATAGCTGACCGGTACAGTAACAAGGTCCGTGGGTTTGTAAAAAACTTGGCCTGTAACTGGGCTGACTACACCATGCCCATCTATAGTAGGATGCAATTTGTCAAATAAATCACCTACACCTTGATGTGTAGGATCAATAGATCCATATATAGTACCAGTAGGTTCATGAGCAAAGGCATCGCCATCAACACCTGAACCACTATGAGGGTATTGTACTGGCACTATGCCTCTTATTGCCCCCTGCGCATTAACTCTATAACCCGTCATTAAAATTGCTGCCAACATTAGTGGCAAAGCAAACGACTGACGCCCATAGCAAGACCATAGTCTTGATAGAGAATCAATAAGAGTTATAAAATTAAATTTTGAAAAACCTACGTTTAAAAGTTGGAAAAAAGTACAACAATATTCTTGCATACTTTTTATCTTAAAAGAGATAATTTTTTTCATAATAATTTGGTTTTAAGACCATATTATTAACAAGAAAGCATTAGTAGAGTTTGGGGTTGCGAAAAACTAAAGTGTGTTGTTTCATAAATTGTATTTTATACGATTACATTAGAAAAAAAAGTTTACATTTTTGAAAAATGTAACTCCTAGAAAACGACCATCTTCAAAAAATAGATTTATGAAGTATACTCTCAATAAACTGGATATGTGATTTGGGAATCAAAAATCATATCCTTATTACTAACAAAAAAACACTTTTTTAAAACAATTTAAAATATTGATTTAAAATGATTAGAATTAAAAAATAATAAAAATAGGGTAAACAAAAGTTTTCAAATTCAGGGATAAAACTTGTAAAAAACGAAACATCTTCAAAAAATAATTTTATGAAGTACTCCATCATTTAAGGATATTTTATTATGGGGAAACAAAAAGGTCCTTATATTAATCTGAAAGCTGCTTGATAAACAACTTAAAATCAAATAATTTTTTGTTAAACCAAAGTTAGGTATTACAGTAAAAAATGAAAAAAAAACAAAGCTAAACAAGACAACATTCTATTATTCCCGACAAGGAACATAGTTCACTAAGAAAACCTTTACAGCACTAAAAAATTAATACTAAAAAACCTGTTAACTATTTGATTTTCAATTAATTAATATTTTTATTACATAAATTTTGTTAATCAAAAAATAATGTTAAAGACCATAAATCCCTCTTACATTTTAATCATTTAATTGCATTTATACTGATTTTTAGATAACAATTTTAGACAATTATTGTGAATTTTAAATTATTAAAATTCACTCATTTTTTTAACGTCTTCAGAAGCATCACAAGGATTTTTAAAATGTAGATTTTTATTCTTTCGAAATATAGAACGAAATGATAATGAGAATAAAAACCAAGATGGTTATAAAAGATAAAATCAAAGCCAAATCAATACTATTGAAATGGCTTTGATTTTAGTATAAATATTAAATGAAAATTAATCCACTTTTAGTAAAATACAAATGATGAAAATACTAATGAAGTGCTTCATCATCCAAAGAATATTTTAGAGTGAGGAACAAAAAAATCTTTTATCAACCTCAAAGTAGTTTTATACAATAACTTAAAATTCAATTAAAAAACAACAAAAACAAACCTCGGAAATTTTTACTTCCGAGGCTTATTTTTATATACTCTAATCCATTTCATTCTTTTTTAGGGATTAGACAATTATTGAGAATTATCTGGAAGAGATTACTTTTTTAGTACTGCTTCCTCTGTCCGTAGTTACTTTTACAACATAAACTTGCTCTTGTCCTTTATTTGCTTTAAGGCTTAGTGCAATTTCTTTGTTCAAATAACCATGAGCATCAGTTTTTGAAAGTACTAAAATACCTTGTGCATTGAACACCTCAATTTTTACATCAGACACATAATCAAATTTATATCTAATAGTAAGCTGGTCTTTGAAAGGAACCGGATATGCATCAAAACCTACGCTTTCAATTTTTGCTTCAATAGTAGGAGCTTTATTGATCGTACTAGGTGCAATTGTTGTAGGAAGTGTACAATTTCCAGGTAATGGAGTATTGTCTGAACACCCTGCAACTGCATCTATAGTTCCAGTACTTCCTGCAGCAGCTGTAAGTGAGTTATTAATGAAACTTGCGAAAGTATACTTACTAACCAAATCAGCACCAGAATAAACAGCATCAATAATTGATTTCACTTCGTATTTCACCGAAATAATATAAGTAGCTCCCGGAGTGGCGCCTGATACAACATAACTTGCATCTTTTCCTCCATTTATAATACTTCCTGTAAAGGTCACGCTTTCACAACTACTTGTAAACAAACGAACCTGATTTGAATTTTGAATACTAAACAGTTTATTTAAATCTCCGTCATTGGTTTGTTTTACTACAATTGTGAAGTTAGCTGCAGGGGCAGTAACATTTGAATAGTAGAAGAATACACCTGGTACAGCATTAGTCACTGTTTTATTGCTAACAGTTGTACATACATTGTTTAATCCGATAGCGGTTCCTGTGGTAAAATTACAACAGGTAGTCTGAGTCGGGAAGATGTGGGCACAAGGAGTAACACTAATGGTTTGGCTACAGGAAGTAGACTCATTACCACAAGCATCAACTGCTTTCCAAGTACGTGTTTGACTTCCATCAGCATTGACTACTGTACCAACAGTAATAACGGTTAGCGTACTACAATTATCAGTAGCAGTTGGCTCATCAAAATTAAATTCAGCATTACATTCAATCGTTTTAGGACCTGAACATATGATCACTGGAGCAATTGTATCCTGCACCGCAATAGTTCTGCTACAAGTAGCGGTATTGCCGCAATCATCGGTAGCCGTCCATGTTCTGGTCACACTGTAGTTACTTGGACAACTGCCTGGAGTGGTTACATCAGCAAAAGTGATTGTCACACTAGGATCACACGTATCGGTAGCTGTTGCTAGACCAAAAGTTGGGGTGCCTGGACAGCTAATAGGTGAGGTTACCGTAGGACAAGTAATTACTGGAGGTGTGGTATCCTGAACGTTAATGGTTCTACTACAGGAAGCGGTATTACCACAATCATCTGTAGCGGTCCATGTTCTGGTCACGCTATAATTACCTGGACAGTTGCCTGGAGTGGTTGCATCAGTAAAAGTGATTGCCACACTTGGGTCACAGGTGTCGGTAGCTGTTGCTACACCGAAAGTCGGAGTGGCAGGACAGTTAATAGGTGAGGTTACCGTAGGACAAGTAATTACTGGAGGTGTAGTATCCTGAACGTTGATGGTTCTGCTACAAGATGCGGTATTACCACAATCATCTGTAGCGGTCCATGTTCTGGTCACGCTGTAGTTACCCGGACAGTTGCCTGGAGTGGTTACATCAGCAAAAGTGATTGCCACACTAGGGTCACACGTATCGGTAGCTGTTGCTGTTCCGAAAGTCGGAGTAGCGGGACAATTAATTGGTGATACTACCGTAGCACAAGTAATTACTGGAGGTGTGGTATCCTGAACGTTGATGGTTCTGCTACAAGTAGCGGTATTACCACAATCATCTGTAGCGGTCCATGTTCTGGTCACGCTATAATTACCCGGACAGTTGCCAGGAGTGGTAACATCAGCAAAAGTAATTGCCACACTAGGGTCACAGGTATCGGTAGCTGTTGCTGTTCCGAAAGTCGGAGTGGCGGGACAATTAATTGGTGATACTACCGTAGGACAAGTAATTACTGGAGGTGTGGTATCCTGAACGTTAATGGTTCTACTACAAGATGCGGTATTACCGCAATCATCTGTAGCCGTCCATGTTCTGGTCACGCTATAATTACCCGGACAGTTACCTGGAGTGGTTACATCAGCAAAAGTAATTGCCACGCTTGGGTCACACGTATCGGTAGCTGTTGCTGTTCCGAAAGTCGGAGTGGCGGGACAATTAATCGGTGATACTACCGTAGGACAAGTAATTACTGGAGGTGTGGTATCCTGAACGTTTATGGTTCTGCTACAGGTTGCAGTATTACCACAATCATCGGTAGCCGTCCATGTTCTGGTCACGCTGTAGTTACTTGGACAACTGCCTGGAGTGGTTACATCAGTAAAAGTAATTGCCACACTTGGGTCACAAGTATCGGTAGCTGTTGCCGGACCAAAAGTTGGTGTGGCAGGACAGTTAATCGGTGACACTACCGTAGGACAAGTAATTACTGGAGGTGTAGTATCCTGAACCACAATAGTTCTGCTGCAGGAAGCGGTATTACCACAATCATCTGTAGCGGTCCATGTTCTGGTCACGCTATAATTACCCGGACAGTTGCCTGGAGTGGTTACATCAGCAAATGTAATTGCCACACTTGGATCACAGGTATCGGTGGCTGTTGCTGTTCCGAAATTAGGAGTAGCAGGACAGTTTATCGGCGATACTACTGTAGGACAAGTAATTACCGGAGGGGTAATATCCTGAACGGTGATGGTTCTGCTACAAGATGCGGTATTACCGCAATCATCTGTAGCGGTCCATGTTCTGGTCACGCTGTAATTACCCGGACAGTTGCCTGGAGTGGTTACATCAGCAAAAGTGATTGCCACACTTGGATCACAGGTATCAGTAGCTGTTGCTGTACCAAAATTAGGAGTGGCAGGACAGTTAATTAGCGACACTACTGCAGGACAGGTAATTACTGGCGGAGAAATATCCTGAACGTTGATGGTTCTGCTACAAGATGCGGTATTACCGCAATCATCTGTAGCGGTCCATGTTCTGGTCACACTATAGTTACCTGGGCAGTTGCCTGGGGTGGTTACGTCAGTAAAAGTGATTGCCACACTTGGGTCACAGGTATCGGTAGCTGTTGCTACTCCGAAAGATGGTGTGGCAGGACAGTTAATAGGTGATACTACCGTAGGACAAGTAATTACTGGAGGTGTAGTATCCTGAACCGTAATAGTTCTGCTACAGGTGGCGGTATTGCCGCAACCATCGGTAGCCGTCCATGTTCTGGTCACGCTGTAGTTACCCGGACAGTTGCCTGGAGTGGTCACATCGAGAAAAGTTATTGGTATAGCTCCAGGACAATTATCGGTAGCTGTTGCTACACCAAAGGATGGTGTGGCTGGACAATTAATTGGAGAGGTTACCGTTGGACAGACAATAGTCGGTGGTATTACATCCGTACACAAATTCACTTGAAAAGGTGCTCCGGGAAAATCCTTTAATTCTGATTGACCGGAAGAACCAGAAGTTCTGGTTCTCACAAATAAGGTACTAATTACAAAACAAGGATCATTCCCTCCAAAAATTCTAGTTATATTAACAGCCCCTTCTGCCCATTGATTTGCAGCATACGCCCACAAATTAGGATTGGTGGAAATAGGAGCTTGATTATAAATAGGATAAGGCACTATGGTTTGTCCCGTGTTATTAGTACCATAAACAGTCCCTGCTGGAGGGGTAATTGGATCACTATAAGCAGTTCCATTCCATTGTCTAACAACAACATTTGCGGATACCCCACCTTGGGTAAACTCAATAGTTATTAAAAGATCATTAATTGTACGCCCGCTAGGATTACTAGGAGTAGTCGCCGCAGAGGTAAAAGTTCCAAAATTAAACCCTTTTGCGTCAGTTCCTGTCACAGTCATTTCTAATTTTTTTTGCAGAATCTCAAAATCGATATAACTGCTCCCCTCAGTTACTTGACGGTCTGCAGCGAAAATCAACCATAAATCGGCAGGATTTCCACCCAAAGCAAGATCCCCATGAGTAAAATGGGCAATTGCATTTTGAATTTCATTTTTGTTTGGTGAAGAACCAACGCCCCATCTATAATCGGATACCTTATCATTAATCTTATTGCTACCGGTGAAAGTAGTTGGATCACTAGTTGTAATATTATCTCTGAAAAAGGTGGTATTGGGATAAACATAGAATTCAGGAGGTAATGGTCCGTCCGGGTAATTGTAAGGGGGTGGTATAGGCACAAATATCCCTCCGGGATTAGCAGATGCATTTGTTTCACCTGGCTCGAATAGAAAGTCTCCCCAAGCTGTATCATCACCAGTAGCTCTAACAAATGCATTTCCATCAATAGCAAACCCTCCCTTAGGGGCTATTACTGGCGCTCTTCCTAGAATATTTTGGGCATTCGTGGTATAAGTTGTCATTAAAATTGCTACCAACATAAATGGTAATACAATCTGGTAACAACGAAACCATAAATTTGACAGGTAATCAATTGAATTTCTCTCCTTAAATTTAAAAAAACTTAATTTAGAAACAGTGTTTTTCGTTGAGAAGCAACAATTTATTTTGCTAGATAAAACATCGAAAAACTTCGAAATTGTATTCTTTTTCATAATAAAAGTATTTTTACATCATAAATTAGAAAAAAGGAAAATTTACAGACTTGGGAAAAAAACTTATAGAAAAAAACACCTTCATAAAAACATTTATGAAGTACACCATCGTCCAAAGGATTTTTATTGTGGGGAACAATAACTAAATTCTTTATCAACCAGACAGTTGCTTAAAAAAGCAATCTTAAAAATCTAATCTAAAACAATTAGCATTGAAATTAATAAAATAGGTATCTAACAAAAGTTTTCAGACTCGGGGAAGAAAACTTGTAGAAAAACGAAACATCTTCAAAAAAAATAATTTAATGAAGTAGTCCATCATCTAAAGGTTCTTTTATTTTGGGAACAAAAAAATCCTTTTATTAACCTGAAAGTTGCTTGATAAACAAGCCTAATCAAATAATTTTTTGTAAAACCAAAGTTAGGTAATACATCAAAAAAAGGAAAAAAAACAGACCTAAACAAGACAACATTCGATTATTCCCGACAAAGAACACCCTTCACTAAGAAAAGCTTTACGGCAATAAAATATTAATACTAAATAACTCGTTAACTGTTTGATAATCAATTAATTAATAGTTTTATTACATAAATTTTGTTAATCAAAAAACAATGTTAAAAGCGACAAATTACTCTTACACTTTAATCATTTAACTGGACTTATATTGATTTTTTGACAACAATTTCTGGAGCTTATTGATTATCTTAAACTATTAAAATTGATTCATTTTTTTAAAGATTTCAGAAATATAATAAGGATTTTAAAATATTAATTTTCATTCTTTAGAAATGTTGTAATGAACAAAAAATGACATTAAAAAAAGATTCATCATTGCCGAAAAGTCTTTTATATCTAATCTAATATTCAAAAAAAAGACTTAAGCCATATAAAAAAAGCCACCCCCAATAGTCTTGAGATAGCTTTGACTTTACTACAAATAGTAGGTATTAATTAATCACTGTTTTTTAGGACGTTACTACAATTGAAATGGTTTTTTATCTTTTTTTATTCATAAATACCTGATAAACAGAGGCGTACAATACCAATATTTTCAACATATATCGTTTTCGTAAATGATAAAATAGTACCTAAATCAGAAAAGATAGCGATGTTCCAGCACAGCTCAGTGAAGTAATTTAGCATTATAAATTTTAATTATTAATTTAAAAATTAGTATCATGAAAAAGATTTTAAAATTAAGTTTATTGTTGGTAGTGGCAATGACTAGTATGAGTTCGTATGCAATCGACGGTGATTTTTTACTTAATGTAAAAAAAGGTAAAGGAAATGAAATTAGCTTTTCTCTAAATCAAATCAAAAAAGTTAATGTGTCTATTTATGATAATGAGAATAATTTAATCTACGCCGAAAATGCAAAAGGTGAGAAAGGAATCGTAAGGACATATAATTTAGATGAATTTCCAGTTGGAACTTATTATTTGGTTGTGGAAAACAATCTAAAAAAAGTAAGACATGAAATTATTATTTCTGAAGAAAAGTCAATTTTAACAACAAAAGCAATCTCGGAAGTATACAAACCGGCATTGAAAAATAAAAACGTAGCAAATGTTGATTAGTTTGTTACCGAAAAGAATACCCGTATATTATTTTTAAGAGGCTGTATCTTTATAAGAACAGCCTCTTTTTATGATTAAAATTATTGCCTCAAATGTAATTTATAAGAAATTCAAAAAGGATTCCCATCACTGAAAGGTCTTTATTAAATATTAAAAAAGATTCCCCAAAAAAGCAGGATAAGCGACCACTACCCTTTAACTAAAAAGCGAAAGCGAGTGTCTGAGATCCTGCCCTAAAGCAGGATAAGCGATTCACACCCTTTTTGCTTACATATTTCTTCTATACTGACCACCAACTTCAAATAAAGCCGAAGTAATTTGTCCCAAAGAACAAACCTTTGTCGCTTCCATTAAGTGTTCGAATAAATTTTCATTTTTAATGGCAGCCTCTTGAAGTGTATTCAAGTGATCCTTTACTAAATCCTGATTGGACTGGTGTAAATGATGCAACATATCTATTTGATATTGTTTTTCTTCTTCGGTGGCACGAATTACTTCGGCTGGAATTACCGTTGGAGAACCTTTGGAACTCAAGAACGTATTCACTCCGATAATTGGAAATTCACCGGTATGTTTCAAGGTTTCATAATACAAACTTTCTTCCTGAATTTTACTGCGTTGGTACATCGTTTCCATAGCGCCAAGAACACCGCCACGTTCTGTAATTCGGTCAAACTCTTCTAAAACTGCTGCTTCCACTAAATCCGTCAATTCTTCGATAATGAACGAGCCTTGAATTGGATTTTCATTTTTGGCCAATCCTAATTCTTTATTGATAATCAGCTGAATTGCCATTGCACGACGCACAGATTCTTCTGTAGGCGTTGTAATGGCTTCATCATAGGCATTCGTATGCAACGAATTACAGTTGTCATAAATCGCATACAACGCTTGTAAAGTCGTACGAATATCATTGAAATCAATTTCCTGTGCGTGTAAGGAACGACCTGAAGTCTGAATGTGGTATTTCAACATTTGTGCGCGTTCGTTAGCGCCGTATTTATTTTTCATGGCTTTCGCCCAAATTTTACGTGCCACACGGCCTATAACTGCATATTCCGGATCTACTCCATTCGAGAAAAAGAAGGATAAGTTGGGTCCAAAATCGTTAATATTCATGCCACGACTCAAATAATATTCCACATACGTGAAGCCATTAGAAAGCGTGAAAGCCAATTGAGTGATAGGATTTGCACCCGCTTCGGCAATGTGATATCCTGAAATGGAAACCGAATAAAAATTTCTAACATTCTTGGTAATGAAATATTCCTGCACGTCACCCATTAATCTAAGGGCAAATTCAGTAGAGAAAATACAGGTATTTTGTGCTTGGTCTTCTTTAAGAATATCAGCCTGAACTGTTCCTCGAACTTGAGATAAAGTTCTTGCTTTAATTTCATTATACACTTCCAAAGGTAAAACGGCATCTCCGGTAACGCCCAAAAGCATCAATCCTAAACCGTTGTTTCCTTCGGGTAAATCCCCTTGATAATGTGGTGTTTCTACTCCTTTTTTAGTGTAGATTTCTTTGATTTTTTCGGCAACTTCAGTTTCCAGATTGTTTGCTGCGATATAAAACTCACATTGTTGATCAATCGCTGCATTCATGAAAAATCCTAACAACATAGGCGCCGGTCCATTGATAGTCATACTTACCGAAGTCATCGCATGAACCAAATCGAAACCCGAATATAATTTTTTGGCATCATCCAAACAACAAATAGAAACTCCGGCATTCCCGATTTTTCCATAAATATCAGGACGTACATGTGGATCGTTTCCATATAAAGTCACACTGTCAAAAGCAGTAGACAAACGTTTTGCAGGTAATCCCGCGCTCACATAATGAAAACGTTTGTTGGTTCTTTCCGGTCCTCCTTCCCCTGCAAACATTCGTGATGGATCTTCTCCTTCCCGTTTAAATGGATACAAACCTGCCGTGAAAGGAAATTCTCCAGGAACATTTTCCTGCAAACACCAACGAAGAATATCTCCCCAAGCTTTGTACTTTGGTAACGCAATTTTAGGGATTTGAGAATGCGAAAGCGACTCCGTATGCGTAGCCATTTTTATTTCTCTGTCCCGAACTTTAAACGTATAAACTGGATTTTTATATTTATTTACTTTTTCATTCCAAGTCAAAATGATTTCCCAATTGTAGGAATCCAAATCCATTTTTACTTTATCAAATTGATTCAGTAAAAGATTTAAAAAGATTCTATCCTCAGCTACTCTTGGTTTTTCAGATTCCAAAGTGCTTGGTAAAACCGAATCGTCATTAATTCCTGTCTTATTTAATTCAGGGATTTTCTTGGCAACCGATTCAATCGTTTTGAAAATTCCGTATAATTTCTGGGCTACATGTTCTTGACTTACCGCCGTAGTATCATATTTTCTATTGCTTTCGGCAATTTCAGATAAATAACGGGTTCTGTGTGGTGGAATAACGAAGATTTTCTCGCTCATTTCACGTGTGATTTGGAACGTTGATTTCAAATCAGAATTCGTTTTCTCCTGGATTTTATCCATTATCGCTTTGTAAAGCGTATTCATTCCCGGATCATTAAACTGCGAAGCAATCGTCCCAAAAACAGGAAGTGTATCTAGATGGACATCCCAAAGATTGTTGTTGCGTTGGTATTGTTTTTTTACGTCTCGTAACGCATCGAGAGAACCGCGTTTGTCGAATTTATTTATTGCTACCAAGTCGGCAAAATCAAGCATGTCGATTTTTTCTAACTGGGTTGCAGCACCAAATTCTGGTGTCATTACATATAAGGAAACATCTGAGTGATCCATAATCTCCGTATCGGATTGCCCGATTCCGGAAGTCTCCAAGATTATTATGTCATATTTGGCTGCTTTTATCACTTGAATCGCATCGGCAACATATTTTGATAAAGCCAAATTCGATTGACGTGTTGCCAATGAACGCATGTAAACTCTAGGACTATTGATGGCATTCATTCGGATTCTATCACCAAGCAATGCTCCACCCGTTTTTCTTTTGGATGGATCTACTGATATTAACCCAATAGTTTTTTCTGGAAAATCGATTAGAAAACGACGGACTAATTCATCTACCAACGATGATTTTCCTGCTCCACCCGTTCCCGTAATTCCAAGAACCGGAATAGTACAATTTTCATTTTTTTTATGGATTGCTTCCAAAGTTTGGGCTGCAACATCAGGAAAATTCTCTGCAGATGAAATAATTCGGGCAATGGCTTTTGGATTTTTTTCGTCTAAATGATTGATTTCATCAGTCAGTTGATCTCCAATAGCATAATCAGCGCGTTGCACTAAATCATTTATCATTCCTTGTAACCCCATAGCGCGTCCGTCATCCGGAGAATAAATTCTGGTGATTCCGTAGGCTTGTAATTCGGCTATTTCTGTAGGCAGAATCACTCCGCCCCCACCGCCAAATATTTTAATTTGTCCAGCTCCTTTTTCTTGAAGCAAGTCGTACATATATTTAAAATATTCGTTGTGACCTCCTTGATACGATGTTATGGCAATAGCATTAGCGTCTTCTTGAATCGCTGTATTGACCACTTCTTCCACACTTCTATCGTGACCTAAATGAATCACCTCAACACCGGTAGATTGAATAATTCTACGCATGATGTTAATGGCTGCATCATGACCATCAAAAAGAGCTGCTGCGGTTACAATTCTTACTTTATTAACAGGGATATACGGTTTTACGAGTTCCATTTTATGAATATGATAATTTAAGAGTGCAATTTACGATTTTATTTTAAAAATTATTTAATCTCAGTCATAGTTGTTGATAAATAAGCAAGGATTTTGTTATTTAGCCCTGATGGAAGCGGCATCCCTCGCTTTTTCAGCGAGGATACAGCGGACAGCGGGACGACTGTTCCTTAATAAATCCTAAAGTTTGTGCTCCTAAATAAAATCGTGGCTTTATTTTTGAATAAGTAGTACTTTTGACACAAGTCATAGGCCGAATTGATAAAGTAAATTTATAAAAACAATTTAAGATGAAAAAAATTTTAATTTTAGTGGCGGCAGTATCACTTTCCAGTTGTGCCGAAATGCAACAGGTTCTGAATCAATTACCGCAAACGCAAGGAATAGGTGGAGTTGATATTGCAGGAGGATTGAAGGAAGCACTGAATAACGGGATTTCTAAACAAGTAACTAAATTGACCGCGACAGATGGTTTTTATAGAAATGAAGCCGTAAAAATTTTACTGCCGGAAGAATTAAGAAAGGTAGATGCTGGTTTACGAAAAATTGGTTTGAGTTCATTGGCTGATGAAGGTTTAAAAGTATTGAATCGTGCTGCTGAAGACGCGGTTAAGGAAGCGACTCCAATATTTGTTGATGCGGTAAGAAACATGACTTTTATGGATGCCAAATCGATTTTGATGGGTAATGAAAGTTCAGCAACTACTTATTTACAAAATAGCACCTCAACAGCTTTGTACGGAAAATTTAATCCTGTGATAAAAAATTCATTCACTAAAGTGGGTGCCGATAAAGTTTGGTCTAACATTATAACGAAATACAATAGTATTCCATTAGTAAACAAAGTGAATCCAGACTTGACTGATTATGTTACCAATCAAGCGATGAATGGCGTTTTCAAAATGGTTGCTGTTGAAGAAAAAAATATCAGAACCAATTTAAGTTCTAGAACTTCTGTTTTATTGCAAAAGGTTTTTGCGATGCAGGATAAAAACTAATTTGGATACTAAACTGTTCTCTATTTTTAAAACATAAACACGAAAATCAAATTTTTTTATAAAAAGAAATAAGTTTAGTTTTGAAAAACACTATTCTTATTATCAGACTAAAGTCGAAAGAAATACATAAAATGCAAAAAATTACAATCCTTATACATTGCGAAGACCAAAAAGCAATTATAGCCTCTGTTACCAATTATATTGCCTCAATTGATGGTAATATTATCTATCTGGACCAACATGTTGATGCCGATGAAAATGTATTTTTCATGCGCTTGGAATGTGAGTTCAGTGCCAAAAATTGGGATATTGAAGCAATCAAAACTGATTTTCAAGCTAATTTAGCAAATCCTTTTAATATGTCTTGGGAAATGTATACCCAAGACGAAAAACCAAAAATGGCGCTATTTGTTTCTAAATATGACCATTGTTTGTATGACATTTTAGGACGATACAGCGCCGGTGAATTGCCCCTTGAAATTCCTTTGATTTTAAGTAACCATGAGGATTTAAAATCAGTGGCGGAACGTTTTGCTATTCCGTTTCATTATGTTCCTTTCACCAAAGACATTAAGGACGAAGGCGAACAAGAACAAATGGATTTACTGAATCAATACAATATTGACTTTATTGTTTTGGCGCGCTACATGCAGATTATTACACCCAATTTAATTGCACAATACAAAAATCAAATTATTAATATTCATCACTCGTTTCTTCCTGCATTTCCTGGAGCGAAGCCCTATCATTCCGCTTTTAAGCGCGGCGTGAAAATTATTGGTGCCACCAGTCATTATGTGACCGAAGGATTAGATGAAGGTCCAATTATCGAGCAAGATATTGCCCGAGTTTCACACAGTCATTCTATAGAAGATTTTATTATGAAAGGACGTGATCTGGAACGCATGGTTTTGGCAAGAGCCATAAAATTACATGCGGAGCGAAAAACGATGGTTTACAACAACAAAACGGTGGTGTTTTCTTAAATCCTCACCCCTCCCGATCCCGAAGGATCGTGACGGAATTCTTCAAAGGAGAGGAAGCCGTAACCCCATAGAATTAAAGAATCTTGTCTGTAATAATAAAATGTTCGCATAAATTTTTATACATTAGTATAGAACACAGATTAGACGGATTGTCACAGATTTTTTTGATTATAATATTAAAAGGCGAACTTGGTTATGACACTTATTTAAATCTGTGTTAATCTGTTCAATCCGTGTTATCCGTGTTCTATTTTCAGATGTGTCCAGACGACAACACCAAAGTGAGCATTTGTATTATTTCATTAACCTAAAACTTCAATTTCCATTGCTTTACCATTGTTGTCAAATACTACTTTAGTCCAAAATGATTTTGCTTTTTTATTTGTTGGGTACCAATCCCGGTTTTCTTCCACCAGAATAAAAAGCCCCGTATCTGTTCCTAAAACAATGAATTTATTTAGTTTGGGTTGCTTTGAAAATATAGAAAGATCATACTTTTTACAAATTTCATCACTTAACTGTGAAATATTTTTCGAAACAAAACCTATCTCGCTAACCGATACAATTGACGATCCATCAAAAGGCTTTTCCGAAGCATTATCCAAACCAAAACGGGCAATGAATTCTAAAACATTTCCATTATTGTCATAAAAATAAAAGGACTTTGCATTCCAATTATAAAAATCTGCAATTTTATCGGGTGGAATTACATCTAGAATTTCCGTTTTCTTTTCTATCCAGGCAAAAGCTTCCAGCAATTTATTATTTGGTATATCAAAAGCAAAATGGTACACTGGCTTTATGTTTTCAGAAGACCTGAACGTTAGTTTTGTGAAACCTGCTCTAAATGAAATACTCGAATTGTTTTTTGAAACAGTTTTAAATCCAATGACTTCATTATAAAACAACTCCGTTTCATTTATATTAGCTGTCAATAATTCAAGTTCAAGGATATTCATCACATTTTATTTAAGTTATAAACAGAATTTAGAAGTTTATCTCAAAGATAACACACTTGCTATCATAATCAAATTGATTGTTTTTATCTTTTGCATCCAGCCAATCTTTGCTTAATTTTGGATCAAATTATACAAGATGAAAAAAATAGCGTTACTACTTCTTCTCGTTCCATTTATTGGCACAGCTCAATTTAAAGATTTTATTAAGAAAGCAGCGGACAAAGCTTCGACACTTACAAAAACGAATACGAGCATAGACATTGCAGCCGGTTTAAAAGAAGCATTAAATAAAGGAGTAACTGAACAAGTATCGAAATTAACAGCAATAGATGGGTTTTATAAAAACGAAACCGTAAAAATTTTAATGCCCGAAGAATTAGCGAGAGTTGACAAAACACTTAGAAAAATGGGGATGGCTAATTTAGCAGATGATGGAATTAAAGCATTAAATCGTGCTGCTGAAGATGCCGTAAAAGAAGCAACTCCAATTTTTGTCTCGGCGATTAAAAACATCACTATTACTGATGCTAAAAGCATTTTGTTAGGAAATGATACTGCCGCCACCACTTATTTACAATCTTCTACAACGGTACCATTGTATGCGAAATTCAGTCCTGTTGTACAAAAGTCCATCAATAAAGTGGGTGCTGATGTAATTTGGACTTCCATTATAAAAAAATACAATACTATTCCTCTCGTTTCAAAAGTGAATCCTGATATAACCGATTATATCACCAACAAAGCGCTGGATGGAGTTTTCAAAATGATTACTGTCGAAGAAAAAAATATCAGAACCAATCTAAATGCCAGAACTTCGGATGTATTGAAAAAGGTTTTTGCTTTGCAAGACAAAAAATAATTGCAATCAACACCTAAATCATTTACTGTTTCTTCCTACTTTTATCATTCATAAAATTTAAGAAAAAACTTAACGTATACACAACAAAGTAATAACAAAATCTTAACAGCAAAAAGCTCGCTTATGTTTGACCTTTGTAGGGTAATAAACTGGTTATTTATTATTTTGGTTTTGGTTAGTTAAAGAATTGCCTGCATTTATAATGCAGGCATTTTTTTATTTAGCTGTATTTATAAAAGAAAGGACGGCATCGTTGAATACATTGGGTTGCTCCACATTTACCACATGTCCACACTTTTCTATGACAAAGAGTTTTGAAGATTTATAATGATTCTCCACCACTTTTCGAACCGATGGTAAAAACATATAATCCTCTTCACCCATAACATAAAGCGTCGGAATATTTAATTCGACCTGACGAAACCATTTGAGAACCGGATTAATCTCGGCAGTGAGTTTAAACCATTTAATAAATTCTTTCTGGTATAATTTTTTGGCCTCGTTTATAAAAAGTACACGAGATTGCTTGTGACTTTTTTTAGGCATGATAACAAAGGCAAAGAACTTATATAGAACCAAATAAGGCAATACATATTTAAACATATTCCCCAATCGCATCAATACTTGAGAACGGAAATTCATTTTCAGGATCGCACCGCCAAGAATCATACTTTGAACACGATCCGGATACATTTCGGCTAATTGTCTGATGAGTATGGTACCCAATGAAATGCCAACAAAATGTGATTTTTTTATTTTTAGAAAGTCTAAAACCTCCAGAATATCATCGGCCAAAGCCGAAAAAGTATAGTGCTGCTTGAAAGCCGTTTTTAAGGTGGGTTTTGATTCTCCGTGACCACGCAAATCCAATAACAATACATTATACTGCTTTTTGAAATCGCGTATTTGTTTGAACCAGATAGAAGAACTTCCGCCGGCACCATGCACAAAAGTGACCCACTGATCGGTGTTTTTATTTTCGTAAATGGTGTAATTAATCACGTTTTTATTTTTTGTAAAAATAGGATTTTAATTTTAAATCTCAATCTTAACATATATTAATACTAATTTAACAATTGTAAAACGTAAATTTGCAAAAAAATTACACCGATGATTGGATTATTGAAAGAGAAAAGTGAAATAGAAAAGCTTAAAAAAGAATATCAAATACTTGCTGAACAAAATTTCGAAATAGAAAAAAACACTGTAAATCCTAGTGATGCTGCAGAAGAATTAGTTCTGGAAGAATGTGAACTATAATTTTTGATGTATTTTTTTAAAATAGTCAAACGCTTTTAGCAAGCGGCTTCCATACCAAGAAAACATTTCGCCATCTACAAACACCGTTTTTGCATGATGCGTGTGCCTTCCTATTTCAAAAGCATCTTCTTCCTTGAAAGGAAAAGGTTCTGAGGATAGAAAAACCAAATCCGGATCACCTTCCAATCGCATTTTTTTGAGTTCGATTTCTGGGTAACGCGATTTATTTTCGTAGATATTCTGAAAATGATTTAGTTTTAATAATTCATTGATGAAATTATCCGAACCAGCGACCATAAAAGGGTTTTTCCAGATGAAATACGCTGCTTTTTTTACTGGTATATCTTTGACGAAGTTTTTAAAATCGCTCAGGGCAAAAGCCAATTTGTCGTTCCATTTCTGGGCTTCGGTTCTGCAATTGAAAAGCTGACCAAAATCGGTAATCATTTGAGAATTGTCTTCAATCGTGATAATATCCGTCACCCAAACCGGACAAATTTTACGCAGCTCCTCCACAATTTCTTGTGTGTTTTCTTCTTTATTACAAATGATGATATCCGGTTGCAACAATCTGATTTTCTCGTAATGCACTTTCTTGGTTCCGCCAACAATTTTCTTCGTTGACTTAAAATGATACGGATGCACACAGAATTTTGTAATCCCAATAATGCTGGCTTCCAAGCCTAAATCATACAACAATTCCGTTTGTGAAGGAACTAATGAAATAATGCGTTTTGGTGAAGTTTCAAAAGAATGGGAAGTCCCGAGTTGGTCAGTTATAGTCTTCATGTTTTTTGTTTAAAGTTAAAAGGTTTACGTTCAAAGTGGAGCAACTTTAAACATTAGACTTTAAACAATCATTAACCTAATATCGCTGCCATTTCCTGTTGCATTTTCAACGCCTCTTCTCTTGCTTTTTCAACAAAATCAGTTCCGTTTGAAGCATAAATTATGGCTCTGGATGAATTAATCAGTAATCCTACATTAGCATTCATACCGTATTTACAAACTTCAGACAAACTTCCGCCTTGCGCTCCCACTCCGGGAACAAGCAAGAAACTGTCAGGGACAATTTTACGAATTTCAGTAAAATATTCGGCTTTTGTGGCGCCGACAACATACATTAGGTTTTCGCTGTTTTTCCACGTTTTAGAGGTTTCTAATACGTGTTTGTACAATTCTTTTCCATCCACATTTAAAGTCTGGAAATCGAACGCACCTTCATTGGAAGTCAAAGCCAACATAATAGTATGTTTATTTTCGAAAGCAAGAAAGGGTTCTACCGAATCTTTCCCCATATAAGGAGCAACAGTAACGCTGTCAAAGTTCAAATCTTCAAAAAAAGCTTTGGCATACATCGAAGACGTATTTCCAATATCACCACGTTTTGCATCTGCAATTGTGAAAATATCCGGATAAGTTGAGTTGATGTAATTAATTGTTTTTTGCAACGACATCCAACCTTTTATTCCGTAAGCTTCATAAAAAGCAGTATTAGGCTTGTAAGCCACCGCTAAATCATGGGTCGCATCGATTATCGCTTTATTGAATTCGAAAATAGGATCTTCCAGTTCTAATAAATGGGATGGAATTTTATTTAAATCAACATCGAGTCCTACTGCCAGGAATGATTTCTTTATTCTGATTTGGTCTATAAGTTGTTGTGTAGTCATTGTTGTGTGTTTAACCGCAAAGTTCGCAATCCCGACGCTTCGGGATTCGCAAAGTTCACAAAGATTTAATCTGTTTATTATTTTTTACAAAGTCGAAAACAGTAAAAAACTGTTAAAAAAAATACCATGCTAAATAATTTAGTATGGTATCTTTTCTCTTTATTCTTGCATCTCTTTTCTTTAAAAAACTTCGCTGGCTTCTTTCAATTTTTCCATGTTGTTGACTAACGCCAGCTCATCAACAATTTTCTGAATGTCGCCATTCATGATATTCCCTAAATCATATAACGTCAAACCAACACGGTGATCCGTTACACGACCCTGCGCATAATTATAGGTACGAATTTTTGCGGAACGGTCACCAGAACTTACCTGAGACGTACGTTTTGTAGCATCCTCAGCTTGTTTTTTGGCTAATTCCTGTTCGTATAAACGGGAACGCAAAACTCCAAATGCCTTGTCTTTATTTTTATGTTGTGATTTTTGATCCTGACATTGCGCCACTAATCCTGTTGGAATGTGCGTCAAACGAACAGCTGATTTAGTTGTATTTACCGATTGTCCGCCTGGTCCTGAAGAACAGAAAAAATCCACACGTACATCATTCATATCAATTTGCACATCAAATTCCTCCGCTTCCGGCAATACCATAACAGTTGCTGCTGATGTGTGAACACGTCCTTGCGTTTCTGTTTGCGGTACGCGTTGCACACGGTGAACACCTGCTTCAAACTTCAAGGTTCCGTAAACATCCTCACCCGTAACTTCAAAAATCACCTCTTTGAAACCGCCCGAAGTTCCTTCATTCATATCCACAACCGAAGTTCTCCAACCTCTGTTCTCACAATATTTCGTGTACATACGGAACAAATCCCCTGCAAAAATACTCGCTTCATCCCCACCCGTTCCGGCACGAATTTCCACCATAACATTTTTGGCATCTTCCGGGTCTTTAGGAATCAACATAAATTTGATTTCTTCCTCTAATTCCGGTAATCTTTCTTTGGCTTCATCGAGTTGCATTTTGGCCATTTCGGTCATATCTGCATCACTGTTATCCGAAATTATTTCGTTTGCTTCATCCATATTTGCCATGAGAAGCACGTATTCGTCGCGCTTTTCAGCCAAAGCTTTCAAAGTTTTATACTCTTGATTCAATTGCACATAACGCTTCTGATCCGAGATAACATCCGGCTGAATGATTAAATCCGATATCTCATCGAAACGTTGTTTTACTATTTGAAGTCTATCTAACATTTTCTTAGTCCTTTTATTGGAGTGCAAAAATACGAAAAAAGTATTCAGTTTGCAAGGTTCCCAATTGAGATTGTCATTGCGAACAATAAGGAACGAATTGTATGGCAATCTGGAGCTGTTTCCTGCTATTCGCTGTATCTTTTTCTGGCAGAAAAAGCCAGAAAAAGGATGCCACTGCTGTCAGGGCTAGGGATTTTTGTTAAAAAAACAACAATTATGATTTTCCGTAAAATACCTGACTTAAAAGCAGTTACTTTAAAAAAATATAAAAAATAAAATATTTTAATACGTATTTTCGGGATAAATATATATATTTGGTCAAACATCAAATGCAAAACAAAGCTTCGCTTTTTTTGTAAATTTAAGAAACCATTTTCATTCAAATAATTATTAACTAATTTTCTAATTTATTATGATTATTTTCGGAACTAAAAGTACACCATCGGTAATTAACACTGGTGAATTTAACTGTCCTAATTGTCACGACAAAAGAAACTACACATTAAAAAGATATAAGAAACATTTCCATATCTTCTTTATTCCATTAATTCCAATGGACAATTTAGGAGATAGTTTAGAATGTCAAAAGTGTTCCTCTAGTTATGTACCAGGAAGTATTCTTACAAGAGACGAATACAGCCCCGAAAATCCATTAGGGAATAACAATTCAGCAAACTACCTCGGCATTTTTCCAAGTGCTTTCGGAACTAGATTAGGAGCCTATGTACTAGATCTAATACTTATATACCTATTAATCGTTGCAGCAACTTTTTTAACATCAGGATTACTTACCATATTTATTGGTTTTATTTATTTCGTATGCTGTGATTTTATATTTAAAGGTAGCTCCATTGGCAAATTAATTTTAAAAATAAAAATTTCAGAAATTAAGGAAGATAATTTACCTACAGCAACAAATATTATTATACGAAATGTAGTAAAAGGTATTTGCGGGCTATTCCCTCCTATCTATTTGGTAGCACTATCAAATGAAAAGCTACAAACACTTCACGACAAAATTTCTAATACAATTGTAATTAGTAAATAGACAAAACTTCCTAAAAATAAGCATTGCTACACTGGTGCTCGTTTGCAACGAGCGCCAATTTTAATTTAGAGCTCAATCGTAGCGTTTGCAACGCGAAAACTATATATTTTAAATCTTTTAAAATCCGTAACTTAGTGCATACTAAACTTTACGATTATGAAAATTTTATTTTTTATTATCTTCCTCTTAATGGTACAATCATGTACAACAAAAAAGTATATTCAGAAACGACAGCTGCCTGAAGGAATAAAATCAGCTACCGAAGAAATATATGTAGTAGAAAATAATCAGAAAAAGCTTTTGCACAAAAAGCAAATGGTCTTTACTAGAAATGGCCGCATCAAATACTCCAAAACTGTCGATTCATTAGGCAACCTATTGCAAGAAACCAAAAAGAAATTATGGTTTGAAGTGGAATTGTATCCAGATAGAGAACCTTATTACTGTAAAACACGTTGGAAACCGAATCACCGTGAACGTATCAGCTGCTACACTAAAAAACAATACAAAGAAAACGAAGCCATTTATCATTATAATACAGATGGAACTATTGATAAAATAGTCGATAATTTTACAACTTTCAACACCCAGTATTTTTATTATACGAACAAAGAACTTTCTAAAATTGTTATTAAGAACAAAAAGGATACACTTATTGACGAAGTTTTAATATCCTGTGAAACCAAAGATGTAAAAGGTACTTGTTTAAAAGAGATTAGAATTTCGAATAAAACAAACAATAAAGAAGAGATACTCTTCTCCCCGAATTATGATTAACCTGTTGGGTGTAATTAGTTGGCAAAGATAAATTTTAATCGGTTCGAGTAATTTTCGGAAAAAGCGAACAGCATTTTTCAAATAATGTTTCATCAATTGATCAAGGAATAACATCAACAACTTGGCGAAAATTTGCCTCAAATGGTTTCCACTGGCACTCCTTTGCAACGAGTGCCAATTTTAATTTATAGCACAATCGTAGCGTTTGCAACGCGGTTTTTTAATACTTTTATAAAACCAAAAAACTTCTTTATTTTTTAAAATCTAATAAAATGAATCCCAAAGTTGATGCCTTTATAAACAATGCCAAAAAATGGCAACCCGAAATAGCGCAATTGCGATTATTGTTGCTCGATTGCGGGCTAACCGAAGAATTTAAGTGGCGAAATCCTTGTTACACTTTTCAAGGAAATAATGTTGTTCTTATAGGTAGTTTTAAAGAGTATTGTGCGCTTAGTTTTTTCAAAGGGACTTTGCTACAAGACAGCAATGGTCTTCTAAGTAAACCGGGAGAAAACAGTCAGGCTATGCGTTTTTTTAAGTTTACTAATCTGGAAGGAATCATAGAACAGCAATCTATAATCAAAGCCTATATTTATGAAGCCATTGAAATTGAAAAAGCGGGCTTGAAAGTGATTTTTAAAAGCAATACAGAACTTGAATTGGTGGAAGAATTACAAATTGCATTAGACAAAAATCCTTCTTTAAAATTTGCTTTTAAAGCCTTAACACCGGGACGGCAGCGAGCCTACAATCTGTATTTTTCGGCTGCCAAACAATCCAAAACTCGGGAAACGAGAATAGAAAATTACATTCCGCGAATTCTTGACGGAAAAGGATTCAATGATTGCATTTGTGGGTTGTCTAAAAAAATGCCCACCTGCGACGGTTCACACAAATACATTCGAGGAGAAAATAAATGACAATCTACAACATTTTTTGCTTTGGTTATTATGAAAATGAAACGGAATCAATAGCCCTGATGGAAGCGGCATCCTCGCAGCGTAGCGCAGAGATACAGCGGACAGCAGGACCGTTCGTCTTTGAAAAAACCATTCGTTCTGCTTCTAATAAACAGCATGCCCTACCCGTTCATAACTCCTACAGATTTCTTTTTAATACCAATTTCTAAATTCCTAATTTGCGCCCTTAAATTAGAAGGAAAAAATGAAGGTCTGTATTGCCGAGAAACCAAGTGTAGCACGCGAAATCGCATCCGTTTTAGGAGCCAATACCAAGCACGACGGGTATTACGAAGGCAATGGCTATGCCGTAACCTACATTTATGCACCTTAAAAGGACCGAACGATTACAGACCTCAGCTAGTACGAGCATTTTGCTCGGTACCCACAAATAAAACACAAGAAACTACAACCCTAAAAGTTGTAGTTTTTGGAGCTGTTTTTTCTTTTAATACAGGATTTAACAAAAAACAAACCTATACTTTCTGGAAAATCAAAATCCTTTATTTCAGCAGCAATTTGTGTACGAAATTTTGAAGCATCAAAACGAGTGATGATCCCCGTACTACTTTTCCCTTCAAGACTGTTTTTCCAAAAAGTAGCCACATCCTTTCCCACCGGATTTATGGTTCCTAGTCCTGTAATTACAACTCGTTTCATTTCATTTTATTTTTTGGAAGTAAAAAGCTCACCATTTTTTCAACATATGGTGAAATAATTAAGATGGCAGGGATCACTATTAAATATGCTACTAACCAAGATTTTAGCCAAACAGCTAAATGCAAATGAGCCCAACCAAGGTTTATCGTTATCAATGTAAAGGAAATAATTCCCGTTGTAACGATTCCCATTATCAATGCAAATGCAATTTTTTCTTTCATGGATTCTATTTTTTAAAATATCTGGATATTATATTACGAAGTCATTTCCTGAACTCTTGTTTGGTTCATTAGTTGAAATGCTTCTTCTGGAGAAGACAGGTACAAACGATACATATCTTCAGTTTGTCCAACTCTAATTTCAAATTCATTCTGTTCTAGTCCCGCAACAAACTGTTCCGCTACTACAGTTGGCGAAATACCATTTTTCCCTCCAATAGGTGCAGATAATTCAGTATCTACCAAGGGTGGCATTAATTCAAAAACAGCTACTTTAGTTTCTTGTTTCAAAGCCAAACGCAAGGATTGCGTATAAGAATGCAGCGCTGCTTTACTGGCGGAATAAGTAACCAAACTACCTGGAACAAATGCTACCACAGAGGAAACATTTACTATAGCGGCACTTGCCTGCTTTTTCAACAAAGGCAATAATTTTTCATTTAATCGAATAACAGAGAGATAATTAGTAAGCATTTCATCTTCTGCTTTTTCATAAGCGTTTACATTTTCGGCTGTAATATCATATATCAAAGCACGTCCAGCATTGTTGATCACTATATTAAGCTGTGGAAAATCATTGTTGATTTGTTTTACCAGACGCTCTACATCGTCAGGATTACTTACATCCGAAACGATGGCACTTACGTTTTTTAGCTTTGCCGCAGCTTGTTTGAGACGCTCTTCATTACGTCCTGTAATGATAACGTGATTTCCTTTTTCAGATAATAATTTGGCTATTTCAAAGCCGATACCTGCACTTCCTCCTGAGATTAAAACGGTGTTATTTGTTGTTTTCATTTTTATTGATTGTTTTAAAACATACCGATTGGTATATTTTTAATTAAAAATTTTTTATTCTACAATTTCTTCATTAATAATTTTAACGATTCTATCTAAAGCTAGATATAAATTATCCGGTTTATTTGCCATTTTAGAAAGCAATATACCGCCTTCAATTAGCATTATAAATGTATTAGCATAATCCTTTGGATTAATTTCTTTGTTAAACTCTTTTTTTTCAATGCCTAATTCAATGATTTTTGCCACTTTATTAGCCCAATGCATAAACGAAAGTTGAACTGTGGTTTTCATAAAAGGCATCGCATCGTCCGCTTCTGTCGCTGAATTTAGTAATGGGCATCCCCCTTTTTCAAAAATTGAAAACCAATTATTTCGATAAAAATCAATAAATGCAATAAGTTGGCGGTATGCCTTATTTTCTACCGAAATAACCTCATCTACTTTCTTTGATAATTCTTCTGAACTATGCTTGAACACAGCAATAACAACCTCTTCTTTATTTTTAAAATTCCCATATATGCTTCCTTTTGTAAGTCCGGTTGCAGCTGTAATATCAGACAAAGACGTTCCTGCATATCCATTTTTATTAAAAAGGGAGGCTGTTTTTTCTATGATCAGTTGACGTGTTTGTTCTGCTTTTGACATTTTAAAAAGATAATACTATAAATTTATTGGGCAAAGATACTAAATAATACCGAACGGTATATTATTTTTTATAAAAAAATTACACTAATCGCAGATATGCAAAAACTGTTAAAGGAGGAACGAAGCAACTAGGACTTAATATTAAAAGTTTAATATAAAAATACTGTCTAAAAGCAGTTTATAACAAACTTGATCTTTCAGAAATAACTCGCTCCTACCCGTTCATAACTCCTACAGATTTCTTTTTAATACCAATTTCTAAATTCCTAATTTGCGCCCTTAAATTAGAAGGAAAAAATGAAGGTCTGTATTGCCGAGAAACCAAGTGTAGCACGCGAAATCGCATCCGTTTTAGGAGCCAATACCAAGCACGACGGGTATTACGAAGGCAATGGTTATCAGGTAACGTACACTTTTGGGCATTTATGCACCTTGAAAGAACCGAACGATTATAAGCCCCACTGGAAAAGTTGGGATTTGAACAACCTGCCCATGCTTCCCGACAAATTTGAAACCAAAGTGGTGGAAAATTCGGGTATTCAAAAGCAATTTAAAATCATAAAAAGCCTGTTTGACAAAGCCGATTTGGTCATCAACTGCGGGGATGCCGGGCAAGAGGGAGAACTCATTCAGCGCTGGGTCATGAACGAAGCCCAGTACAAAGGCGAGGTACAACGCTTATGGATTTCATCCCTGACCACAGAAGCCATCAAAGAAGGTTTTGAGAACTTGAAACCATCCGCCAATTACGATAATTTATACTATGCAGGATTTTCCAGAGCCATTGGCGACTGGTTACTCGGTATGAATGCCACCCGTTTGTACACCGTAAAACACGGCGGATACAAACAAGTATTGTCTATCGGTCGAGTACAAACCCCAACTTTGGCCATGGTCGTGGACCGATTCAAAGAGATTGAGAATTTCAAGCCGCAACCGTATTGGGAATTACAAACTTTATATCGAGAGACGCTTTTTAGTTATGAGGAAGGACGCTTTTTAAAGAAAGAAGATGGAGAAATTTTGGCCAATAAAGTCAAGGAGAGTGATTTCGAAATTGTTTCTGTCGAAAAAAAGAATGGCAATGAGTTTGCGCCTAAGCTTTTTGATTTAACAGGCTTGCAAGTGTATTGCAATACAAAATTTGGCTTTACGGCAGATGAAACGCTTAAAATTGTCCAGACTTTATATGAACAAAAAGTGGTCACATACCCTAGAGTTGACACCACATTTTTACCAAACGACATCTATCCAAAAGTACCCGGTATCCTGCAAAATTTAACCAATTATGCTGTGTTGACGCAACCACTTTTAGGAAAAAGGATCAAAAAATCGACCAAAGTTTTCAACGATAAAAAAGTAACCGATCACCACGCGATTATTCCAACGGGGATTCAAACCAACTTGCAATACAATCAGCAGCAAGTGTATGACATAATTACCAAGCGATTTATTGCCGTATTTTATGACGATTGTTTGGTTGCCAATACTACCGTTATAGGGAAAGCTGCCGATGTAGCTTTCAAAACAACCGGAAAAGAAATCTTAAAAAAAGGCTTTCGAATAGTTTTCGAAGACGCCAAAGAAAAAGAAAAAGAAAAAGAAAAAGAAGCTGACATCTTGCCAAGCTTTGTTGTAGGCGAAAAAGGACCACACGAACCCTCGTTTTCAGAAAAGGAAACTAAGCCGCCCAATCAGTTTACGGAGGCCACTTTGTTACGGGCCATGGAAACCGCGGGCAAACAGGTTGATGATGAAGATTTACGTGAATTGATGAAAGAAAACGGTATTGGGCGTCCTTCAACACGAGCCAATATTATTGAAACCCTTTTTAGACGCCAATACATTGTTCGAAACAAAAAACAGGTATTGCCAACGCAAACGGGAATTCAACTGATTGACACCATTCAAAATGACTTGGTAAAGTCGGCTGAACTCACGGGTTCCTGGGAAAAGCAGTTGAAAGATATTGAAAAAGGGACTTTTACCGCCGCCGCGTTTATCAACAATATGAAACGCATGGTTGAAGTCTTGGTGTATGAAGTGCGCAGTGAAACCAGACGTGCCAATATTTCGCATGCAGGAAGCGTTCAAAAAGAAGTTGCTAAAGTAGAGAAAAAGAAAGCAGCAGGAATTTTGGCGGAAGCCTGTCCGAAATGCAAAAAAGCAACACTTATCAAAGGAAAATCGGCTTATGGTTGTGGCGATTATAAAGCAGGTTGCATGTTTCTATTGCCTTACACTTTTGCGGAGAAAAAAATATCAGAGAACCAATACTTACGATTACTTCAAAAAGGTTCTACCTTAAACTTGAAAGACTTTAAAACCGATGCCGGTATTGTGGAAGGTTTGCTCCGCTTTGATGAAAATTTCAAACTCAAGTTAGAACCGAAGAAAACGGAAGCGAAAGCCATTCCAGACGAATTAGTCTGTCCGAAATGTCAAAAAGGAACCGTTCTGAAGGGAAAAACCGCTTATGGTTGTAGCAACTATAAATTGGGATGTGATTTCAAAGTTACATTTGATGTGGTCAGAGCGAAACTAAAAGATCAAAAACCTACTAAAGAATTGGTTTATACTATTTTGAAAGAAAGCGGAAATAATTCCTAATTTCTCATTAACGATTTTTGATTTCTGATTTGGGTTAATAAATTAGTAGATTGTCAATTTAAGAGATCTATAATATCTGAAATGCTTGGCCAGTTCGCTATCGCTCGGGTCAAAAATCGTTAATCTAAAATCAAAAATCTTTCTATTCTATTTTTTTATAATTTAGCATTTCAAAATAACACCAAATATTTACACCAATGTTTCAAAAAATAACTTTTACCCTACTTTTGTTAGCAATTGTTTCCTGTAAAAACTCAGATTCAAATGAAAAAGATAAAATCAAAGTAGCACGCTGGCTACTGGGAAACTGGGAAAACAATTCTGCTGATGGAAACCTGACGGAAAATTGGAAAAAAGTAAATGACAGTACTTTTGAAGCACAGTCCTATTACATTAAAGAAAAAGACACCTTGCATTTTGAAATCATAATATTAAAACAAAAAGGAGAAGAATTGACTTATAATGCAGCCGTAAAAGGACAAAACGATGACAAACCGGTTTCTTTTAAATTAACAACTGCAACTGAGAAACAATTGGTTTTTCAAAATATAAAACACGATTACCCTCAAAAAATCAGTTATACCCAAATTACTCCTGACAGTTTGGTGGCTAAAATTTCAGGAATTCAACAAGGGAAACCAAGTTCAGAACAGTTTTCGATGAAAAAAACCAAATAAAAATATACCATTTCACATTAAAATTACAACCTTGCTATAGAAAAGCAAGGTTTTTTTATGCCTAAAATTATGGAAATCATCTTGTTAAAATATTATTTTTAATTAGTCTAAATAATACTTGTTAAATAAAAATTAAATTTTACTTTTGCTTTATTCTTATTTGTTCTAAATAAGCATTAACTCATTTAATTTTTAACCATGAACTATTTAAAACAACGAATACCTCAATTTATTTTTCTCTCCTGTCTGCTGCTACTTTCTATAACTACCGCTTTTGCCCAAAACTCCGGTAGCATAAAAGGAACCATTTTAACTAGCGACAACAAACCCGCCGAAGGAGTTTCAATTTCTATAAAAGGAGCAAACAAAAATACTATTGCAGATAACAATGGAACTTTTATACTAAAAAACATATCCGAGGGAGCTCATATCCTAAAAGTTACTTTGGTTGGGTATAATGACTTAGAGCAAGAAGTAAAAATTACTACTGGGGAAATTACTGCAGTTGCATTACAACTTACCTTATCAAACAATGAATTGAATCAAGTAGTGGTTTTGAGTAACAAAAGCGCTTTCAAAACGAATCGTGTTTCATCAACACTTCGTTTGCAATCGCCTATTATTGAGATTCCGCAAAACATACAAGTCATAACAGGAAAACTTATTCAAGACCAACAAATTTTTGATATGCTGGAAGGTGTGACCCGCAATGTGAGTGGCGCTACAAGAGTGGAACATTGGGATAATTATGCCAATATTACCATGAGAGGGAGTCAAGTGGCCGCTTTTAGAAACGGAATGAATATCAGTTCCACGTGGGGACCGCTTACCGAGGATATGAGTATGGTGGAACGTATCGAATTTGTCAAAGGTCCTGCAGGATTTATGCTCGCAAACGGTAACCCGAGCGGTTTTTATAATGTAGTTACCAAAAAACCAAGCGGACGTGCCAAAGGCGAAGCGAGCGTAACGCTGGGAAGTTTTGATAGGTATAGAGGAACATTAGATTTTGATGGAAAACTGACCAAAAACGGAAAATTATTGTACCGTATCAATGTAATGGGTGAAAAGAAAAGGAATTACCGTGATTTTGATTTTAATGATCGCTACACATTTGCTCCGGTACTTAAATATTTGGCAACCGATAAAACAGCAATAACACTGGAATACACGCAGCAATTTTCTAAAGTAAATGCAGTTGGTGCCAATTATGTTTTTTCGCACAGAGGTTATGTTGATTTACCCAGAAGTTTCTCAACATCAGAAGCTAATTTAGATCCTACAAAAATGACAGAAAGAAATATTCTTGCCATTTTAGATCATAAAATAAGCGACAAATGGAAGTTTACTGCTCAAACATCTTACCTTAATTACCAACAAGAAGGAATGTCATTGTGGCCCACTGGCTTTGACCCAACCAACGATGCGATTCTTAAACGTGCTGGGGGAAATTGGGATATTTTAGGAAAAATCTATGTTGGACAAGCTTTTATAAATGGTGAAGCTACAACAGGATCCGTTACCCACAAAATACTATCGGGATTGGATTTAAGTGACAAAACATTTTTTCATGACTGGTCACAATATTTTACTATGTCTGACTTAGACATTTACAATCCGGTACACGGAACACTGGCTGCCTCCCCTACTTTTGACAGAAGTAAAAGTCTGGAAGATAGAGGTGTGAAATACCAAAACAGTTACAAAGCGCTATATGTACAGGATGAATTGGGTTTCTTTGACAATAAACTTAGATTAACATTGGCAGGAAGATATACGATACTTAAAGCGTATAATGTTTACTCCGGAGGTACTAAAAACGAAAAATTTACACCAAGAGTTGGATTGAGTTATTCTATAGATAAAAACACAGCCGCCTATTTTGTAAACGATCAATCTTTTAATGAGAACTACGGTACGAACTGGCAAGGCCAATCTTTTAAACCTCAAACTGGAGGAAATATAGAATTTGGTTTAAAAAGAGACTGGTTAAACGGAAAATGGAATTCAGTTGTTTCCGTTTACCAAATTACCAAAAACAATGTACTGACACTAGATCCGGAACATTCATCCGGAACGCAACAATTCAGTAGAGAAAGCGGACAACAAAAAACAAAAGGCTTTGAGGTAGATATCAGAGGAGAAATCTTCAAAAACTTAGATCTTATTGTTAACTATGCTTTTACGGAAGGAAAAACAACCAAAGATACTGATCAATCACTTGTAGGAACTCAAGTAGCCGGAACTACAAGACACATTCAAAATGCCTGGTTGAATTATAAAATAGACAGAGGAACGCTAAATGGAGTTGGTTTTTCATTAGGATACCAATACCAAGTAAAAAGAGCACCATGGTATATTTCGCCGGATAATAGCGGAATGCTTCCAGACTATTTCCGATTGGACGGAGGTGTTACGTACCAAAAAAACAAAATATCAGTCAACCTTGTTGTCAATAATATCTTGAACAAATACTTGTATTCTGGAGGATATTATAGCTATAGCGATATGTATTACTGGCAAGCAGAAGCGGGAACCAACATGCGCTTATCTGTTGCATATAAATTTTAGAGTTAGTTAGTTTTGTTTGTTTCACTAAACTCCTCATTTCGGTGGGGAGTTTTATCTATTTTTAATGAAAAATAATAATTGGAAAAAAAGGATTGGAAAAATACACCTATGGCTGGGTTTATCATCGGGCATAATTGTTTTTATAATTGCCATTACTGGTTGTTTGTATGCCTTTCAGGAAGAAATACAAAATAGTACCGAAGAATATCGTTTTGTAAAAGAACAGGAGGATGCTTTTTTGCCGCCTTCAAAATTAGCTTTAATTGCTAAAAAAGAACTTCCTGATAAACTACTCCATGCCATAAAATACAACGAAAAAAATAATGCCGCAGGAGCTGAATTTTTTCATTATGAACCCACGTATTACTACACAGTCTTTATAAACCCTTATACAGGACAAGTTTTGAAAACAGTAAACAATGAGGAAGGATTCTTTCCTTTTATACTTGATGGACATTTCTACCTTTGGTTGCCCCATGAAATTGGTCAAACAGTTGTGGCATCGGCGACATTAGTATTTCTGCTACTGCTAGTTTCGGGTCTAATTCTTTGGTACCCAAAAAACAAGAATGCCGCGAAACAGCGCTTTTGGTTCAAATGGAAAAAAGGTACAAAGTGGAAACGAAAAAACTACGATTTGCATAATATTACTGGTTTTTATGTGCTTATAATCGGAATTATTTTCGCCATTACGGGTTTAGTATGGGGATTTCAATGGTTTGCATACTCTTATTATAAAGTATCCGGTGGCGAAAAATCATTACTATATCAAGAACCGCTTTCTAAAATAAATACAAAGACAGCAGCTAATACAGTCGCAAACCCATTGGATAAAATTTGGCATCAAATGCAAAAAGAATATCCTCAAGCGGAATCCATTGAAATACACCCGCCAGAAAAAGCTGCTTCTCCAATAGCTGCCAATGCTAATTCAGACAAAGGAACCTATTGGAAAATAGATTACCGTTATTTTAATCAATATAGCTTGAAAGAAATGAATGTTTCCCATTTATGGGGCAGACAGAAAGAAGCTAAAATTGCCGATAACCTGATGAAAATGAATTATGACATTCACACAGGAGCAATATTAGGTTTACCCGGAAAAATATTTGCATTCCTATTTAGTTTACTCATTGCGAGTCTTCCAATATCCGGATTCTACATTTGGTGGGGACGAAATAAAAAAAAGAAAAACACAACTATCCCTGTTTAATACAATGTAAAAAATCATAATTGAAAAATTTAAGTAATGGCTTTAAACCTTTCAGTTATTTTTATATCTAAATAACATAATTGAAAAATCAGCAGTGCTTTTTTGAATTAAAATATGTGAGACAAGTTTTAAAAAAATACAATAAAATTTTCTCTTTAATAGGTTAAATAATAATTGATATTATAATATTAATTTTTACATTTGCGTTATTTTTATTTATTCTAAATAACCAAGTTAAACAAACACACTTTCCCTATTAATAAGAACCTTTATAAAAAATTTATGAAAAAGAATCTTTTTATTTCTTTTGCGTTAGTCGCTACTTTATTTGTTAGTGCACAGCAAAAAAACACACTTTTGGAGCAGTCTTTTTGGAAAACAGCACCAGATGTAAACGCAGTTAAAGCTGAAATAGCAAAAGGAAATAGCCCGTCAGCATCAACCCCAAATGCTTTTGATGTAACCGTTATGGCAATTAATAATGATGCGCCTGCGGCCACTATAAAGTTTTTATTGGATCAACCTGGAAACGAAGTCACTAAATCTACACACGACAACCGCATTTATTTACACTGGGCGGCTAATAAAGGAAATCTAGAAATAGTAGAATACCTTATAGCCAAAGGATCAGACATTAACTTGGAAGACAGCCAAGGAACAACCCCAATTACATTTGCAGCCAATAGCGGTCAAAACAATACCGCTGTTTATGAGGCTTTTTTTAAAGCTGGAATAGACCCTAAGAAAAAATACAGAGACGGAGTAAACCTATTGCTTATGGCTATTCCTTTTGACAAAGACGGTACACTTTCTAACTATTTCGTTTCGAAAGGATTGTCTCTTACAGCTATTGATTCCGATGGTAATACTGCCTTTAATTATGCCGCAAGAACAGGTAATGTAGCACTTTTAAAAATGCTGTTAGAAAAAGGAGTAAAATACAATGATAATGCGCTACTTATTGCAGCACAAGGTTCCCGTAGGGAGGCAAACACTCTTGAGACCTACAAATACTTGGTAGAGGAATTAAAAATAAAACCGACAGTAACAAGTAAAACAGGAGAGACAGTACTTCATTTTCTAGTAAGTAAACCAAAACAAACCGAAATCATTAACTACTTTTTGTCCAAAGGAGTAGATGTTAATAAAGCCGATAACGAAGGAAATACGACATTAATGGTTGCTGCCGCTTCCAGAGAAATTGCTGCATTAGAACTGTTATTGCCAATTGTAAAAAACAACAATATGCAAAATAGCAAAGGTGAGTCGGCATTGACAATGGCAGTGAAGTCAGGAACTCCTGAAGCAGTAACACTTCTTTTAAATAAAGGTGCAGCTATAAACGTTCAAGACAAAGATGGAAACAACTTAGGATATTACTTAATCCAGTCATACAGACCGCAAATGGGAATGGGTCGTGGACCAGAAGCGGCTAATGCACCAAAACAAGATCCTTTTGCTGCTAAAATGAAATTACTTCAGGATAAAGGATTAAACTTAGCCGCTCCTCAAAAAGACGGCAGTACGCTATACCACTTCGCTGTAGCCAAAAATGATTTAACTTTACTAAAAAAAATTGCCGATTTAAACATCGATGTAAATGCAAAAAACAAAAATGGTTTAACAGCGTTGCACAAAGCAGCGATGATTTCTAAAGACGATACCATCTTAAAATACTTAGTGTCTATCGGTGCCAAAAAAGACATTAACACCGATTTTGACGAAAGCGCATATGCATTGTCAAAAGAAAATGAGTCTTTAACAAAAAACAACGTATCTCTAGAATTTTTAAAATAATATTATGAAATGAGCATGACCGTAAATTGGTCGCGAACACCAATGAACATATGCGAATTCCATATTCCATTAAAAAACAAATAATATCTACATATGAAGTCAATACTAAAAATAGGCCTAACAGGTGCCCTACTATGCCTTTTATCTTTCCAAGCTGCTGCACAAACCAGTAAATACAAATGCATGCTCCAAATGTCCAACTATATGGGAGAAGGCGCATATATTGTGGTTTCACTTCTAAACGCCAAGGGCGAATATGACAAAACATTATATGTAATGGGTGACGATAAAAAATGGTACAAAACACTTAAAGAATGGCATAAATTCTATTCTAAAAAACTTTCGGATATCAGTGCCAAAACAGGAGCTTCAGTAACTGGCGGTGACCGCAGCATAACCACCTTAGAAATTGAAGATGTTAAAATCAACAAAGGGTATAAATTGCGATTTGAAACAGCAGTAGAAGATCATAAATATTACACCGCTGATTTAGAAATCCCTCTTACCAGCCAAGGAATGGCTGAAAAAACAGAAGGTAAAGGCTATATCCGTTACGTAAGATTAAGCAAAATTTAAATTTTGAACTTTTTTTATCTGCGAAAATCTGCAAAATCTGCGTGCTATTATTTTCACGCAGATTTCGCAGATTTTCGCAGATTTTTTTAAAAAAATAAATGCTTTTAATGTAAAACTTAGAGCAGTATAATTTTGTAAAAAAGCTTGAAAATAAAGTCAGAAAAGCAAATCTGTTTTTATTTTTACCAATCAACAATTCCTAAAATACAATTACATCAATGACTCTTTCTTTTTGGCGTTACACACACTTGGCTTTGGCTGTTTTTTCTGCTGCATTTTTAATATTGGCATCGGTAACTGGTGTCATACTCGCAGTCGATGCCATACAGGAGAAAACACCGCCATACAAAGTAGAAAATTTTGAAAAAATAACGCTTGGAGAAACCTTGCCTGTATTAAAAAAAATCTATCCTGAAATAACAGAATTAAGTGTAGACCACAATCAATTTGTGACGCTAAAAGGTATTGATCAGGAAGACAATGATGTTAATGCCTATATTAATCCCAAAACCGGAAAAATAATAGGCACACCCCTAAAAAAAAGTGACTTTATCCAATGGACTACAGCGCTCCACCGCTCTTTATTTTTGAAAGAAACCGGGCGTTTTTTTGTTGGTTTTATTTCCTTTTTGTTGATATTGATTTCCATTTCGGGTTTTGCTCTGGTTCTTAACAGGCAAAGAGGCCTACGCAATTTCTTTTCTAAAGTTATTAAAGACTATTTTGCTCAATATTATCATGTTGTACTGGGTAGATTGGCGTTAATTCCCATTCTGATAATTGCCCTTTCGGGAACGTATTTAACCTTGGAAAAGTTTAACTTTTTCATCGATAAAACAGATTCAGAAGAAAAAACCGAAATGGCAGCAACCACGCCAGTTTCAAAAAAAGATGCTAATTCGTCAGTATTTAAAAACACACTTCTGGCTGATGTTCAAAAAATTGAATTCCCTTTTTCGGATGAACCAGAGGAATATTATATCATTACACTAAAAGATCGACAAATAGAAGTCAACCAAATTACTGGTGCAATAGTAAGTGAAACTCCTTTTCCAATGAGAACTTTAGTGTCGGATTTGAGTCTTGATTTGCATACTGGGAGAGCAAGTATTTTATGGGCGATAATTTTAGCAATAGCAAGTTTAAACATTTTGTTTTTTATCTACTCCGGTTTTGCCATGACTTTAAAACGAAGATCGAGTCGCATTAAAAATAAGTACAAACCTGAAGACAGTACATTCATTTTACTGGTAGGTTCCGAAAATGGCAGTTCATTACTATTTGCCAATGCTATTCACAAACAATTGCTTGCCAACGGAAAAAAAGTTTTCCTTACCGAATTGAATAATTATTCGGTTTATCCAAAAGCAGAACATCTTATCGTATTTACCTCAACCCACGGATTGGGAGATCCGCCTTCTAATGCAAACAAATTTATATCGCTGATAAACAAAACCGAACAAAATCAAAAAATCAATGTTTCGGTAGTTGGTTTTGGCTCGAAAGCCTATCCTGATTTTTGTGGTTTTGCCCGTGACATTGATGTCTTATTGGCAAAACAAAGTTGGGCTGAACGCTTTATAGAATTACAGACCGTAAATGACAAATCAGCTGAAGAATTTGTAGGCTGGGTAAAATTATGGAGTGCCAAAACAGGAATTCCTCTTTCGGCTACACCATCATTATACAATCATGTTCCAAAAGGGTTGCAAAAACTGATGGTACTCGATAAAACTGCCATTTCTGATACGGAACATACGTTTTTACTCACATTACGAGCTAGTATGAGCGCTAAATTCACTTCGGGTGACCTCTTGGCTATTTATCCAGCAAACGACACACGAGAACGCCTCTACTCTATCGGAAATCACAACGGCAACATACAATTAGTGGTAAAACTGCATCCTTCTGGTTTGGGTTCAGGGTATTTATATGATGTTGAACCTGGTTCGATTATAAAAGCACGAATCCTTAAAAATGCTGCTTTTCACTTCCCGAAAAAAGCATCCAAGGTGGCGCTAATTTCAAATGGAACCGGTATCGCTCCCTTTCTGGGAATGATGGAACAAAATAAGAAAAAGACAGCCATTCATTTGTATTGTGGCTTTCGAAAAGCAACTGAAACTGTTTTAGGGTATGAAAAATTTGCAGCTGAAATGATTCAAAAACATCAACTTAAAAGTTTTCATGTGGCTTTATCTCGCGAAGCTAACCATCATTATGTAATGGATTTAATCAAACGAGATGCTGATTTTTTTATGGATTTACTAACGCAGGGAGGCGTTATAATGATTTGCGGTTCACTTGCCATGCAACAGGATGTAGAATTTGCACTTGATGCGCTTTGTCTTGCAAGAGCAACTATGAGAATTGCTGAATATAAAGCCAATGGACAAGTGTTGACGGATTGTTATTAAGTCCTCTCCCCAGCCCTCTCCGAAGGAGAGGCAGCCAAAACTGGATAAAATAAAAGCCAATAATGTTTTTATATAAATATATGGATTGGTTATTGCTCTGCGTGAGTGATGGAAGTGGAGCTCTTTTTAGGAGAGGCTTTTTTTGCCTCTCCTAAAAAAGCGGGAACGTAGAGCACGACCCGAAGTTTTTACGCAGGGGCACGCCCAAATTATTTTAACACTGAATTTTATGTCTAGAAAATACTTCTTTTTGCTGATTACGATACTTTTTGTGAGTCAAGGAAGTAGTGCACAAATCTTAAGAAAAAGAACCACCTTACTTATGGGCGGTCGATTTGACATTACCATTGTAGCAAAGGATTCGCTATCGGCAGAACAAAACATAGACGCTGTAATTGCAGAAATTTCAAGAATCGAAAATTTGATATCCGACTGGAAATCGGTCTCGCAGGTATCTGAAGTGAACCAAAATGCGGGTATTCGGCCAGTGAAAGTGGATAAAGAAGTTTTTGAATTAACGCAAAGAGCGATTCGGTTTTCTGAAATTACCAATGGCGGTTTTGATATCAGTTTTGCGGCAATGGATAAAATCTGGAAGTTTGACGGTTCCATGACGGCGATGCCTTCGGCGGAAGCCATTAAGAAATCGGTTGAAAAAGTGGGCTATAAAAATATAATCTTGGATACTGTTCAATCCACCATTTTTCTGAAACTAAAAGGGATGAAAATTGGATTTGGCGCATTAGGAGAAGGATATGCCACCGATAAATGCCGGGATATGATGCTTGCAAAAGGGATTAAAGCCGGGATTATAAACGGATCAGGGGATATGAGTACTTGGGGGAAACAGCCTAATGGTAAAGCTTGGAAAATCGGTATTACGAATCCCTTTCATCCTGAAAAACTTTTAGCTGTTGTTCCATTAAAACAAGATGCTGTAACCACTTCAGGCAGCTATGAAAAATTTGTTGTTTTTGACGGAAAACGCTATTCTCATATTATCAATCCGGCAACGGGTTATCCCGCTACAGGCTTATGTAGTGTGACCGTTTTTGGACCGAATGCAGAAACGGCAAACGGATTGAGTACCTCGTTGATGGTTTTAGGAAAAACAGCAGGACTGCTTCTGCTAAACAAATACCCAGATTATAGTTGTTTAATGATTACGGATGATGGAAAAGTGGTGAAATCAAAAAACTTTCGAATCAAAAAATTTAAGGCGCGGCTTTAATTACTTTATCCTTTAAATTGCCACAAAGACAAACTCAGTATTTGTGGTGCTAAATGGTAAATTCAATTTTCCTCTGTAATTTGATTGACCATCAAAATCATAATGACTCCTAAAAAAGCCATTATCAAAAAGGCCCATTTCATACTTAAGATTTCAGAAATAAATCCGACCATTGGCGGTACAATCAAAAACCCAAGATAGCCAATAGTAGAAATAGAGGTAAGTGCATTGCCATTACTCAAGCCTTTTGATTTTCCAGCGATACTAAAAATCAATGGAACGACGCAGGAAACACCTATTCCGATCAAGAAATAACCTACTATCGTGGAATAAATAAAGGGCAATAAAAAACAAATTAAAAATCCTGTTGTGATAAAAACACCGCTGATTAATAATATTTGTTTGATACCAAATTTCATTACCGCAAAATCTCCCAAAAAGCGCCCTAAAGTAACTGCTGTCATAAAAAACACAAAAGCTGCAGTGGTTAGTTTTGGCGAAGCATGCAATATATTTTGAAAATAGATTCCACTCCAGTCGTACATCGTATTTTCGCAAGCCATAGCAACAAAACAGATTAGAGCAAACTTAATCAGATTTTTATCGGGCATCGAAAAGAATTTTCTTTTCTCTTGTAAAGGTTCTGTTTGAATGGTCATCGGATAAAAACAAGCTGTAATCGCCATCATAGCAACACTTATTCCGAGTAAATGATACGATGGCGCTATATTTTGAGTTACCATTACATACCCTAAACCTGCTCCTGCAAATCCTGCCAAACTCCAAACTGCATGAAAAGTAGTCATAATCGATTTTGGATACAATTTTTGAACTTCTAAAGCTTGTGCGTTCATTGATAAATTCAGAATATTTCGGGAAGCCCCAAATAATAAAAGAATAATTACTAATTGCCAAACAAAAGCGGTAAAACCCGGTAAAGCCAAGAAAAAATTAAATAAAATCGCACCCAATAACATACAATAACGACTACTATACTTATTTAGCAATCTTCCTGTAAAAGGCATTGTTAGTATCAAACCGATTGGAAATGCGAATAAAACGGCTCCAAATTGTGCTTCGCTTAAATGCAATTGCGCTTTGATACTAGGAATACGAGATGCCCAAGAAGAATATCCAAATCCCGAGACGAAAAAAAACACTGTGTTTGCTAATCTAAATCCTTTTGGGGAATTCATTACATTTTTAAAATAGGATACAATCATTTTAAGGAATAGTTCAATTTATTTCGACTGCAAAATTAAGGTTTTTTAAGCCTTTTTTATAGGAAATACTATTAACCTCCAGTTTTTCAACTCACTTAACAAATAAGAGAACAGTGCCACCGAAAAGTTAGCTCACAGAACCGGAGTTTACATTATTGTTTTAACAAAAATTAACATAAAAAGATTTTCAAACTCTTTTCAGAGCCCTAATTTCAGAATTTACAGAAGCAAAACAATAATATGACCGAGGAAAAGACCAAAAAACAGGAAGTTATCTACAAAAAAAGCTATTTACTAAAAACATAAATATTTGAAAAACAATCAATTAAATACACATTAAAACTTTATTAATATTTAATCTAAATAAGTTTTGTTAATTGAAATGTGGGTTTTATATTTGCATCGTTATTTTTAATTATTCCAAATAAACAATCATGAAATATATTTTACTCCCAACATTAACCCTATTATTTAGTATATCCTGTTTAGCACAAGAATCAGCAAATGCTTCTGATGATAAAAATTATGATGAAACTACATTTACAGGATTTGACACTATAAAAAACAAAAAGGGACGAATTCTTAAAGAAGTTATTATAACGCAAAATCAACAAAAAAAGCCAGTTTCTGCTTTGAGATCAGGTTTAAAACCAATGGATACTCCACAAAGTGTACAAGTTATTGGATCTGAAATTATAACACAGCAACAAGCTATCCGCTTGAGCGAAGTGCTAAAGAATGCAAATGGTGTATATGTAAGTTCTGCGCGTGGTGGTGCTCAAGAATCCTTTTTCTCAAGAGGATATGATATGTCAGCCAACAATATGTTCAAAAATGGATTTCGTTATAATGCAGGATCTATTCCTGATGTTGCTTCTTTAGATAAAGTAGAGTTTCTTAAAGGTAGTGCTGCCTTATTATATGGAAACGTTGCTCCAGGAGGAATCTTGAATTTGGTTACCAAAACACCTTCTTTCAAAAGCGGTGGAGAAATTACCATGCAAGCAGGAAGTTATTCTTATTATAAACCATCTGTAGATTTTTACGGCCCATTAAATAAATTTATTGCATATCGATTTGCAGGTTCTTATGAAAACTCAGAAAGTTTTAGAGATGTAGTGAAAAACGAACGTCTTTATGTTAACCCCTCTTTTCTTTTTAATGTAAGCGATAAAACGCAAATTACGGTACAAGGAGATTATTTAAACGCTGATTGGACACCTGATTTTGGAACTGGAATTATCGGAAAAAAAGTTGTAGATGTACCACGTAACAACTTTTATGGAGGGCTTTGGTCAACTGGAAAAACAAAATCTGCCAGTGCTTCGGTATTATTAAACCATGATTTCAACAAAAACTGGAAACTTAATTTCAATAGCTCTTATCAAAATTACGATAGACAATCGAAATCGACAGCCCAATTATCCGATTTAGATAAATATCCAACTCCTGGAGACTGGAAAAGAGGATTGGTTCAGAATAAAAACCTAGAAAAAATCTTTGGAGATCAATTAAGCTTGCAAGGAACATTCAATACAGGAAGCATAAAGCACCAAGTATTTACAGGAGTAGATTATGAAAATTCGTTTGCAACAGCCTATACTTACGTTTTTTATAATAATAAATTAGAAACACAAACTACTGAGGCAACCACTATAAACCTTTATAACTATGATTCTAGCACGCAGAGTAAAAATGCTCCATACCCTAGTAGACCTACTCAAATTGTAAATACAGACACTCAACGTTTCGGAGCCTATGCACAAGATTTAATTTCGTTTACAGAGCAAATTAAACTTTTGGCAGGTATTCGTTGGTCTTGGCAAGAAAGTGAACCTACTACCTATAAAGAAATATTAGAAAAAAAACAACCTGCTAGCAGCGGTAACATCATAACAACACCTCTTGAAGATGCAAAACCTACTGTAGGTATAAAACGTATAGACAAAGCCTTTTCTCCAAAAGTAGGATTAGTGTATCAACCAATAAAAGACATGTCTTTATTTGCAAGTTATTCAACCTCATTTACACCAAATACTGGATTGACTGTTGACAATAATGTAATCGAAGCTTCTATTATTGACCAATATGAAGCAGGTATAAAAAAAGACTTCTGGAGAGGAATTTTGAGCACAAACGTAACTGTTTATCAAATCACCAACAGTAATTTAGCACAAACTGCTCCATATAAGGCAGATGGCATTACTGCAAATGTCGATTCAAACATAAAAGTTTTAGGTGGAGGAACAAAAAGCAAAGGAGTTGAGGTTGACATTACCGCACGACCTCTTGAAGGTTTGAATATCGTTGCTGGTTATAGCTACAACGATATGCGTTATACCAATACTTCAGGGACAAGCGGAAGTTTCATTGAAGGAGATCGTGTAGCAAGAACTCCAAAAAACACTGCTAATTTAAGTTTCTTTTATACATTGCCTTCTGGAGCCTTAAAAGGACTTTCATTTGGAGCTATCGGAAATTATGTTGGAGACCGTCTTGGAGGATGGAATAACGACTATCTGTGGACAGCTGTTACTCCAGCAACTACGCCTCCTACTTACGTTGTAACCATTAGAGACCGAGAAATTCCATTAGAAGGATACACAACGATTGACGTATCTGCAGGTTATACTTGGAAGAAATTCTCAATCTTGTGTAGACTATCAAACATTACAAATGAATTGAATTATACGGTACACGAAAATTACAGTGTAAACCCAATTGCTCCACGTCAAGTGTTGGCAAGTTTAAAATATAAATTCTAAAACCTAGGTTTTGGTTTATTTCATTCAAATCTATCTTTAAAAAAATAACAAGCCTCGTTTAGAAATAGACGAGGTTTCTTGTTTTTAAAAAAGAACCCGCATTTTAACTATATTTGATAGACTAATTGATTTATTTCTCGAATTCAACATACTAATTTCAATTTATTTTCATTACCGTTTTAGTCTAAAAAAATTACACCTTAACTAAAAAGTGAACCCGAAATAAGTCATCATGAAAAATTCAAAAAACAACCAATTAAAAAAAAGTCTAGGCCTTAGTTTTGGTATTGCTGTATTAATTGGAGGTACAATTGGTGTTGGAATTCTGCGCACACCTGGTGCTATTGCAGGTATGTTAGATAATTATTGGCTTATAATTACCTGTTGGTTTTTTGGAGGACTATATATTTTAATCGGTGCAAATTCTTATGCAGAATTAGCCACAATGTTACCCAAAGCTGGCGGATCTTACAATTATATAAAAAGAGCTTTTGGAGATTATGCCGGGTTTTTATCGGGTTGGTTTGATTATATTACAAATGCAATTCCACCTGCTTTTTACTGTATTGTCATCAGTGAATATAGTGTTATTTTATTTCCATCTTTGGAAAGTTACAATACCATTATTGCCATTGCCTTTTTAATTGCATTTACCTTTCTTCATGTGAGTGGCGTAAAAAACGGCAGTTTTATCCAACAACTGACAAGTGTTATTAAAGTCGTTTTCTTTATGGCATTGATTGTTGCCTGCTTTATGTATTCGGGTGTAAAATTAAATTCTTTTGAAAAAGACACCCCTTTATTTGAAATGGGAGTTTTATTTGGATTTTTCAAATCACTTCAATTAATAATTGGTACTTATGATGGTTGGTACTCCGTTTGCTTTTTTGCAGAAGAAGATAAGAACCCGAGTAAAAACATTCCTAAATCATTATATACAGGAGCTATAATCGTCATAGTACTTTATGTATTAATAAATATGGCGTTTTTTCATGTGTTGCCTGTTGCTTCTTTGGCAAATTCTCCTTTGGCTGCTGCCGATGTAGCTAAAGTAGTTTTTGGAAATAATGGTGCAATTATAGTAACCGTCATTGCTGTTTTTTCTTTAATTAGTATTCTAAATGCCTATATGATGATACCGGCAAGAATACTATTTGGATTGAGTCGTGATGGATTTTTTATTAATAAAGGAACTGTTATAAATAAAGGCGGCACTCCAATAGTAGCCCTTTTAGTCTCCTCCCTATTCAGTTTATTATTGATCGTCATAGGCTCATTTGAAGTGTTATTTTCATTTGGAACCTTCATGTCAGTTATAGTTTGGGGATTGGCCTATTGCTCACTGATAAAATTAAGAAATAAAGAACCCAGCTTAGCCAGACCTTATCGTTCCTGGGGGTATCCCTGGTCAACACTATTTGTGATTGTAGCCACATTAGCACTATTAATAGGGTTTGCTTACAGCGACAGGAAAAATTTTGTTATCATTTTAATCATTACATTACTTTCCTATCCCGCCTTTTTGTTGCTAAATTGTAACAATAAAAAAGAATAATTACTAAATAGATTAGCAATGGAACATAAAGCAAAATCAATTCGACCTTTCATAGGAGCTAAAAATTATGAGTTATCCTGAAATTTTTATCGTGATCTTGGTTTCCAAGAAAGCATTTTATCTTCTGATATGTCCTATTTCAATACGGATGGATTAGGCTTTTATTTGCAAAATGCTTATGTTAAAGATTGGATAGACAATACTATGGTTTTTATGGAAGTAGATAATGTCAAACAATTTTGGAATGAATTGTTGAAATTAGAACTTACTTCTAAATATGATAATATTAGATTAACACCAATCCGTGAATTAGAATGGGGAAAGGAATGTTTCTTACACGATCCTTCAGGAATTCTGTGGCATTTTGGAGAATTTAATACCAAATAACTTTATAAAGTTTCGTCATTTTTTGAGATAAGGCAAGTAAACAAGATTACAAATAATTACACTTTAAATTCAGAGTATAAACAAATCGTAAAAAAGCTCAATTGATTAAAATTCCGTTCTTTTCAAGTAGTTCAAAAAGACTGATACTTTGATTTGGATCATATTTCTCAATCCCACTTTCATACCATTTCTCTATCATATCGATTTGATGCGAAGTATACCCATCATCATCTATAGGTAAGCCAAGCAAACCTGCAATAAGAAAATCTTCCAAGACTTTGTCAGTAACAATACGTTGGGGAATTCCTTCACTAATATATCCGTTCATTCTCTCATAATCCAATCTACCAGAATTAAATCCAGCGACAAAAGCATCATTTTTTTTCCTGCCGTTAAATTGCTGAAATGGATTCAAACCCATTGAATATCCCTCAACATAATGTTCTCTATAAGCCGGACTAAATATTTTTTTCATTTCTTTATTGCTGTGGTATTTCACAATTATTCATCAAACATATTAACAATATATCAGTAAATACACAAAAATCGTTTAAAGGAAGAAATACTCTTTAAAACACAATCTTAGTTCCGTTTGTCGATAAAATATAGTCACGCAACTACACTAAATCTTATGAATAGTTTTTAGGAAATAGACTCAGTTTCTCATCTTCTCACAAGAAAGATTCATACACCTTTAATTTTAATGATTATTTCACTAGTTTTGAAGCAACCTTAATTATTTACATAAAAAGATTATGCCAACACCTATTTCAGAATGTTTATATTGTCAAAATAATGACACCTTGAATCAATTAATGATAAAAATTTGCGATTTAGAAGTGTCTCAACTATTCTTATTTAAAGAACAATCCTACTTAGGCCGCTGCAATGTAGTCTATAAAGATCACGGTATTGAATTTTATGAATTGAGCGATGAACAACGCAATGCCTATATGCGTGATGTAGCGACAGTAGGAAAAGCAATTGCCGCAGCTTTCAATCCTACTAAAATAAACTACGGAGCTTTTAGCGATACATTATCTCATCTACACATGCATATTGTTCCAAAATATAAAGATGGATATGGTTTTGGAAGTGTTTTTGAAATGAATCCACAAAAAACGCTTCTATCTGATACCGAATATACTGAGGTAATAGAAAAAATAAAAGCTGGATTATAACAAATGGAAATTATTTAAATTAGATTTCACTTGCAGTGGCTTTTAAGATTAACACCAATATTTGCCTTGTCTTTTTATTCTATATTTGTAAAGCTCAAAGATTCTATTGTAGAAAAGCTCTTAATTACAAAATAGACAAACGTTTATATTGCTTTTAATAAATTAATTAAATGAATAAATTAATACTCTTAATTGGAGGTTTATTATTAGCCGTTACATCTTGTTCAGAAAATAAAACTGAAACCCCAACTAAAGAAAAGCCATTGCTCAAGTCAATACAAGAGATTAACCCCTCAAATGGCACTACGACAACATTTACTTATGAAGGAGATAAAATCACCCAGGCTACAGCTGGTCTTTACATGGGAGTTTATAAAATTATTTATACCTACACCGGAGATTTAATTACCCAGGAAGATGGTTATATAAATAATGTCCTTTATGTTAGTACCGAATATACGTATGAAAATAGCAAGCTAAAAACTGTTATTTATAAAGAAACAAATAGTGGAACTATTTCCCCAGCGATGAATCTAAATAAATTAGTTTACACATATATGTCTGAAAATAGTGTAGATATTGATATCTATACTTATTCTAACAACAATTGGGAGTTAAGAACACCTTTTAGTAAAGTGAAAATTTATTTTAGTGGTGGAAACATTATAAAAAGAGAGCAATTCACTGCTAATGGAGGAGTTTTATCTATTGTTTACGAATATGACAATAGCCCTAATATCTATAAAAACATAATGGGATTCGATAAATTATTTTTCACAAGTTCTTTTACAAATACTTTTAATAGGCATTTTAACATTCAAGATATTAGTAACACTAATAATATAATACATACCGAATCAGACCACTATAAATACAATTATAATTCAGATGGCTATCCAGCGGAAAAGCACAGTTATTATACTGACACTGCTTATCTTGTCGAAAAAATATATTCTTATTATTAATATCCCATTAAATGTAAAATCCCAATCCTGAAATTTCAGAATTGGGATTTTTATATTTCAAAAAAGAATCTAATCTTTATTTCAACCTGACCAAACTGTGCTCGATAGTTTCAATTTTAGATAAAGCATCTGCTTCTTTTTGTCTTTCATTTGCCAAAACTTTCTCTGGAGCACCAGCCACAAATTTCTCGTTCGCCAGTTTGTTTTGAACTGATTTCAAGAAACCTTGCGTATACACCAACTCGGCAGTCAATTTTGCAATTTCTTCCTCCACATTGATATTTCCGGTAATTGGAATGAAATACTCATTTGATTTTACACGGAAAGACAATGCGCCATCCACTTTATCCGAAACATATTCTAAAGAGGTAATGTTTCCTAATTTAGTCACCACCGAATCAAAATAAGTCGAAACTTTATCATTGTTCACAATTTTCAATTCAATAGTATCTTTGAACGGAATATTCTTGTCTTTACGAATCGTTCTAATTCCTGAAATCACATCAATTGTATTCTCGAAATCAGTAATTAAACGGGCATTGAAAGGTTTCAATTCTGGCCAAGTCGAAACGATTAACGCTTCTTCCGTAGTTCTTTCGGCAAGAATTTGCCAAATTTCCTCTGTCAGGAACGGCATAAACGGGTGTAATAATTTCATGTTATTTTCAAGCATTTCTATCGCTTTCGCAAAAGTTACGCTGTCAATTGGCTGTTGGTACGCAGGTTTTATCATTTCCAGGAACCAAGAACAGAAATCATCCCAAACCAATTTATAAATTCCCATTAAAGCATCGGAAATTCTATATTTTTCAAAATTATCTTCGATTTCCAAAAGTGTTTGTTGCAATTTGGCTTCGTACCATTCAATCGCCACTTTTGAAGATTCCGGTTGCGGAATAGTATCCGACACTTCCCAACCTTTTATTAGTTTAAACGCATTCCAGATTTTATTGGTAAACGCTTTTCCTTGGTTACACAATTCTTCATCAAACATGATGTCATTTCCTGCAGAAGCACTCAAAAGCAATCCTACACGAACACCATCAGCACCAAATTTTTCAATCAAGTCCAAAGGATCAGGAGAATTCCCTAATGATTTAGACATTTTACGTCTTTGCTTGTCACGAACCAAACCTGTCAAATACACATTTGTAAATGGTTTTTTACCTGTATATTCATAACCCGCAATAATCATTCTCGCTACCCAGAAAAACAAAATATCCGGACCGGTTACTAAATCATTCGTTGGATAATAATATTTAAAATCTTCGCTTTCAGGATCCATAATTCCGCCAAAAACGGACATTGGCCACAGCCAAGAAGAAAACCAAGTATCTAGAACATCAACATCTTGTTTTAGGTTTTGGGTGGTTAGGTTTTGGTTATTCGTTTTAGTCTTTGCTAATTCTAACGCTTCTTCGATAGATTCTGCAACTACAAAATCCTCTTTTCCGTCTCCATAGAAATAGGCTGGAATTTGTTGTCCCCACCACAATTGACGCGAAATATTCCAATCGCGGATGTTATTTAACCAATGAGCGTACGTATTATTAAAACGAGCTGGATGCAATTTTATATCGCCATCAACCAAAACAGATTGAATTGCTGGTTTAACCAAATCTTCCATTTTCAAGAACCATTGGTCTGATAAACGAGGCTCGATAACCGCTTTGGTTCTTTCAGAAGTTCCTACTTTATTCAAGTGAATTTCTGTTTTGGCCAAAGCACCGATAGTTTCTAATTCTTTGGCAATTGCCTCGCGAACTACAAAACGATCTTTTCCTTGATAATGCAATCCGAAACTATTTAAAGTCGCATCTTCGTTGAAAATATCAATAATTTCAAGATTGTGCTTCTCCCCTAGCGCTTTGTCATTCATATCATGGGCAGGAGTTACTTTCAAACAACCTGTACCAAATTCGATATCAACATATTCATCCTCAATAATAGGAATAACTCTTCCGCAAATAGGCACAATCGCTTTTTTGCCTTTCAAATGAGTAAAACGTTCGTCATTTGGATTAATACAAATCGCAGTATCCCCAAAAATAGTTTCCGGACGTGTTGTAGCAATCGTCAGAAAGTCTTCACTTCCTTCGATTTTATATTTTAGGAAATACAATTTCCCCTGTTGTTCTTCATAAATTACTTCCTCATCAGATAAAGTAGTTTTAGCTTCAGGATCCCAATTTACCATTCGGTATCCTCTATAAATCAAACCTTTGTTATATAAATCTACGAAAGAACGAATTACAGATGCTGACATATCAGGGTCCATGGTGAACTTGGTTCGTTCCCAATCACAAGAAGCACCCAGTTTTTTTAATTGGTCCAAAATTACACCACCATATTTGTCAGTCCATTCCCAAGCATGCGCCAAAAATTCTTCGCGCGTTAAATCATTTTTATTAATTCCTTCTGCTTTTAATTTAGCTACCACTTTAGCTTCAGTCGCTATCGAAGCATGGTCTGTTCCAGGAACCCAACAAGCGTTGAATCCTTTAAGACGCGCTCTTCTAATTAGTACATCTTGAATAGTATTGTTCAACATGTGCCCCATGTGTAAAACCCCGGTAACATTAGGCGGCGGAATTACAATGGTATATGGTGTTCTATGGTCTGGTTCCGAATGGAAATAATTATTCTTCATCCAGTAGTCATACCACTTATTTTCAGTAGTTTTAGCGTCAAATTGTGCAGGAATTGTCATTTTATTGTGGATTCGTTTAATCGTTAAATTCGATTGTTTGTTTGTTTAGTTAAACGTATAACCAAAGCAACAAATAACCTTTTAAAATTTGGTCTGATATTTGTAATTGTAATAGGGGACAAAAGTAAATAATTAAGTACACTATAAAAAGAGAAATAAATATTTGTGCATTAATTAAAACAAAGTACTTTTACTTAACCGAATCTAAAAAAAATGAAAATGAAAAAAATAATTACTTTAATTGCAATTGTATTTGCAAGCAGCATCGGTTTTGCTCAATCTGGAGCTAAAATTGAATTTGCGGCTAAAGACAATACCATTGATTACGGAAGGGTTTCCAAGGGAAGTGATAACGGAATAAGAATATTCGAATTTACAAATACCGGTGATGCTCCTTTAATTATCACCAATGTACTATCTACCTGTGGATGTACTGTTCCAACAAAACCCGCAGGACCGATTATGCCTGGGAAAACTGGAAAAATTGAAGTTAAATACAACATGACTCCAGGTCCTATCCGTAAAACTATCACTGTGGAATCTAACGCAGTAAATTATGAAGACGGCAGAGTCGCACTAAAAATTAAAGGAGAAGTTATTACCAACTAAATACTTTTTTAAAAATAGTAAGCGCTTTTTGAAATCATTCAAAAAGCGCTTTTTTTTATAGAATATTTTTAAGCTGAAACCTAATGTTGTGAATTTGACCATTTCTTAGAATTTCTAAATTAATCCAATTTTCTTCTCCCGACTTAAAGAGGGAATTAATTTCCTGCAAAGAATATTTGTATGCAAGAAATTTATTAATTGAGACAATTATATCCCCTTTTTGCAAACCACTATTTGCTGCAGGTGAATTTTTTCGGACATTAGTAATTTCATAAATAGGTTTTAAATTAAATTTATATTTAAAATCGCTAGTGTTATTCTTTAATGTAAAAGGATTATCAGTAGACACCACTGTAGGAACCGTCTCCAGAGGTACCGTTTCTTGCACCCATTGCAAACCATTATGTTGGATTTCTACTCCGCTTTTATTATAATTAAACGGAGAGTAATATTCTTTGTTTTTCTTTAAATACAAAAAGCCGTTAGTGTAATCAAAAACAACTAAAAATCTTCTTAAAATTTCACTCCCAACAGAACCTACTCTACCTGAAACCATTTTTACATTCCGAACGGAACTGGAATCCGGGAAAGCAACAATAGGATTATGAAATTCAAACTCCGCTACTTTAAATTTTGTAATTCGGGCTCTTTTCCCTTCAATATCTCCACTAAATCCTTTGCCCAAATAATCCTCAAAACTTTTAGAGGGAACTTTTATTAATCTAGAACGATTTTCAAAAAGCCAAATTGCATCACTATTGCCAATATCAATTAATAATTTTGCAGGAAGCTCAACGGAATCTATAGTCACTGTACTTGTTATGTACGGTTTTAGTCTTTCTATTGCAATAGCAACTTTTTCAAATTTTTTTTCTGTTTTTTTTCTCTTTTTTTCAATATTCCTATGAACAATTATTCTTTTTCTATCATAATTGATTTCAACCAGATTATTTCTAAAAAATTGATATCCAATAATTCCGTTTACTGGAATTCCTACATGAGAAGACAAATTGAATTCATCATCCAAAACTATATATAGTAAGTATTTCTTGGCCTTTAATGCTCCTATTTCCAGGATATTATTAGTAGATTTTAACCCTTCGATGGCGTCTTCACTCCCTAACCCCCGCAAAGTGATTTTTTCGACATTGGAAAATTCAATTTCTTTTTTTTCTTCCAAACTAAACAGAATAGTTTCTTCAACACCGGAATCTAACAAAAAAATTAATTCTACACCGTTTACTTTGATGGGAATAAAAATTAAATTATTAATGAATTTGAAGGGAATAGTCACTTTATCAACCTCTTTACTAAATTCAAAGCCATCTTGTGCTAAAATAGTCAAGGAGCTGAAAAGAAGAAAAAATAAAATAATTACCTTTTTCATTAAAAATTCTTTCTATAAAGTTACTAAAAATACAACATAAATATGTGTTTTTGATACCAAATAGACTTACTAATTACTGTAAATTTGGAAAAAAATTTGCAAATTTGCATTTCAATAATTAAATCATGCCAGAAATATCAAACAGAGGCAAACAAATGCCCGAATCACCAATACGAAAATTGGCTCCTTTTGCTGAAATGGCTAAGAAAAAAGGCCATAAAGTATATCATTTAAACATTGGTCAACCCGATATAAAAAGTCCCGAAGCAGCCATTAAAGCCATTAAAAATATTGACCTAACTATTATTGAATATGGTCCTTCAGCTGGTTATGAAAGTTATAGAAAAAAATTAGCGCAATTTTATACCAATCAAAATGTAAAAGTATCTTTTGAAGACATCATGATAACAACAGGAGGTTCTGAGGCACTTTTATTTGCTTTGGGAAGTATTATGGATCAGGGAGACGAAATCATTATTCCAGAACCCTTTTATGCTAATTATAGTGCTTTTTCAGCCGAATCAGGTGCTACGGTAGTTCCCGTAAGTTCTGTTTTTGAAAGTGGTTTTACATTACCTCCAATTGAAGACTTTGAAAAACTAATTACTCCAAAAACGAAAGCAATTTTAATTTGCAATCCAAGTAACCCTACTGGTTATTTGTATTCTGAATTAGAAATTTTGCAATTGGGTAAACTTGCTAAACAATACGATTTGTTCCTGATTGCAGATGAAGTATATAGAGAATTTATATATGATGAAGACATTCATTATTCGGTAATGAATCTTGAAGGACTGGAACAAAATGTTATCATGATCGATTCTGTGTCCAAACGTTACAGCATGTGTGGCGCGAGAATTGGCTGTATGGTTACAAAAAATAAAGAGGTAATTTCAGCAGCGATGAAATTTGCACAAGCCCGTTTGTGTCCTCCAACAATTGAACAAATAGCTTGCGAAGCAGCTATCGATACTCCTCAAAGTTATTTTGATGAAGTAATTACAGAATATAAAGAACGTAGAGATACCTTGATTTCCGAATTAAATAAAATCGAAGGCGTAATCGTTACCAAGCCTAAAGCCGCTTTTTACTGTATTGCGCAACTTCCTGTTGACAATACGGATGTTTTTGCACAATGGCTTTTGGAAAGTTACGATTTGAATGGTGAAACCGTTATGGTTGCTCCTGCTGCCGGTTTTTATTCGACCCCAGGAATGGGATTAAACCAAGTGCGCATTGCTTATGTTCTTAAAAAAGAAGATCTAATTAGCGCCGTTCGGATTCTAAAAGAAGCAATTCCCGTTTATAATTCAACTCGATTAAAAAAATTAATTGAAGCTGAATAATTAAAAAATACTTTTTGTTATTCTATTGATAACCAAAAGATTTTAAATAAATTACAAAAGGCAGTAACCAAAAAGTTATTGCCTTTGTTTTTTTAAAGCAATTAGAAAATCCTGCTTTCCCGATGATCGTAATAAAGTCATCATTAAATAGTCTAAACGATAGAAATTCTTTAGTTTTTATTAATTATCTTTACCCCTTAAATTTACATACCCAATATAACAGTACCTTTTTGATGATAAATAACGAAGAATTTCAAGACGAGATAGGAAACAATCATATTAGTACAAGTGCAAAAAATCCAGTAAGAGAAGATGCATTTGCTATTTCAGATGAAGAAAAAATAGAAAAAATTAAAAAAGACGTTGAAAATATTCTGATTACACTTGGAATGGATTTGACAGATGACAGCATGAAAGGAACTCCAAATCGTGTTGCTAAAATGTTTGTAAAAGAAATTTTCGGAGGATTGAATCCTACAAAAAAACCAAAAGCATCTACTTTTGACAACAATTACAAATACGGTGAAATGTTAGTCGAAAAAAACATTACTCTTTACTCTACTTGTGAACATCATTTATTACCAATTATTGGAAGAGCACACGTAGCTTATATCTCTAATGGAAGAGTAATTGGTCTTTCTAAAATGAACCGAATTGTAGAATATTATTCCAAAAGACCTCAAGTACAAGAACGTTTGACAATGCAAATCGTTCAAGAATTACAAATGGCATTAGGAACTGAAGATGTGGCTTGTGTAATTGACGCTAAGCACCTTTGCGTGAATTCAAGAGGAATCAGCGATATTGAAAGTAGCACGGTTACCTCAGAATTTGGTGGAAAATTTAAAGATGTTCAAACTAAGAGAGAGTTTTTGGATTATATCAAATTAGAGACGAAGTTCTAAAATACAAATAATTCTATTTAACCGATAAAGCCCTAGCCCTGATGGAAGCGGTATCCTTTTTATGGCTTTTTTAGCCAGAAAAAGATATAGCGAACAGCAGGAAAAGCTCCAAAAAACACACAAATGCCATTATATAAAAGTCAAACTCTAAAAATATACAATTCTCTTTCGGGAGAAAAAGAAACATTTACACCTATTCATGAAGGCAATGTTGGAATGTATGTTTGCGGACCCACGGTTTACAGCAATGTGCATCTGGGTAATGTGAGAACATTCATGTCTTTTGATGTTATATTTAGGTATTTTTTGCATTTGGATTACAAAGTGCGTTACGTTCGTAATATTACTGACGTAGGTCATATTGTGGATGATGTGGATGAAGGAGAGGATAAAATTGCTAAAAAAGCACGTTTGGAGCAACTGGAACCTATGGAAGTGGTACAGCGTTATACGGTAGATTTTCATGATATTTTGAATGCCTTTAACTTTTTGCCGCCAAGTATTGAACCTACAGCAACAGGTCATATCATTGAACAAATTGAAATTATCAAGACTATTATCAACAAAGGAATTGGTTATGAAGCCAATGGATCTGTTTATTTTGATGTGGTAAAATTCAATGAAACCAACCATTATGGTAGATTAAGCGGTCGAAATATTGAAGACATGCTTGCTAACACCAGAGATCTTGACGGACAATCTGACAAAAGAAATTCGCAAGATTTTGCGCTTTGGAAAAAAGCCGAACCGCAACATATTATGCGTTGGCCTTCGCCTTGGAGCGATGGTTTTCCAGGATGGCATCTTGAATGTACCGCCATGAGCACTAAATATTTAGGCAATCATTTTGATATTCACGGAGGTGGAATGGATTTAAAATTCCCTCATCATGAATGTGAAATTGCCCAAAATGAAGCTTGTACCGGGCAAACGCCCGTTAATTATTGGATGCATGCCAATATGCTGACATTAAACGGCAAAAAAATGGCAAAATCTACTGGGAATAATATTTTGCCTAGAGAAATATTGACCGGAGAAAATACTATTTTAAGCAAAGCTTTTTCGGCATCAGTAGCACGTTTCTTTATGCTACAAGCACATTACAGAAGTATACTTGATTTCTCAGATGATGCTATTGTTGCAGCTGAAAAAGGCTACAAGAGACTAATGGAGGCGATAGATGCCACAAAAGATTTAAATGCCTGTCCAAATTCTACAATTGACATTGCTGCTTGGAAACAATCCTGTTATGATGCTATGAATGATGATTTTAACACCCCTATTCTAATTGCACAATTATTTGAAGGCGTTCGTTTTATCAATCTATTAAAAGAAGGAAAAGAAACCCTAACCTCCGAAGAGTTAAAAACATTTACTGCAGCCATTAATGGGTTTGTATTTGATGTTCTAGGATTAGAAGATGAGAAAATTTCTGATAGTAATAATGATAAATTAGAAGGTACGGTAAACATGTTGATTGAAATGCGAAAACAAGCCAGAGACAATAAAAATTTCGCATTGTCTGATCAGATTCGGGATCAATTGATTGCTTTAGGTATTCAATTGAAAGATGGAAAAGAAGGCACTACGTTTAGCATTTAAACAACAGATTTAAGAGTATAGATTAAAAAATTCATGTAGAATATTGAATGTTGAAGTTTTAAATCCGAATACCAAAATCATGCTATCAAGAATCCTTATTTTTCCATTTGTACTTCTTGTTCGGTTTTACCAAACCGCCATATCCCCTTTTATTCCTTCAGCTTGTAGATTTCAGCCAACCTGTTCTTCCTATATGATAATAGCGCTGCAAACACATGGGTTATTTTATGGAGGTTTTTTAGGTATAAAAAGAATTTTAAGCTGCCATCCTTGGGGGAAAAGTGGTTACGACCCTGTCCCGAAAAAAAAATGCAATCATAAACATTAACTTTATATAAGTACTATTTTTACTTTAAATATATATTTTTACAATTCATAAAAAACAATATTAAATGACACACGCTTTGAACATAGTTTGGAATCCATCGGAAGGTATTGATTTAGGTTTTTTCGTAATACGTTACTATAGCCTAATGTTTGTAATTGCTTTTGGATTAGGGTGGTACATCATGAAAAATATTTTTGAGCGTGAAGGCGAATCCATAGAAAAATTAGATTCTCTCTTTATATGGACTGTCCTTGCAACATTGATTGGAGCTCGATTAGGTCATGTTTTATTTTATGATTGGGAATATTTTCGCAATCACTTACTCGAAATATTCTTGCCATTTCGATTCTCCCCTAAATTTGAATTCACAGGTTTTCAGGGTTTAGCGAGTCACGGAGCTGCAATATCAATCATAATTGCTATGTATTTTTACAGCAAAAATATATTAAAAAGACCTCAATTGTGGATTTTAGACAGAGTTGTTATTCCAGTTGCAAGTGGAGCAATATTTGTAAGACTAGGAAATTTTTTCAATTCGGAAATTGTAGGTAAAGAAACTACATCTGTATTTGGAATACGTTTTCTACGCGATAAATTTAGTCCTGCAGATGCTGTTAACGCTACTCAAATACCTGAGCCAAAAGCTGCTTACCATGCTATAGCAGCGGATCCAAAATTTGTAGCATTGTTAGAACAAGTTCCTGCTAAACATCCTACACAATTATATGAAGCATTTTGCTATATTTTCGTATTTGCCATATTATTTTTCATGTATTGGAAAACTGAAGCAAGACTAAAATCTGGCTATTTATTTGGTATGTTTTTAGTGCTGCTATTTACAGTACGTATTGTTGTAGAATCTGTAAAAGAGAGTCAAGGCGGTTTTGAAAATGAACTGGGTTTACTTTCTACAGGACAATGGCTAAGCATTCCTTTTATCTTAATAGGATTGTATTTTATTTTTACAGCCGAAAAGCCTGTTAAAGTAGAACATTAAACCTATAAAAAACACTAAACAAAAAGGCTTCTAATATTTAGAAGCTTTTTTGTTTTTATCTTTTTAAAGAAAAATGAGATTTAAATTTTTTAGGAATATCCTGTTCAATGTATTCAACAGTGAACCAATAATCATTCGCTGGCATTGGCTGTCCAATATAAGTTCCATCCCAGCCTAAACCACTTGGTCTAATTTCTTTCAAAAATTTACCATACCGATCAAATATTAGAATTTTAGAACTGGTCTGATCTTGTAAACTAAAAATATTCCAGGTATCATTATAGGTATCATTGTTAGGTGTAAAAAATTTAGGATAATCAATTACCAAAACATTATTTCTTGTAATTGGAAAACCACAACCATTCTTATCTTGTACAGTAATAGAATGTGTTCCTAAAGAGACGTATTCAAAAACAGGACTTTCCTGAAATGGACCATCATCCAATTGATATAAATAGCCACCTGTCGCCGTAGCACTAATCGTCACAATTTGATTTTTGGAAAATGCCTCCGTAACCGTCCAATCTACACTAACAAGGGTGGATTGATTAACTGTAACATTAATGCTTTTTGACGTTGCACATTGATTGGGATTAGGAGTAAATACATAAGCCCCACTCGTAATATTATTAATAATTGCCGGTGACCAAGTTCCAGTAATTCCATTCGGAGATGTGTTAGACAAAAGAGGTACAGTAGTTCCGGAACAAATTGATAAATCAATAAAATTAGGCTGAATCAGTGGGTTAACAGTTACGGTTAATGTTTGTGTAGTTGCACATTGCGTTGCGTTTGGTGTAAAAACATAACTTCCACTTGTTGTATTATTAATTGTCGCAGGAGACCAAGTACCACTTATCCCATTTGGAGATGTAGAAGCTAGTATTGGCGCTGTAGTTCCGGTACAAAAAGCAGGTATAGCCGCAAAGTTTGGAGTTGTTTTTGGTGTTACGACAACACTCAAGGTTTGAGTTGTTGCACATTGATTCGTATTTGGCGTAAATAAATAATTCCTACTTGTCGTATTGCTGACTATCGAAGGTGACCAAGTACCAACAATTCCATTCGGGGAGGTGCTAGACAAAAGAGGTGCAGTAGTTCCACTACAAAAAGGAGGAATAGTAGCAAAATTAGGCGTTACAACTGGCACAATATTTATAGAAGCTGTTGTTAATAAAGCTGAAACACATTGGCCTGCATTGGGGGTAAAAGTATAAGTTACTGGACCTAAAACTGCCGTATTAACAGTGGCTGGACTCCAAGTACCAGTAATTGCAGGAGAATTAGTAGAACTGGTTGGTAAAATTGGTGCTGTTGCATTTTGACATACTGTGCTTGGAATAGTTGTAAAAGTTGGTGTTGCCAATGGTACAACTGTTACCGGTAGCGTTTGGGTTGTAGCACAAGGAAATAATATTGGATTTGGAGTAAATACATAACTTCCGCTGGTTGTATTATTTATTATTGCCGGAGACCAAGTTCCTGTAATTCCGTTTGGCGATGTTGCTGGCAAAATTGGCGCTACAGTTCCTGAACAAAAGGGTACTATTGCAGGGAAATTAGGTATTACAGTTGAACTCCCACAAGGTACACTACAAGTTATAGTTTGTGATGGGACACATGGAAATGTTGCTGCCGATAATGTTAACGTTGCAGATTGCCCAGGCAACATCCCAAAAACTTGTTGATGTGATAATGTTGTATTTCCAGTGACAATAGGACCTCCCTGAATTGAGTATGAATAATTATAAGAATTATTATTAATTAAAGGATTATTTGCCCAATCAAACATAACTGAGCTATTTTTATCAGCTGGCAAAACTTGTGAAGGATCACACCTAAAAAGTAAAATAACTGCCCCATTATCGGCAACCACAATTACATCAATTTTAGAACGGGTGCTTTCAATACCTCCTACAGTTTCGCTCACATAATATGATGTAGCTCCTAATGTAGCTGTTGAAGGAGTCGGAGCTGTTGAAGATAGTATTCCTCCCGTTGCATTAGTCCCATACCAATTTAAAGTTCCTCCAGCAGAAGTAGTTGCGGTTAATGGTACTGCAACACTATTTTGACAATAATAAACAGGAGTAGTAACAGTTGGCGGACTAGCAACACTATTTGGATTTGGATCTATATTTATTAGATTCCTTTTTTTTAAAACAGCGTCATAAATATAAATACTTTCGAAAGATGGAACCAAATAACTAATATCAATTCCGACATTTTTTCTTTCATGACTAATACCCCTATTCTTAGCATATAGACTAATATTAGACAAAATAGTAATCAAAAAAATAAAGACGAAAGACTTGATTAATTTTTCCATTATTCGCAGGTTTTTATTTGATCTATGGTACAGTAATTTGATTTAACAAATATTTAGTAAATATATAAAATTTGATACTTTGATAATATAAACTTTCAAATAATATCTAATTTGAGAAATGTAAAGGAATACGTTTTGAAAAAGGATTTAAATGGAAAAAGAAAAACCAAATTCAATATTTATAGTATTAAACCCAAGGTTTGGGCTTTGAAGTCCTCCATTGGAAACATGACGAATGTTGGGCCTTATATCAAATGTTATTTTGTCAATTTTTGAAGAAAATCCTAAAGCTAAAACATCTGAAAAAGCAAAACCTTTTGAAAGTCGCTCCGTTTCATTATCGATAATCATAGGTCCAACGCTACCTAATAAGTATATACTAAATGATTTTGAAATTGGCTTTCTTATAATAAAACCTAAATTCAAAACGTATTCCTTTACATTTCTCAAATTAGAAAATTTTTGTCGTTTTTCTATATAATTTGGATCATCTGGCTGTATGAAATAAACATTCAAAAGCTGATGTTTAGCAAGATTGAGTTCTGGCTGCATTATTAGTTCATACTTAAAATTCTTTCCAGATTTTAAAGCGCAATACAATTGAAGTTTATAATAGTTATTTGTGTGTGAAAAATCATTATTTTTTATTTCATTTCCGAATCCATAATGAAAACCAAGTTTCATTTTATGATTTATATTTTGAGCATAAAAGATGTTACAACTAATAATAATTAAAATAAAAAGAGTTCTTTTATACATAAAAAGATGTTTTAATTTTAATCGATATACTATTCTTAAACTATAAGATAAAATTAGTCATTTGAAATTAGCCTACCAATTTTATCAAAAAAAAAGATCCAACTTACGTTGGATCTTTCGTTAATTATAAAAAATAAATCTTAAGCTTCAACTAAATGTTGTGTTTCGATTAATTTTTTGTCTTCTCTTGAAATTGTATCTACCAACACTGGTGTAGCTATGAACAATGATGAATAAGTTCCTACAATAATACCTACTAACATTGCAAAGATGAATCCTCTAATTGATTCTCCACCAAAAACAAACATGATTAATAATACACCGATCATTGTTAAAGAAGTATTAATCGTTCTAGACATCGTTGAATTAATTGATTTGTTTACAATTTCTCCAAAGTTACCTTTAGTTTTTCCGTCTAAAAATTCACGAACCCTGTCAAATACAATAACGGTATCATTCATTGAGTACCCAATAACAGTAAGAATCGCAGCAATAAAATGTTGGTCGATTTCCATACCAAAAGGCATAAATTTATAACACAAGGAGTAAATTCCCAATACGAAAATAACATCATGCGCTACAGCAGCAATCGCCCCTAAACCATATTGCCATTTTCTAAAACTAATAAACAAATATAAAAACACGATTAACATAGCTCCAAGAACCGCCCAATAGGCATTAGCTTTAATATCTTCTGCTACTGTTGGACCAACTTTTGAAGCTTGTAAAATACCTAATTTTTTACCATCATAAGCATTTACAAATTTATCATAAGTTAAACCTGTAGAGAAATGCACTTTTAAATTATCATACAATAACTTATTTACTTCTTCATCAGCTTGAGTTCCGTGTTCTTGTACTTTATATTTAGTAGTAATTTTTAATTGGTTATCATTACCAAATATTTTTACTTCAGCACTTCCTTCAAATACTTTCGTCAATTCAGCTTTTACTATTTCAGCGCTAACTGGTTTTTCGAAACGCACTTGAAAAGTTCTACCTCCAACGAAATCTACACCTTGATCTAAACCATTTGTAAATAAAGACACAAAACTAACAACAACAACAATACTTGAGAACAAATAGGTCCATTTTTTAACACCTAAGAAATCAAAATGGAAGTTAGTGAAGAAGTTTTTAGAGAAATTAGTAACAAATGACAAGTCATTTTTACCAGCAATATTCTTATCTATAAAAATTCTTGCGATAAATATAGAAGTAAACAAAGAGGTAACAATACCGATAAGTAATGTTGTTGCAAAACCTTTTATTGGTCCTGACCCAAAAATAAACAATACTGCACCAATTAAAATATGCGTAACGTTTGCATCTACAATAGAACGCATTGCACCTTTCCAACTGTAAGAAGCAATTACTGCTTCACCCAATGTTTTCCCGGCACGCAACTCTTCTTTTGCTCTTTCATAGATAATGATATTTGCATCAACTGCAGTACCCATCGTTAAAACGATACCGGCAATACCAGGCAATGTTAATACTGCACCTAAACTTGCTAAAATTCCGAATAAGAACAGTAAGTTAACTGCCAATGCAATATTAGCATACCAACCTGCTTTTCCATAATAAACAATCATCCAAAGTGATACTAAAAGCAATCCTACAAGTGCAGATGTTGTTCCGTTATCAATTGCTTCTTGACCTAAGGATGGCCCTACTACTTCTGATTGAACGATATCTGCAGCAGCTGGTAATTTACCTGCTCTTAAAACATTCGCTAAATCTTTAGTTTCTGTAACATCAAAAGTTCCTGAAATTTCAGATCTACCTCCAGAAATTGGACCACTTGAAACCCCCGGAGCTGAATATACAATATCGTCCAGAACAATGGCAATATTGCTTTTTTGTGTATACGCTCTACCTGTTAATTCTTCCCAAGCTTTAGCACCTTGGTTATTCATTTGCATAGAAACAGCTGGTTTTCCTGATTGATCAAAAGTATCTTTTGCATCAGTCACAACTCCACCACCCATTGCAGGCACATTGTCTCTATTTCCTTTTAAAGCATATAATTCAACTGCATCAATGTCTTTTGCTTTAGCATCTTTAATAGTAGTTGGTTTACCCCATACAAATTTTGCATAACGTTGGTCCCCAGCTAATAAAATTCTAATGTCAGCTCTTTTTAGATATCCGTTTACAATAGCAGTATCTTTTGGAGAGAAAAGACCTAAAACAGGCCCTCCACCTTGACCAATAATTTTATCCAATAAAGGATTATTTCCTTTAGTTGTAGCTGCTGAATCTTTCCCGTCAGTTAACAAAGCGCTCAAAGAATCTTTTGCAACAGTTTTAACCGGAACTTTATTAATTTCAGTTTTTTTCAATGACTCATTTGCCGCCATTAAAAAGTTACCAATTTCTTCAATTTTATACGTTTCCCAAAACTCTAATTGAGCAGTACTTTGTAATAACTTTTTAATTCTGTCTACATCTTTAGCTCCAGGAAGTTCCACAAGGATTCTTCCAGATTCTCCTAATTTTTGAATATTAGGTTGTGTAACACCAAATTTATCAATACGTTTTCTTAATACACCAAAAGCACTTTCTACAGATTCATCAACTTTTCTTTTGATTACCTTTTGTACTTGCGCATCTGTCATCTGAAAATCTACTCCACCTTCACCTTGCAAACTTCTGTTTGCAAAAATATCAGGAGAAGCTAATTTTACAGTTCCTTTTGAATTTGCTTCAAAAGCATCAAAAAACTTATCTAAATACGATTTGTTTCCTTGTAAATCTGCAGTAGCGTCAGCCAAAGATTTATTGAAAACTGGATTTTTAGAATTATTAGATAATCCTTTCAATATATCTTTAACAGAGATTTGAAGTATTACATTAATACCTCCTTCTAAGTCAAGACCTTTATTGATTTGCTTATCACTTACTTCATTAAAAGTAAAATTAGTAAATCCAAGATTAAATACTTTTTCTTTACCGATAGAATCTAAATATTTAACTTCTTTCTCAGGATTCCCACCAGCAAAAGATTTTGCATCATTTTTTACTTTGCTTGCAACAAAAGTGAAAGAAAGTTGGTAAATACTTACCAATGCAAATAGAATTGCGAAAAATTTAATAAGTCCTTTATTCTGCATTATTACTAAAAATTAATTATTTTTTATTTATTTATTTTTGTTTTAAACCTTATAGAGTAGGCCCTGCCATCGATTTTTGCAACCAAAAAAGAATATCAGGAATTACATCATTTTTTTTAAACCGAGCAAATATATAATTAACGTTAAGATTAACCAATTTATTTATTGATTAATCTCAAAAAAAAGACTGCAAAAGTGCAGTCTTCTCTGTTTTATAATTAAAATATTATACCAAAATTGTTTTTAAGGCATCATTCATTTGTCTAACTGCATCAGCGCTTTTAGCAAATAAGGCTTTTTCTTGCTCATTTAGTGTAATGTCAAGAATTTCTTCCACTCCATTTTTACCAATAATACAAGGTACACCTATACAGATATCATTTTGACCGTATTCGCCTTCAACAAAAACAGAACAAGCAATCATTTTCTTTTGATCATTCAAAATACTATCTACCAAATAAGCAACTGAAGCTCCTGGAGCATACCAAGCAGAAGTTCCCAAAAGTCCCGTAAGTGTCGCTCCACCAACCATGGTATCAGCAGCTACTTTTTGTAATGCCTCTTCCGAAAGAAATTCAGTTACCGGAATTCCATTATAAGATGCCAAACGCGTTAAAGGAATCATAGTCGTATCACCATGCCCACCTATCACCATTGCCGAAATATCATTTGCAGGTTTGTCTAAAGCCAAAGATAAATACGTTCTAAAACGAGAGCTATCTAATGCTCCACCCATACCTATAATTCTGTTTTTTGGCAATCCTGTAGATTTCAAAGCCAAATAAGTCATTGTATCCATAGGGTTAGAAACTACCACTATAATAGTATCTGGCGAATGCTTCAATACATTTTCAGCAACAGTTTTCACAATTCCTGCGTTGATACCTATTAGCTCTTCACGAGTCATTCCTGGTTTTCTTGGAATTCCGGATGTAATTACCACTACATCGCTTCCTGCCGTTTTAGAATAATCGTTAGTAACACCTGATACTTTGGTATTAAAACCAGTATTTGTAGCGCACTGCATAATATCCAAAGCTTTACCTTCAGCAAAACCTTCTCTAATATCCAATAATACTACTTCGCTAGCAATTCCTCTATAAGAAATTACATCTGCACAGGTTGCACCTACATTTCCTGCTCCTACAATGGTAACTTTCATGTTTCTATGTTTATTTGGTTATTTGTTTAACCGTTGAATCGATTAAACAAATAACCAATCAACGAATAAACTTTTTAATTAAGCATCTATATTAGCGTAAACTGCATTTTTCTCAATAAATTCTCTTCTTGGCGGCACTTCGTCTCCCATTAACATAGAGAATACTCTATCGGCTTCCGCCAAACTGTCAATAGTTACCTGACGTAACGTTCTGAAACTTGGATCCATTGTAGTTTCCCATAATTGTTCTGCGTTCATCTCTCCAAGACCTTTATAACGCTGAATTCCTGCGCTTCCGCCCATTCTTTCATTCGCTTGATCACGTTGCGCATCATTCCAAGCGTATTCTTTCTTGTTTCCTTTTTTAACTAAATATAACGGAGGTGCTGCAATATATACATGACCTTCTTCAATTAATTCTTTCATAAATCTAAAGAAGAACGTCAAGATTAAAGTAGAAATATGACTACCATCGACATCGGCATCACACATAATAATTACTTTATGGTAGCGTAATTTTTCAATATTCAATGCTTTACTATCTTCGGCAGTTCCAATGGTAACTCCAAGAGCCGTAAAAATATTTCGAATCTCTTCGTTTTCAAAAACTTTATGAACCATTGCTTTTTCCACATTCAAAATCTTACCACGTAATGGCAAAATAGCTTGGAATGCACGATCACGACCTTGTTTTGCAGTTCCACCTGCCGAATCTCCCTCGACAAGATACACTTCACATTTTGCAGGATCCTGCTCCGAACAATCCGAAAGTTTCCCCGGCAATCCACCGCCACCCATTACGGTTTTGCGCTGTACCATTTCACGCGCTTTTTTGGCCGCGTGACGTGCTTGTGCTGCAAGAATTACTTTTTGAACAATAATACGAGCGTCATTTGGATTTTCCTCCAAATAAGCTTCAATCATATCTCCAACAGCCTGACTTACAGGCGAAACAACTTCTCTATTTCCTAATTTAGTTTTGGTTTGCCCTTCAAATTGTGGTTCCGCAACTTTTACAGAAATAATAGCTGTCAATCCTTCACGGAAGTCATCTCCTGAAATATCAAATTTCAGTTTATCCAACATTCCTGAAGCATCTGCATATTTCTTCAACGATCTAGTAAGACCAGTTCTAAAACCTTGTAAGTGCGTTCCACCTTCGTGCGTATTGATATTATTTACATAAGAAAAAATATTCTCCGTGTAGCTTGTATTGTAAATCAATGCCACCTCAACTGGAATTTCTCCTTTGTCATTATCCATAGAAATAACGTGGGCTATAATAGGCTCACGATTTCCATCTAAATACCGGATATATTCTTTTAGACCTTCTGTAGAATGGAAGATTTCAGAAACAAAATTTCCGTCTTTATCTTTTTCTCTTCTATCCGTAAATGTGATTGTAATTCCTTTGTTCAAGTATGACAATTCACGCATACGAGCCGATAAAGTATCATAAGAAAACTCCGTAGTTTGAGTAAAAATGGTTTCGTCTGGGTAAAAAGTAACAATTGTCCCTCTTTTTGCAGTTACACCGATTTGTTTTACCGGATATAGCGCTTTTCCTTTTTCATATTCTTGCTCGTATACTTTTCCGTCACTACTATGAACAGTAGCTCTCAAATGGTTTGACAATGCATTTACCACCGAAACCCCAACACCGTGAAGTCCTCCAGAAACTTTATAGGAATCTTTATCAAATTTTCCTCCAGCACCAATTTTGGTCATTACAACCTCCAGAGCCGAAACTCCTTCTTTTTTATGAATTCCTACTGGAATACCACGTCCGTTATCTTCAACAGAAACAGACCCGTCTTCATTTATATCAACTATTATCGTATCACAATGGCCTCCCATTGCCTCATCGATAGAGTTATCTACTACTTCATAAACTAAATGATGCAGTCCTCGAACACCCACATCTCCAATATACATCGACGGACGCATTCTTACGTGCTCCATTCCCTCTAATGCTTGAATACTATCTGCTGAATAATTGTCCTTCTTGATTTCTTCGCTCATATATTTTATTCTAAAAAAATGTAATTTTTGTCTAACACGCAAATATATAAAAACGCAAATTATATTACCGTTAAAATCACTTTTTAAGCAGTTAAGTTATTAACATTATGTTGATTTTTAAGACAAAAAAAACGCTCTCGAAATGGAGAGCGTTTTCTTACTTGTAAAATCTAAAACTATTTAGACCAAGAAATCTTTTTATGCTTTTATATATGCATCATCATGTACACTAGCAACCGCTCTTCCTGAAGGATCATTCATGTTTTTGAATGCTTCATCCCACTCTAAAGCAATTTTCGTGCTACACGCTACACTTGCTTCTTGTGGAACACATAAAGCTGCAGCATCACTAGGGAAATGCTCGTGAAATATAGAACGATAATAATATTCTTCTTTAGAAGTTGGCGTTTGCAAAGGAAACCTGTACTTAGCATTTGCTAATTGTTCGTCAGAAACTTCTACAGCCACTACTTCTTTCAAAGTATCAATCCAACTGTATCCTACTCCATCACTAAATTGTTCTTTTTGTCTCCAAGCTACACTTGGTGGCAACATATCTTCGAAAGCTTTACGAACCACCCATTTTTCCATTGGATGCTCTTTGTTTATCATTTTATCTTGTGGGTTGATTCTCATCGCTACATCCATAAATTCTTTATCTAAAAATGGCACACGTCCTTCAATTCCCCATGCAGCTAAACTTTTGTTTGCACGCAAACAGTCATACATGTGAAGTTTTCCTAATTTACGTACGTTTTCTTCGTGGAATTCTCTTGCATTTGGCGCTTTGTGAAAATATAAATAACCTCCAAATAACTCATCCGCTCCTTCACCTGATAATACCATTTTAATACCCATTGATTTAATAACTCTCGCCATTAACCACATAGGTGTTGATGCTCTAATCGTAGTGACATCGTATGTTTCCAAGTTGTAAATTACATCACGAACAGCATCTAAACCTTCTTGAATAGTGAATTTTATTTCGTGGTGAATGGTTCCAATATGATCTGCAACTATTTGAGCTGCCGCTAAATCTGGAGAACCATCTAATCCTACCGAAAAAGAGTGCAATTGAGGATACCAAGCATCGGCAACATCCCCAGATTCTATTCTTTTTTGCGCATATTTTTTGGCTACAGCCGAAGTAATAGAAGAATCTAAACCCCCAGAAAGCAATACTCCATAAGGCACATCGCTCATCAATTGTCTGTGAACAGCAGCTTCCAAAGCTACTTTAATTTCGTCAATGCTGGTTACGTTGTCTTTTACGGCATCATAATCAACCCATTCTCTTTTGTACCATTGTACAAATTCTCCGTCTTTGCTTGACATATAATGTCCTGGAGGAAACAATTCGATTTTGGTACAATATCCTTCTAAAGCTTTCAATTCTGAAGCAACATAGAACGTTCCGTGTTGATCCCAACCAATGTATAATGGGATAATTCCCATGTGGTCACGAGCAACAAAATATTCGTCTTTTTCAACATCATAAATAGCAAATCCAAAAATCCCATTCATTTCATCTATAAAATGAGGTCCTTTTTCTTTGTAAAGTGCTAAAATAACCTCACAGTCACTTTCCGTTTGAAAATTATATTTTCCTTCAAATTGTTTACGCAATTCTCTGTGGTTGTAAATTTCACCGTTCGCTGCTAAAACAAGTTGTTTATCTTCACTGAATAAAGGTTGTTTACCAGAAGCTGGATCCACAATCGCCAAACGTTCATGAGACATAATGGCTTTTTCATTACTGAAAATTCCACTCCAGTCCGGTCCACGGTGACGGATAATTTTAGACATTTCTAATACTTGCGGTCTTAAAACTTCCGCTTTTTGTTTTAAATCAAAGGCACATACTATTCCGCACATAACTATATATTTTTATTGTTTTGTTTATTTTGATAGGGCAAAGATGCAACAACAGTTACATTCCTAAAACACAAATAGCTATTTTGGTTTTAAATTAAAATCAAATACTGAATTTTACACTTAAAATGTAATTAAAAAACAACAAAAACAGTTTTTGAAGTTTCAGATTGTAAATAGAACGAAGATAACACGGATTATAATGGATTTTTATTCAATATTCTCAATTAAATACTTCGTACCATTAATATCGAAGGTAAATCCGATTAAATTCCCCATTAGTTTATTTCCTAAAGGCGATTGTGGTGATAATGCGATAATATTGATTCCTTCCATATTGATTTTGGGAAGTGCCAAACTCAGGTATAAATAAATCCCGTTGGCTTTTACTAAACTCCCTACAATAATTGTTTCGGCAATTGTAGTGGCGTCGATTTTGTCTAAAACAGCTTTTTGAGTTAACACTTCTCTAAGTTTGGTATTGAGTTTCTCTTGCTCAATATGCATCATAGACAAGGCTGTTTCGTGTTTATCTCCCGCAGAACCTTTGGCATCGTTCTTAGAATCTTCGGTGAGCGCCACAATCATATCTTTGAAAACATCGATGCGATCCTGAACTAATTGCAGGTAATGGGTATGTATTTTTTGTTTGAAAGTCATAAGTAGATTCACAACGCTAACAGGGTTTAAAACCCTGTTAGCGTTTTAATAAATATTTAAAAATCAAATTTATAATTCACTCCTAAAATCACTTGAAAACCTTGAACCGGATAATTCAACCATTTTTCATAGGCTCTATTGGTAATATTATTAGCTTTTAAAAAGGCTGTCAATCGGTCGCTGTATTTGAATCCAACATTTGCATTCACATCAAAATAGGAAGGTAAAGTAAAAGGACCCGGCTGAACTACATATACTACATCAGTATTCAACTTTTGATCTTTACGCTCCCCTACGTAAAATACATTTGCACCAGCGAACCATTTTGGCGTAATATTAAAATTAATGTTTGAATTTATTTTTACGGTTGGTAAATTCCAGGCTTCACTTTGAAAATCATTGGTATAACTATTAAAAGTCCCGTTGATTCCAAAAGACACATCCTTAGAAAAATCAGCTTTTAATTCTCCATAAAAACTCAATGTTCTCATGTCGTCATAAACCACTTGAAAGGAATTCCCAAAAGCGTACTCTTGATTTGTAGCATTCTCATTATAATCATTGCTTTTAAACAACGCTTTATTTCTTTCATTCACATACGAACCTTTAATGTTATAACTTACATTGTTAGTTAATTTTCCTTTTAATCCTGCAAAAATATCATATTGCTTATCTGTTGGCGCAATATTTAATGTAGGCGATAGAAACGGATTTTTACTTACAAAATCCTGATATGAGTTTTGTTCCAAGTTTCCTTCGGCACCGGCGTAGAAAATCATCAAATCACCAACAACTTTGTAGGAAGCATTGATTTGTGGGTAAACAAAAAAGTTATTATTGCTATTTTCATTGTCCAAACTATAAAACAATCCAGCGCCAATATTCAGCGTCCAATCGTCTTCTTGCATTACAAAACTTGGTGCAATACCAAAATTAGTAAAACCATATTTCACAGGTTGTGCATTCGTATTTGAATAGTTTTTCTTAAAGCTTCCGCCAACATAATCAACAATTAAATCTGTTTTCACAGCGCTTTCCATCACATCAAATTTCAATATTGGCTTGGCATAAAATCTATTTTCTGAAGATTCAAAAAGATCCGAAAAATGATTAAATTTAACACTCATTTTATTTAAAATACTCTCGTTAAAATCTATTTTTCCTCCAAGCGAGATTGTATTATACGTTTGTTGCGGATTGATTCCATTAATCAATGTCCTCCTATCAGACGGAATCATTGTGCTTCCAAAATCAGTAGGTAATCCGTACCAATTGTAAATTTGATTTTGATATCCCAAATCTAAATTCCATGATACCTCTTTTTGATTGGATCCATACGTTAAATCAATCGCACTATCATAAAAACGATCATCCAACGCTACCCCTTTAATACCCCCTTGCGACGAATGATGACGAAACATTCCGCTAACATAATCTGTACTATTTAGATCGTGATTTACAAATAATTCTCCAATGAAGGTTCCGTAATTCCCCACTCCTAAAGTGGCATAATTCTTAAATAAATGTTCCTGTTTTTCTTTCTCCACTCCTTCTGCCTTTCCTTTAGACGGAGTAAAAGTTGAGGCTACTGGAAAAGAGAAAATGGTGTATTTTATCGTTTCTTTTTTAGTATTCCCTTCCTCTTCAAGTGCAGGCGTTTCTTTTACTTTGAAAGCATCCGAAATTGTTGGCGTATAAGGCTTCACAACATTTACCGTTTCTGTTCCAATTTGTTCTTTTTTTTGTGCGAACGAAAATTGAAACGCAATAAGTAACAGACTGATAATTATTTTATTTTGGAAATTGATTCTCATGTTTTATTGTTGTTTTTTGATAAAGAAGAAAGAAACAAGATTTTTAAAATTGTTTAATCACTAACCTTCCTTCTTGTCTCTTGACTCTTTTTTACTTCTTATTTATAACTCGTAACCTTGTAATTAAACTTCCCATTCGCCTTTTGCAATGAATTGCGTCTTCCCACCAATCTTTATATCAAAATGATTTTCAGCTACTTTTCCGTCAAAATAAATTCGAGATGATCTATTAATAAAATCTCCCTGATGATTGACAATCTTAATTTCTGAGGAATAATATTTTAAAAGAAAAGCTTGCAAACAAGTGCTGGCACTACCAGTAGCAGCATCTTCTTTAAGTTGATTATCTTCTACATACAACATTCTACTCATGAGCATTGTTTCTTCTAAACAATAAAAATACAAGGCTCTATGATTTGTTTTACAATGCCCATGCAACCATTCATTCATTTTAACTTTGTCAAGAATTAAATGCTCCAATGCTTTTTTATTTTTGATAGGAACAATTACAAAAGCACTTCCTGTAGTAACTTCTTGAATGGGAAATTCAGCATCAAAATCAGCAGTGCTTAAATTGCTGAAGGATAAAAAATCTTCTGCTAAAAAAGTATCCAAAAACTCTGGTTGAGCCGCCTGCAACCATACCAAATCTCCCGATTGATGAATTGGAATTTCGCCGATTGGAACTGACAACGTAATCTTTTCAGGTTGATTTTCAAATATTCTATTCATTAAAACCCAAGATGTCCCTATTATTGGATGTCCCGCAAACTTCATTTCATGCTCTGGAGTAAAAATTCTGATTTCCGCAACGCTATTTTCCGGCTCAAGCTTAGTTATAAAGGTGCTTTCCGCAAAGTTGATTTCACGGGCAATTTTTTGCATCACTTCTGCACTTAAGGCCTCAGCCTCTAAGAAAACAGCCAATTGATTGCCTGCATATTTTTTCTCTGCAAAAACATCAACGATGTAAAAAGGTATATTCATTCCGTATGTTTTTTGGCTTTCAATTATTTAAAAAATTTCACGCCTATTTTTCTTATTTCCTTACTCCAATCGCTTACTTCTGACTTCTTTACTTGGTAATTGATGAATTTGTTTTGGATTCTTCGGATTTAATCGCGTCCAATTCTCTTTGCGCTTCTGAAACAACATCTGGAAAATCAGTGAAATTTTGAATCACATTTTCCAAAATGTAGGTCGCTTGATAACTGTCTTTCAATCCGTAGAAGTTTTTTGCCATCAAGACTAATCCTTTGGCCCCAAAATATTTATAACTCGAATAATTCTTCGCTAATTTTTGAACCGCAACATTTGACACTTCAAATTTCCCATCTTTGTTTTTAAAATAAGCGTCATAATACAACGCTTCAGCAGCCAATTCTCCTTTAGCAATCGTCATTAGTTTTGCATAAGCAGTTCGGGCTTTTGCCTCATCACCCGTCTGAATTGCGGCACGGGCAATTATGATTTGCGCATCACTTTTCACATTATCATCCGTTTTAGGGTTCATTAAAACCTTCTCGGCATAAATAACTGAATTTGGATAATCTTTCTTGTCGTAATACGACTTCATCAAATTCGATTGTGCAAATGTTTTATTTTGAGAAATATCAGCTTCGGTTTCTAAACGAGATAATACCGGTATTGCTTTATCATAGTCTTTGTTTTTAAGGAAAATTTGAGCCAATCGCGACAAAGATTGTTCTGTATATTCGCTTCTGGATTGTGCAATTACAAATTCATAATTAGGAATAGACTTGCTTTCTGCTCCATCAGAAAAATAAGATTGCGCTAAATAATAATTAGCCTGTAAAGCATGAATTCCTCTTGGAAATTTAGCAACATACCCACTAAATCCTGCAATTGCCTGTTTCGTATTATTTTGCTGAAATTGCTTTTCAGCAGCTTCATAGGTATCATTATCAAGTTCTGCATCAGTAACAGCGACAAAATCCAAAGTACGGACCCAGTTCGCATATTCATCCACCCTTCCGCTATCTACATAAATCAAACGAGCGGTTGCTACAGCTTCTAATGCCTCCGGAGTTTTAGGAAAATCAGCGGCTACTTTTTTAAATTTCACCAATGCTTGTTCGTCTTTATCCGAATTGTAATAGACTAAACCTTGACGCAAAATTGCTCTGGAAGTAAAAGAACCTCTTTTGAATTCCGTATTTAGTCTGTCGTATGTTTTTACCGCAAGATCCGTTTTATTCTCAGCAACGTACGTATTTCCAAGTTCAAAAAGAGCATCGTCTCTGTATTCTGATTTTGGATACAATTGTAAAAAGGCATTCAGCTCCTCTATTTTCTTATCATTTTTAGCAATAAATCCATAACAAATTGCTTTTTGGAAATACGCATAATCAGCATCTACACTTTTGGATTCTATAACTTTTACATAGGCATCCATCGCTGCTCCGTATTTTGAAGTTACAAAACGGCAATCCGCTAAACGCAAATAAGAATCATTCAAACGCATTTTATCGTCTTTCACTTTTTCTATTTGACTTTGGAAATAATTCCCTGCTTGATCGTATTCTTTCAATTTGAAATACGTGTAAGCAATATTGTAATTACTGTTTTTATATTCCGGTGTAGTTGCGGCTTGGGATGAAGCTACAAATTGTTTAAAACTCGACAAAGCACTTTTGAAATCATCCAAAACATATTCTGTTTCTCCTTTCCAGAAAGTGGCTCTAGCGGTAAAAACAGCATCTCTTTGTTCGCTAATAGATTTCGAAAACATTTTCAACGCTTCTTCATAATTTCCATCGGTATATAATTCCAAACCTCTGTAAAAAAGCACTTTTTGATACGCTAATTTATTTTCTGGTGATTTGTTTTTTTCTAATAAGACTAAGGCTCCTTTATAATTTTTAGAAGAAATATAAGAATCAATCAATAATTTCTCAACCTCTGAACGGCTTGCATTATCCGGATATTTGTTCAAGAAAGCTTGTAAAACTGCCGGTACACTCTGATAGGAATTCCCTAATTCATAACTCAACTTTGCATAATTCAAACTGGCATCTTCTTGAATAGCGGCATCAAAATTCATTTCTGAAGCATTTTTAAACGCATTCAAAGCTTGTTGTTTCTTATCGGTATTGAGGTAACTTTCTCCCAAATGATAATAGGCATTTTGAGCCACAAAATCTTTTCCGCCAATAATTTTATTAAACTGTGAAATCGCGTTTTCGTAGTCTTTTTGTTTGTAATACGCATATCCCAATTGATAAAAATCGGTATTATTCCATCTTCCCTTTTTGCCTTTATAGGCGACCAAATAGGGAATTGCAGTGTCGTATTTTTTTAAATTAAAATAGCTTTCGCCAATGATTTTATTCAATTCTGATTTTTCGGCAGGATTTGATTTAGACATGGCTTTTCCGCCTAAATCAATTGCTTTTTGGAAATTTCCCAACTTAAAGTTCATATCAGCTTGATAATACGAAAGCTTCTCTTTGTATTTTTCTTCGCCCGAAACTTCGTCGAAATATTTTGTGGCTTGTTTGTAATCGTCTCCTTCATAAGCCATGAATCCCAAGTAATATTTAGCTTGAGAACCATATTCAGCTGAATTAACCACCTTATTCAAATAGACTGTTGCTTCTTTTTTCTTTTTAGCATTAAAAAGACTATAGCCTTTCTGGAAGTTAAATTTATCTCGATCGCTAGTGCTCAATTGGCTTTCATCCACTTTATCAAACCATTCTAAGGCTTGCGGATAATTTCCTTGATCAAAATGATAATGAGCCACTTCTATATATGCCTGATTCTGTTTTACGCTTGTTGGATAATCCGAAACAAATCGTTCCATCAATTCATCAGCGTTTGCCTGATTAGTACGAATGGCACAGTTAGCAGCATAATAGGCACAATCCGATTTCAGCTCTTCAGTAGTGGCAGTTTCTTTAACTTTATTAAAAATAATTTGCGCAGATGCATATTGCGCATCATTAAATAAGGAAACCGCTTTATTGAAATCTTTTGAATCGCTAGTATAAATAGTTGATTTTTGTGCTGTAATAGTAGCAGTTATAATGAAAATCGGGAAGTAGAAGAGCCAAGAAATTTTACGCATTGTGATTTTATTTTAATAATTCAAATGTATTATATTCTGAACTCTATAACGAATCGCAATTCGTTTTTATTATGAACATTCTTTTAAACACTGTAAAATTTAACTTTCATTGCAATATATCCATTGCTTTAAACTATTTGGCTTTCCAATAATTATTTTAATTACCGGAATTCTATTTAATTGGATAGAATTTATTTTGAATAGAACCGTTATCTTATTACTTTTACCCCATAAACAAATGCAAATTATGTCACAATCCGTACTGTCTTTAAAAAATGTAAACATTTATCAAGAAGGTAAATCTATTTTATCCCACGTAAACTTAGACGTAAAACATGGTGAATTCCTTTACATCATTGGAAAAACAGGTTCCGGAAAAAGTAGTTTAATGAAAACTTTATATGGTGATTTAACTTTGACTGAAGGAGAAGGTCATATAGTCGATTTTGATTTAGCCACTTTGAAAGAAGATGACATTCCGTTTTTAAGAAGAAAGATTGGAATCGTTTTTCAAGATTTCAAATTACTGCCAGACAGAACTGTAAAAGACAATATGTTATTTGTACTCAAAGCTACAGGCTGGATTGACAATGAAGAAATGCAACGAAAAATTGACGAAGTTTTAGATAAAGTTGGTATGAAAGAATTTGGTAATAAAATGCCACATCAACTTTCTGGCGGTGAACAACAACGTGTGGCAATAGCCCGAGCTTTGCTTAACGATCCTGAATTAATTCTTGCAGATGAACCAACCGGAAACCTTGATCCTCAAACAAGTGTCGAAGTATTGGAAGTATTAAAAAATATCAATGCCAACGGAAAAACCATTATTATGGCGACTCACGATTATGCTTTGTTGATGAAATTTCCTTCAAAAACATTAAAATGTGAAGATGCCAAAATTTTCGAAGTGGTTCAGCAGCGAACCGCATAATGCTTTCTATTCTTGTTCCAATATACAATTACAATGTTTACCCTCTCGTTTTAGAATTGCACAAACAATGTACGGATTGCGGAATAACTTTTGAGATTTTATGTCAGGATGATGCCTCACAATCGAGTTTGAACGTATTCAATGAAAATATAAATGCGTTATCAAATTGTAGTTTTGATTCCTTAAAAAAAAATCTGGCGCATCGTGAAAACAGAAATTCCCTCGCAGAGAAAGCACAATTTAACTATTTGCTTTTTATTGATGGCGACTCCTTAATCATTCATGATAATTACATACAGAAATACATCGAAAATTTTACTGATTTCGATATTCTGTACGGAGGTCGCTTACATCCTGAAAAATGCCCTTCCGATAATCAAAAACTACGATGGAAATACGGAAGATTCTTTGAAGATAAAGCTGCCGTAAACAGAAATAAAAATCAGTTCCAATCGTTACTTTTCAATAATACCGTGATAAAAAAAGACTGTTTTGACAAAGTAAAATTTGACAAAAACATAAAAAAATACGGTCATGACGACACCCAACTTTCCTATCACTTGAGTTTATTAAAATCCAAAGTAAATCATATAGAAAACCCAGTTGAACATGGAGAAATTGACACCAATTTAGATTATTTAAACAAAACTAAAGAGTCGTTAGAAAATTTAATTACGCTGTACAAAGAAGAAAAAATTGCTATCGATTTTATAAAACTGATTCAACTGTATCATTTTTTAAAAAGAACAAAATCAACTTTTATAATTTCGAAATTATATTCAATTATTGAAAAGTCACTGTTTAAAAATTTGACGGGAGACAATCCCAATCTATTGGTTTTTAATATGTTTAGAATCGGGTATTTGTGTACGTTAAATTCAAAATAATGGTTCAAATTTCAACTCTTTTTGATTCCAATAAATAATTGATTCCAAGATTGCATAATTTCATCGATGTTGTATTTTTCACTCGATAATTTAGCTTTTTTTGACATTTCTCTTCTTAAAGACGCATTTTCGATTAAAACTTCAATTGCTTTAACATAATCCGATTCGTTTCCATTTTCAATCAAAAAACCATCTTCTTTTTGAGAAATTATTGCTCTTGGTCCGCAGGGACAATCAAAAGCAATACAGGGCAATCCAGAAGCCATTGCTTCAATTAACACCATCCCAAAACCTTCAAATCGAGACGTCATTAAATAAAAAGAAGCCTCTAAATATTTCTCTTCTATATTACGAACCGGTTCATAAAAAATCACATTTTTAGAAATATCCAGATTTTCAGCCAATACTCTTAAATCGATATTTTTATTTGACTTTCCATAAATATCCAATATCCAATCGGGATGTTTCATAACCACTTTTTTCCAGATTTTCAACATTCTGTCAAATCCTTTTTCATAGGTATGTCTTCCAACAGCAATCACTTTTTTACTTTCTAAAGTGCTGAATTTTTCTGAAGTAAACCATAAGGGATTCGGAATTACAATTGCATTTTTCACTTTCCATTCTGAAATGCTTTCGCTAGTTTCAACAACAAATCGATCGTATTTTTTTATTCCATTTTGTTTCAAAACAAAAACAAAATTGGATCGCAATTTGGTAAAAACATTTTTCTTAATTTCTCCTTCTTCAATAAACTTGGAGCTGTGCATTTCTAATATCAGAGGGACTTTATTTTTTAAAATAAAAGGAATAGCATATGCTTTTAAACCATTATCACAAACAACAATAATGTCCGGTTGAATTGTCTTGATTTTACTTTTTAACCCTTTTGAAAAAGATTTAAAAAACTGAAAAAAATTACCTTTCAATAGTAAATCATGAAAAACAATATTGGAATTGAAAGAATAAAACAAAGGAGAAAATCCCTCGTTTTGAGTCAGAATATGCACTTCATATCCCAATTTTTCAACTAGATAATTGGCTTTTATCGAAAGGACTCTGGCTACGCCACCTTCGTTATTTATGTTTGGAACGACGTATAGCAGTTTCATTTTTTGGACATCAAAAATTCATCAAAATCCCTGATGTAATCGTTTTCATTATAAATATCAGATGCAAAAACTAAACAAACTGCACCAGAAGAAAAATTTTCTAACTCACGCCACATTCCTGTTGGGATATACAATCCAATATTTGGTTTATTCAAAAAAAATGATTTTTTTTCGAATCCATCACTTAAAACAACCTCGAAACTTCCACTCAAAGCAATTAGGACTTCACTTTGATTAATATGAGAATGACTGCCTCGAAAAGAATTGCTGGGTACATCAAAAAGATAATAAACACGCTTAAATTCAAATGGCAAAACATCATTTTGGATAAATGCCAGATTCCCGCGTGTATCTTCTACAACGGGCAATTTAAGTAATTGTATGTCTTTTAATGTTGTCATAATTGTGTTACAAACTAATTTTCATCAAATCCAGCCATTGCTGTCCAATAGCTAAAACCGAAAAAGACTGCACGCTATGCGGTGCATTTTGTTTGCAATATCGATATAAATTCCCATCTTCTACAAATATATTCATGGCATCCGTAAGTTTTTCAATATTTTGATTTTCGACTAGCAATCCATTTTCTTTATGGTGAATCATTTCATTGGGTCCTGACAAACAATCGAACGCAACAACTGGAGTTCCGCAAGCCAATGATTCTAAAATAACGTTAGGCAAACCTTCATTTAAACTACTCAAAACGAAAAAATTCGCTTTTTTTAAATACTTAAACGGATTATTTTGATATCCTAAAAAATGTACTTTATCATCAATATTTCTCTCTTTGGCTAACTTTTGAAGTGTCATTTTTCGTTCCCCTTCTCCTAATAAGACTAAATGAATATTGCTTTTTGGTAAAATAGATTTCGAATACGCTTCTATCAATTTATCAAATTGTTTGATGTTTGTTTCCATTTGGCCTACGCCAATAATATAATCATAAGGAAGGTCATTTAACTCCTTACTCTTTTCTACAATAGCATCAACATCGATTGGATTATAAATTCTGGCAATGTTTTTAAGCTGGTGTTTTCTTTCTATTAATGCTTTGGATTCATCAGTAACACAGACCATTTTATAACAATCTCCGTACATCAAACGAGTAAGAAAAGACCAATTAGGCATATAATGATCGATTAAATAACTATGAACCATGAAAATAGATTTCGTTTTATAGAGCCATTTTGCTATTATCAATTCCTGAATGGGTTTTATTCTAAACCGGAAGTCAATTATAAAATCAAACTCATTTTCGCCAAGATATTTATTAAGAAACACCAACCGATTCCATTTATTAAAAAGTCCATTGGTACTATTTTTCATTTTTCCCAAATTGACTAATTTTCCTGAATAGGAATAGGAAACCTCATCGAGAACAATAATATTGTGAATTTCTATTCCTTTTTTTTCAAAAAACTGAGACAAGACAGCCATCACTTTTTCGGCTCCACCATGACTTAATCGATAACCAATTAAAGCAATTTTAATTTTTTTGTTAGGCAAAATCATTATCGATTTGTTATTTTCGTATCAAATATAACTCTTTTAAAAAAATATGCAAGACAATCCATTGGTTACCATTATTTGCTTGTGTTACAATCAGGAAAAGTATGTTTTGGAGAGTTTATTCTCAGTAATTAATCAAGATTATCCGGATGTAGAGCTTATTATTGTTGATGATTGCAGTACTGACAATTCTAAATCAGTGATTAAAAAATGGGCTATTAATTTCCCGAAAATTCAATTTATTGCAAATAAAACTAATTTAGGAAGTACAAAATCGTTCAATAAAGCACTCAAAAAAGCCAAAGGAGAATATATTATTGACTTGGCTGCGGATGATGTGTTACTTCACAACTCTGTTACTTCACAAATAAATGCTTTCAAAAACACAACTTACAAAAATCTGGGAATTGTATATGGAAATGTTGAATTAATCACTGAAAAAGGCGAATTTGAATCTTATTATTTCCCTATTGATAGTTTTCAAAAAGTAATTACCCCGAGAACAACAGGTGATATTTATAAATCAGTTCTTTCTGGCGGAGATAGTATTTGTTCCGTTTCGGCGATGATAAAAAAAACTGTTTTTGATCATTTAAATGGCTATGATGAAACGCTGGTTTACGAAGATTTAGATTTTTGGATTCGTGCATCCCGAATTTATGATTTTGATTTTATAGACGAAATCCTAATGCAGAAAAGGATTGTTCCGAATTCCTTAGGAACCGATTTTTTTAAGAAGAAAGATTCAAGAGCAAAAAAAATAAATTACTCCACCTATTTGATTTTAAAAAAAGCAATTGATCTCAATAAAACAAAAGAAGAAAATAAAGCCATCTTAAAACGAATTCATTTTGAGATGATTTTGGCTTATAAAACATCCAATATCGCATTAGTAGTAAAGTATATTTTGCTGGAAGTTAAATTGAGAATTCATTAACTGACTTCATAAACTAGACAATTAAATAATCATCTAACGAATCTTTTTCCCCCTCCCAATCTCGGGAAATAGAATCTTTTATAAATTTTGCGGGAATACCGCCAATTAAAATAGCGGATCCAAAAGAAGTATAATCGGTATTACACAAACTATTGGAGGCAACGGTACAGTAATCCGGAGTTTTAGTGTTCTGCATGATAGAAACTCTACTTGCTACGTAATTATAATTTCCAATCACGATTGGCGCTGTCATTTTAAATTTTTCTTCCGTAATCGTATTCATCATGGGATGAAAATTAGTGTCAATAATTTGACATTCGGAACCAAAACGAGCATAACTACCTAACACAATACTTTCAATACACACTAATTTAGCATAAGATCCCAAAGATGACATGTGACCAAATTCACAATAACCATTCTCACCGATGTAGATAAAATAATCTTTACCAAATTGAACATGTCCTTTGAATACTATTTTTCCCAAAATGTTAATTTCGGCAATTCCCTTGTGGAGCGTATTCAGTTCATAAGGCTGTCCAAAACCAATCATTCCTTTTTTAATTTTCCCTTCAATTTCTATTTTACCGGCTATTGAGGCAAATTTTACCGTTCCATAAAAAAATACAGGTAGTTTTTTGGCAGTACTGAAAGGAAATTTTTTGAAATTAAAATAGAGCGTTTTAGTCCAATTTACAGCATAGTACAATTGCAGTTTTTTATAACCTGATTTTGCTTTTCTATAATTATTTTTTAAAACTTCAATCATTGTGCTTTTTAATTATAGCATTAAACAAACTTTTCAGTTCCATTTTTTTATTCATTTGAAACAATACAAAAACTATTGAAAGCAACACCATTGCTGACATTAAACTATATTTTATAATCGGATTTGGAATATATCGAAATAAAAAAGTAGCCAAGCACATCAAAAAGCAAATACCATAAATATTATAAAAATCGGAGTCAAAATAAAAGCCATATCTTTTTTTAGTAATTATTTTTAATCCAAAAAAATGAATCAAATAAAAGACAAAAAAACTAATTCCAAGTCCTTCTAATCCATAAAAATGATATCCTAAAACATTTAAAATTAACGAAATAAGGTTAAAACCAAAAGCCGTTTTGATAAACATTTTTGAATCTCCTTTGGCAATCAAAATATACCCCATTGACCAGGAAACTGCTCTGAATAACATGGCTAATATCCCGAAACAAGCCATTGGAATAATCGAAATGAATTTTGGCGTATAAATAATTTTTACAATGAGCGGAATTAGTGTTAAAAACAGGATAATTATAGGTGTTATAATCAATATTGAGATGAAAGATTGCTGAACCACACTTATTCTGACTTTTTCGTTTTCATCACTTATTGAAGCTAATCTTGGAAAATAATCGGTACTCATTGCCGTAAAAATTATTCCAACATAAGAATTCAACAACGTAAAACCAGCGTTATAAAATCCTACTTGTTCTAAACCTCCTTGTTTTCCAACATAAATTTGGATTAAATAGGTTGAAAGCAAAGTAAACAGACCACTTAATGTCAAAAGAATTCCCAGTTTAATGATGCTTTTCCCTTCACTGGTCAATTGTTTATTCGAAATGACAATTTTATTCAATTCTATCTTTTTCGAATAAAAAAAAGAAAACAGCAATGACGAAAGTGAAGCGATAATAATTGTAGGGGCAATAGCGTCAATCCGGTAGTAATAATACAATGGAATTGAAAACAGCAATCCAAACAAATTTCCGTAAAAATTGGCTTTCGCCAAAAGTCTCATTCTCCTTAAACCTTGTAAAACCACAAATTCCCCGATCATTAATTGTCTAAACAACAGCGTAATCGAAATAAGAACAAACGAAAATGCATGATTTGAATTCCCAAAAGTTAACTGACTCAACCAACTTGAAAGACAAATAGTAACAAGACATCCTAAAATTCCCGTTAATAATGCAAGCCTTTTTACTATTGCTACAATAGTCGCTATACTACTTAAATCATCATTTTTATAATTGCTCGAAACATGTTTAATCCCACTAGTTTCAATTCCTAAACTCGTAATACCCCCTATAACATTTATAGCTGAATTCAATAAAGTAACAATTCCCATTCCTGCCGAACCAATGAAAATAGCAATTAATTTGGTACGAATTATAGAAATAAGAATAGTGAAAAATTGTACTCCGCCAAAAAGCGAAGTGGTTTTAATAATTTGATGATATGCTGCTTTACTATCAGGCACTATTGATACTTGTTTAAAATTGAAATAATGAAATCCACTTCATCCATTGTCAAAACAGGACCTATAGGCAAACTCAATACTTCGTCATGAATTTTTTGGGTAATCGGAAAAGACAAATGGTTCAAAAATGACAAAGCCTTTTGATTGTGTGGTGGAATTGGATAATGGATAAACGTTTCTATTCCATTTTGATGTAAATATTCCTGTAAATCAAGTCTGTTTGGTGTTCGAATAACAAACAAATGAAAAACATGATTAGATTGCTTCGTTCCTCGCGATGACACTGTTGGAAGAATTATTTTATCATTATTAATTTCAGATAAATAGCGTTTGGCAATTACTCTTCGCTTTTCATTTTCAGTGTCTAAATTGGGTAATTTTACATTTAGGAAAGCGGCTTGTAATTCGTCCAGTCTTGAATTTACGCCGATATAATCATTGTAATATTTCGTTTCCGAGCCATAATTTCTAAGCGACTGAATGGTTTTGGCCAATTCCGAATCATTTGTGGTAACAGCACCGCCATCGCCCAATGAACCTAAATTTTTTCCGGGATAAAAACTATACGCTACGCTTGATTTCTGATTGATTTCTGATTGATTTCTGATTGCACCATGAGCCTGAGCCGCATCTTCAATAACCAGTAAATCATTTGCAACAGCAATTTCATTTATCGTATCCATTTCAGCCAGTTGTCCGTAAAGATGAACCACTAAAATTGCTTTTGTTTTCGAAGTAATTTTTTCTGAAATTAAATCTGGATTGATGTTGTAGGTTTCTAGCCTCGGCTCGACCAAAACAGGAATTAAATCTGCTTGTAAAATAGCTAGAATACTGGCAATATAAGTATTTGCTGGAACAATAACTTCATCGCCTTTTTGTAATTTCCCTAATTGTATATAGGCTTTAAAAATCAAAACTAAAGCGTCAAAACCATTTCCTGTCCCGATGCAATAGTCAGTTCCGCAATACTTGGCAAAATTGGTTTCAAACTCTTTGACTTCATTCCCTAAAATATACCAACCATTGGCTAAAACTGTTTTCAATTTTTCTTGAAAAGCGGTTTCATAAGGCTCGTTTATTTTTTTTAAATCGAGAAATGGTATCATATAAGATTCATTTTATAAAAATCCTGACTATAAACAGAGCAACCTAATTCTTCTTTTTGTTTCAAAAGTCCTGCGTGATACCCTTTTTCATTGTCATCATTAACGATACCCATATCAAAAAAAAGCTTTCCTTCTCTCTTGTATTTTTGTATTAAATTGATAAATAAAAAATCCAATGCGCGCAACCCCTCCCCTTTTTTAGTTGTGGCTCCGTATTGCGATTTTACAACAGTTTCAGTTTCGAATAGTGTAATGCCTGCAATAATAACACCCTCATAATATACTGAAAATTGTTTGATATTATTAGGGAAATTTTCTTTTAGTTCTGTTATTTCTTGTAGCGTATGTACGGGTTTGGCATCATATTTCTCCAATAGTCTTGGCGCTAAAACCAATTCCCAAAATGGTTCAAATTGATATTCTTCCACCAGTTCTAAATCGAGTTCTTCAATTTTCCTGAAATGCTTTAATTTACTTTTTGAAATCGTCAAAGGCATTGCTAAATAGATGCCTAAATTCATTTCTTTTTTATCCAAAAACGCTCCTTTTTTAAGCATGAAAAAATCCATTTCAGCGTTGCCTTTTGAAGAATAGAATAAAGGAATTGGTTTTAAATAAAAAGATTGTATCCCATTTCCTTTAAAAAAAGACAAAAGAGAATCCAAAATATGTTCTACTTTTTCTCCATTTATTTTAGGGGAATAAACTAATCCGCCATAAGTCAATCCTTGATGTGAATAAACTATTGCTCCAACTTTATTTGCTGGCAGAACAGCTACTAGTTTTTCGTTCTCAAAAATCATCAACGAGAAATCCTGAAATCGATCCTTATGATATTCCATAAAATCACGATGAAATAAGAAAGTAGCATTTTTGGCTTGACCGATAAAGGCATTCCAATTTTCATAATCACTTTCCTGATATTGTTTAACGGAATAATTTTTCACCATTTGGTTTTAGACTTCGTGAAATTAAGCATTTTTTATTTATGTTCTAAAGTAGGCAAATACCATTTGTATTTCACGGCCATCAAGCGAACTGAAATGATAACTAAAGAAGTGGTTAAGTATAAAACATCATTATCCAAATTCAATTTTCGAAGGAGAAAAAAAACAATTCCACCTAAAATACAAATCGTAGCATAAATTTCTTTTCTGAAAATAACTGGGATTTCAGTACATAAAATATCGCGAATCACACCTCCAAAACAGGCCGTCATGGTTCCTAATGCAATACATATAACAGGATGAAGTCCAATATTTATTCCTTTTTCAAGACCAATTAATGTAAAAACCCCTAATCCAATCGTGTCAAATAAAAATAAAGAAGTTCGTAACCGGTCGAATTTTTTTCTAAAAATGATGGCTAAAACAAATCCCATGATTATTACATATACATACTCCAAGTCCAGCATCCATCCCACCGGTGTTCTGCCAATCATGATGTCCCGCAACGTTCCTCCACCCACAGCAGTTACAAAAGCAATGATAAAAACGCCAAAAGGATCCAGCTTTTTATTCATTGCAGTCAATGCACCTGACATGGCAAAAGCCATCGTACCGATAATATCTAATATATGAAACACTAATAATTTAGGATTTAGGATTTTTACAAATTTAAAGAAAATACTCCTTAATAACTGCAATAACGGTGTTTTCTAATAGAGCAGTTATTGGATTTTAGAATTTAAAAAAAGGTAGTAACTTAGCACCTTAGTAACCAAGCGACTTTTCCATTGAAACAAATTTCTTCCGTACAAAATCCATTCATAAAATCTTTAGTGTTATTGCAGGAAAAAGCAAAAGCACGCAAACAATCCGGAACATTCTTAATTGAAGGAAAACGTGAAATTTCGATTGCCATAAAAGGCGGTTACGAAATGGAAACTCTATTGTTTTTACCTGAAATTTGTTCAGAAGCCGAAGCTCGTCAATTATCTAAGAATGCGGAACTGATAGAAATCAACAAGGAAGTCTATCAAAAACTCGCTTACCGTGATACCACCGAAGGTATTTTGGCTGTGGCCAAAACCAAATCGTTGCAATTATCCGATTTAAAACTATCTGAAAACCCATTGATTCTTGTTGCCGAAGCTCCCGAAAAACCAGGCAATATTGGTGCTTTATTACGAACTGCCGATGCTGCCAATCTGGATGCCGTGATTATTGCCAACCCAAAAAGCGATTTATACAATCCAAATATTGTGCGTTCCAGCGTAGGTTGTTTATTCACCAACCAAATTGCAACCGGAACAACATCAGAAATTATTGCATTTTTGAAAGAAAGAAAAATCAATTTTTATTGTGCTACTTTGCAAAATTCGACGGCCTATCATACACAAGATTACACTACGCCTACCGCTTTGGTTGTGGGTACGGAAGCCACAGGATTGACAGAAGAATGGCGAAAAGAAGCCACACAAAATATTATAATTCCAATGCAAGGCGAAATAGATTCCATGAATGTTTCAGTTGCCGCAGCCATCTTGATTTTTGAAGCCAAAAGACAAAGAGGGTTTTAGATTGCAGGTTTCAGATTTAAAAAAAGAAAATATAAATAATATGAAAAATAAATTATTCGTTGCAATAACGTTAATCGCAACTACATTTTCTTTCGCACAAATCAGTTCTTCTCAAGTCGATGAATTAGTGGAACGTTCGTTAAAAACATTTAACGTTCCCGGGATTGCAGTTGCTATAGTAAAAGACGGAAAGATAATTCATGCCAAAGGATATGGAGTAAAATCAATTTTGACAAACGAAAAGGTCGATGCAAATACCCTTTTTGCAATAGCTTCAAACAGCAAAGCGTTTACAACAGCCGCTTTGGCAATGTTAGTTGATGAAAAAAAGCTAAAATGGGACGATAAAGTAACTCGATATCTTCCCGAATTCAAGATGTATAATGAGTATGTAACCAGAGAATTTACCATTCGTGATTTACTGACTCATAGAAGCGGACTTGGTCGTGGAGCAGGCGATTTAATGAGATTGCCTAGCGGAAGTGATTTTACAAAGCAAGACATTATTCAGAATTTGCAGTACTTAAAACCTGTTTCTGCTTTTAGAACAAAATTTGATTACGATAATTTGTTATACATAGTTGCTGGAGAGGTGATTCACATGGCAAGCGGAAAAAGCTGGTGTGATTTTGTGGAAGAACGCATTATGAAACCATTGGGAATGGATTATAGTGCAGCATCATTTGTACGATTAAAAGACACCAGTAATATTATTGCTCCTCACGTCCCAATTGACGGAAAACTGAAAGTGATTTCGAGACGCAAAGATCAAGTATCGGATGCGGCTGGAGGGATTTACTCCAGTGTAAGCGACATGAGCAAATGGATGATTATGCAATTGAACAATGGAAAATACGACACCGCAAACCAACAATTATTCTCCGAAAAAGAACATACCGAAATGTGGACTCCTCAAACCATAATTCCGGCAACCACAAAACCCCCTTACAACACCCATTTTAGTTCTTATGGTTTGGGTTGGTATTTAACTGATATTAAAGGTTACAAACAAGCGGCCCACACGGGAGGATTGCGAGGAATTGTAACTCAAGTTACCCTTATTCCAGAACTGAATTTAGGTATTGTGGTATTGACAAATCAACAATCTGGCGCTGCATTTTCAGCGATTACCAATACTGTAAAAGACAGTTATTTGGGGATACAATCAGAAGATTACGTGACGAAATACAGCACTACTTTAAAAGAAAATAAAGCCTCTGCTGATAAAGTATCCGATGATGTTTGGGCAAGTGTATCAAAAAATAAAAAGGAGAAAATTAAAATTGATTTCAAAAGTTTCATTGGAACATATAAAGACAATTGGTTTGGTGAAGTAGTACTTTCAGAAAGAAAAGGAAAATTATATTTTGCTGCAAAACGCTCTCCTCAACTTTCAGGAGAAGTTTTTTTCTACAAAGAAAACAATTTTGTGGTAAAATGGAATAATGCCTATTTTAATGCTGATGCGCATTTGTTTTTTGAATGTGACGCAACCGGAAAAGCAGTGACTATAAAAATGAAGCCAATTTCTGAATTAACTGATTTCAGTTATGATTTTCAGGATTTGGATTTCAAAAGAGTACAATAATAATCTTAGTAATTCAATTTTGGATTTTATATTCCAAACCCTTTTTTACTTGCATATCTCCTAACTAATTTCTATTTTTAGGAATTGAACCATGCCGTTATGATAGAAATAGATACAGAAAAAGAAAATAAAGCAATTGCTCAAGAATACAAAGAGTTGCTCCGCATAAGTTATCAAACCTTAAGTGATGAAGATAAAAAACTGATCCGAAAAGCTTTTGACGTTGCCGTAGATGCCCATAAAGATCAACGAAGAAAATCAGGCGAAGCCTATATTTTCCATCCCATTGCTGTTGCAAAAATTGTTGCTTCCGAAATAGGTTTGGGTGCCACGTCTATTGCTGCTGCATTATTGCACGATGTAGTCGAAGACACGCTAATGACAGTGCAAGATATTGAACGATTATTTAATCCTAAAGTAGCACAACTAGTTGAAGGATTGACAAAAATTTCAATGGTACAAAAGGATCTAAATGCATCAATACAAGCGGAGAACTTCCGTAAAATGATTTTGACGCTCAATGATGATGTACGAGTAATTCTTATAAAATTAGCCGATCGTTTGCACAATATGCAAACAATGGATTCGATGCAAGAAGACAAACAAACCAAAATTGCGTCAGAAACTTTATACATATATGCACCACTTGCTCATCGATTGGGTTTATACAACATTAAAACAAAACTCGAAGATTTAGGGTTAAAATATACAGAACCAGCTATTTACAATGAAATTGTAAGCAAAATAAAAGAGACCAAAGAAGAACAGGATGCCTACATAAAAGACATTTCTGATGTGCTAAAAACAGCATTGGATGCCGAAGGAATTGATTATATCATAAAAGGTCGTCCAAAATCAATCTACTCCATTCGCAGAAAAATGAAAGCGCAAAATGTAAGCTTCGATGAAGTTTATGATAAGTTTGCTCTTCGTATTGTATACAAATCAACTCCACACGAAGAAAAATTTCTTGCTTGGAAAATCTATTCCATAGTAACCGATTATTACAGACCGAGTCCCAGTCGTTTACGCGATTGGATTTCTTCGCCTAAATCTACTGGTTATGAAGCCCTACACATTACCGTTATGGGACCAAAAGGCCGCTGGGTAGAAGTTCAGGTACGAAGTGAACGTATGGATGAAATCGCCGAAAAAGGGTATGCAGCACATTACAAATATAAAAATGGAGCTACTGAAGAAAATGAACTCGATGCATGGCTGAATTTATTAAAAGAAGCTTTAGAAAGTTCTGAAACAAATGCAGTAGATTTTGTGGAAGATTTTAAAATGAATTTATATTCTAAAGAAATCTTTGTATTTACTCCAAAAGGTGAAATAAAATCTTTGCCAAAAGGAGCCACTTCACTCGATTTTGCTTTCAGCATTCACTCAGAAATAGGAATTCGTACCCGAGGAACCCGTGTCAATGGCAAATTAGTTCCTTTGAATTTCGAATTAAAAAGTGGGGATCAAATTGAAGTTATCACCTCACAACATCAAAAACCAACTTCTAACTGGTTAGACTATGTAACCACTTCGAGAGCCAAAACGAAAATTAAAAACGTTCTAAACGAAAATACCAAGAAAATTGGGGAAGAAGGAAAAGAACTGCTTACTCGAAAATTAAAACATTTAAAAATAACTTTAAATGAATCCGTTGTTAACGAGTTAGTCAACTTTTTCAAATTAAAAACAAGTTTAGATTTATTTTATAGAGTCGGAATCGGCGCCATAGAGAATCAGCAACTCAAAGATTATGCGGCTCAAAAAAGCAATACTTTTATTAATTTCTTCAAAAATAAAATAAAACGTTCCGCAAGTAGTACAGCCGATGAAGATATTCATAAGCCAATAATAAGCAGTAATTATGATTTGCTCGTTTTTGGAAAGGAACATGACAAACTGGATTACAAATTATCTCCGTGTTGCAACCCAATTCCGGGTGATGATGTATTTGGATTTGTAACCATCAATGAAGGAATAAAAGTGCATAAAAAAGATTGTCCGAATGCCATTGGAATGCAATCTAATTATGCTTACAGAATTATGACAGCCAAATGGATTGACTCATCACAAGAAGAATTCAAAGCTATAATAAACATAACGGGAATGGATGTTTTAGGACTTACGAACCAGTTAACAAAGGTAATTTCAAACAATATGCATGTTAATATTCAAAGTATTTCTTTGAGTACAGATGCAGGAATTTTTCATGGTCAAGTGACTGTAATTGTTCAAAACAATACTATTTTGAAAAAAATGATCAACAACATCAAAAAAATTGACGGAATTGACAAGGTAACAAGAGTATATAAAACGTAGAAAAGTTCCGAAATTTTTTGTTTCAGGTTACCCGCTTCTCAGCTAAAAACTAAAAAAACTTGAAACTAAACAAAGCTGAAACTTTAAACTTTAAACTAAAAAATTTATCTTTGCCCACATATGACACTCATTTCCACAGATAACACAAAAAACCAAGAAATTGTAAAAAATGTTTTTACAATGTATCTTGAAAAAAAAGGGCATCGCAAAACTCCTGAACGTTATGCTATCCTTCAGGAAATATACGATAGCGAAGAACATTTTGATGTAGAGAATCTTTATATTAAAATGAAAAATAAAAACTATCGTGTCAGTAGAGCAACACTTTACAATACTATTGAATTGTTATTGGATTGTGCTTTGGTTCGTAAACATCAATTTGGACAAAATCAGGCGCACTACGAAAAATCGTACTTTGACAAACAGCACGATCATATCATTATGACCGATACTGGCGAAGTAATTGAGTTTTGTGATCCAAGAATTCAAAGTATTAAAAAGACAATCGAGGAAATATTTGACATTGAAATTACCAATCATTCCTTGTATTTATACGGAATAAAAAAACAAAAATAGTACAGACAGCTTACTAGTTGTCTTTTGAATATAAAAACTAACTACAAATAAAACACATAGAATGACCGCAGATTTATTACTAGGATTACAATGGGGAGATGAAGGAAAAGGAAAAATTGTTGATGTTCTTACTTCAAATTATGACATTATCGCTCGTTTTCAAGGTGGACCAAATGCAGGACACACTTTGGAATTTGACGGAATAAAACATGTTCTTAGAACTATTCCTTCTGGTATTTTTCATAAAACTGCCATAAACATTATTGGAAATGGAGTTGTAATAGATCCTGTAGTTTTTCAAAAAGAAATTGAAGGTCTTGAGAAATTTAATTTAGACATCAAAAGCAAATTAATTATTTCAAGAAAAGCACATTTAATTTTGCCAACACACCGTTTATTAGACGCAGCTTCTGAGGCATCTAAAGGGAAAGCAAAAATTGGTTCTACATTAAAAGGAATTGGCCCAACTTATATGGACAAAACCGGAAGAAACGGTCTTCGTGTAGGAGATATTGAATTAGAAGATTTTGCAGATCGTTACAGAGCTTTGGCTGACAAGCATGAAGCCATGATTGAATTCTACGATGTTGCTATTCAATACAACTTAGAAGAATTAGAAAAAGAATTTTTTGAAGCAATCGAAGAAATAAAAAAGCTAGACTTTATTGATAGTGAAGAATATTTACACCAAGCTCAAAAAGCGGGTAAATCAATATTATGTGAAGGAGCTCAAGGTTCATTATTAGATGTTGATTTTGGAACTTATCCATTTGTAACTTCATCTAATACAACTGCTGCTGGTGCCTGTACTGGTTTAGGAATTGCTCCAAACAAAATAAAAGAAGTCTACGGAATTTTCAAAGCGTACGTAACACGAGTAGGAAGTGGACCATTCCCAACTGAACTTTTTGACGAAGATGGTGCAACTATGGCACGTGTAGGAAATGAATTTGGATCGGTTACAGGAAGACAAAGACGTTGTGGATGGTTGGATTTAGTGGCACTTAAATATGCCGTTCAAATTAATGGTGTAACACAACTGATGATGATGAAAGGGGATGTACTTTCAGGATTTGAAACTTTAAAAGTATGTACTGAATATAATTATAAAGGAAAAAATATCTCTCACTTTCCTTATAACATCGAGCCGGAAAATGTAACTCCAGTTTATCAAGATTTCAAAGGATGGCAAGCTGATTTGACTGGTATGACAACCTATGATGAATTACCGATCGAATTGAAAGAATACATTGAATTCATAGAAAAAGAAGTTGAAGTTCCTATCAAGATTGTCTCTGTTGGACCAGATAGAAAGCAAACTATTCTAAAATAATATTACTTAACGCTCTGAAAATTCAGAGCGTTTTTTTTAGTTCATAAACCAATCCCAACGAATGAAAAACCCAGCTATTAAAATACAAAAAACCGAATTACTTTCTGACAATTGGTACATTTTAAACAAAGTAACTTTTGATTATCAAAAAAAAGACGACTCTTGGATTACCCAAAAAAGAGAAGTTTATGATCGAGGAAACGGTGCTGCCATTTTACTATACAACACCCAACAAAAAACTGTTATTCTAACCCGACAGTTCCGCTTGCCAAGTTACCTTAACGGAAATGAAACAGGAATGATGATTGAGGTTTGCGCAGGACTTTTGGACGAAGACCATCCGGAGCAATGCATCATTCGAGAAACCGAAGAAGAAACAGGATACCGCATTACTAAAGTTGACAAAATAATGGAAACATATATGTCTCCAGGAGCAGTAACTGAAATTTTATATTTGTTCGTTGGAGAATACGATGAATCCATGAAAGTAAGTGACGGTGGTGGAGTCGAACATGAAGAGGAAAATATTGATGTCTTAGAAATGACCTATGACGAAGCTTACGCTATGATTGAATCTGGAGAAATAAAAGATGCCAAGACAATCATGTTGTTACAATACGCAAAAATAAAAAATCTCGTTTAATTTAACGATGAGCAATCAAACTAAAGGAGCGTTTTTCGCTTTATTAGCCACTCTACTTTGGTCCGTAAATATGGTAATCGCCAGTGGAATTAAAGGGCATATTCCTCCTATTGGACTGGCTTTTTGGCGATGGACAATCGCTTGTATTGTTTTGGCCCCATTTGCAATTAAAAGTACCATTGAAAGTTTTACCGTTATAAAGAAACACATTCGGTATCTCATGGGTACAGCGGTATTAGGCATCACTATTTTTAATACACTAATTTACTTTGCAGGAAAAACAACAAGCGCTGTCAATTTATCTTTAATAGCTATTTCGATTCCGTTGTTTATTGTGGTACTCTCCAGAATTATTTTTAAAGAGAAAGTGTCCAACACGAAAATAGTCGGAATTGCAACCATAATCACAGGTGTTCTTGTTCTTATTACCAAAGGATCTCTAGATGCTTTACTGCATATCAACTTTACAATTGGGGATTTGTTGATGCTTGTGGCCTGCTTCTTTTTTGCCTATTATACGATACTAGTTCGACAAAAACCAGATGAGTTAACCCCAAAAGTATTTTTATTTAGTGTCTTTGTTATTGGCACAATTTTCCTTCTCCCATTTTATGTTTGGGAACATTTATATTATAAAAAAGTATTTTTTGATACTAAAACAGTATTGGCAACCACTTATGTCGGCATTTTTGCTTCACTGGTTTCCTATTATTTGTGGAACGAAGCGATTCGGCTGATAGGCACCTCAAAAACAGCATTAATCTATTATTTAATTCCGGTGTTCAGTGGAATTTTAGCGTATTTTTTTCTGGGTCAGGCTATTGTAATCACTCAAATTATAAGCATGGGAATCATTATTACCGGTTTATTGATAACCAATAGGAAATAACTATTTTTAGTCTCTTTTATAAAAACAAAAAGTGCAATGAACCTATTTTCATTGCACTTTTTTTATGCTAAAGTCTTGTCCGAGAAAATAATTACTTATTGGGTTGCGGAGTCATTCTTAAATATGGTTTCACTCTTTCATATCCTTTTGGAAATTTAGCGGCAATATCTTCATCTTTAACAGCTGTTGAAATAACCACTTTTTCTCCATCTTTCCAGTTTGCCGGTGTTGCAACGCTATAATGTGCTGTCAACTGTAAACTATCAATTACACGAAGTAATTCATCAAAATTTCTTCCGGTTGAGGCTGGATAAGTCAAGGTTAATTTTATTTTCTTGTCAGGTCCAATTATAAAAACCGAACGAACTGTAAAATTTTCATTGGCATTAGGATGAATCATATCATACAATTGTGCTATATGTTTGTCTTCGTCAGCAATAATTGGAAAGTTAACCGTTGTATTTTGCGTTTCATTGATATCATTAATCCATTCCAAATGAGAATCTAATCCGTCAACGCTCAATGCGATTACTTTTACATTTCTCTTTACAAATTCAGGATAATAATTAGCCACAGTCCCTAATTCAGTGGTACAAACTGGGGTAAAGTCAGCAGGATGCGAAAATAACACGCCCCAAGAATCTCCTAACCATTCATGAAATTTTATCTTTCCTTGTGTAGTTTCTGCTTCAAAATCTGGAGCAATATCGCCTAATCGTAGTGTTGCCATAATAATTTCTTTTTTGTGATTATTAACAGTCTAAGTTATTGAATTAAGGCTAACAAAAATTAAAACAAATCTTAAAATTGTAATAAAAAATTAACAAGATGAAGCTGATGGTTATTCTACATTACAATAAACATTTGGGTACCCAAAAAATATTTATTGGGACCGAAATCACTAGCCTCGATAAAAGTGAAAATCCTTTATAGCAGTAAATCCTAGAAGGTTTACTGCTATAAAGATTGTAACGGATAGCGGGAAAAAGCTCCAAAAAACAAATAGTTTAAGAAGGAATATTCTTTTTCATATTAGGCAAAAAATAAGTAAAAACCCCAATCAGCGGTAGAAAAGAACTTAATTTATAAACGTATTCAATACTGGTTTGATCTGCAACGTAACCCAAAATTGCCGAACCTAAACCTCCCATACCAAAGGCAAAACCGAAAAACAGTCCCGAAATCATTCCCACTTTTCCTGGCATTAATTCTTGTGCAAAAACTAAAATTGCTGAAAACGCCGAAGCGATAACAATTCCAATGATAACCGACAATACTCCTGTCCAAAATAAATCAGCATAAGGCAATAATAAAGTGAATGGCGCAGCTCCAAGTATCGAAATCCAAATGATATATTTTCTTCCAAAACGATCACCTAACGGACCGCCTATTAATGTTCCTGCCGCTACCGAAGCTAAAAACAGAAACAAATGAAACTGAGATTCTTGTATTGTTAACCCAAATTTATGCATGAGATAAAAAGTAAAATAGCTTGACATACTCGCCATATAGAAAAACTTGGAAAATATCAACAACAATAAAACTGCTAATGCTATATTAATTTTTCTTTTGGACAATGGGACAGCATCCTCTTCAGTGACTATTTTTTTTGCAGCTCGAAGATTTAAGTGATTTTGATACCACAGCGCGATTTGGGACAAAATAATGATTCCCAAAATTCCCACTATTACAAACCATATTATATTCGATTGTCCAAAAGGAGCAACCACCAGTGCTACTAATAAAGGACCAATTGCACTTCCTGAATTTCCACCCAATTGGAAAATAGATTGTGCCAAACCTCGCTTTCCTCCTGACCCTAAATAAGCAACACGAGATGCTTCCGGATGAAATATAGATGACCCAATTCCTACAAATGCAACTGATACCAACAACATCCAAAAAGAAGTCGAAATTGATAAAAATCCCAATCCGGTAATAGTAAATAACATCGCAATTACTAAAGAATATGGTTTAGGATATTTATCCGTATAAAAACCTATAAAAGGCTGCAGAATAGAAGCTGTAAGTTGGAAAACGAATGTTATCAATCCAATTTGAGTGAAACTAAGATTAAAATTCTCTTTTAATATTGGATAGGTCGATGGAATAACTGATTGCATTAAATCATTTAACAAATGAGCAAAAGCTATTGAAAATAAAACCGAATATACTGTTTTTTGAACGATTGGGGCGTTGATGGTTTGTGACGCTGTTGCTGAGGAAATATTCATATTCTACTAATAAAAAGGATCTAAAAATTAAATAAACTGTGCCACGAAATACCAAAACACTAGTGTTACGAATGACAATGGTATTCCAAAACCAATCATCATACTACTCAATCTGGGTTTTAAACCATGGGAAGTAGCCAAAATACTTGCTGTAATCATTGGAGCCATAGCCGCTTCCATGATGGATACCTGAATCGTTTTTGAATTTTGGTCTAAAATTACGACATACAATAAATAGATTAAAGTCGGAGTCAATATTAATTTGTACAAAAGTCCCAATCCCAAGAATTTCCAATGTTTACTTTTTCTATCAAATCGCAATTGCAACCCAACGGAAAGCATGGCCAATGGAGTCATTACACTACTTACTTTTTGCAAACCAAGCTGTATATATTCGTGGAAATCAAAATCGAATACATTCATTAAACAAGCCAACAGAAAAGTAATAAATGGAGGAAAGAACAGTATTTTTTTGGCGATATGAAATCCATTGGGGCTTCCACTAGAGAATAAAGTGGCCACGAGAATTCCCAATGTTGAAAGCACGACAAAAGTACCCGGCTGATCAACTAAAATGGCAGTTTTTAAGCCTTCTTCGCCATATAAAGCTTGTATAATTGGAAAGCCTAAAAAGGAAGTATTTCCCAAACCGGCAGTTATAATCAAACAACCCGTAAGTTTTTTTGACCATCCAAATCTATTTCCTAAAAAGCTAAAAAACAAATATGAAACTGTAAAACCAATCCATGTTACACCAATAGGAAACAACAGCTTATTATCCCACTCTATTTTAGGGATATAATACAGGGCCAAAGCAGGAAGACAAATATAAATAACCACATTATTTAAAATCTTGTAGGTGTTGGACGGAAAACGTTTCACTTTTTGCAATGCGATTCCAAGAAATAGACAAACGAAGATTAGGATAATGTTATTCATAGTGTAGAATTGAATGCAAAAATACCATTTAAATTTATTTAGAAAAAGAGGAAATCACCATTTTGATTTTTCATTATATAAAAAAAACAAAAAACTTGCTAATTTCAATTTTACTTGTATATTTGTAATATATTTTATTACAGTATGCTTTCAGGTAAATTTGCAATAACAATCCATATCCTTACTTTACTTTCTAAATTTCCAGAGGAATATTTATCTTCTGAATTTATAGCGGGAAGCATGAATTTACATCCAGTTTTGGTAAGAAAGGAAATAGCAAACCTGAAGAAAAACAATATTGTAGAAAGTAAAGAAGGCAAAAATGGAGGAACGAAATTGCTGAAATCTGCATCAAGTATTTCATTAGACGCCATTTTTAAAATGACTTTTGACACGGTAAATTTAGGTTTCTCAAAAAATAAACCCAATCCAGATTGCCTTGTAGGAAAGAAAATTAACAAAAATTTAGAAAATTTATATGAAAACATCAACGAAAAAATCAGCTTGCAATTAAGCGGGATTTCATTGGAAGATTTTTCGAATAAATTTTAAACTATTTTTTTGACTTAAACTGTAACATTTTTTATTACTTTTAAATACATACCATTATGAAAATCGCAATTATTGGAGCCACAGGATTTGTAGGTTCCGCTATTTTAAATGAATTAGTAAATCGAAATCACGAGGTTACTGCCATAGCAAGAAATCCTAAAAATGATGGAAATTCAACTATCAAATGGGAGAAAGCAGACATAAATAACGTTGAAGAAATGTCTACGATTATTGCCGGAAATGATGTGGTAATAAATGCTTTCAGTGCCGGATGGACCAATCCAAATTTATATACCGATTTTCTTGAAGGATCGAAAGCGATTCAGGAAGCGGTTAAAAAATCAGGCGTGAAACGTTTTATCACCATTGGTGGCGGAGGAAGTTTGTTCGTTGCACCCAATTTACAAGCGGTGGACACCCCCGATTTTCCGAAAGAATATTATACAGGAGCGACAGCAGCAAGGGATTATTTGAACATTATTAAAGAGGAAAAAGAGTTGGATTGGGCTTTCTTCAGTCCGGCTTTTGAAATGCACCAAGGAATTACTACAGGAAGAACCGGAAAATACCGTTTGGGACTAGACACTCCAGTTTTAGACGAAAATCAAAGAAGTATTTTGTCAGTGGAAGATTTAGCAGTTGTTATAGCTGATGAAGCTGAAAATCCAAAACACCATCAAGTACGTTTTACAGCAGCCTATTAATTAGCAACAATAATTTTAAATAAACAGTTTCTGAAGGCAATCGCTTTTTGAAACTGTTTTTGTTTTCACTACTTTTACTCTTCAAATAAAAAGTTTTGTCGAATAAAAAACAGCATCCTAGCGCCTTACACGAAAAACCTGGAATTTCTCCCCCAGAAATTATCAGTCCAATCGCTGTTGCGCACATTAAAAAATTCAGAAAAATTCAACCTTCCCCAAAAGAATTGGTTGAGGGGATTTTAGCAGGAAATATAACGGCGCTGAGTCGTGCAATTACACTGGTCGAAAGCACGAATAGCGATCATTTGGCAAAAGCCAATGAAGTTATAAATGCTTGTTTACCTCATGCCAATAAATCCGTAAGAATAGGAATTACTGGTGTTCCCGGTGTTGGAAAAAGCACCTTTATTGAAGCTTTTGGAAAACACTTGACCAGTTTAGGAAAAAAAGTGGCAGTTCTCGCCGTTGATCCCAGTAGCACTATTTCGCATGGAAGTATTTTGGGTGATAAAACCCGAATGGAAGAATTGGTTAAAGATGAAAATGCTTTTATTCGTCCTTCTGCATCAGGAGAAACATTGGGTGGTGTTGCTCGAAAAACCAGAGAAACGATTACGCTTTGTGAAGCTTGCGGGTTTGACACTATTATTATTGAAACTGTAGGAGTTGGTCAAAGTGAGACCGCTGTTCACAGCATGGTAGATTTCTTTTTACTGTTAAAAATTTCCGGTGCCGGCGATGAATTGCAAGGTATCAAACGTGGCATTATGGAAATGGCAGATGCAATCGTAATCAACAAAGCCGATGGCGATAACATTAGAAAAGCGAACTTAGCAAAAGTAGAGTTCAATAGCGCATTACATCTTTTTCCGGCTAAAAAATCAGGATGGATTCCTACCACTTCAACTTGCAGTGCAATTACTCACGAAGGAATTAGCGCTGTTTGGAAAACTATTGCCCAATTTCTGGAACTGACAAAAGAGAACAATTATTTCTTTGAAAAGCGAAAAGAGCAAAACCAATATTGGATGTTAGAAACCATCAACGAACAGTTGAAATTGAATTTTTACAATCATCCTGAAATTCAGCAATTATTAGATTCCACAAAAAAAGCGGTACAAAATGATGAACTTTCACCCTTTGCAGCCGCTCAATTATTATTGGAAAAGTATTTTAAAAAATAAATTTACTCTTTCTCGTAACGCTCCATTTCCCTATCGTAAAATTCATTCGCAAGAACAATCAATCCTTCCATTTCTGCATTCAATTCACCTTCATCAAGATCTTCCGCTTCTTCCATGAACTCTACCTCATCATCTTTTAAATTGATAATAAATCTTGGGTAATCTAAGTGTATGATGAAAATATCTTCCGGAAAATCAGTATTGTCGCCTAGTAAAAATTTTGGTAATTCCATTTTTTTATGTTTTAATCGTTGTTTTTGTTCATTCGATTAAACAAATAACCGAATAAACTTTTAAAAAATCTATTTATCAGAAAGTATAACTGGTGCATTTCCTCTACCATTCATAAAAATGATTTTAGTATTAGGAGAAGCTGCCAGTTCTTTTTGTGCTTTTATTTGTTCGTATTGCAATTGTTTATCTGATAAGCCAGTAGAAATAATTCTTTGATAATCAGCAATACCCTGTGCTTCCACTCTTTTTCGTTCGGCTTCCTGTTTTTCTTTTTGAAGTACAAAAGTCATTTTTTGAGCATCTTGTTCGGCATTGATTTTACTTTCAATAGATGCTTTTACTGATGTAGGAAGGTTAATATTTCTAATTAACAATTGCTCTAAAACCAATCCTCTGGTTTTAAAATCAGCCTCTATTGTTTTGAAAATTCGTTGTTGAAATTCGTTTCTTTTTGTAGAATATAAAGCGACTGCATCATAATAAACAGCGTTATCACGAATACGGGTCCTTGTTACGGGACGAACAATTTTATCGGAATAATCAACACCAATTTGTTTAAAAATTTTAGGTGTAGATTCTGGTGAAACACGGAATAAAACGGTCAAATCAATTACCACTTCCAGACCGTCATTTGACAAAACACGAATCGCATCGTCACCCGCTTGAGCACCTTCTCCATGAACTGCTGACATGGTGTAGTTTTGAGTTTGAATATCAAACTCGGTTACATCCAATAATGGATTTATCAAATGCAATCCACTTTCCAAAACATCAGGCTGAACACTTCCGTATAGCGATTGAACTCCCACTTTTCCCGCATCAATCTGTTTGAACATCGAAGAAAAAAGCCCTAAAGCAATTACTAAAACGCCAATAATTTTTAGAACATTTGCAAATTTTGAAAACGGATTTACATTGCTTTTTAATGAAAAACTTGTAATCAATAAAATTATTCCAAGAATAATAAATAGTATCATTTTTTTATTTGGTTGGTTAGGTTTGGTTTGTATGCTTATTATACGAGTAAAGAATTTAGAAGTTACATTGTAAGAACATAATTAATTATGATTCTTTAAAACTAATTTTCTTGTTAATCTCGTAAAGCGAATATACAAAAATAAAGCGGCAGCTGTTAATCCCGCCAAAAGCCCAATCCATATTCCTACTGCTTGCAAAGAAGTATATTTTCCTAGATAATAAGAAATTGGAAAACCGATAACCCAATACGCAACAAACGTAATATACATAGGGATTTTCACATCTTGTAAACCTCTTAAAGCACCCAAAACCACTACTTGAATACCATCTGAAATTTGAAAAACTGCTGCTACTAAAAGCAGTTTAGCTGTTATAATTATTATTTCATTATTATCTAATACTTGTGCCGAATCAGTCATATTCAAAAATAAATGTGGCAAGTAATTATGGAAAACAACAAAAATAATCCCGAAAAGTGTTTCTAGCATAATCGCTAGTAAAAAAATAGAGCGGGCAACAATTATTAAATTTTTATAATCATTCATTCCTTTGGTATGACTCACTCTAATCATCGCGGTAACACTCAACCCCATGGCTACCATGAATGTTGATGAAGCAAGAGTCAGTGCTATTTGATTGGCTGCCTGACTATTTTTTCCCAAAGAACCGGAAAGCCATATCGCCGCAGTAAATAAAGTGACTTCAAACAGCATTTGCATCGCCGAAGGCAAACCTAGATTGATAATTTTTTTCAAAACTGATTTCCGTATTTCTTTGAAACTAAAATTCTTGAAATAACGTTTCAAAGCTTCATTTCTTTTCATAAGATAATGCATAAAAACCACCATCATAATTCTTGAAATTACCGTTCCTAAGGCTGCACCTAGAATTCCTAATTTTGGAAAAATCCAAAATCCATAAATCAGCACATAATTAAAAAACACATGCACTACATTTGCCATAAAAATAGCATACATCGAATATTTTGTTTTCGCTAAACCGTCTGCAAATTGTTTGTATCCTTGATACATTATAACCGGAATTAAAGAAAAAGCCACCCAATCAATATAAGGCGCAGCCATATCTGCCACTGCTTTGGGTTGGTGCATCAAGTACATTATTTGTTTAGACAATACCGTCAAAATGAATAACGCTACTCCCAGAACCGTACACAGCAGTAATCCATGGTGAAAAGTAGTTCGGATTTTTTTATCGTCTTTTTCGGCATCAGCCTCGGCAGTCAATGGGGTTATAGCTGTAGAAAAACCTATTCCTAAAGATAATGCAATGAAGATAAAACTATTACCCAAAGAAACAGCTGCCAACTCAGTGGAACCAAGATTACCTACCATGAAATTATCCACAATACCTATTAATGTATGGCCTAGCATTCCCAAAATTACAGGATAAGCTAATTTTATATTATAAGAAAACTCTTTGGTATATTGAGATAAATTCACTTTCTATTTTTTTGTTGGCAAAGATAATTAGAAGGTTTCAATTGTATTGATACAATTGAAAATATAAAGCCTCTCTTTTAGTTATTATTTACATATAAAGAGGAATTCTATAACAAAACCCATTAATTCTATAACATTCCGAGCAATTGCGGGCTATACATTTGTAACGTTGTTTTGAATCAAATAAAAATCAAGACAGCACCAAAAAAAATTATTAATAAAAAATTACAACTATGAAAAGCACAGGAAAAATCAAAATGTTATTTGTATTCGCAATAGCAATGATGTTTGCTAGCAATGTACAAGCACAAGAAACAAAAGAAGCTACTAATTATGATCAAGGATTCCGTTTAGGATTTGGTGTAAATGCAGGATACTCCGTTAGTGATCCATACAAATTAGCACTAGGAGCTGATGCTAGAGTTCAATACGATTTGTCAAAAAGGTACTCTTTAACTTTGACAACTGGTTATAGTAACTTATTTGTAAGTAAAGCAGACGGTAATGATTTAGGATTTATTCCAGCTAAAGCAGGTTTTAAAGCTTTTGTATGGAATGACCAATTTTATGTAATGGGAGAAGCTGGTGCTGCTTTTGCAGTAAGTAATGGTTACAACAAAACGTCTTTATTATTATCGCCTACTATTGGTTATGCTTCAAAATACATTGATGTATCATTACACTACGAGCACTATTCAGACTTTGCAAAAGTGAACAACAACGGTTCTATAGGAAAAGGTGTTGGACAAGTAGGAGTTCGTTTAGCTTATGGTTTTGAGCTATAAAACATATAGTCTTTAAAAAAAATGCCCTGAAAATCAGGGCATTTTCTATTTATAAAACTTTTTATCCGTTAGAGTCTTCATAAAGAGAATAAGTTGCTGTTTTTCCAAGTCCGTTAAATTCAGTTTATCCTCAGGTAAAGTTTGATTTGGTAAATTAAATCCCAATCCATTTCCACCACCTTCATTGTAAAAATCAATTACTTCTTCCAGGGTTTTAAAAACACCATTGTGCATGTAAGGAGCTGTTAACGCAACATTCCTTAAAGTAGGCGTCTTGAAAGAATTGCGATGAATTTTAGCTTTTGTTAATTCGAATTTTCCTAAATCAGCATCCATTTTTTTAGTTGCATCAGGAACACCTAATACTTCACTTTCGGATTTTACAAAACTCGGTGGTACTGTTCCGTTAGTTAATGGAATAAAATGGCAAGTAGCACATTTTGCTTTTCCGGTAAATAAATTAAATCCAGCAATTTCATCCAAATCAAAAGTTTCATTTCCCTGCATATATTCATCAAATTTTGAATTGTAATCACTCAAAGATCTGATATAAGATGCTAATGCATTTTTTATTGCAAATTCATCTATAGCGCTTTTTGGAAATGCTTTTTTGAATTTAGTAACATACCTCGCATCCTTTTTTAAAGCCAAAACTGACTTTTTCAAAGAACCGTGCATTTCATTTTCATTTGTAATTACAGCTACAGCTTGGTCTTCCAGATAATTGACTTTGGAGTCTGAAAAGAAAACACGTTGAAAAGCAATATTAGATAGCGTTGGCGTATTTCTTTTAACCAACGATTGTCCATCTAATGAAACTGCTTTTTCTAATCCATCGGTAAAAGCTTTGTCAGCATGATGACAGGAAGCACAGGAACGAGAATTATTCCCGGACAAAATAGGATCGTTGAACAATAATTTCCCTAACTCGATTTTTTCTGGAGTCGTTTCATAATCTGGAAATGCTGAAAAAGCTTCGGCATCAAAAGCACTTTTATCAAAAAGCGTTTGGGCAGTTGTTTTTAATCCTCTCGTTTCTTTTATCAAAGGAATTTTCAAAGCCATTTGAGTTTTATACAACCCTTTACTTAACGGATTTAAAAATTTTCGAATAAAAACAGCTCGGTCTAATTCATTAAACTTGGTATTCTTTTTCAAATATGCTGTTCCTTCTTCAATTGCTTTCAAAACTAAATTAGAAGTCGATTCCTCTGAATTGTCAACATAAATTTGATAGTATTTTTCGATACTTTCTAATGAAGATACTGCTTCCAGAATAGAATTTTGGGCAATTGGAGAATCAAATCCGGTGATTCCCAAAGTGATAATTCTAAAAACCTCTAAACGCATCGCATCGAAAACATGGGAATCCGTTAATTCATTAGTTTGCGAAACTTTGTCTAATCGTTTTAAATTGGCAGAAAGGATTCCTATTTCTTTTAGCAATTCTTCTTTTGATCGATAGTCATACCTTGGAAAAAGCAGTTCTTCAATTACTTGAAATCCTTCAGGAGGAACTGTTTTTCCTTCATCTTCTTCAAATTCATCCAGTGCCGGACCATTAATCGCTTTAGAAACAACAGGAAAATAATATTCACTAATCATTTCTACTTTTTTATAGCTTTGATGTGCTTCCAGAAATTGTTTTTGAATTTGTGTCGAAATAGAATCTGATTTCACCAAGAGTTCCATTCGAGCAACATCTTGAATTAAAACCCGAATATCCGATTGAAACAAATCATTTATTTTTTCGTGCTTGTGTTGATTTTTACAAGAGAAAAGGAACATCAATGGTAAAAGAAAAAAGAAATTTTTCATAAGAAATTTTAAAAATGAGGAGAAAAGCAAAAACCACGATTCCTAATAAGAAACCGTGGATTTTGTAACTGTTTAATTTAGAGATCAATTATCTGGCAAGTCCTTTGATAATTACAATTTGACTGGCTTGATCTTCATTTGGACGATTTGTTCCTCCATCAACTCCTTTATATTTTGTTCCTCTCCAAGTATGTGGCTGCACACTCAATAAAAAAGTATCGTCAATTCCTACTTGTTCCGACACATCAATTAATGCTCCATATTCCCAATCTCCAAATTTACTTGTTCCTCCTACATTATATTTTGCAGCATCAGTCGCATCACGACGGTGATCTAACTCTACTACAACTTTAAATTGTTTAGTTGCAATATTGTACTGATAAATGTAAGCATCATGCGTTTCGTCTCCATATCCATTCGCATCTTCCTGCACATATACATAGTTTTTTGTAACACAAATGTTATCTGGATTTTGAAATTTTCCAGCAATTCCTGTACGATCGTCACCGTCAAGAATCACTTGTAAAGTTCCTGTCAAAGGATTTGCAGCGTCTAAATTTAACTTGTAAACTCTACCGTATTTTGTTCTTGAAGCATCTGTGTTAATTCCTGTAGTATTTTGACCGGTAACATTAAAGTAGATTTCACGATCTGCCACATCTCCTCCTTTTCTGTAATCTAAGTCTTCTACTCTACCAAATTTAATCGCTTTCAGCGTATTTACCGATGCGTTAATTTGGGCTCCTGTCATTGTAGTATGATTTTCGATTTTCACAAACGAAACAGGATACGTTTGACCAACAGCCATATCTTTTTCCCTTTGATTGTCATCTGTCCTTTTCATCATGTATAAAGAACCATTCGCTAAATCACCAACGGTATTGGAAACATACATAAATACCTGACCTCCATAAGTACCGGAATCATCATCACCTATTACAACAACAGTTTTTCCTGCAAAGGCAGTCTTTTTTAAAGGCAAAGCATTCTCTGCGCTTAATCTTCCTAAACCCGCTAATTCTTTAGAAACAGAGGCTGACCCAACATCCCCATAAGGATTTAAAGCATGAGTACGAGATTCTTCACCTGATTCACCACTCGTTAAATAAAGTGGTCCAAAACCATGTTCAGCAACAGTTGCCATAGTAGCACCGCATAATCTCCAAGTTCCTCCATTAGAATTCAACAAATACTCCCCTTTTGTAGGTTTGAATGTTTTGTCTAAAGTAATTCTGGAAACTGCAAAATTATCTTCTTGATTTACTAAAAAAGTAAAAGTCCCATCTGAATTTTTCAACAATCCTGATCCGTCAGCTGAACCACCAAAAACATAATTTGGACTACCTGCCAAAACATCATCTGAAGTAATCAGTGAAAAAAGCTCCAAGCTTTCAAAACCTGCTTGTTTTTTCAATAATACTGGTGTTACAGATTGGTTTGCTAAAACTACATCGGTAGTTTCTTTCGAAGATTTAGCATCATTCTCACAAGAGATTAATGAAGCTAAAAATAACATTGGTAAAATAATTCTTTTCATCTTGGTCGATAGTTTTAAATTCAAGGCAAAGAAATGCACTGAATTTTAACTTCAAATGAACTGAATATTAACAAAAAGCCAAGAGTTCAATAGGGTATCCAACTCTAAAAAACAATAAATTTACATACTAACGGTAAAGTAATACAATGATAAACTTGAAATAACTTTCAAAATAAAATCATTCAAACTATTTTTCTTTCTTTAAAATCTCTTTATACATTTCAATATTCTCCCTGATTTTTTCATCCATTTCAGGTTCTTTAATATCAGTATGTTTTTGCATTTCTTCCCAAATAATTTTGGCTACAATATAACGGGCCATCTCTTTATCATCAGCAGGAATGACATACCAAGGCGCATAGTCAGTAGATGTTTTATTAATTGCTTCTTCGTAATAATGCATATAATCATCCCAACGTTCCCTTTCTTTCAAATCACCGGTTGAGAATTTCCAATTGTGTTTTTGTTCTTCCAGTCTACGTAACAAGCGTTGTCTTTGCTCTTCTTTACTCATATGCAAAAAGAATTTCAGCATAATAGTTCCATTTTGAGTAATGTGCTTCTCAAAATTATTGATTTGCTGCATTCTATTTTCCCAAAATGTTTCGGTAATAGCTGAAACACTATCAATTCCCGGCAAATTCTCATTCATAATATATTCAGGATGCACTCTGGTGACCAAAACGTTTTCATAATGCGATCTGTTAAAAACCGTAAACTTTCCCTTTTCTGGTAAAACCAAATAATGTCTCCACAAATAATCATGCTCTAACTCGCTTGAATTCGGCGTTTTAAAACTATGAACCACAACACCACGTGAGTTAAATTCCTTAAAAACTTCCCGAATCATACTGTCCTTCCCCGAAGTATCCATGCCTTGCAGACAAACCAAAACGCCATAGCGATTGTGCGCATACATCACATCTTGTATTTCGCTCAATTTCACCTGCACCTTCTCCAGTTTCTCTTCTTTATCATCATCATCGGCTTTGCTAAACAAGTTCGTAGGGATTTTAGACAATTCAATTTTGCCAATCACTTTAAAATCATCGGGTTTTATAGACTTCATAAGAAATATTTTATCTTTACATCTCAAATATAAGAAATAATAAGGATTAATCCTGATGAATTTCAGGAGCTATTTCCAGCTATTCGTTGCAATCTTTTATTATTTTAAAGAAAAATAATAAAAGGATTTCCACTTCTGTCTGGGCTAGGGCATCCGTTTTCAAAATAAAAAACATGCTACCATTTCAACTCGAATTACTATTTCAAATCAACGGCATTGGTTCCGCCTCAGGACTCATTTACAAAGACGATTCCTTATTTATTATCTCTGACAACAGCTCTTTTCTTTACAAATACAACATCCAAGAAAAAGAACTCCATAAAATAAAGCTCTTCGAAAACAGTCAGGAAAACATTCCAAAAAAGGACAAATTCGATTTTGAATCCATAACCCAAAAAGGAAATAAATTCTATCTTTTCGGTTCTGGTTCCACGCCCAACAGAAACAAACGCGTCAGTTACGATCTTACTTCTACAGCAATAGAAGACAAAGATTTGTCGGCTATTTATGGAAAAATAAAACAAACCGCTTCTATTTCAGATGACAATTTAAACATAGAAGGTGCTTTATTTCACAACGAAAAATGGCATTTGTTTCAACGGGGAAATGGAGCACAATCTAAAAATGGTATCTTTGTTTTAGACAAAGAAGGAAATGACATTCACTTTTCCCCAATCCCATTGCCAAAAATCCAAAACATCGAAGCTACCTTTACCGATGCCATTCTCGTGGCAGATAAAATCTATTTTTTGGCAGCAGCAGAAAATACGACCTCAACATATGAGGACGGAGAAGTATTCGGAAGTTTCATAGGAGCTTTATCATTAGAAACTTTCGAAGTTGAATTTACTCAAAAGGTATCAGAAACCCACAAATTCGAAGGAGTAACTTTATTTAATCAGTCAAAAGAAAAAATCGAATTCCTGCTCTGTGAAGATAAAGACACCGAAGCTCTGGAAACGGATATTTACAAATTGACTTTAGATTTAAAGTAAAAAATCAATTAGATAAAAAATATTAGTTTCAGCCAAAATATTACAACGTTAAATTTAGATTAAATAGAAACCCAAAATAGATTTCAAATTTAAAACGAGGTACTTTTACAGTAAACTAAGCCTTTTATTGGCACCAAATATTTAAAAAAAATGACTGACTTAAAAAATAAAAATGCTCTAATTACAGGAGCTGGAAAAGGAATTGGAAAAGCTATCGCTTTGGCCTTAGCCAAAGAAGGTGTAAATGTGATTCTAATTGCCAGAACACAGGAGGAAATAGATAGCGTAGCTGCAAAAGTGCGATCTTTAAGAGTAAAAGCAATTACAATAACCGCTGATGTTGCCGATATCAATTCAGTAAATAGTGCTGTAGAAAAAGCATTGGCTGAATTTGGAACCATTGATATTTTAATCAATAATGCCGGAATTGCTGCTTTTGGAAAATTCTTAGAACTAGAACCAGCCGCTTGGGAACGCATTATTCAGGTAAACTTAATGGGAACTTATTATGTGACCCGTGCCGTTTTGCCAAATATGATTGAAAGACAAACAGGTGACATCATCAATATTTCTTCAACAGCTGGATTAAGCGGCAATGCTTTAACCAGTGCTTATAGCGCTTCTAAATTTGCAGTTTTAGGATTGACGGAATCGTTGATGCAGGAAGTTCGAAAGCATAATATTCGTGTGACGGCATTAACGCCAAGTACTGTTGCTACTGATATGGCAAAAGAACTAAAATTGACTGACGGTAATCCCGATAAAGTCATGCAAGCTGAAGACATGGCTGAATTAATTATCGCACAACTCAAATTAAACCGACGCGTTTTTATAAAAAACAGCAGTATTTGGTCTACAAATCCGTAATACCATTTAAACAAAGAAAATGACAAAACAGATTGTGCAAAAAAAATCTGCAAAAATCTACAAAATCTGCGTGCTAAAAATTTTTCACGCAGATTTTGCAGATTCAGCAGATTTTATAACTCTTATTACCTTTTCGAATTCTTTAACCAAGCATTGAAAAGATTTAAATAGGTTTGTGTTAATACCTTAAAATTAAGATTAAAAATTAGTGACTAAATTCGTAGCGGAACCTATTAATTGTGCTAAAAAATTATCTTTTTATACCAAAACAGTTACAAAATCCATTCGCACACTTCCGTCTTCATCAATTTTGGTCAAATTGATTTCATGTAATGTATTTACTAATTCTGGATTCCAAGGTGTTTTTACTTTCACGTAATTTTCCGTAAAACCGTGAATATATCCTTCTTTATTTTCGCTTTCAAACAAAACAGTTCTGTTTGTTCCCAACTGACTCTCATAAAAAGCACGACGTTTTTTAACCGACAAACCGCGCATCATTTTACTTCGCTTGGCCCGAACATTTCCAGGAACAACACCTTCCATTGCTGCCGCTTCTGTATTATCCCGTTCTGAATACGTGAAAACATGCAAATACGAGATATCCATATCATTCAGAAAATGATAGGTTTCCAAGAAATGCTCATCTGTTTCTCCAGGGAAACCAACAATCACATCTACACCAATACAAGCGTGTGGCATAACTTCACGAATCTTATTTACTCTTTCGGTATATACTTCACGTTGGTAACGACGTTTCATCAATTTCAAAATATCATTGCTTCCTGATTGTAACGGAATATGAAAATGCGGTACAAACGTCCTGCTTTTCGATACAAATTCTATCGTTTCATTTTTCAATAAATTCGGTTCAATAGACGAAATTCGCAATCTTTCGATTCCTTCCACTTTATCTAATTCTTGAACTAATTCTAAAAATGTATGTTCATGTTTTTTATTTCCAAATTCCCCTTTTCCGTAATCGCCAATATTTACTCCGGTAAGAACAATTTCCTTAATATTTTGTTTCGAAATTTCAGAAGCGTTTTTCAACACATTTTCCAATTCATCACTTCTCGAAATTCCTCTAGCTAATGGAATCGTACAATAGGTACATTTGTAATCACAACCATCCTGCACTTTCAAGAAAGCGCGGGTTCTGTCTCCTATCGAATAACTTCCCACGTAAAAATCAGCTTCGGCAATTTCACAGGAATACACCTCCCCAAAATCATTTTTAGACAAATCATTAATATAATCTGCCAATTTAAATTTTTCTGTAGCACCAAGAACTAAATCCACACCATCTACACTCGCTAATTCTTCCGGCTTCAATTGCGCATAACAACCCACCGCCGCCACAAAGGCTTTATCATTCAATTTCATTGCTTTTCGCACTACTTGCTTGAACTGCTTATCTGCATTTTCAGTAACCGAACACGTATTAATCACATACATATCAGCCACTTCCTCAAAATCTACCCGATCAAAACCCTCATCTTGAAGATTACGGGCAATTGTAGAGGTTTCCGAAAAATTCAATTTGCAACCAAGCGTATAAAAAGCAACTTTTTTTCTATTTTTCATGATGATAATCAACTACTTACGTATTTTCTTATTATATTTACATTGATGCAAGTATAGTTTGCAAATTTACAAAGAAAACCCTAGAAATAAAAAGATAAATTTCTTATAACTATTTTTTAAAACAGTAACTAAGCAGTAAACCATTTAAAACTTTATTTTATGAAAAAACAATCCTTATGCCTCTTTGTATTCTTCATCACTATTAGTAGTATGATGGCTCAAACCGAAACGAATCAGACTACAATTCCAGTTTTAGACAGGGAATTATTTTTTGGTAATCCCGAAATTTCCGGCGGACAATTAAGCCCGGATGGAAAATGGATTTCTTTCATGAAAGTATATGAAGGAATAATGAATATCTGGGTTAAAAAATTTGACGAACCTTTTGAAAAAGCACGTCCGCTTACCAATAGTAAACGCCCAATGTATGGCTATTTCTGGTCAAGCGATGGCAAATATATTTTGTATGTAAAAGATGAGAATGGGGATGAAAATGTCAATGTCTTTGCCGTTGACCCAATGACAGCAACAGAAACAAACAAGGTTCCAGTTTCCAGAAACCTAACCCCTTTAAAAGAAGTTACAGCACAAATAAACTTGGTTAGCAAGAAAAATCCAGATTTGATGATGATTTCATTAAATGACAGGGATAAGGCTTGGCACGATTTATACCAACTTAAAATATCTACAGGCGAGCTTACTCAAATATACGAAAACAAAGATAGGGTCACAGGGTATGACTTTGACTGGGATGAAAATTTAAGAGTACTATCTAAAACCGATAACAAAGGAACTACAGCGATATTTAAAAAAGAAGGAGACAAACTGACTCAAATCTATGAAACATCAGTAACAGAACAAGCTTATATTACCAGCTGGACACCGGACAACAAGCAAGCCTATTTTGTAACCAACAAAGGTGATTTAAATCTTTCGACCCTATTTTTAATGGATTTAGACACTCAAAAAATGACCAAAATAGAAAGTGATCCGAAAAACAGAGTTGATTTCGGTAGTCTAAAAGTTAGTGAACTAACCCGAAAATTAATTTCTACGTCCTATACAGATGACAAAACCATTTACACTTGGAAAGATAAAAAATGGGAAGAAAATTACAAATTCCTAAAATTAAAATTTCCAGGTAGAGAAGTAGATTTTCAAAGTAAAACCAAAGATGAAAAGAAATTTTTGATAGCAGTTTGGGGAGACAAATTTGCGGCTGAAGTTTACTTTTTTAATTCAGAAACCAAAGAATTACTTTCACAATATGTACCAAGACCTGCTTTAAAAAAGGTTGAACTATATTTAGCTCCAATGAAATCTATTCGTTATAAAAGTAGCGATGGTTTAGAAATTACAGGGTATTTAACTTTGCCCGTTGGAAAAAACAGTACGAATTTACCAACAGTAATTTTAGTTCATGGTGGACCAAAAGGACCAAGAGACACTTGGGGTTATGATGCAGAAGCACAATTCTTAGCCAATAGAGGATATGCCGTTCTTCAACCTAACTTTAGATCTAGTGGTGGCTATGGAAAAGAATTTTTAAATGCTGGTGATTTACAATGGGGAAAACTGATGCAGGACGATATTACTTGGGGTGTTAAGCATTTAATTTCTGAAGGAATTGTAAATAAAGACAAAGTGGCTATTATGGGAGGAAGCTACGGAGGTTATGCAACTTTGGCTGGTTTAGCTTTTACTCCAGATTTATATGCATGTGGTGTTGATATTGTTGGACCAAGTAATATCTTTACACTATTAGAATCAATACCTGCCTATTGGGAATCTGGCAGAGCATTTTTATACGGAATGGTTGGTGATCCAAATACGGAAGAAGGTAAAAAAAGAATACACGATGCTAGCCCATTGTTTAGTGCAGATAAAATTGTGAAACCTTTATTGATAATCCAAGGTGCAAACGACCCTAGAGTTAAAAAAGCCGAAGCTGAACAAATTGTTGTTGCTTTGAGAGAAAAAGGGAAACAAGTTTCATACCTGCTGGCTGATGATGAAGGTCATGGATTTGCAAAACCGATAAACAGAATGGCAATGTATGCCGAAACCGAAAAATTCTTAGCGGAAGTTTTAGGAGGAAAATACCAACTAGAAATGCCCGAAAATGTTGCAAAAAGATTAAAGGAAATTACTGTTGATATTGACACGGTAACTTACGAGGCTAAAAATAAATAAAATCATTCCGTTTAATCTAATAATTAATACGGAGTTAACTTTTAAGCAACTTCTTATTAAACATACTTTTTTTTAAGAACTAAAAAATCCTCGCTAATCTAGCATTACCGAGGATTTTTCATTTCATACCAAACTTCATCTTCGCCATCATATACGAAAGAATTAACATATTGCATTCCTATTTTTTCAAGGATATTTTTGGAACCACTATTACCTGAATCGGCATAAGCGTAAATAGTATCAATTTTCATTTCATTGAAACCATATTCCATAAAAGCAATTGAAGATTCTGTTCCAAATCCTTTTCCCCAATGCTTCTGAATAAATCGATAGCCGATTTCGTAGAAATTTTCGTGATTATTAACTAAATCTTTATTTAATTTTAAACCAGACCAACCAATAAACTCATTGGTTTCTTTCAGAATTACTGCCCAACGACCAATTCCATTATCCAAATATTGCAGTCTTATATTTTCAATATAAGCTCGGCTTTCGTCAATATGAGTTACCGGTTTATTCCCTAAATATTTATGCACTTCAGGATTAGAATCAAGTTCAAACATTCCAATATCATCCGTAGGGAGCAATTCCCGCAAAATTAATCTTTCTGTTTCAATGGATTTCATACTATTATTTAATTCAAAATAAATCGTCTCACCACTTCAGCCACACCGTGATCATTATTTGAAGCTACAATAACATCTCCTTTATCTCTTAATTCTGGATCTACGTTATCTACCCAAACCCCCAATCCTGCATATTCGATCATGGTCAAATCATTTCCCGCATTTCCAACGGCTATGATTTCACTTTGATGAATATTCAATCTTTCGGCTAAAAATTTGATGCTGGCACCTTTATCAATTCCGTTTTGCGCTACTTCCAGAAAAAAAGGTTTTGACATGCATACGCTAAGATGAGGCATGGTTGCTCTCAAGTCTTTTTCAACTTCTTTTAAATAACTGGGCTCTTCCAATAAAATACATTTTATGGCTGCCGATTTAACCTCCTCTTTAAAACTAACGACTTTATTGTGTTCTAAACCGGTGATATTTTTTTCAATATCAATGTATTCAGAATCCGTCTCACTCACAATTTTCCCATCAAGGTATGTAATAATATGTGTCTTACTTTTTAAACTGTAATCATACAATTCATGAATTTGTTCTTGGGTTAACGTTTGCTCAAAAATGATTTTATCTTCTTTTAAATCAGTAATTACAGCTCCATTATACGATATCATATAAGAATTATCCAATTGCAATTCTTTGGCGTAAGCAATCATCGCAGGTGTTGGTCGTCCGGATGCCAAAATAACATAAACCCCCAGTTCCTGGGCCTTAGACAACATCTCTCTATTCTCGTTTGAAATGATATGGTCATCGGTTAACAAAGTGTCATCCATGTCCAAAACTAACATTTTATATTTCATTCTGTTTTTTATTGTGAATGCGTTTAAATACTCATTCTGAATTCTTCAATAACGGGATTCACCTTTGAAAACTCGGTTTCCTGAACGAACAATTCCACTGCTAAATCTGAATTTCCAAAACCTCCTAATCGAGCTGATTGTATGTTGTTTTTTAAAACGGTATCAACTCCTATTGCTTCAATTCTCTGTTGTAACGCTAAAGCTAAAATTTCACTTCCCGAAAACACTTTCATTAATCCCATCTTATTATTTATTTAATTATTTATTACCATTTTCTTCATCACCTTCTTGCTCCTCGAAGTCATCTCCAACTTCAGGCTCGAAATCTTCTTCTTCCTCAAAATCTTCACCATCTTCATCCTCTTCTTCATCCTCTTCTTCATCCTCTCCATCAAAATCGAATTCAAAAGGCTCCACTAGCATTTTTTCAGCAAGGACTTCTATTCGTTCTGTAAATTGCTCCGAAAAAATAATACGTTGGGTTCTGACAATGCTATTCGAAATACGCATGATTTTAGTTTCATGACGCAATCTCAAAATTGGGTCTGCATCATCAAGGATAAACATTTTCAATCGGTTTACATTAAAACCGGCAGTGGTAAACATTTCACTTAACTTATTTGGAGTCCCAATCAATACATCAATTCCGCTAGAAATATAATTTTTATCGTATTCCATATCCCCTTTATCATGAACCCCATAGACTTCTAAATTAGAATTCTTTCCGAATTTTTCAAAAAGTGATTCCATTTCCAATACTTTGGCTTTGTCTTCGACAATAATCAACGCCCTTGGTGATTCCTCGGTTGCACCTACCAATCTCTGGATTACATTCAGCACAATTGTAGTTGATTTCCCGCTTCCTTTTGGTGCAATAATAATACAATCCGAACCACTTTTCATGGTCGAAAATGTTTCTTTTTGCATGGCATTGGCCTCAGTCAAACCATTTTCAATTAAGGCTTCTTGTAACGCTTCGTTTATTTTTTTTAGTTTCATTTATTTTAGATTGAAAGATTTAAATATTCAAAAATTAAAAGAGTACTCCATTAATTTTTTAAATTATTTAATCTTTAAATTATTTAATTATTTCGATGCGAATAACTTCACATCATTCTCGGAAATTTCGCTTCCGCCAAGGATAATCAAGCGTTCTACTACATTTCGCAATTCACGGATATTTCCTGTCCAATCGTATTCTTGCAACAAATAGATCGCATCTTTTGAGAACTTTTTTATGGCATTTCCTTGCTCAGAAGCAATCTTATCTGCAAAATACGAAATCAACATTGGAATATCTTCTCGTCTGTCATTCAACGAGGGAACTTTTATCAGGATAACAGCCAAACGATGGTACAAATCCTCACGGAAACGCCCTTCGGCGATTTCTTTTTTCAAATCTTTATTTGTCGCGGCAACAACACGAACATCAACTTTAATATCTTTATCGGCTCCCACTCTGGTAATCATGCTTTCTTGTAAAGCACGTAATACTTTGGCTTGCGCCGAAAGGCTCATATCTCCAATTTCATCCAAGAAAATGGTTCCTTTATCAGCAGCTTCAAATTTTCCTGCACGGTCTTTCACTGCCGATGTAAAAGCTCCTTTTACGTGACCGAATAATTCGCTTTCTATCAATTCAGATGGAATCGCAGCACAATTCACTTCGATTAAAGGGAAATTAGCCCTTTCACTTTTTTCGTGTAATTGATGCGCAACCAATTCTTTTCCAGTTCCGTTTGGTCCCGTGATTAAAACTCTGGCTTCGGTTTGAGCAACCTTGTCAATCATCAATTTGATGTGATTAATGGCTTCGCTTTCGCCAATCATTTCGTAGTTTTTACTGACTTTTTTCTTCAGAATTTTATTTTCAACTACGAGTTGTTTTTTATCTAAAGCGTTACGAACCGTATTCAATAATCGATTTAAATCTGGTGGTTTTGAGATGTAATCAAATGCACCCAAACGCATCGTATTGATGGCCGTTTCCATATCGCCATGACCGGAAATCATAACCATAGGAATTTCGGGCTTGATTTTTTTGACTGCTTCCAGAACCTCTACACCGTCCATTTTTGGCATTTTGATATCACACAAAACCAAATCGTAATCGTTGTTTTTTATTTTTTCAAAACCTGCAGCACCGTCTTCGGCTTCTTCCACCTGATACGTATCGTTTTCTTCGGAGAGTATTTTTGTGAGTACTCTTCGAATAGCGGCCTCGTCTTCTATGATTAGTATTTTTGACATATTTTAATTTTTTTAGCCTCGATTGAAGTGGAAATCCTTTTTATTTTTTCTTTAAAAATAAAAAGATTGCAACGGAAAGCGGGAAATAGCTCCATAAATTAATTAAATTTTAACGGAAGCGGAAACAAACCAAGGTATTAATATTTCAACCATCGGTATAATTCGCTCCACGTAGGTTTTTTGCCGTACATGAGTATTCCTACTCGGTATATTTTGGCGGCAAACCAAACCACTGAAAAGAAGGTGCCGAATAATAGTGTTATTGATATCGCCATTTGCCACCAAGGTACGCCAAACGGGATTCGCATGAGCATAACGATGGGTGATGTGAGCGGAATCATTGAAAAAACTACTGCAATTGTCCCGTGCGGATCGTTTATAACGGTAAAAAAACCGATATAAACGCTCAACATTAATGGCATAATGATAGGCAAAAGAAATTGTTGTGAGTCGGTTTGATTGTCAACGGCCGCTCCAATTGCTGCGTAAAATGAACTGTATAGAAAATACCCGCCAATGAAATAAATCACAAACCCAATCAAGATACTTGCAATGGGCAAATTCCATAATTCCTTGATATACATCTGGGCAGTTCCGGCAAATTCTTGTTGGGCGGTATGCATTAATTCGGGTGAAATTCTGGCAGTCGGTCCAACATTTACACCAAAAAATAGTGACGCAGCAAACATTAAAGATAGTCCGATAACGGCCCAAATAACGAATTGCAGCAATCCTGCTAATGCCGTTCCTACAATTTTTCCCATCATTAATTGAAATGGTTTTACGGAGGAAATTATGATTTCAACAATTCGATTCGTTTTTTCTTCGATAACGCTGCGCATTACCATGTTGCCGTAGATGATAATGAACATCATGATAAGATATCCAAAAGCCCCACCAATTCCTATTTTTATCTCGTTAAGTCCTTTTACACTTTCTTCGCCCGAAGCTTTTGTTAAATTAATATTGACTTTAGATTCTGCATTTTTTATCGCTAATGTATCGAGATGCGCTTTTTCCAAATTGGTTTTGGTTAATTTCTTTGCAATAACATCCTGGACACTTTCAATGAACGAAATACTTGGACTCTCATTCGAAATAAATTGAATTTTATTTTCGAAATCTTTTGAATTGCTTTCCTTTGGAATGTATAACAATCCTTCGTAGTTTTCGTTGGTGATGCTGTCTTTCAGGAATTTTAAATCTATTTGAGACAAATCAAGATATTTGTATTCCCCTTTCTTAGCATTTTCTGAAGTGAATTCCTTTGCAAACAAACCCGATTCATCACGAATGGCGATTCGTTTGGTATCCGCTTTCATGGAACCTAAATACCCCACAAATGCAGCTACTCCTACAAATAGTAACGGACTTAAAAAAGTCATAACAATAAAAGATTTATTGCGCACTTTGGCAATAAATTCTCTTTTTATGATTAATAAAATAATGCTCATTTAGATTTGTGATTTTTGACCGTCGATTTTTTATTTCTAAAATCGGTAATCCTATATATTTACTTACTTACAGTTTGAATGAAAATATCATTTACACTTGGTATTTTTTCCACAAAGTGCGTCACTTGTCCGCGTTGTGTCAGGATATTCAACAATTCATTTGGCATTGCATTTCCAAGCTGAATTTCCAGTTTCAATTCTTTGTTGAGTGATTTAAAATTAGCCGGTCCAACGGTAAATTTCTGTGTAATATCATACATCAAACCTTCTACATTATCCGATAAAATGCCTACTTCAAAACTATTGGTTTTAAATTGTCTTTTGACATCGTCCAGTTTTCCTTCAATCAGTTTATTGGATTTATGAATCAGCGCAATATGATCACATAATTCTTCAACGCTTTCCATGCGGTGTGTCGAAAAAATTATCGTAGCTCCTTCTTCTCTCAGCGCCAGAATTTCGTCTTTGATAATATTGGCATTTACAGGATCAAAACCAGAAAACGGCTCGTCAAAAATCAACAGTTTTGGTTTGTGCAACACACACACCACAAACTGAATTTTCTGTGCCATTCCTTTAGAAAGTTCCTGGACTTTCTTGTTCCACCACCCTTGAATTTCTAATCTGTCAAACCAGTATTCGAGTTGTTTCTTGGCTTCAGCCTTAGAAAGTCCTTTCATTTGAGCCAAATACAAGCATTGTTCCCCCACTTTCATCGTGTTGTACAATCCTCTTTCTTCCGGCAAGTACCCTATATATTGAACATGTTTGGGTTGCAGTTTTTCACCATCCAGAATAATTTCGCCGCTATCAGGTAATGTAATTTGGTTTATTATTCGGATAAGAGATGTTTTTCCTGCGCCGTTTGGGCCTAAAAGTCCGTAGATACTTCCTTTTGGAACAGTTAATGAAATCTCGTTAAGCGCCACATAATCACCGTATTGCTTGACGACTTTATTAACTTCAAGTATATTACTCATGCTAAATTTTTAATTGTGGTAAAAGTAAATAATTAGTACCGAAATACTTAGAATTGTTTCATAAAAAACCCATCCTTATTTTAACAAGGATGGGGAATGTATTTTTCAGATGAGACGCGATAAATCGCGTCTGTACCGTTTTTTATTATGAAAACATATCTTTTACTTTCTCGAAAAATGATTTATCTGATTTTTCCGGATTTGGAATAAAATTTTCATCTGTAAGATTTTTTTCAAAAAATTGTTTTTGATCTTTGTTAAGCGTTTTTGGTGTCCAAACATTTACATGTACCAGTAAATCTCCGTTACCATATCCGTTTATACTCGGAATTCCTTTTCCTTTTAATCTAAGGATTTTCCCTGATTGAATTCCTTCTTCCAGTTTAATTCTCACTTTTCCGTTAATGGCTTCAATATCTTTCGAAATTCCCAATACTGCTTCAGCAAAACTGATGTATAAGTCATAATGCAAGTTTTCGCCTTCACGCTTCAAAAACTCGTGTTCCAATTCTTCAATGGCAACAATTAAATCTCCAGGAATACTGTTTCCCGGAGCATCATTCCCTTTGTTGGAAACTTTCAATTGCATTCCGTCTACTACACCGGCAGGAATTTTTATCGAGACTGTTTCGTCTTCAAGAATCATTCCTTGTGAATCAGCTTCTGCAGGCTTTTTGTCTAAAATTTGCCCCGAACCTCCACATGTAGGACAAGTGGAAGCAGATTGCATTCTACCCAAAATAGTATTGGTAACTCGCATTACCTGACCTTGTCCATTACAGGTAGAACAGGTTTTGTAAGATACTCCCGGTGCTTGAACCTTGCGCTTTACTTTTACTTTTTTCTCGACACCATTGGCAATTTCTTCCAATGTCAATTTTACTTTGATACGAAGGTTGCTTCCTTTAGCACGACGAACTCCGCCGCCTCCACCACCTCCGAAACCACCAAAACCTCCTCCGAAAATATCGCCAAACTGACTGAAAATGTCATCCATATTCATTCCGCCGTGACCACCTCCGCCAAAACCGCCTGAACCATCAAAAGCTTGATGCCCGTATTGATCGTATTTTGCTTTTTTCTGAGGATCACTTAGTATTTCGTATGCCTCGGCCGCTAATTTAAATTTTTCTTCTGCCGATTTGTCTCCAGGATTCTTGTCAGGATGATGTGCTATTGCTTGTTTTCTGTAGCCTTTTTTAATTTCGGCTGCATCAGCATTTTTTGAAATGCCTAATATTTCGTAAAAGTCTTTTTTCATTTTTGATTTTTCTTTTGTTGAGTCGCACTGCAATACGCCTTTACGCTTGATGTTAAAGATGCGATTTATCGCGTCTCTACTACTGCCCTATAACAACTTTTGGAAAACGGATGATCTTATCTCCCAATTTATATCCTTTTTCAAGAACATCGACAATTTTACCTTTCATTTTGTCTGATGATGCAGGAATTTGAGTTATTGCTTCAGCAAAATCTGCATCAAAAGCATCTCCAGCCTTAACCTCAACTTGTTCTAATCCTTTAGAAACTAAAGTGTTTTTTAATTTCTCATGAATAAGCTCCACCCCTTTCAATAAAATTTCATCTTCAGATTTACTTATTTCCACAATAGCTCTGTCAAAATCATCTAAAACAGGCAACATAGCAAGTAAAACTTCTTGATTTGCTGTTTTAAACAACTCGATACGCTCTTTAGTAGTTCTTCGTTTGTAATTTTCAAATTCAGCAAATAATCGTAAATACTTATCTTTCTCTTTGGCTAAGTCTTGAGTTAATTGTTCTTCAACACCTAATTCCTCAACAATAAGCTGCTCACCATTCGCATTCTGTTCTAATGTTAGGTCATCTATTTCTTGATCGATTTCTGTATTTTCAGTAGTCATATTACTTGTGTTTTTAAAAAAATTCTTAAACTTCATTTTTTATTCTTTTCTTTGGATTGCAAAAGTACTGCCAAATCTTATAAAATGTCAAATTGTCATCTTACTATTAAAACACTCTTTTGTTTTGAAACAATTTCAGCAAAATAATTTTAATACATTGTGCTGAAATTTTAATATAATTTTAAGATTATATTAATAAAGATTACATAAATTTGTTAATGTTTTTTTAAAGAAAACACAAAAGGTTGCCCACTAAAAAATTATTAATTCATATTACCCTATATTAAAAAAAGCTTCGTTTTACAAAACGAAGCTTTTTTTATGTTTAAATGTCACTTATGAAAGTATCTTTTTTAGACCTTCTAAATCCAGCAAAACCTGCTCTCCTGTCACTAAATTTTTAAGCGAAAAAGAATTAGACTCCATTTCTTGCTCTCCTACAATTACAGCAAAAGGAATTCCTCGTTTATCCGCATGTTGAAACTGTTTGGCCACTTTTGCATTATCAGGATACAATTCTACTTTTATTCCGGAAGCTCTTAATTTTTGTATGGCTTGCAATCCATAAAACGCTTCTGTGTCACCATAATTAATAAACAACGCTTTGGAAGTTGCTGTTACGGTTTCAGGAAATAAATTCAACTCTTCGATAACCAAATAAATTCGGTCCAAACCAAAAGAAATTCCAACACCGCTCATGTTTTTGAGTCCGAAAATTCCCGTCAAATCATCGTATCTTCCACCACCACCGATGGATCCCATAGCAACCGATTTTGGCGGAGCCACTTCAAAAATTGCTCCTGTATAATAATTCAGTCCTCTTGCCAGCGTCACATCTAAATCTAAAATTGCAGTTGACAATCCAAGTTTCATCACGTTGTCACAAATAAAACGCAACTCCTCCACTCCTTTCATTCCTTCACTGGATTCCGCAAGCAAAACCGAAAGTTGGTTTATTTTTTCCGAAATGGTTCCTGTGAAATTAAATAACGGCTGTACTTTTTCAATGGCTTCTTCCGAAATGCCTTTCTCCATCATTTCTTTTTTCACGCCGTCCTCGCCTATTTTGTCCAACTTGTCCAATGCAACGGTGAAATCAATTAATTTATCTGATGCGCCAATAACCTCCGCAATCCCAGATAAAATTTTTCTGTTGTTGATTTTGATAGTTACCCCTTCTAAACCCAAAGCAGAAAAAACAGTATCATATAGTTGAACCAACTCCACTTCCTGCCACAACGATTTAGAACCCACCACATCAGCGTCACATTGAAAAAATTCTCTGAAACGCCCTTTTTGCGGACGGTCAGCACGCCAAACAGGTTGGATTTGGTATCTTTTGAATGGAAATTCAATTTCGTTTTGGTGTTGTACCACATAACGGGCAAACGGAACAGTCAAATCATAACGCAAGGCTTTCTCAGAAATACTTGCCGTTAATTTTGTACTGTCTTTATTTTCTAAATGAGTTGCATTGGCTTTGGCCAAATAATCTCCGGAATTTAATATTTTGAAAATCAAACGATCGCCTTCTTCTCCGTATTTTCCCATTAAGGTTTCGGAGTTTTCAAATGAAGGTGTTTCTATAGGTTGAAAACCAAATTTCTCGAAATTACTTTTTATAATCTGAATGATATATTGACGTTTTGCCACCTCGGTTGGTGAGAAATCTCTAGTCCCTTTTGGAATGCTTGGTTTTGATGCCATTTTTATGAATTAAAAATTACGAATTAAAAATTTATACAAACCTAATTTGTAATTTTTGATTTTTAATTCTTTTGCAAATATCTTATTTTTAAAATAAATCTGTTTACAAATTTTCGCATTTTATTCCCTGATGCCTAGCCCAGATTACAGCGAAAATAGGGAAGTGAAAAATAATATTGTTTTCTTGCCTGAAAGAGCGGCCAAAGGAAGCTCCTTTCAGGCAATTGAAAACAAATTATTTTCTCTGACCGATTACTTCACGTATTTTTTATTTTTATTTGAGTTCAGTGAACTTCGTTTGTAGCGGAAAGCTGGAAATAGCTCCTAAAAATAAATTAGGATTTTTGAAAAGAAAATTTGTAACAAAAATTGTATTTTCGTGTCAAACTCGTATGATGCTAAAATTATTCAAAGAAAATATTCGGATTGCATTTGGTTCTATCAGGACACAATTGTTACGGACCATACTTACGGTGCTAATTATCGCGATTGGGATTACGGCTTTGGTAAGCATATTAACCGTTGTTTCGGCTTTAGAAAACACAATTTCATCTGATTTTGCTTCGATGGGAGCCAATACTTTCAATATTAATCAATATGAAAATGAAGTCCGAAACCGTGGTGGCCAGGAACGTGAAATTATAAATCCTATTATTTCTTACCCGGAAGCTGTGGCTTTCAAAAATAAATACAACTATCCTTTTACTGAAACTTCCCTGTCCTTCAAGGCCACATCAGTGGCGGAAGTTAAATTCGGAGCGATTAAAACCGATCCCGAAAATTCAATTGTAGGCGTTGATGAACATTTTATGACTAATTCTGGTTTAGAAACTAGTGCAGGGCGAAATTTTACCGGTTTTGACATCGATAACAATGCGTATGTGTGCATAGTAGGTTCTGATTTTGAAAAAGGATTACTGAAAGATGTGAATCCTATTGATAAAGTAATTTCGATTCGTGGCGCCCGATTTAGAGTCATAGGAGTATTAAAAGAAAAGGGTTCCACCTTTGGAAACAGCCAAGATTTACGAATTTTAATCCCAATTCAAGTAGCTCGTTCTCTTTTTACCGCACCAAATATCAATTACACTATGAGCATCATGGTTTCTAAGAAAGAATTATTGGACCAAGCCATTGATAATGCTACCAGCACGATGCGTAGGGTCCGTAAATTAAGCCCGATAAAAGACAATAATTTCGGTGTCGTTCGTAGTGATGATCTTATCAATAGAATCCTTGGAATTACAAAATATCTTGGACTCGCTTCCTGGCTTATCGGAATAATAACCGTTCTTGGTTCTTCGATTGCTTTGATGAATATCATGATTGTTTCGGTGACGGAACGTACCCGAGAAATTGGGGTTCGAAAAGCATTGGGAGCCAAAAAAACTACGATTGCTTTTCAGTTTTTTATAGAAACCTTACTTATTGGACAATTAGGCGGGTTGGTGGGAATTATTTTTGGAATTTTGATTGGTTTTGGAATCGCCACCGCAATGACCTTTGTGTTTGTAATTCCGTGGGGCGCAATTATGGCAGCGTTTATAACCAGTTTTATTGTAGCAATCGTTTCTGGTTTATATCCTGCCGTAAAAGCTGCGAAACTGGATCCAATTGAGGCATTGCGATACGAGTAGTGGACAGATTAAAAAAATCATTTATGCTATTTTTTTGATTTTTGAATGCTGATTAACGATTTTTGATTTCAGAAGTTTAAACCCTTAAATCTGCTTTCATCATTCTGTCATTTCCGTAAATATCCTTGCGCAATTCGATGTTTTTGAAGTTCATTTTTTCGAGCAACTCCATCATTTCTTTGCCTAAATATTGATTGATTTCAAAATATAATTGTCCGTTTGGCACAAGATTTTTTTGAGCTAATTCGGCTATTTTTTTATAAAAAATCAAGGCATCATTATCTTCGACAAAAAGAGCCAAATGCGGTTCATTGTCCAAAACATTTTTCTTGATTTCCTCTTTTTCCAGATTACGAACATAAGGAGGATTCGAAACAATAATATCAAATTGCTGTTGCAAATCTTCGGTTCCAAGAATATTTTGATTGATAAAAGTAACGTTTACGGCATTGATTTTGGCATTTTTTTGGGCTGTAGCCAAAGCTTTTTCAGAAACATCAATGGCAAAAACTTGGGCATTAGGAATATTTTTTGCCAATGAAATAGCAATGCAGCCACTTCCTGTTCCAACATCTAAAATCTTTAAATCTTTAATCTTTGAATTACTTTTAATAATCCAATCCACTAGTTCTTCGGTTTCCGGCCTTGGAATCAAAACGTTGTCATTGACTTCGAAATCCAAACCATAAAAACTGGTTTTACCTAATAAGTACTGTATTGGAATTTCTTTTTTTAATGGTTCCAAAATAGAATTCCAAACCGCAATTTCCTCTTCGGAAAAAACCAGATCAGGATGTAACGCCAAGTCAATTCTTTTCAATTGCTTTTTCTCTTCTAATATCAAATAGAAAAAACTTTCGGCTTCACCGGCATCGTAAATTGGAGTAAGCTCATTAATAAATTGAGTTCTGTATTCTTTAATTTTCATTGGGTTTTTAATATTCGTTATTCCAAATTGAATATTCAGTTTTTTGATTCAAAATTCGTTATTCCAAATTGAATATTCAACATTAAAAAAATTAAAGTTTGAACAAGGAATGTTGAACAAAGAATTTTGAAGTTTTATAAATCCTTCAACATCCAAACCGGACAACTGGTATGACCGGTGCTTCCCATTGGGGAACAAATGTATTCGAAACCTACTTTTTTATATAATTTCTGGGCATCATGCATAAAGGGCATTGTTTCGAGGTAACATTTTTCAAAACCAAAATCCTTCGCACTTTGCAAACAAATAGTCATCATTTTACTGCCAATTCCCAAACCTCTAGTTTCTGGAAGGAAATACATTTTTTGCAATTCACAAATAGTTTCCGCTTCATTTTCTAGCGGCGCTACTCCAGCGGAACCGATAATTTTTCCGCCTTTTTCAACAACATAATAAACTGATTTAGGCTTATTGTACTCTTCAAACATTAAATCTAAATAAGGATCTTCATAGGCTGTTCCTACTTTTGGAATCTTCAATTCGTCAAAAACAGCTCGTATCAATTGTGCAACTGCCTGATTGTCTTCTTTTTTTATTTTTCTAATGCTGTAATCTTCCATTTTATTTCAGAAACTAATTTTACTTACAAAAATAGAAATTGTTTATTGTTATTTTCTAAAGTTTCAAAACTAATCCCGAAGTTTCGGGGCTAAACTCAAAAATTACTACTTTTGTAATGTGAAAATACATGAAAAATATATAAAACGATGTATCGAGTTAGCCAAAAATGGTTTAGGAACAACGTATCCGAATCCTTTGGTAGGCAGTGTAATTGTTTATAACGATACAATCATTGGCGAAGGCTGGCATAAAAAAGCTGGAGAACCGCATGCCGAAGTAAATGCCGTGAATTCAGTAAAAGATAAATCATTATTAAAAAAAGCGACTATTTATGTAAGTTTAGAACCTTGCAGTCATTTTGGGAAAACACCACCTTGCTGCGATTTGATCATCAAAAATAAAATCCCAAATGTGGTTATCGGTACTATTGATCCAAATATAAAAGTCGCAGGAAACGGAATCAAAAAACTTATTGAAGCCGGAATACAAGTTACAGTTGGCATTCTGGAAGCGGAATGTCATGAACTGAACAAACGCTTTTTTACTTTTCACGAAAAGAAAAGACCGTACATCATTTTGAAATGGGCCGAAAGTCAGGATGGGTTTATTGCACCTTTAGAAAAAAATGAAAAAAAACCAGTTTGGATTACCAATGTTTATTCCCGACAATTAGTCCACAAATGGCGAACTGAAGAGCAAGCTATTCTGGCGGGAACGCAAACAGTTATTGATGATAATCCGAAACTAAATGCACGGGATTGGCATGGAAACAATCCGATTCGAGTAATTATAGATCAAAATAATCGAATTCCCAAAGACAGTCATATCTTTAATAATCAGGTTAAAACTATCCAATTTTCGAAATCGAAAACCACAATTGAAAAAGAAAACACTATCTTTGAAGTAATTGATTTTGAACAAAACATAGCGAAACAAATAGAGAAAGCGTTATATCAGCATCAAATTCAATCTGTAATTATTGAAGGCGGTCGACAAACTCTTCAGACTTTTATTGACGCAAACCTTTGGGATGAAGCAAGAATCTTTGTTGGAAACGTTCAATTTACTACGGGAACAAAAGCCCCAATACTAGATAAAAAACCGTTCGAAAAATATTCGATTGGCAATGATGAACTTATAATTTCTAGAAACCATGATTAATACTATTATATTTGATTTTGGGGATATCTTTATCAATTTGAATAAACAAGCTACTATGGATGCCTTGCAGAAATTAGGTATGTCTGAGTGGAATGAAGATTTGGACCATTTAAATATTCAGTTTGAAACGGGTCAAATCTCACGTGAAAATTTCCTTCTTGGTATTCAAAAACATATACCCAATGCTTCCATAAATGAAATTCTTGAAGCTTGGAATGCAATTCTTCTTGATTTTCCATTGTACCGATTGGAATTTCTTCAAATGCTTTCCAAAAAATACCGATTATTCTTATTGTCCAATACGGATGCCATTCATATAGAAACTTTCGAGCAAAAAAACGGAATTTCATTTTACAGTGATTTTTACCAATGTTTTGAAAAAGTCTATTTTTCGTTTGAAGTAGAAATGAGAAAACCCAATCCTGAAATTTTCAATTATTTGGTAAACAAACATGATTTGGCTCCAAAACGCACTTTATTCATTGACGATAAAAAAGAAAATACAGATGCGGCTCTCGCATTAGGGTTTCAAGTTTGGAATTTACAAGTTGGAGAAGAAGATGTCGTTAATTTATTTGACAAAAAAATAATTTAGAATAAACTCTTTTGGAATTTAAAGATACTTACAACACCATTGAATTTCCCTCTTCAGAAATACTTTTCAAAGAAAAAAACAGTAAATTCTTTGGCTATGCTTACCCAATTCAATCTGAAGACGAAGTAAAACCACTAATCGAAATTTTACGAAAACAACATCCCAATGCTGGACATTTTTGTTATGCCTATCAAATAGGTGCTGACACAGTAACGTATAGAGCTAATGATGATGGAGAACCAAGCAACACTGCAGGCATGCCTATTTACGGACAAATTCAGTCATTTTCCGTAACCAATGTATTAATTGTGGTGGTTCGGATTTTTGGAGGCATAAAACTAGGAGTTGGTGGATTGATATCTGCTTATAAGACGACCGCCCAGGTGGTCCTTGAAACTTGCGAAATAGTCGAAAAAACTATAAATATTCATTATTCAATCACATTTGATTATAAAAACATGAACAAAGTGATGCGAGTAATCAAGGAGAAAAAGCTCGAAATGGTGGCTCAGAAAATGGAAATAAATGAAGATTCAGGACTTCCGATAGGCAAAATCGAAATAAAAACACGAAAAAAAAATGCTGATATGATATTCAACATTTTTAATCTGATGTTTGAAATCGATATAAAACGACTCTAATTTCTATTCAAAAATGCTGTTTTTATAATTTATTCTATCCTTTTTAACAATTCTAAAATATAATCTGGAGGAGCTGTTGGGCGACCCGTTTTTAAGGCCACAAAAACCAAAATAAATTGGGCAGTTGTTAACAACTCTTCGGACTCATTATAAATAGCGCAATCAAATTCAATCTTCACAGAACTCTGACTTTTGAAAGTGGTATGAACGGTAAGCAACTCATCATACCGAGCTGATTTTTTATAATTTATATTCATCGAAACAATCGGCAACCCGATACCGCTTTCTTCCATGTTTTTATATGAAATCCCTTTGTCTCTAAGCCATTCCACCCTTCCTATCTCAAAATAAGGGATGTAATTTCCATGATATACAACACCCATTTGGTCCGTTTCTGAGTAACGTACACGAACTTGAATTTGATGATCTTTCATTAATTATGTATTAAAAAATTAAAAATTAAAACGTGCCTTACAACAATAATTCGTAAAATTATTACCCAATATATTTTTTTTTACAGAAATTTGTTCACATATTTGTTACCCCGAAAAACGATGAAATTTCACTCTTTTTTTAGTAAGATAATAATTACCGAATAAAAATAATTTAACAGAATATATGAACAAAACTGCTCAATCAGTATGGGAAAACTGTCTTTCTTTCATAAAAGACAATATTCAGGATCAAGCTTACAAAACTTGGTTCGAACCAATCAAATCAGTTGAGCTAACCGATAATGCATTATATATTCAAGTTCCAAGTAAATTTTTCTACGAATGGCTAGAAGAACACTATGTAAAATTATTAAAAGTGGCACTTACCAAAGAACTTGGAAAAAACGCAAAGTTACTCTATAAAATCAGAATGGAAAACACTTATGGCAACAAACAACCGTTTACGGAACAATTGCCAAGTGCTAATAGAGTTCCTATGAAGCCACAAGAAGTAGATGCTCCATTTAAAAACCTGAACCCAGAATTAAAAAATCCTTTTGTAATTCCTGGTATTAGAAATCTAAAAATTGAATCTCAACTTAACGCGAATTACAGTTTCGATAATTTTCTGGAAGGTGATTCTAATAGATTAGCGCGCTCTGCTGGGATGGCTGTTGCCAATAAACCTGGAGGAACTTCATTTAATCCATTATTAATTTTTGGAGGAGTTGGTCTTGGAAAAACGCATTTAGCGCATGCTATTGGTGTAGAAATAAAAGACAAATATCCTGAAAAAACGGTGTTATACATTTCGGCGGAAATTTTCACACAACAATATATTGACTCGGTAAAGAAAAACAACCGAAATGATTTTATACACTTCTATCAATTAATTGATGTTTTAATTATTGATGACGTTCAATTCCTTTCTGGAAAATCAGGAACTCAAGATGTATTTTTCCATATTTTCAATTATTTGCACCAAAACGGGAAACAGGTAATCTTGACATCAGACAAGGCACCAGTTGACATGCAAGATATTGAACAACGTTTATTATCTCGTTTCAAATGGGGATTGTCTGCAGAATTGCATCAACCTGATTATGAAACCAGAATTTCTATCCTTAAAAATATATTGTATAGAGATGGTGTAGAAATACCTGAAGAAATAATTGAATACGTTGCCAGAAACATCAAATCTAATGTAAGAGAACTGGAAGGAGCTATTATTTCCTTGATTGCTCAATCTTCTTTTAATAAAAAAGAAGTTACTTTAGAACTTGCTAAAAGTGTTGTTGAAAAATTTGTAAAAAATGTAAAACGAGAAATTTCTATCGATTACATTCAAAAAATTGTTTCCGATTATTTCCAATTGGATTTAGAAACGCTACAATCAAAAACTCGAAAGAGGCATGTTGTACAAGCGAGACAATTAGCTATGTTTTTTGCAAAAAAATTCACAAAAGCATCTTTGGCAAACATTGGTTCACAAATTGGAGACAGAGATCACGCTACAGTATTACACGCTTGCAAAACCGTTGATAATTTAGTTGCTACCGACAAACAATTCAAGAAATTTGTTGAAGACATCAATAAAAAATTAACGCTATAAAAAGCATCATGCCCATAAAAATTTTAATGGTTTGTTTAGGAAATATTTGTCGGTCGCCCTTGGCCGAAGGTATATTAGCATCAAAACTCCCAAAAAATAAATTTACAGTAGATTCAGCAGGAACAGGTTCATGGCATATTGGTCATTCACCTGATGATCGTTCCATTGCTGTTGCAAAAAAAAATAAAATAAATATCTCAAATCAAAAAGGACGTCAATTCAGCGCAAATGATTTTCATACTTTTGATTATATCTTTGTGATGGATAATTCTAATTACGAGAATGTTATCGAGCTCGCTCAAAACCAAGATCAAAAAGAAAAAGTATACCTCATTTTAAATGAATTATTTCCAAATGAAAATGTAGATGTTCCCGATCCTTATTTTGGTTTAACAAATGGATTTGAGATAGTTTACAATATGCTTGATGAAGTTTGCGAAGTAATCGCTAAAAAACTTATTGAAAAGCACCAATAATATTTCAGGTTTAAAAATTTATTTTCGAAGCATCTATAGTTCCTTAAAAAGCAATTCTGCTCTTTACAAGAAAAAAACAGCACTTAATTCCCTTTAAAAACATAAAATCAAACGGATGAAATCAACCTCTCTTTTAGGAAAACTCTATTTAATACCAACTACATTGGGAGATAGCAATCCTATGGATGTCTTGCCACAAACCATAAAAAGAAGTATTGATTTTATTGATTACTATGTCGTTGAAAACGAAAAAACAGCCCGAAAATCCATCAAAGGAGTTAGTCCTGAAAAAAAACAATCGGAGCTGAAACTTTTTGTTTTAAACAAACACACTGAAGCTAAAGAGCATTTAGATTTTATCAAACCTTTATTAGAAGGAAAAAATGTAGGATTGATGAGCGAAGCAGGTTGTCCCGGCGTAGCTGATCCCGGCGCAGTTATTGTAAAACTGGCACATGAAAAAGGAATCCAGGTTGTCCCACTAGTAGGCCCTTCTTCTATTCTTTTAGCGATGATGGCATCTGGAATGAACGGACAAAGTTTTACCTTTAATGGGTATTTACCAATTGAAAAAGGGGAAAAGAAAACGGCTCTTAAAAACTTGGAAAAACTATCTCAGGATAAAAACCAATCTCAAATTTTTATAGAAACACCTTATAGAAATAATAAAATGCTGGAGGATATTTTACAAGCCCTAAATCCTGCAACCTATCTTTGTATCGCAACGGATATAACTTTACCAACAGAATATATAAAAACTATGCGCGCTTCTGATTGGAAAAAAACACAAGTAGATTTACACAACCGCCCTACTATTTTTATAATTCATAAAATGTAACAGCTTAATTTCTGAATTTAAAATCCGAACAGAATAGCTTTCTATTAGATTAAAAAATTCCGTTCATAATAGGCTATTTAAAGAAACACGAGAAAACATACTTTCTAAGTATTGCCATTCCATGCTCTGAAAACAAATTAAAATAATAAGTGAATCTATAAAATGTTCATTACTGGATGATTATTTTTCATAGAACAAAAAACAGAACAATCTTCCCTTTTATTTACAGCCACAAGTGGATTTTCTTGCTAAAAATAGATACTGAATTTCCATACATATTAACTTTATTTATAGAAAAAGTTAACTGCATCACTTTGAAAAAAACACTAACTTTACTAGTCCCCAATATAATTTTTTGACTTAATATTCAAAAAATATAACCACTAATGTTTTGAATTATAATGATTTAAATAAATTAAAAACAAAAAGGGGAAGAAAATGATAAACCTTACTAAATTTATTTTAATCATAGCTATGACATGACTTGAATATAATTTAAAAACTAATATCATGAAATCGTTTATTATTGTTGTGCTTTTTTTAAGCATAACCCTTACATCGTATTCGCAGGATATTGATGGGAATATAAGGATGGAAGAATTACCTGGGGTTGTAATTAAAAGCGCTGGAAAAGACTTCTCTATATATTTACCCGATAGAAATCCTGATAAAAATGTAAGAGCTTTAGAAGAAAAATTTATCGCGTATGATCTGGGAAAAGATTATGAAGGATATGAAAACTATTTAGTAATTATGGAAACCAAAAATGGATCATTGAATGCAACTTATAATGAAAATGGAAAATTGATCCGGGTTGTTGAAAACTATAAAAACGTAAGACTTCCAAATAGTGTAATTTATTCCGTTTATAAAGCTTTTCCTGGGTGGCAAATTGTAAATGACAAATATTTATATTCTCAAAAAGAAGGTGATGTTATTAAAAAAGAATATAATCTGAGAATAAAAAAAGACAAAGACGTTCGCAAATTAGTTGTTAATGCGAATGGGGATATTGTCAAAGGAATGTAATCACAAATAAACATAAATTAAAAGCTATCATTCAGATAGCTTTTTTTTTGAGACTTAGACAACTATATATTTTTTGGATTTTAATCTTCAAAAAAACAAACTTATAGCTAAACGAGTTATATTTATCAAGTAATAAATGAAATCATTTTATGAGTAAACTTCCAAATATAACCACAAGTATTTTTACTGTTATGTCAAAAATGGCAGCTGAGTATAATGCTATTAATCTATCGCAAGGTTTTCCAAACTTTCCTGTGGATGAAAGATTAACAGCTATTGTTTCCAAACTTGCCAAAGAAGACGTACACCAATACACCCCAATGTCAGGTTATCAGCCATTATTATCAAAAATAGTGACTCTCGTAAAAAGCTCCTACGAAAGAACCGTTCAAGCTGATACTGAATTATTAATAACAGCAGGTGCTACCCAAGCCATTTTCACCACAATACTGGCTTTAGTAAAACTTAATGATGAAGTTCTTATTTTAGATCCAAGTTATGATTGTTATGAAGCACCAGTACTATTATGCAACGCAAATCCAGTTAGGGTAGCACTAAACGATGATTATACACCAAATTGGGAGATTATCGAAAAAGCCTGTACGCCAAAAACCAAAATGATTATCATTAATAATCCGCATAATCCGACTGGTAAAATTTTAACCAAATCCGATTTTGATTCATTGGAAATTCTATTGGAAAAATATCCTGACATTTTAGTTCTATCAGATGAAGTGTACGAATACATCACTTTCGAAGAAAAACATATTTCGGCTCATACTCAAAAAAAACTACTCAATCGTTGCGTGATGGTTTCTTCTTTTGGAAAATCGTTCCATGTTACCGGATGGAAAATAGGATATTTGGTCGCGCCTGAATACCTTATGAAAGAAATCAAAAAAGTCCATCAATTTTTAGTTTTCAGTGTAAATAGTATATGTCAAGTAGCTATTAGTGACTACTTAGACTTCGTTTCTGTGAATGAAATTGGGAAATTCTATCAGGAAAAACGAGATTACTTTAGACAATTATTAAAAGACAGTCGCTTCAAACTCATGCCTTGCGAAGGAACTTATTTTCAGGTTGTTTCCTATGCTGCTATTTCAAATGAAAATGATGTTGATTTTTGCAAACGCCTAATTGTTGAACATGGTGTGGCCGCTATTCCTATTTCTACTTTCTATGCTGATGGAAAAGATCTGAAATTAATTCGGTTTTGTTTTGCCAAAGACAATGCAACACTGGAAGAAGCTGCTAAAAGATTGTGTGCCATTTAAAAGCAACAATTTTATTTTTTATTATGCATGCATACTATTTAATTTTATTATATTTACAATAAAAAAAATATCAAAACATGAGTTATACAGATAAAATGTTACGGGACGATGCGCTAAAAGGCAAAGTGATTGTCGTAACTGGTGGTGGAAGTGGCTTAGGAAAAGCAATGACTAAATATTTCTTAGAATTGGGTGCGCAAGTTGCCATTACATCCAGAGATTTAGAAAAACTAAAAAATACAGCTGCAGAACTGGAAACTGAAACAGGTGGAACCTGCCTTCCTATTCAATGCGATGTGCGTCATTACGAAGAAGTCGAAAACATGTTACAGGAAGTTTTGAAAGCTTTTGGTAAAGTAGATGTTTTACTTAATAATGCTGCCGGAAATTTCATTTCGCCAACCGAAAGATTATCTGCAAATGCTTTTGATACTGTAATTGATATTGTTTTAAAAGGAACAAAAAACTGTACCCTTGCTTTTGGAAAACATTGGATTGACACCAAACAAAAATCATCTACCATCTTAAATATTGTAACGACTTACGCTTGGACTGGTTCTGCTTATGTGGTGCCAAGTGCTACTGCAAAAGCGGGAGTTTTGGCCATGACACGAAGTCTTGCTGTAGAATGGGCTAAGTACGGGATTCGTTCCAATGCGATTGCTCCGGGACCATTCCCAACGAAAGGCGCTTGGGACAGATTACTACCAGGAGATTTAGCCGAGAAATTTGATATGGCAAAAAAAGTGCCGTTAAAACGTGTTGGAGATCATCAGGAATTAGCCAATTTAGCGGCTTATTTAGTTTCTGATTTTTCAGCGTATGTAAATGGTGAAGTCGTTGTTATTGATGGTGGTGAATGGCTCAAAGGCGCCGGACAATTCAACATTCTCGAATCTATCCCCGAAGAACTTTGGGATCAGTTGGAAATGATGATCAAAGCAAAGAAGAACAAATAATAGTTTTAAATAAAAAAAAGAGAGCCTATAAATGACTCTCTTTTTTGTTTGTGCTAATTTTTATTATTTTCTAAAGCTACTAAAATTTCACTTTTCAGCAAACCACTCCCACCGCCATAATGCTGTACAACAATTATATTTGGATTTTGTTTTTTGAAAAAAACACATAAATCAGTTTCACTTTTTTTCTGAATTCCGGAACCCAATAATACCACTGAAAACTCTTTTTGACAAAAAATTTCCTTTGCCTCTTCATCATTCATAACACCTACTCCATTCCAATCTTCATTAGAATTAATGAGTCGGACAACAATTGCCAGAATTTCGATATGTCTTCCTATGTAAAGAATATTGGTAGTTTCCATAATTCAACTTTTATAAAATAACAACCTCAAAGATTCTAATTCTTTGAGATTACTATTTTAGTTCTTGTGAAAATTATAATTTTATAAATTGCAATTCTATATTCAATCGAACTTCTTCACCTACTAAAACTCCACCTGTTTCAAGTGCTGAATTCCAATTCAGTCCCCAATCTTTTCTATTGATTTTTCCTTCTAATGAAAAAGCTAATTTTGTGTTCCCCCATGGATCTTTCATTAATCCACTAAATTCTGCTGCCAGTTTTACTGATTTTGTAACGCCATGCATGGTTAAATCTCCAACCAATTCATATTCACCTTCATTAATTTTGGTAAATGAAGTTGCTGTGAATTTGATTTCTGGAAACTGCGCTGCATCAAAAAAGTCAGGACTTAATAAATGGGTATCTCTATCTGTATTTCCGGTAGATATGGAATCGATTGCTCCGGTAAATTCAATTTTTGCATTTTCAAAATTAGTATCTTCTGATTCAATTGAAGCATCAAATTTTGAAAATTTTCCTGAAATAGTAGTAAACATCATGTGTTTTACTTTAAAACCAATTTCTGAATGTGTTGGGTCTATTGCCCATTTTGTTGTTGACATAGTAGTATTATTTATTTATTATTAGTTATTTCTATTGTTTTTTTATCTGATTACAATTTCATTGGTACTTCCATCAAAAGGATTTCGGCATCAGCAGAATTTGCAGCGATTGAAATTGTATCAGTATCCCAAATTCCTAATCCGTCACGTTCATTTAAAGCGATGTTTCCAATTGTGAAATCACCTTTCAAAACAAAAGCATAAATTCCATTTCCTGGTTTTTTCAATTGATAAGAGGTAGAAAAATCTTTGTCGAATTTCCCGATATGAAACCAAGCATCCTGATGAACCCAAACGCCTTCGTCTTCTGCATTTGGGGATAAAATTTGTTGTAATTTATTGTGACGGTCCTTTAAGTTCAACGTAACTTGATCATAACGCGGGGTTACATTTTTTTGATTCGGATAAATCCAAATCTGTAAAAATTTCACCAACTGGTCTTTATTCTTATTGTACTCGCTGTGAAAAATCCCTGTACCGGCACTCATAACCTGAATATCTCCTTCTTTGATTACAGTGGTATTTCCCATACTGTCTTGGTGTTCTAAATCTCCTTCGAGCGGAATAGAAATAATTTCCATATTATCATGCGGATGTTTCCCAAAACCCATTCCTTGACTAACTCTGTCGTCATTCAAAACCCTTAAAACACCAAAATTCGTGCGCTCCGAATTGTGATAATTAGCAAAGCTAAAAGTGTGATAGGATTCCAACCAACCATGATTGGCGTGACCACGAGTATTGGCTTTGTGCAAAACTGAATGAGTGATAACTCCGTCTTTTATTTTATCTGTATTTTCCATTGTTCTTTTCTTTAATATTATGGTACAAAGTTGCGTCAAAAAAAAAGCGCATGCATTGAACTAGGACAAGAAATGAAAAACAATGAAAATTTAGAGTTTGGCAATTTTGGTTCTTACTTTGCTTAAAAACTCTGCAGAAATCCCAAGATAGGAAGCAATGTAATGCTGGGCAACGCGTTGTGAAAGTGTAGGATAATGTTCGAGAAACTCTAAATATTTCTCGGTAGCCGTTTTAGAAATGGTATTGAATAAGCGATCTTGGGTAACTGCTAGATTGCGTTGCATCAATATTCGGAAAGCTCTTTCAAACTTGGGTGCTTTCGCAAATAAAGTCTCTTTTGTTTCAGGACTGAACATAAAAAACTCACAATCTTCCAATGTTTCGATAAACACACGACTCGGTTTATCTTCATAAATACTAAAAGAAATATCGCTTATCCAAGCATTTTCAATTGCAAATTGAAGAATAACTTCGAAACCATTAGCATCAATATAATATTTCCTGAAACAACCCTTGATTACAAATGCTTCAAAGTTGCACATTTCACCTTCATGAAGCAGAATCGTTTTCTTAGGAACGGTTTTATATTCCAATAAAGAATTGAAAATTTCCATTTCTTTCGGTTCAAAAGCCACATAGCGACTGATATTTCTATTGATTTGTGAGTACAAAATGCTACGATTTTTAGAAAACTAAAGGTAGAAAAAAATGCTAATTAATAACGCCCAATAAATATATTAAATTAGCAACATTTCCTCAAAAAACAAAAACCACTCGCAATTAAATTCCTATTTTTGCTTTGACAAATAAATAATACATCTTTTATGCTCATTATAGGAATTGCAGGTGGAACTGGAAGCGGAAAAACAACCGTAGTTCATCAGATTATGAATGAATTACCGGAGACAGAAGTAGGTATTATTTCACAAGACTCGTATTACAAAGAAAACCACGGGCTTTCATTTGATGAAAGAGCACTCATCAATTTTGATCATCCGCGGGCTATTGATTTCGAATTATTAGTTACCCATCTTAAAGAACTAAAAGAAGGAAACAACATCAGCCAACCCGTTTATTCCTTTGTAACGCACAATAGAACTGACGATACCGTTTTTACACATCCTAGAAAAGTGATGATTGTAGAAGGTATTTTAATTTTGGCAAATCCAGAATTAAGAGATTTATTTGATGTAAAAATATATGTTCACGCTGATTCTGACGAACGATTAATCCGTCGTATGAGACGTGATATTGCAGAACGTGGCCGCGATATGCACGAAGTCATCAATAGATACCAAACGACATTAAAGCCTATGCATGAGCAATTTATAGAACCAACAAAAGCATTTGCAGACATTATTATACCAAATGACAAATACAATACCGTAGCCATAGACGTAGTTCGGGCGGTAATAAATCAAAAAATACTATAATTTAGTTGTAATTTTAATCTAATTAATTATTAGGAGCTATTTCCCGCTTTCCGTTACAATCTTTTTATTTTTAAAGAAAAAATAAAAAGGATTTTCACTGTAATCGGGGCTAAAAAAATAAAAATGACAAATCCGTATAAAGACAAATTTTGGTTTAAATTTTTGAGTAACAAGTACATTTGGGTCTTGTTATTTTTTGCTACTTGGATGATTTTTCTGGATAACTATTCCTATTTCGACCATCGTTTTCTGGACAAGCAAATTGAAGAACTGGAAGACAATAAAAAGTATTACCAAGAGGAAATAAAAAAAGATCAGGAGAACATCAAAGAATTAAAAAATTCAGAGCAAATAGAAAAATACGCCCGCGAAAAATACTATATGAAAAAAGATAGTGAAGATATTTATATCATTGAATTCGAAGGCGACACGATTGAAAAAAAAACAAGTAATTAAAGATTTTAATTATTTAAAACCATAAAATAATCAACAAACAAAATGGCTGCAAACCTTTTCGATGATTTCAATCCCATTTCTTCCAAACAATGGAAACAAAAAATCCAATTTGAACTCGATGGAGCTGATTATAATGAAACCTTAGTTTGGAACTCCCCCGAAGACATTCAGGTAAAACCATTTTACCATAAAGATGAATTCAAGAAAGCTTTTCCGGTTACTACAAAAGCAACTCAATTCAAAATTTGCCAAAACATATTTGTTTATGATTTTGAAAAATCAATTGAAAGAGCGCTAGATACGTTAAAACGTGGTGCGGACAGCCTTCGGTTTACAATAGAAAATGAATCGATTGATGTCACAAAACTATTGGAGAAATTACCTTTAGAAAAAGTCACCGTTTACTTCCATTTGAGTTTTATCTCAATCGATTTCGTAAAAAAAATTGATGCATTTGCCAAGAAAAACAATACGCTAATTTTCTGCAATCTGGACCCAATTGGACAGTTAGCCAAAGACGGAAACTGGTTTGTAACCAAAGAAAAAAGTAATTTTGAAACGTTGAATTTACTTGCGGCAGCAACAACATCAGTATCTTTAATAAGCATCAATGCCGCTTTGTATCAAAATGCAGGTGCTAACATGGTCCAACAAATCGCCTACAGTTTAGGACATGCCAATGAATATTTCAACCGAATTGAATCTATAAATCAACCCATTGTTTTTGAAGTTGCTGTGGGGACAAATTACTTTTTTGAAATTGCAAAACTGCGTGCTTTACGATTACTTTTTAACCTAATAGCCAAAGAATACAACCATAACGTGGATTGCAACATTATTGTTTCGCCAACAAAACGCAACAAAACATTGTATGATTATAATGTAAATATGCTGCGCACCACAACTGAATGTATGTCGGCAATCATTGGCGGAGCAGACGCTATTGCTAATTTACCTTATGATGCATTGTATCATAAAGACAATGAATTTGGAGATCGAATCGCGAGAAATCAATTATTGATACTCAAAAATGAAAGTTATTTTGACAAAGTAAATAATCCGGCTGACGGAAGTTATTATATAGAAAGCCTTACCAATCAATTAACCGAAAAATCGTTAGCTTTATTCAAGGATATGGAATCTAATGGTGGTTTCTTGAAACAACTTAATGACGGAATCATCAAAAGAAAAATTCAGGAAAGTGCAGATACGGCGCAAGAATTATTTGATAATGGTAAAGAAATTTTATTGGGAACAAACAAACATCCCAACAAAGCCGATAAAATGAAACACGATTTAGAACTGTTTCCTTTTGTAAAAGTCAAACCGAGAAAAACATTAATTACGCCAATAATCGAAAAACGACTGGCCGAAAAAATAGAACAGGAAAGATTAGAGAAAGAGAGCTAAGCGTTTAGTATTCCGTTAAAAAATAGTTACAAACAGTATAATTCATTACTAAAAAATGAAAAGAAAAGCGCTTCAACATATTCAATTGGAAAGTCAAAAGTCGGAAGTCGAGAATGGCCCTTTATTGACTGATCGATTTATCACAGCCGAAGGAATAGAATTAAAACCAACCTATTCAGAACAAGATATTGAAAATCTCAAGCATCTTGATTTCGGAGCTGGTTTTGCACCAAATTTACGCGGACCTTATGCAACAATGTACGTCCGCAGACCTTGGACAGTGCGCCAATATGCCGGATTTTCGACTGCCGAAGAAAGCAATGCTTTTTATAGAAGAAACCTGGCTGCTGGTCAAAAAGGACTTTCTATAGCTTTTGATTTACCTACGCATCGCGGGTATGATTCAGATCACGAACGCGTAGTGGGTGATGTAGGAAAAGCGGGAGTTGCGATTGATTCCGTGGAAGATATGAAAGTATTATTCGACCAAATTCCGCTGGACGAAATGTCAGTTTCCATGACCATGAATGGCGCCGTTTTACCTATTATGGCTTTCTATATTGTTGCTGCAGAAGAACAAGGCATAAAACCCGAATTACTTTCAGGAACGATACAAAATGACATTCTGAAAGAGTTTATGGTGCGCAACACCTATATTTATCCTCCAACCCCTTCGATGAAAATCATTGCTGATATTTTTGAATTCACCAGCAAAAAAATGCCAAAATTCAATTCGATATCTATTTCAGGCTATCACATGCAAGAAGCGGGAGCTACTGCTGACATTGAGTTAGCATACACGCTAGCCGATGGATTGGAATACATCAGAACCGGATTAGCAACCGGAATGAAAATTGATGAATTTGCTCCACGATTATCATTTTTCTGGGCCATTGGAATGAATCATTTTATGGAAATTGCCAAAATGCGTGCAGGAAGAATGATATGGGCAAAACTGGTAAAACAATTCGAACCAAAAGACGATAAATCATTAGCCTTGCGAACCCACTGTCAAACTTCGGGTTGGAGCCTAACAGAGCAAGATCCTTTCAACAATGTGGCTCGAACGTGCATTGAAGCTGCAGCAGCCGCTTTTGGAGGAACACAATCTTTACATACAAATGCTTTGGATGAAGCTATAGCTTTACCAACAGACTTCTCTGCAAGAATTGCCAGAAACACGCAAATTTTTTTACAAGAAGAAACTAAAATCACCAAAACCGTAGATCCTTGGGCTGGAAGTTATTACGTAGAAAGTTTAACAAATGAAATTGCCGAAAATGCGTGGAAACTGATTGAAGAAGTGGAAGAACTGGGAGGAATGACGAAAGCCATTGAATCCGGAATTCCAAAACTTCGAATAGAAGAAGCTGCGGCCAGAAAACAAGCAAGAATAGACAGTGGCCAGGATATTATTGTGGGCGTTAATCAATACCGATTAGAAAAAGAAGATCCTTTACAGATTTTGGATGTGGATAACCAAATGGTTCGCAAACAACAACTGGAACAATTAGACCGAATAAAAGCGACCCGAGATACTGAAAAAGTACAAGACTCTCTAAAAAAATTAATCCTTTGTGCTCAAACTGGGGAAGGCAATTTACTCGAAATTGCCGTTGAAGCAGCCAGAAATAGAACAACATTAGGAGAAATTAGCGATGCGCTGGAAACGGTTTTTGGAAGATACAAAGCACAAATTAAATCCTTTAGCGGTGTGTATAGTAAAGAAATAAAAGACGACAAAAGTTTTGAAAAAGCAAAACAATTAGCAGATGAATTTGCTAAAATAGAAGGACGTCGCCCTCGAATTATGATTGCCAAAATGGGGCAAGACGGACATGATCGTGGGGCAAAAGTTGTTGCCACCGGTTACGCCGATGTAGGTTTTGATGTTGACATTGGTCCACTTTTTCAAACACCGGCTGAGGCTGCCAAACAAGCGATAGAAAACGACGTGCATATTTTAGGAGTTTCCTCTCTTGCAGCAGGACACAAAACCCTTGTGCCTCAAGTAATCGATGAACTTAAAAAATACGGTCGGGAAGATATCATGGTGGTTGTAGGCGGAGTAATTCCTGCGCAAGATTACCAGTTTTTGTTTGATGCTGGTGCCGTTGCCGTTTTTGGACCTGGAACAAAAATTAGTGAAGCAGCTATCAAGATATTGGAAATACTGATGGAAAGTTTCGAGTAAACAGATTCCTTTTATATCAATTTTAAAAAACATCAATCGAAAGGTTGGTGTTTTTTTGTACCCGTTTTTCAATCTAAATTACAAGCATGTATTCCTATTAAAAAAAGGGCTTTTAGAATAGTTACTTTTAACATAATATACAGAAATAATTAACTTAATGGGCTGAATAAATATGTTAATTTTACTGTAGTCAACATATTTTTCAAAATTATCATTAAAATAATTTTTATTTAAGCTATTGATATACAATTTATTAACACTATTAATAAGAAAAAGTAAACAATATCATTGAGCATTTATTTGTCCATTAAAATTTATCTTATTTAATATTAATTTAAAACCAAATATCATGAAATCATTACTTATTATTTTGTTACTTTTAGGTTTATGCGCACCATCTTATTCACAAGATCAGAAGAAAGATACCGTTCAGGGAAAGATGAAAATCACAGAATTACCACCAGTTGTAATCAAAAAAGCAGGGAAAGATTTCTCAGTCTATCTTCCGGATAATAACCCAGATCAAAGTGTTCAAGCTGTAGAAGAAAAATTCATCGCTTATGATCTTGGGAAAGACTTTGAAGGTTTTGAAGAATATCTCTTGGTTCTGAGTACCAAAAAAGGGACTTTATCTGCAACTTATGATGAGAATGGAAAATTAATCCGTGTGGTTGAAGAGTATAAAAATGTAAAACTTCCTAGTGAGGTAATTTACTCTATTTACAGAGCTTATCCCGGATGGGCTATTGTAAACGATCAATTTCTTTATACACAAAAGGAAGGGGACGTTATTAAAAAACAGTATAACGTTAAGATTAAAAAAGACAATGAAATCGTTAAATTAGTAGTTCGTCCCGATGGCGAAATTATAAAAATGAAATAATACTAGTTTGAACAATAAATAAAGAAAAGGCTGCCAAAAATATATTTGGTAGCCTCTTGTTTGAATAAAGTAAAAATTATATATTTTTTATGTTGGCATTACTATCAGCAACAATAAAAGAAGTATCATATCCACCAAAGGATTTCATGTAGCTCCGTATTGAAGTGCCGTAAGCATCCCGGAAATATCTTTTACCTTTATTTTTCAAATATTTTCTTACTGAACCTGCACCTCCAAGATGTGCAGCGGCCAAAATTCCAGATTCCGTTATGTGGATTCCATTCATTATTGTGCCCTCGTATTTTTCAATTTCCTTTTTTAGTTCCCATTTATTTTTTGCCAAAAGAGCAATAAATGCTTTTTCCTGCATTTCAGGACTATTCAAAAAAGCGGAACTATTATATATACCGATTGATTTTAGTGTCTCAATACCAAACTGGTATTTGCCTAAATATCCGAGTGAATTAATTTTTTTGTATTTGCTTTCAGATTCTCTATATCCGATTGCTTCTTTGAATCCAATAAAGAAATTTCCAGTAAAAGGGATATTCAAATTGGTGTAATCTTCTTGTTTTTCAGATGGAAATAAGTAGTGTGATCCATCTTCTTCGTGAACTAGAAACCAAGAGTTGGTGTCTAAATTAAAGGGCTTAAAACCCGAGCTTAAAAAGGCAATAATAATTGTCAAACCTGTATAAAAATACCATTTCTTTATCATAAATTGTTTTTCTTCAAAACGCTGTCCCGTTAAGAAATTTCTACGTGCAAATATACGTAAAAAATAATTATACTGATAATCAATGAGTTAAAGTTTATCAAAAATAGATTAAGTGTAATTTAACATCGTTGAAGTGCACCATTTCAATCGTTGGAGCTGGTATTTTTACTGTATTTAAAACTGAAAAAAGAGTCTTTAAAAAGTGGGATTTAGTGTTAATTTTAGTCAAATCGGCATCAAAACTCAGGTAAAATTGTCTGTATCTTTGTCTATTTAGAGTCGGAAATTGAGCCTCATTTTGTCTAGTTCCTGTTATCATTCCCTCGGCTCCATAACCCAAAGCAAGATTCAGCCATTTTGGTATTTTTGAGTCTTTAGCAAAGGAATGTAAATTGACCGAAAGCCAATAGGTTTGTCCATTATAATCTTTTAGAATTTGTTCGGTAAATGAACTCCCTAAAATCTCTGCTCTTTGATTTGCATATTGTGTGGTATGAAAAGAAAATTTAGGTGTTATACGCTGTTCTTTCCACAGTAATTCTTGTGAAACATATAAAGCCGTTCCGGAAGCATTTGAAATTATATCCCCTGACGAAGCACCCCATTCAGAAGAATATCCATCCATAACCTCAACAGCTGTCAAAAAAGCAAATCCCAAACCAGCTCCGTAAACCAATTGGTTCTTTTTACTGGCTCCGCTCCATTGTAACATTTCGGCACCAAACCTTCCTAAATGATACGAAGAAAAAGAATGTCCGAATTTATCCATTTGAAGCCATTCCGAATTATCATTTATAAAATGAAAATCAGACTTTGGATAATCGGTATACCAAAGTTGGTTTAAACCTATCAAAATCCCGGAAGCCAATACCGCTTCAGAGATCACAACGGTATTTTGTCTTTTCTTATGTAAAGAATCCGATGGTGTAAGGAAAGCATCAATTGTATTTTGCGAAAAACCCGTTTGAAACCCAATCAAGAACCAGAATAAAAAAAGCAGTTTTTTAAATATCAAAACTATCTTTTTATCCCTTGACTGTTTATCCAATCTGAATATTTTTTCGCATTTTTATTATGCTCTGCTAAAGTAGCGGCAAATTCATGGTATCCAAAACGTTCCACACTGGCACAGAAATAGATGAAATTGTTTTTCTCTGGATTTAAAACTGCTTCCAATGCAGTAATATCAGGCATCGCGATAGGCCCAGGAGGAAGTCCGATATTTACATACGTATTGTATGGTGAAGACATTGTCAAATCATTATAAAAGACTCTTTTGATAACCTGATTAAAATCATTTGATTTCTTTTTTATCGCATAAATAACTGTTGGATCAGCTTGCAATGGCATTTGAGCTCTTAAACGATTCAAGTAAACTCCTGCAATTCTTGGTCTCTCGTCTTTTTTAACAGATTCTTTGTGTACTATTGAAGCAAGAATAGTTGCTTCAATTGGGGTTAATCCTTGTTTGGCGGCTTTGGCAACACGTTCCTTATTCCAAAAATTTCTGTATTCTTTAATCATTTTATCTCGGAATTTTTCAGCCGAGGTATTCCAATAGGTTTCATAAGTATTTGGAATGAACATCGCCAAAACATTTTCTTCGGTAAAACCATTTTCTTTCAAGAAAACAGAATCTTTAAATGTAGTCAGCAATGATAAGCTGTCGGGTTCAATTTGGGAACCCACGCGTCCTGCTAAATTCTCTAATCGTTCCTGATTATTGAAAGCTAAATTCACCGGTACATTTAATCGCAACGTTTTTACTAATTCATAACTATTCATTCCTTTGGTGAATAAAAAGCGCCCTGGTTTTACATTTTCAGGATAATCTCTTTTGCTGGCAACCGTTTCAAAACGGTCCATATTTTCGACATAAGGAGCAATTATTTTTTTTACATCTTCGTATTTAGAGTCTGTTGGAATGTACACATAGAGTTCTTTGTCAGCAAATTTTGTATTCGCTGAAAAAATTTGACGCAACAAAATAAATCCATAAACTATTAATACTGATATTAATACAACAGATATGATTGTTATAATTTTTTTTAAGTTCAAAATAATTATTTTTTAAAATTGCTACGCCAGTTCGCTGACGCTCGTGTGATTAATTAATTGAAAGATAGCTTCGTCCTTGTAAACGCCGTTAACCAAATTCCAATCTTTTTTTATTCCTATATTTTGGAAACCAAATTTAGTAAAAAGAGCGGTACTTGCTACATTTTCAATGCCAATATTTGCATATAATTGATGCAGGTTCAGATGATGAAAAGCATACCTAATCAATAGTCCTAATGCTTCTGAACCAATATTCTGTTTGCGGTTTTCATTGCCTTGAATTACAATCCCAACCCCTGCCCTATTATTCTTTGGATCAAAATCAAATAAATCAATTAATCCCAAAGCTGGAAAATCCTGATCTTGGCAAATAGCCAATCGCAATTGCTTGGCTTCATAAATATCCTGATGCGCATTTTCCAAATATTGCTTTACTAAAAACCGGCTGTAAGGCGTATGCGTGTTACTCACTTCCCAGATACTTTGGTCGTTTTCAATAGCGTAAACAAACTCCAAATCATTAGGTTCAAGTGCGCGGATGTAGATATTTTCTCCTTTTAATGTTATCATTTAGGTATCAGGTTCTTGATTTTGGGTTTTAGTTATATCTCGATAGTTCCTTTAAACACAAATTCAGCTGGTCCTTTCAAGAAAACATTGGTAAACTGCCCATCCTTTTTATCAAAAGAAACAACTAATTTTCCTCCTTCAACATTCAAATCTATCGAGTTTGCTTTTGTTTCACCCAAAACATTCATCGCGATTGCTACTGCAGTTGCTCCCGTTCCACAAGCTAATGTTTCATCTTCCACACCTCTTTCGTATGTTCTTAATGAAAAGGTAGTTTCATCTATTTTTTTTACAAAATTGATATTGCTTCCTTGTTTTCCATATAACTCACCGTATCGGATACTCGCTCCGTTTTCTTTGACATTATAGTGTTCTAAATCTTCCACTAATTGTATATGATGTGGCGAACCTGTATTCATAAATACATAATCCGGAGTAATTTTCACTTCTTCGACATCTATCATTTGCAAAGAAACTATTCCATTGTCAGCAACTGAGGCATGATGCAACCCATCTGTCGCTATAAAAGTAGTATTGTCGTCAATAACGTTTAGCTTTTTGGCGAAAGCCACTAAACATCTTCCACCGTTGCCACACATGGAACTTGGATTTCCATCTGAGTTGTAATAGACCATTTTGAAATCAGTATCCGGGTCATTTTCCAATAAAATAAGTCCGTCTGCACCTATCCCAAAACGTCTGTCGCATAAGTGGGCTATAAGTTGAATATTGTCTTTTGGAAAAATCTCCTGACGATTATCAATCATCACAAAATCATTTCCTGTTCCTTGGTATTTATAAAATTCTATTTGCATTTTATTTAAATTGAGATATACAAAAGTACGAACTATTAATGAAATGTTAATCATTGTTAAAGAGCGTTAAACTGTTTTATAAAAAAGTAATTTAACGCTATTTTTACTTTAAAATAATTTAAAAACGAATTCTAATATGAAACGATTTTCAACACTGTTTTTAATATCATTGCTGAGTGGAGCCGTAACATTAGGGGCTTACAAATTATTATTTGACAATGATGGCTATTTTTCGAATAACAAAGACTCAATCACAACCGTAGCCTCAGATTCCTATGGAAAACGCGTAGGATTATCCGCTGAAAATGTTGATTTTACGGAAGCTGCCGAAAAGACCATTCATACGGTAGTTCACGTAAAAAATGTATCGCGTAAAACGGTGACCAACCCAATGCTTGAATATTTTTACGGCTACGGTGGACAGCAACAGCAAGAACAAATAGGAACAGGTTCCGGTGTAATTATTTCTGAAGACGGTTATATTGTAACTAATAATCATGTGGTAAAAGATGCTTCGGAAATTGAAATCACCTTAAATAACAAAAAATCATATAAAGCCAAACTCATTGGAACCGATTCTAAAATGGACATTGCTTTATTGAAAATTGATGCCGACGAAAAGTTACCGTATACTGCTTTCGCCAATTCTGATTCGGTGAAAATAGGCGAATGGGTTTTGGCAGTAGGAAATCCGTACAACTTAACCTCAACGGTAACCGCAGGAATCGTTTCGGCAAAAGCCAGAGACTTGGGCACTAGTGGCATTCAGTCTTTCATACAAACAGATGCAGCTGTAAATCCAGGAAATAGTGGTGGCGCATTGGTAAATACCCGCGGGGAATTAATTGGCATCAACACGATGATTTCATCCATGACGGGTTCTTATGTTGGTTATTCTTTTGCAGTTCCGTCAAATATTGCCCGAAAAATAATTGAGGATATTATGGAATTTGGTAATGTGCAAAGAGGAATTCTTGGAGTTGAAGGTGGCGAATTAAATGGAACTGCTTCGAAAGAATTAGGCATTTCCCAAACACAAGGATTTTATATCAAAAACGTGACTAAAAATTCCGGTGCCGAAAAATCCGGACTTGAAAAAGGAGATATTATCGTAAAATTGGATGACCAAAATGTGGCTACTTATGCCGATCTTTCAGGGTATATCAATACCAAAAGACCTAATGATAAAGTTCAGGTAACCATTCTTAGAGACGGAAAAAACAGAATTGTTCCGGTAATTTTGAGTAAAAATGAATTTTTTACTACGGAATTCAAAGGTCTGGAATTGGAAAACTTGGATGCTTCTGATAAAAAGAAATTCAATTTGAGCTATGGTATTAAAATTAGATCTGTTACTAACGAAAACCTGAAACAATATGAGGAAGAACTCAAAGGAAATATTATTCTGAGTATTGATAATATAAAAGCAACAGATATAGAAACAGTCTCTAAACTTTTAGATAAAAAGGACGAAAGTCAAAGTATCCGAATTGAGATGATTAATAAAAACGGAGAAACTATAAAAATTATAATCTAATACTTATAATCTCAAAATGAAAGCCATCTTGTAAACCGAGGTGGCTTTTTTATTTTAAAAATAAATCATAAAATAGCTTACGAAATCGATTGAAATGGGTAATTTTGCGCAAAATTTAAAAAATCATTAATTTATTTTACAAATTTTCACATGAGCATTACATACGAAAAAGAAGTTTCTTTTCAAGCCGACAGAAGACGTTCAGGAGTAGAATTGATCAAAATCATCAGTGATTTATGGTATGACAAATCAATTGAAATGGTTTTGTTCAGAAATCAATTAATTGACAAAAACGTTAGCGAAATCATCAACTTGCATGAATACGCAGGTGAATTCGTGGGCAAACCAATTTCTGTGTTTGATTCAGTAGAAATTGCCAGAGCTGTTTTAGAATTAGATTTGCCACCTTCAAAACTGGATATTGGTAAACTTACTTATGAGTACCGTTTAGAAGATGAAAAATATCCTGACACAAGGCATTTTGTACTAGACAAATTAAAAGATGCCAAAACATCTGAAGAAATTCAACCTAAAGATGTAGTGTTGTATGGCTTTGGCAGAATTGGAAGATTACTGGCTCGTGAGTTACTTTCGAAAACAGGAAAAGGAAACCAATTGCGATTGAGAGCCATTGTAACCCGGGATAAAAACGATGCAACTTCCCTGGAAAAAAGAGCTTCCTTATTGCGTTATGATTCTATTCATGGTGATTTTCAAGGTTCAGTTGTTGCTGATACTAAAAATAATGCGTTAGTTATTAACGGCACAACCGTTCATGTAATATCTGCAAATGCACCCGAAGAAATTGACTATACCCTTTACGGAATCAACAATGCTTTGGTTATTGATAATACTGGCGCATTCACAAATCATGAAGCTTTGAGCAGACATTTAGTTTCAAAAGGGACCGATAAAGTCTTGCTTACCGCTCCCGGGAAAGGAGTTCCAAATATTGTTCATGGTGTCAACCAAAATGAATACAATCCGGATGAAATAAACATTTTTTCGGCTGCGTCATGTACTACGAATGCGATAACTCCAATCTTGAAAGTTATTGAAGATACTTTAGGTGTTGTAAAAGGACATTTGGAAACTATTCATGCGTACACTAACGACCAAAATTTGGTTGATAATATGCATCGAAAATACCGTCGGGGTAGAGCTGCCGCCTTAAATATGGTAATTACCGAAACGGGCGCAGGGAGCGCTGTTGCAAAAGCATTACCATCGCTTGAAGGAAAACTGACTTCTAATGCTATCAGAGTGCCAGTTCCCAATGGTTCTTTGGTAATTCTAAATCTTGAAGTGAGCAGAGTAACTTCGCTTAAGGAAATCAACACAATCATGAAAAAGTATGCTTTGGAAGGCGAACTGGTAGAACAAATAAAATATTCGTTGAATAATGAGTTAGTTTCTTCAGATATTGTAGGGACTTCGGCACCTTCCATTTATGACAGCAATGCTACAATTGTTTCCAATGACGGAAAAAATATTGTCTTATACATTTGGTATGATAATGAATATGGGTATAGCCACCAAGTCATCCGACTGGCGAAATATATTGCTAAAGTAAGACGTTTCACGTATTACTAGCATTTAGATTACAGGTTGTACGTTGCGGTTTTAGTTTTAATTTTAGTTTTTTAATTTTTGTAGCGCAACCCAACCTGAATTAAATAGAAAATCCGTCTCTTTAAATTGAAACGGATTTTTTTTGTTTATTGGATCACAATCTAAAATTTATATAGATTAAATCGGTAAAACGGTTGTACTCTTCACTTCCGAAATAATGAAAAAGCTGTTAATCAAAGAAACCTCTGGTAAAACAGATAATTTTTTCTGATGAAAATGATGGTAACTTTCCATATCCGGCAATACGATTTTCAACATATAATCAAAACTTCCAGAAACAAAATTACATTCCACTACTTCAGGTAAATTAAGTATCGCTTGATTGAATCCTTCTGAGATATCATAGGTCTGCTTTACAAGTGTAACCTGGCAATACACCGTCAGGTTTTTACCCAGCTTCTTTTTATTCAAAATCGAAACGTACTTCTCAATAATTCCTTCTTTTTCCAAACGCTTTACCCTGTCATGAACCGGTGTCAGCGAAAGGTTGATTTGATTGGCAATATCTTTCAAGGTCAAATGTGCATCTTCCTGAAGAAGACGTAAGATTTTTTTGTCAGTTTCGTCCAATATCATAATTTGTAGATTCTTTTTTTAGGTACAAAAGCAGTTTTTTTTTCTTTTTAGAAATATAAAAAACTCATATTCAGAAATATTTTATGCTAAATTACTAAATAAAATTAATATTTTCTTAATTTAATAGCATACAACAATAATATTTTCTTTATATATAAATTTGTAAAGCAATTAAATTCAAACATTTAAACACAAGACTATGATAATCGGAATTCCTAAAGAAATCAAAAATAACGAAAACCGTGTAGCACTTACTCCTGCAGGTGTAGCCGAATTCAAAAAACAAGGTCATCTCGTTTATGTACAAGCAAGTGCTGGTGAAAATAGTGGTTTTAGCGACAAGGCATATGCTGAGGCTGGAGCAGAGTTATTGCCAACAATTGAAGACGTTTACAGTATTGCTGAAATGATAATCAAAGTAAAAGAACCTATCGCTTCTGAATATCCTTTGATCAAAAAAGACCAATTATTATTTACCTATTTCCACTTCGCCTCATCTGAACCATTGACGCATGCTATGATTGAGCGTGGCGCAATATGTTTAGCGTATGAAACTGTTGAAAAAGCAGACCGTAGCTTGCCTTTATTGGTACCCATGTCAGAAGTGGCAGGCCGTATGTCAATTCAGGAAGGTGCTAAATATTTAGAGAAACCATTGAAAGGAAAAGGAATCCTTTTAGGTGGCGTTCCGGGAGTTCCTCCTGCTAAAGTATTAGTTTTAGGTGGTGGAATAGTAGGAACACAAGCTGCAAAAATGGCCGCTGGTTTTGGTGCTCAAGTAACCATTATGGATGTAAGCTTAGCTCGTTTGCGTTATTTATCTGATGTGATGCCGGCTAATGTGACTACAATAATATCAAATCATTACAATATCCTTGAAGCAATTGCTACAGCCGATTTAGTTATTGGAGCTGTTTTAATTCCGGGAGCCAAAGCACCGCATTTAATCACTCGTGATATGTTGAAATTAATGGGTCCGGGAACTGTGGTAGTTGACGTAGCTGTTGATCAGGGAGGTTGCATCGAAACCTGTACACCAACCACACACGAAAACCCAACTTTTATCATAGACGACATCGTACATTACTGTGTGGCTAATATGCCAGGTGCAGTACCTTATACTTCAACATTGGCGCTTACAAATGCTACTTTACCTTACGCGTTGCAATTAGCAAACAAAGGATGGCAAAAAGCATGTGCCGAAAATGAAGAATTGAAAAAAGGATTGAACATTGCTAACGGAAAAATCCTTTACAAAGGAGTTGCTGAAGCTTGGAATCTCCCTTTTCATGAAGAGTTAGTGTTAGAAAACGCAGTTAACTAACATTAAACAAGTGCTTACTACACTAGAAAAACCCGTCTTGTCTCAAGACGGGTTTTCTGTTTTTATACTATATTAAAAGTGTTTTCGGCGTAACCCTCCGTAAAAACTTCGGGTCGGGCTATTCGCTGTAATCTTTTATTCCGCTACGCTTCATAAAAGGATTTCCGCTGCTATCCCTTACGCAAACAAGAAATCAGAACGCAGTATTTAGTATTAAATTCAATCTAAAAAACTGTAATCTGCAAAACTACTCCTTCGGTTTCGTCATATAATACACAGGAATTCCTGTCAGCATAATCAAAACACCCCAACCACAAGTAGAAAATTTAGTCAGTAACAAAGAAATACACACCGCCGAAGCAATAATTATGTATAAAAATGGTAGAAATGGATATCCAAAAGCTTTGTAAGGTCGTTCTACATCTGCCATTTTCTTGCGAAGAATAAAAATCCCGTAGATAGTCAAGATGTAAAAAATCAATACAATGATAATTACAAAATCCAACAAATCACCATATTTCCCTGTCAAACACAAAACCGAAGCCCAAACACATTGTATCCATAAGGCCCAAGCCGGAACACTGGCATCGTTAAGCACTGCTGCTTTCTTGAAAAACAAACCATCTTTTGCCATGGTATAATAGACTCTGGCACCTGCCATAATCAATCCGTTGTTACAAGCAAAAGTCGAAATCATAATCATCACCGCAATGATAATCGTTCCCATATCACCAAAAGTATATTGTGAAGCCACAACCGCTACCCTGTCAGATTTTGCAGTAGCAATTTCGTCCAAAGGAATTACGGCGAGGTACATCAAATTCGTAAGAACATAAATAATCGTAACGATAAAAGTTCCCAAGAACAAACTCAAACCTACATTTCGCTTTGGATTTTTAATTTCACCCGCTATAAAAGTAACTCCCACCCAAGCATCACTGGAAAACAAAGAACCCACCATCGCTGCCGAAATTCCGGTTAACAAAGCCGTTCCGCCTATTGGCATCCAAGAACCACTTTCGGTGTTGAAGGCTCTGGAACTAAATGCATTTGTCCAGTTCGCATTCCAAATTTCTGCTTTGGCAGCAAGAATAAATCCAAAAATTATTAATCCAAACAACGATAAAATTTTAATAACCGTCAAAACTGTTTGCATTATTTTACTGTTTTTCACCCCGCGACTGTTGATGTACGTCAGTAAAATAATGGTGATTATTGAGACAATTTGTGCTGCATTGAGCTTGAAAGAACCTATTTCATACAGAATATTTTCGTCACTTAATGGCGGAACCAAATAAGCCGCAAATTTTGAAAACCCAACACCTACCGCGGCAATCGTTCCCGTCTGGATCACAGCAAAGAAACTCCAACCGTAAAGAAAGGCAATCAGTTTATTGTATGCTTCTTTCAGATACACATATTGACCACCCGCTTTTGGAAACATAGCGCTCAATTCGCCATAACTTACAGCTGCAATCATAGTAATCAATCCCGAAATCAACCAAATCAAAATCAACCAACCCGCTGATCCCACTTGTCGTGCAATATCAGCACTTACTATAAATATCCCTGAACCTATCATAGAACCCACCACAAGCATGGTTCCATCAAGCAATCCTAATTCTCTTTTAAAATCTTCTGGTTTTTGGTCTTCCATATTTTTTGTTTTGGGGTTTTGGTTTTAGTTGGCTAAAGATATACTTTTTTTGGAAATTTAAGAAAATGGAGGAAAGGATGCGCAATAATTTTAAAGTTTTGGGCGTGACCCTCCGTAAAAACTCTGGGTCGGGCTGTGCGCTATATCTTTATTTTCTTAAAGAAAGAAAATAAAGGATGCCGCTTCCATCACTCACGCAAACCGCAACAACAATGGTTAGGCCAGTAATACCAATCGACTATCAAGAACTACAACAAGAATCCCCAGTAAAAAGCACTAAAAAAATTTAGCAGCGATTTTTCTGACATCCGAACAATAAACGCAATTCAATATGGCTTTTGCAAAGAAAAAAGCATTAAAGTCATAACTTAGTTTTCGCAAATAGATATCTAAAAATTTAAACTTATGGAAGCTAAAATGATATGGGCGAATCTTGTCTCAAATGACTTAGATAAAACAACCAAATTCTACACAGAATTAGATTTTAAAAAAAATGGCAATCGTACGGAAGAGTTGTCGAGTTTCTTTTTTGGCAATGATAAATTTATTATTCATTTCTTTGCGAAAGCAAGATTTGAAAGCTTTGCGAACAGTGAGGCGGCAAATCTTGAAAAGCAAAACGAAGTAATTTTTTCTCTTTCCGCTGAAAGTATAGAAGAAGTTGATCAATGGTTCATAAAGGTCAAAAAAGCAGGCGGAAAAATTTATGCTGAACCCCAGAAATTCGAAAAGGGATACACTTTTGGATTTGCAGATCCAGACGGCCACAAATTCAATGTGTTATATTGGCCGGGAATGTAATTCATCCTGCCACAATCCCTTAACCAAATGACACCATCTGTTCTGAAAAACTTCTTCAAAATACAAACAATCACAAAAAAATACTGAATAATCTTTATTCACGGGCTGCGTTTTAGTCATCCCGTGCCATTTTAAACTATAAAAATATGCATTCCAAAAAATTGACTTTCTTATCCTTAACTGTTTTACTTTTATTTACTTTCAATCTTTCCAGTCAAGTTACGCTCCCGAAAATTCTGGGACATAATATGGTTTTACAGCAACTGAAAGAAGTACCTGTGTGGGGAACTGCTGGTCCAGGTGAAAAAATAGCAGTCACTTTTGCTGGACAAAGCAAAACAACGGTTGCCGATAACTCTGGAAAATGGTCAGTGAAACTCAACCCGATGAAAGCTTCGTTTACACCACGCGAAATGACTATTAAAGGGACAAATACAATCCTACTAAAAAATATATTGGTTGGGGAAGTCTGGCTTTGTTCAGGCCAATCTAACATGGAATATGCTATGCGAAAATATAGTAAATTCCAATCAGCAGTGAATGGAAACAGACCGCCTGAAGATGATTTAAACACTGCAAATAATCTCAATATCCGCATTTTTCTTGACCGTCGAAAATACATGGATCCAAGTCCAGAACATCTCGGTTGGGACGCGGCGATGGGACGACCATTGGTTGATTTTTCGGCTGTTGGTTATTATTTTGCGAAAGACTTATATGCTAAATTACAGGTTCCTATCGGAATGATTTCTGCAGCAGTACCTGGTAGTCGGATTGAACCGTGGATTCAGGCTTCTAAAATGGAAGTGGCTCCTAAAATGAAAAACGGAAAAATTCTAGACAAATTAAGTGCGGATGGTGGCGATCCTGGTAAATTTTATGAGGCCATGATACAACCTCTAATTCCTTTTACATTGAAAGGAATTCTATGGTATCAGGGGGAATCAAATTGTTTTCTGAACGAAAATATCCGTTATGCCTATAAGCTTAAAACACTGATTGAAAGTTGGCGTAACGATTGGAAAGATAAAAAATTACCTTTTTATTTTGTTCAAATAGCGCCCTACAATTATTCTACTGCCAAAGATGTTCGTCCACACACTACTGAAAATCTTCCCGAATTCTGGGAATCACAGGCGCTCGCATTGCATTTAAAGAATACAAGCATGATTGCAATTACCGATTTAGTCGACAGTATTGCTGATTTGCATCCTGGATACAAATGGGAAGTTGGTCGCCGTTTAAGTCTAGTGGCCACAAATAAAGCGTATGGACAAAAAAATGTCGTTTGTTCCGGACCTGTTTATCAAAAAATGAAAATAGTACACCAAACCATTGAAATCACTTTTTCAAATGTAGGAAGTGGTTTAGCAAGCCGTGATAAAAAACCTCTTACCTGGTTTAGTATAGCAGGTTTGGACGGGAAATTTGTATCGGCAAAAGCGGAAATAGAGGGCAATAAAATAATCGTTTCTGCTTCTGAAGTTCCACATCCCCTTTCGGTGCGTTTTGGTTGGAACGAAGCTGCCCAATCCAATTTCATCAACAAAGAAGGACTTCCTGCCATTCCTTTTAGAAGTGATAATCCGTGGGATAAACTTTTTTAAAACAAATATATCGCCCGATCGCGGAACTCTTTTCCGTACCTAGAATGAGGAGACATCACAAAACATAAAAAAAGCTACAATGATGTAGCTTTTTTTATTTATTGAAATAGAAAACTTATTCTTTAATTGGTTTTCATTGGCGGCAAATCAAATGCTTCTGCTTCATGTTCAAAATTGTTACGATGTGAACCGTCACAAAAAGGCTTGTTGGATGATAATCCACAACGACAAAGGCCTAATGCGGTTCTCCCCTCTAATCCATAAACCTTCCCTTCAAAGTCCATTATTTCGAAATCACCTTCTATTTTTATAGATCCATTGCGATTAATTATTAGTTTTGTCTTACTCATAATACTATTTAATTTTTTAGAATTCAAAGATTGCAAAATATATGCATACCACTTTGAAATCGCTATTATTTTTATGATATCTAAGGCTAATTTACATTAATTCTATATTAAGTAAAACGTAAATTATGAATTAATAGCAGTCAGCTGAACCAAATAAAATCTGATACCAAATCAATTACAATCACACTTCCTTCTTTAGGAAGGAGACTTTGCACAAATATAAATTCTAGTTCTCTTTTTATTTTATGGTATAAGCAGAATGATTTCCATCTATATTGTACATTTGTCAAGTACGTAGTACATTTCTGGGCTGTGTTTAATTATTTCATATTTTGTTTCATGAATATACAACCTTTTTAATTTTAACCAAAAAGAATTCAATACCCTATAATATTAAAAGCATGAGTGTCTTAAAAAAAGTAAATGAATATAGAAGGATAATAACACACAGTTTGACCAAAAACATTGGCAGTTCACAAAAAAATCAAAAAATTGATTTGACTCAAAAAATCGAAATTAAAAGAGTTTTAATTTCAAGGCCAAATCATAGATTAGGAAACCTTTTGTTGATTACGCCGCTAGTGCAAGAAGTTATCGCTACTTTTCCAGAGTGTAAAATTGATCTATTTGTAAAAGGTGGTTTAGCACCCATTGTTTTTCAAAATTATAAAAACATCAATTACATTATAGAACTCCCTAAAAAGCCTTTTAAAAATTTAGTAGCTTACTTTCAAGTTTGGATAAAAATCAAAAAACAACACTATGATATTGTTATAAATGTAGATAAAGGTTCTTCATCAGGAAGATTATCTGCGCAATTTGCTAATGCAAAATATAAGTTTTTTGGCGAAGTTGATGAAAACATTCAATTAAAATACACCGATTATGAGAACATTGCAAAATATCCGGTATACGAATTTAGAAGTTTTTTAACCAAATTAGGATTTAATAAAAATGAGAATCCAGTTCCCCCATTAGACATTAAACTAAGTTTTTCAGAAATTGCTGAAGGTCAAAAAATAGTGAAAGAAATAGTAAAAAACGATATAAAGACAATTTCTATTTTTACTTATGCCACTGATGACAAATGCTATTCAGAATCTTGGTGGGAAGAATTTTATGATCGATTAAAAAAAGAATACCCAAATTATAATATTATAGAAGTGTTACCTGTTGAAAATATTTCACAAATTGGATTTAAAGCACCTACCTTTTACAGTAAAGACGTTCGTGAAATTGGGTCAGTAATTGCAAATACCGTAATTTTTATTGGTGCCGACAGTGGGATTATGCATTTGGCCAGTGCTTCACAAACCCCTACCGTTGGTTTGTTTTCACGCCCTAATCTAAACATGTATGCGCCTTACAATAATAATAGTGTGGCAATAAACACCAATACTAATAATACGGATGATTGTATTAAAATCATCAATCGTATTCTTACTGCTAACTGATTTAGCATTACCTTGTTCCTTATAAAAAACTAAAATTAAATACCTATGAAAAAAATACTCTTTTCACTTCTTATATTCGTGTTTACTGGATCAATTTGGGCACAGGACCAAAACTCATTTTCTTTGACTATGGATCATACTGCGCTATCAGTGAAAGATTTGGATCGTTCAGTTGATTTTTACACTAACGTTTTAAAACTTAAAGAAATTACTAATCTTACGAGAAAAGAAGGCATCCGTTGGATTTCTTTGGGAGATGGAAAAGAATTGCATTTAGTTTCTACTATTAAAGATCCCGTTACAATAAATAGAGCCGTGCATCTTGCTTTTAAAGCCGTGAACTTTGATGGACTGGTAAAAGTATTGGAAAACCTGAAGATCACTTATTCTGACTGGCCAGGAACGCTTCATAAAATCAACGTTCGTGCTGACGGGATTAAACAGATTTATTTTCAGGATCCAGATGGCTATTGGATTGAAGTAAACAGCGTTGAAAAATAGATTCCTATCACTTTTAAAAGCTATAGTCCTTAATATTTTAAAAGTGAGTAATAAAATGTAGACTCTTATCTATTCTTTCGCAAAAAAACAATAAAACGCTTCTAATCAGATGTGTGAAAATTGATACTTTTCTTCTAAATTGTGTAATGTTTTCTTTGTGTATCTTTTGCAACTTTGTAGTATAGATTTAAGTTCTATGTTGAACTAAATAATAAGACCAATAATAGGACGAGGAAAAATAAAAAACTCAAAACAGTAATACGAAATTAATCGTTATCTCTTTTGTATTAACTCTTAAAACAGACGATGGCACCACTGTAAATCCATTCAAGCTATAAAAGTTTAAAGATGAAATTGCATTTAATAAAAAACAAAAAACTCCCCAGTTTGCTGAAGAGTTTCCATTATATATAAGAAGTTATGTGTTTTCTAAAATTTGATTATTGTAAAACGCGATTGATTTGAGTTAATTTTTTTTCATAATATTTCTCTTTCACAGATGAAATAACAACACCTCCACCTACTGAGGCATGAATGAATTTTATATCACCATCGCAAACTTCAACCACCATTCCAACATGATTAATGCGGCTTCTTCCATTAGTTTTAAAGAAAATTAAATCTCCTTTTTGAGCATCTTCTGCATTGACTACAACTCCTAAACGGGATTGCTCTATAGAAGTTCTTGGCAATTTGATATCGAAAGCTCCAAATGTAGTACACATTAAACCAGAACAATCATAGCCTGATTTCGAAGTTCCACCTGACTGGTATCTAGTCCCGATATTAGATGAAGCTGTTTCAATCAATTCATCTAAAAAGTTAGGATTGGAAGCCGGTTTTACAAAACTTTTAAATTCCCATTTATTGCTTTCGACGTTCTTATATTGCTCGTTATCGTTTTCATCATTTATAAATTTATGCCTGCCATTTTCAGTATCTGCAATTGCTACATTTTCGTTATTTGCATTAGCAGATCGAATGTTTAATTTATAGCCAACTGGAAAATTATATTTAATTTCAGGATTTTGGTTTTCTAATTCATGAGCCGTAAGTCCGTATTGTTTTGCAATACCGTACTTTGTTTCTTTTGGCAACACTTCGCGAACAATAGTTTCATTTGAAGTATTTGAACTTTCTGTTGGGTTTGTAACAATTACCAATGCTGCTTTTGACAAATCATTTATCGGTAGAGCCATAACAGTTGGCTCTTGTAGGGATTGTATTTTATTTTCTTGAGGTGCAACTGCGATTTCAGTTTTTAGTGATGCGTTTGCAGGAATATTAATTTTTTGCCCCACTCTAAGTGATTTAACTCCTAATGTTGGATTGGCCTTATCGAATTCCTTGATTGTGATTCCGTATTTTTTTGTAATGGAATACTTTGTTTCTTTTGGCAAAACTTCTATAATAGTACTTTCGCCAATAGTACTTTCGGTTTCAGCAATTTTAGGTTCAATTGCTACAGGTACTTTTTGTGAAGACTTTTTTGCTGGGGGAGCAACTGCGATTTCTGTTGAAGTTGCATTACCTGGAATTGCGATTTTTTGTCCTATTTTTAATCCTGAAGTTTCTAATGTGGGATTGGCTTCATTTAATTCTTTTACTGTAATTCCGTATTGTCTTGCGATTCCGTAAAGTGTTTCTTTGGCAAGCACTTCGTGTTCTTTCTCGGAATAATTTGTTGCAATCTTAGATTTGGTAGTGGTGTTTTTTGGAGCAGTAACAGGAATTAATAAGACTGAATTGAGTTTTAATAGATTCTTGACTTTTGGATTTAATTTATAGATTTCGCTTTGTTTTACATCATATTTCTCTGCAATACTCGAAATAGTTTCCCCTTTTATGATGGTATGTTTCTTGGTGCTTTCCTGTGAAAAAAGTACAATACTATTTAATAAAAACAATGTTACAACTAATCTTAAACTCATATTCATTTATTTCAAATTACTTACCCCATTTTTATTCTCCTTAGCAATTTCGGGATATAATTATTAAATCTCGCTAGGGTTTCTTTTTTCAACTATTTTATATTTTTTAAAAATTCAAAAAAAATGGTATCTCTTTTCAAAAAAGAGGGCAATAATGTTTTCATTTTAAAATCTAATTGAATTTTTGTTCGAATTTCAAAAGCTACTCAAACAGTAACGCAGTACAAGCCAAATGTATTGTTGCGCTGAAATAAATATTCTGATGAAGATGATTTGTTTACAATTAAAAAAAGCTTCTCTGAAAATTTATCTACAAAAAGCTAATTTAAGTTATAAAATTTAAAAAACAATATTTTTTTTTGGTTTTAACGTGTAAAATAAAGAAAACGCCTATTTTTCAGCATTTTTTTGGTCTTTTTAGAACAAAAAATTCCATTTTATTTAAAATGATACTATTCACTTCTTTTTTTTAAATCGTAAAATCCAAAAGAAATCGTCTCCCCGATTTCTAGCCCTGATGAAAGTGGAAAGCCTTTTGAAATGGAATTGCATTTTTTTCCTGAGAAAAAAGAGCGACCGGTGGAAGCTCCTTTTTTATCTTGGAAAAAAGCAATTTTATGAAAAAGCTTGAAGCGGTCAGCAGGAAATAGCTCCAAAAAAAAAACCACCCCATTTTATATGAAGTGGTGCTTTTAGTTCTTTCGCTTTCTTTACATTACATGAACATCATGCCATTTTTCTGCAAGTTTACTGAGGTTAGCCCGCATTAAATCATCAGGAGTCATAGCTATCCTAAACTCGCAATTGGCTTCAAAATTTAAAAACCAAGGTTCAGCAATAGATGGAATAGCAGAAGCATCAGGAACTTCAACTACCATAACCGCACCTCGATTACCATCTTGTTCAGAAAAATAAATACTCTCTGGTTTAATATCTTCAATCACTCGACTGATAATCTCACCAGCTGTACCATTTCTTGCCATTGAGTTGAAAGGCTCAATAGGGAAGATAACATTAACTAACATTCTCATCGCAATTAGATTTAAAATTAATAGTGACTAAAGATACAAAATAGCACAATCATTTTAAACTTCAAAACCTTTATTATCAATATTTTAACTTCAAATTAATATGATTTAAAATGAAAAATAGCCCTGTTCTAAAAAACCATAAAACAAAAAAACTCCCAAGTTTCCCTGAGAGTTTTGAATATAAAATATTTTAATTTACTTATGCATTACTAGCAGCAGCAATTAAGTTTAATGCTGAACCAGCAACGAACCAACCTATTTGCCCTTCATTATACGTATGGTTTGCCAAGATGATATCTTTGGTTCCATCAGCATGAACGAATTCTAATGTTAAAGGTTTTCCTGGAGCGAAATCTACTAAATCTGTAAAGTTGATAACGTCATCTTCTTGGATTTTATCATAATCTGCTTCGTTAGCAAATGTCAATCCTAAAAGACCTTGTTTTTTAAGGTTTGTTTCGTGGATACGAGCAAATGATTTTACCAATACTGCTTGAACACCTAAGAAACGAGGTTCCATAGCCGCATGCTCACGAGAAGAACCTTCTCCATAATTGTGATCTCCCACAACAATAGACGGAACTCCAGCTGCTTTGTAAGCACGTGCAACTGCAGGAACTGCATCATACGCACCAGTCAATTGATTTTTAACCGAATTGGTTTTATCTGTGAAAGCATTAACTGCTCCTATCAACATATTGTTAGAAATATTATCTAAGTGACCACGGAAACGCAACCATGGACCAGCCATAGAGATGTGGTCAGTAGTACATTTCCCGAAAGCTTTGATCAATAATTTAGCTCCTGAAATATTTTTACCATCCCAAGGTTGGAATGGTGCCAATAATTGCAAACGATCTGAAGTTTCGCTAACTACGATTTGAACTCCTGAACCATCAGCAGCTGGTGCTTGAAATCCTGCATCTTCTACAGCAAATCCTTTTTTAGGTAATTCATCACCATAAGGAGCGCTCAATTTTACTTCTTCCCCATTATCGTTGATTAAAGTATCAGTAATAGGATTGAAATCCAAACGACCTGAAATTGCTAAAGCAGCAACCATTTCTGGTGAAGTTACAAAAGCGTGTGTGTTTGGGTTACCATCCGCACGTTTAGAAAAGTTACGGTTGAAAGAGTGAACGATTGTATTTTTTTCTTGTTTGTCAGCTCCTGCCCTGTCCCATTGTCCGATACATGGGCCACAAGCATTTGTAAATACTTTGGTTCCCATTTTTTCGAAAGTAGCGATGATTCCGTCTCTTTCGATTGTATATCTAATTTGCTCAGAACCTGGGTTAATTCCAAATTCAGCTTTTGGGCTAATTCCTAATTCAACAGCTTGATTCACGATAGACGCTGCACGAGCCATATCTTCGTAAGAAGAGTTGGTACAAGAACCGATTAATCCCCATTCTACTTTAATTGGCCATCCGTTAGCAGCAGCTTCTTCTTTCATTTTAGAAACTGGCGTACCTCTATCCGGAGTAAAAGGACCATTAATATGTGGCTCTAATTCAGAAAGGTTAATTTCGATAACTTGATCGAAATAAGTTGCTGGATTTGCATATACTTCTGGGTCAGCAGTTAAGTAAGAAGCTACCTTATCAGCAGCATCTACTACATCTTGACGACCTGTTGCAGAAAGGTATCTTCTCATCGACTCGTCATAACCAAATGTAGAAGTGGTAGCACCAATTTCGGCTCCCATATTACAAATAGTTCCTTTTCCAGTACAAGACATTGAAGTAGCTCCTTCTCCAAAGTATTCAACAATAGCTCCTGTTCCACCTTTTACAGTAAGAATATCAGCTACTTTAAGGATAACATCTTTTGGTGCAGTCCAACCAGAAAGTTTTCCAGTTAATTTTACACCTATTAATTTTGGAAATTTTAATTCCCATGACATTCCTGACATTACATCTACGGCATCAGCTCCACCAACACCAATTGCCAGCATACCTAATCCACCTGCATTTACAGTATGTGAATCGGTACCAATCATCAAACCTCCAGGGAATGCATAATTCTCCAAAACGATTTGGTGAATAATTCCTGAACCTGGTTTCCAAAAACCAATTCCGTATTTATCAGATACTGAAGAAAGAAAATCAAAAACCTCTTTAGATTGTTTATTTGCTGCCGCTAAATCAAATTCAGCTCCATTTTTAGCCAAAATCAAATGATCACAGTGAACCGTTGTTGGAACAGCAACTGTTTTCTTTCCAGCGTGCATAAACTGCAATAAAGCCATTTGAGCTGTTGCATCTTGACAGGCTACTCTATCCGGAGCAAAATCAACATAATCAACTCCTCTTCCGTATGCTTGCTTAGCAACGCCATCCCAAAGGTGACTATATAAAATTTTCTCAGTTAAAGTTAGTGGACGACCAACTATTTCACGTGCTGCATCAACACGACTAGTCATATTCGCATACACTTTTTTAATCATTTCAATATCAAAAGCCATAAGATTTATATATAATTGTTACTAATCTATTTTAAACATACAAGATACAAAAAAATAGAGTACAAAAAAAGCCTGAGTCATTAGACTCAGGCTTTTAAATTATAATTAACTAATTATGTGAATTATTTAACTAATAACTTATGAGAAGGTGCAAACTTAGTCAGATTAATTCCTTCTACTGCAGTCTTATATTCTTCTATTGTTGGAGTTCTACCAAGGATTGTAGATAATACCACAACCGGTGTAGAGGAAAGTAATGACTCTCCCTTTTTACCTTCAGTATCTTCTACGACTCTCCCTTGGAAAAGACGAGTAGATGTTGCCATTACAGTATCTCCTTTTGCCGCTTTTTCCTGGTTACCCATACAAAGGTTACAACCTGGACGCTCTAAATACAGCATGTTTTCGTATGATGTACGTGCTGCCGCTTTAGGAACATTATCGTCGAATTCGAAGCCAGAGTATTTTTGTAAAATTTCCCAATCACCTTCTGCTTTTAATTCATCAACAATATTATAAGTAGGAGGAGCTACAACTAGTGGCGCTTTGAACTCTACTTTACCTTCTTGCTCATCAATATTCTTAAGCATATGCGCTAGAATTTTCATATCTCCCTTGTGAACCATACAAGAACCAATAAATCCAAGATCTACTTTTTTAACTCCTCCATAGAAAGATAATGGTCTAATAGTATCGTGAGTATATCTTTTAGAAACATCAGCATTATTTACGTCAGGATCAGCAATCATTGGCTCAGAAATCTGATCAAGATCTACAACAACTTCAGCGTAATACTTAGCATTTGCATCCGGTCTTAGCGCTGGTTTCTCACCTGATATAATTTCGGCGATTCTCTTATCGGCTATAGCAATCAGTCCTTTAAGAACTTGATTTTTATTATCCATGCCTTTGTCGATCATAATCTGAATTCTACCCTTCGCAATCTCTAGTGATTCGATCAAGGTATAATCCTCAGAAATACAGATCGAAGCTTTTGCTTTCATTTCTGCAGTCCAGTCCGTAAACGTAAATGCTTGGTCAGCATTAAGAGTTCCAAGGTGAACCTCAATGATTCTTCCTTGAAATACATTCTCTCCACCAAATGTCTTAAGCATTTGAGATTGTGTAGCATGAACTACATCTCGGAAATCCATGTACCCTTTCATCTCTCCTTTGAATGTTACCTTCACAGATTCAGGAATTGGCATTGAAGCTTCTCCAGTAGCAAGTGCAAGAGCAACTGTTCCTGAGTCAGCACCAAAAGCAACACCTTTAGACATTCTTGTATGAGAGTCACCACCAATGATGATAGCCCACTCGTTTACAGTAATATCATTAAGTACTTTGTGAATTACATCCGTCATTGCGTGATAAACGCCTTTCGGGTCACGAGCTGTGATCAAACCGAAGTCGTTCATGAATTTCATCAATCTCGGAATATTTGCTTTAGATTTATTATCCCATACTGAAGCAGTGTGACAACCCGATTGGTAAGCACCATCAACGATTGGAGAAATCACAGTAGCAGCCATAGACTCTAATTCCTGAGAAGTCATCAAACCAGTTGTATCTTGTGAACCAACAATATTCACTTCTACACGAACATCTGAACCAGCGTGTAAAACTTTACCTGGAGTTGAACCAACAGCGTTTCTATTAAATATTTTTTCTACAGCCGTAAGACCTTGTCCTTCAACAGAAACTTCTTTTGATGGAGCATATACAGGCACAATATCAATACCAAGAGTCTTTGATGCAAATGTTTGAAGTTTTTTTCCAAATACAATTGCGTAAGATCCACCAGCTTTTATAAATTCAATTTTCTGAGGCGTAAATGCCTTAGAAATATCAATCAATTCTTTATCGCCGTTATAAAGTTTTTTTGTTTTTGTGTTGATTGTAAGAACAGTCCCAGTAGCAACAGAATAAACCTCCTCAAGAATAGGGTCGCCGCTTTCATTACGAAGAACGTTACCATTTTCATCTAATTTTTTTACCCAGTTTTTAAGGTCAAGACCAATCCCACCAGTAACATCAACAGTTGTTAGGAAAATCGGAGAAATACCGTTTGTTCCTGCAACTATTGGAGCAATATTAATAAATGGAACATAAGGACTTGCTTGTTTTCCACTCCAGAGAGCCACGTTGTTTACACCTGACATTCTTGATGAACCAACACCCATAGTACCTTTTTCAGCAATCAACATCACGCTTTTATCAAGATGCTGTGCTTGTAGTGCTTTGATTTCATCTTGTGCTTGAGGAGAAATCAAACATTTACCATGAAGTTCACGATCCGATCTTGAATGCGCTTGGTTACCTGGAGAAAGTAAATCAGTTGAAATATCTCCTTCACCAGCAATAAAAGTAACTACCTTAATCTCTTCTGCTATTTCTGGTAATTTAGTAAAGAACTCAGCCTTAGCATAGCTCTCTAAAATATCCTTAGCAATTTCGTTACCGCTTTTGAAAGCCTCAGCTAAACGATCTGTATCAGCCTCATAAAGATAAACTTGTGTTTTCAAAACTTCAGCAGCTTGTTTAGCAATAGCAACATCATTACCTAAAGCTAAATCAAGTAAAACCTTTATAGAAGTTCCACCTTTCATGTGTGATAATAACTCTAAAGCAAAATCGGCCGTAATTTCATCAACTACTGATTGACCTAGAACGATTTCTTTTAAAAAATTAGCTTTAACATTAGCAGCAGGAGTAGTTCCAGGTACAACATTATAAATAAAGAAGTTAAGAGAATCTGCTCTGTAGTCGTTATTTAAATCTTTAATTTGCGCAATGATTTCGCTTAACAATTCGGCACCATCAATTGGCTTTGGGTGAAGTCCCTGAATTTTTCGTTCTTCGATCTCCTTGATGTAATCGTTATAAGTGTTCATAATGATGTATTTTCAATTTTATATGGCAGATTTCCTTGATTATTTCAAAATAAAAAAGCCATAATATTAGTTTATTTTATTTGTGATGCAAACTTAAGAATTAAAGATGAGAATTTAAAAAAATCAGCAAAAGATGCCATTTGAATCATAATATTTATAAAAAGAATAAATATTATGTGTTTTATTGAAAAATTCTGAAAATCAGAAAGATTATTTGTATAATTATTACTTTAGAAGACAAAATCACCTTTTTACCAAGATTATTTTTTCATTTTTTTCTAAATTATACTACTAAATATGTGATATTGTATGAGTCAAAAGGAAACTTTTTAGTTTATGACTAAAAACGACTCTTTAAATCAATTTATCAATAATCATCTCTTCGGTAATTCCTTCGGCATCAGCTTTGTAATTTTTGATGATTCTGTGACGTAAAATTCCGGTAGCCACCGCTTTTACATCTTCGATATCCGGTGAAAATTTCCCATTAAAAGCAGCATTGGCTTTGGCAGCCAAAATTAAATTTTGCGAAGCTCTTGGTCCAGCTCCCCAATCTAAATAATTTTTCACAAATTCATTCGACAACGGATTGTCCGGACGTGTTTTGCTGACCAGTGTTACTGCATATTCAATTACATTATCCGCAACAGGAATCCTGCGAATTAATTGTTGAAAATCAATAATTTCCTGCGCCGTAAATAATGGATTAATTGTGTTTTTAATATCAGAAGTTGTGCGTTTTACCACTTGCACTTCTTCCGCAAAAGAAGGATATTCGAGTTTTATGGCAAACATGAATCGGTCTAATTGTGCTTCAGGCAAAGGATACGTTCCCTCCTGCTCAATAGGATTTTGAGTTGCCAGCACAAAATACGGCAAATCCAATTTATAATTCTCCCCAGCAATAGTAACGGAACGTTCCTGCATTGCTTCCAGCAAAGCTGCCTGTGTTTTAGGCGGTGTTCTATTGATTTCGTCTGCCAGAATAATATTCGAAAAAATAGGCCCTTTTATAAATTTAAATTTTCGGCTTTCATCTAATATTTCGCTTCCCAAAATATCTGATGGCATCAAATCAGGAGTAAACTGAATTCTTTTGAAATCAAGCCCTAAGGCTTGCGCCAATGTATTTACCATCAATGTTTTTGCTAATCCGGGAACCCCAACTAAAAGCGCATGACCTCCAGAAAAAATACAAAGCAAAATTTGATCTACCACCGCATCCTGACCTACAATAATTTTTGCTATTTCGTTTTTTAGCTCATTTCGTTTTTGAACTAAGTTATGTATTGCTGCTACGTCAGACATTTTAGAATGTATTTTAAATTAAAAAGAGTTAGCGATATGAATTCATAAAGCTAACTCTTTTTATTTATTTTATAAAAATTATTTTTTCAACCAGTTGTTTGTAAAAGCACAATCTCTGTATTCACCGATAATTTTAATGTAGGTTTCTTTGATTTTCTCATCAAACCATTTTCCAATCGCTTTGATTTGTTTTTCTTTCAGCGCTAAGTCTTTAATTTTGATGTAATCCTTAGCATAATCAGCCGTATGTTCGTTTATTCTATTGGTTACGGTAATCAACTTGAATTTTTTCTTTCCTTGCTCATCTTCGATGAATGGCGCAGTAACTTCTCCTTCTTTCAAATTGGAAACTTGTCCGTATAAACTAGGATCCATTTTTGTTAATTCAAAACGAGTATCCTGTGTTTTTGGATTGATTAATGCTCCACCGTTTGCTCTGGTTTCTTTTTCTTCAGATAACGTTCTTGCTGCCTCCGCAAAAGTTATTTCCTTATCCTCAATTCTTTTTCTAATTAAAGTAATTTTTTCTTTAGCCTCTTTCAGTGATTCTTCAGAAACTGCTGGAGTCAATAAAATATGACGCAATTCTATTTCCTGTCCTTTTATTTTTTCTACATATATAATGTGATACCCAAAATCCGTTTCAAATGGAGCAGATATTTCTCCTTCGGCAAGTCCGAAAGCAACATCTTTAAATTCCTTGACAAAAGGCGTTTTACGATTCATTTTATAATACCCTCCATTAGATCTTGAACCGGGATCTTGCGAATATAGAACTGCTTTAGTTGCAAAACTGGAACCTTCCTGAATTTCTTTTTTGAAACTATTTAATTTGTCAATCACTTTTTGTTTTTCAGCCTCGGAAACTTTAGGCTTAATAACGATTTGTGCTACTTCCATTTCCGCACCAAAAACTGGAAGCTCAGTCGCAGGTATAGTTTTGAAAAAATTACGAACCTCTTCAGGTGTTATTTCGACCGCATCAATAATCTTCTTTTGCATCTCTGAAGTAAGCTTCTGTTCTTTTAGAATATCAAAGAAATAAGTTCTAAACTCTTCTTCAGAATTTTTTTTATAATACTTAACTACTTTATCCAAAGATCCCAATTGCTCAACCATATAGTTTACTCGATCCTCCATCATCCCTTTTACTTCGGAATCCGACACTTTAACACTATCTTGTATCGCTTGATGCGCATACAATTTATCTTCAAGTAATTTTCCTAACATTTGACATCTTGTAATATCTTTTACAGACCCCCCTTGACTCGAAATTTCTAAATAAGATTTATCAATATCTGAGTCTAATATAATGTAATCTCCAACTGTAGCAATTACACCGTCAATTTTTTGTTTTTGATTGGATTGTATCTTATTAGTAGTAACAACCGCACTATCTTTAATAATTTCTTGTGCCCTGGTAATCACACATGAAAAAAGCAAAAGAAAAAAAGAAAGTACAATTTTATTATTTATGAATTTCATTTGTATTTTTTTAAATGGCATTTTTTAATTTATTTTTATCGTAAAGTATCGTTGTTTTTCCTGTCTTTAAATCTGAATGAGAAAGAGTATATTAATTTTGGCCAAATATACACTTTAAGAATCAAGAAATGAATTGAATTTAACAATACAATTACTTTCAAATCTTTAAATTTAAAACGAACAAAAATAACAATTCAATTACATAATACAAGTTTCCTTACTACTATTAACAAAAATTTATAAACGCATTTATCTATCGCCTTATTTACTTTATAAATCGTATTAAAAGTGCACTTTAAAGACTAAATGAAATAGTTTAAATACACCTATTTAAATCGACTCCCTCTTTTATCTTTTTGGCTTCTATTCTTTTTTGAATTATTTATTTCCGAGGCGAACTTGTTTTGAAATCTTTAAATAGGACTCAAAATCCTTAAAACACTTTATTAGACAACATAAAAAAACTCAAAAAGAGGCCTAAAATTCTCATTTTAAGGCTCCTATTTAAAAAGTTTTTAACACTATTACGTTTTCGTAAAGAATTAAAATAACCCTTACACATATCGTGTAAGAATTTGCATAAATTAGCAAAAAAATAACATTTTATTCAAATAAATAGCGTGAAATTACATTTAATGCATTTATTTAATTCACTTACTATCATTTTAATAAATTTGAGTTTTCATCTTCAACCTTAAACCAATAAAAAAGGCCAAAACCCACATGCTATAGAATTAATATCCTACTCTATTATTCATTGCTATTAACCAAATCTATTATTTAACCTAAATTATTTATTTTATGAAAAAACAAAATTTCAAAATTTATCTTTTATCAGCCTTATTCATTGGCTTTTATTCGTGCAGTTCAAATGATGATGTAGTAACAGATTCGCCTGCAGCAGCTTCACAATTCAATGTAATAGACGTAACGCATCATGATGGGCATCCATTTAGTACTGGAAAAACAACTACTTCATTAACAGGAAAATATGTAGCAAATCCCGGAGGTGGCGTTATGATGCAAGCCTTTTATTGGGACGTACCTTCGGGAGGAACCTGGTGGAATACCGTCAATACCAAAGTGACCGAATGGTCTAATGCAGGTATCGGCTCCCTATGGCTTCCTCCAGTATCAAAAGCACAAAATGGTGCATTTTCAATGGGATACGACCCAACTGATTATTTTGATTTTGGAGATTATAATCAAAATGGTTCTGTAGAAACCAGATTTGGTTCACGCACCGAATTAGAAAGTTTAATAACAAAAGCACATACTGAAAACATGCAAGTATATGCTGATATCGTAATTAATCACAATAGCGGTGGACAATTAGAAAACAATCCTTTCACAGGAACACAAACCTACACTAATTTTACCGGTGTAGCTTCAGGAAAATTCCCAAGAACCAGTGCTGATTTTTATAAAAATTCCTATGCAAATAATGACGAAGGCGCTTTTGGAGGATTCCCAGATTTAGCACATGTAGTTCCTAATGTACAAGACTGGCTTTGGAAAAGAGCTGATGGCGTGGGTAAATACTATAAAAACACCATGCACTTTGATGGCTGGAGATTTGATTATGTAAAAGGTTTTGGTCCTTGGGTTATTAACAGTTGGAATGCAAATGTCGGCGGATTTTCTGTTGGAGAATTATGGGATTCAAACGTAAACACATTGAATGATTGGGCGAACAACGCCAATAGTTCTGTATTTGATTTTGCTTGTTATTATAAAATGAACGACGCATTTGACGGAAACAACCTTGCTTTATTGAATGATGATATGATGTGGAAAAGAAACCCATACAAAGCGGTTACTTTCGTTACCAATCATGACACAGATGAAATTTGGAAAAAAGAATTAGCGTATGCTTATATTCTTACACATGAAGGGTATCCAACTATTTTTTACAGAGATTATGAAGAATGGCTGAATAAAACAAAAATGAACAACCTGATTTGGATTCACAACAATAAAGCAACTGGCACGACTTCTATTTTATATGCAGATACGGATGAGTATATTGCTCGAAGAAACGGCTATAATGGAAATCCAGGATTAATCGTTTATATTAATAATTCATCCACTTGGCAAGAAAGATGGGTTCCTACAAATTGGGCTAATGCTCAAATCAAAGATTTTACCGGTAACTCAACTTGGATACCTACAACCCAAGGAGACACATGGGTAAAAATTCAGTGTCCCCCAAATGGGTATTCCGTTTGGTCCATTAACATGTAATCTACAATTATTCTAAAGGCTACCTGAAAAGGTAGCCCTTTTTTTATAGGTCAACAGCTTCAAAATTCTATAATTGATCTTAAAAATTAAAAGAATATCCTCTTCAAAATTCATATAATCAATTAAGAGTATACTATTTTTTTAATTGGCATTTATAAATAGTACTTTTGCAAACTATTTATACAAATATGGGCTTTTTAGAAGAAATACAACGCAGAAGAACTTTCGGGATTATCTCACATCCTGATGCCGGAAAAACAACACTTACTGAAAAACTACTCCTTTTTGGTGGAGCCATTCAAGAAGCAGGTGCTGTAAAAAACAACAAAATCAAAAAAGGCGCTACCAGTGACTTTATGGAAATTGAACGTCAGAGAGGAATTTCGGTTTCTACTTCGGTTTTGGCATTCAATTATAAAGACAAAAAGATAAATATTCTAGATACTCCGGGACACAAGGATTTTGCGGAGGACACTTTTAGAACCTTAACAGCTGTTGACAGCGTTATTGTTGTAGTTGATGTTGCCAAAGGTGTTGAGGAACAAACGGAGAAATTAGTCGCTGTTTGTAGATTGCGAAAAATTCCAATTATTGTATTCATCAATAAATTAGACAGAGAGGGAAAAGATGCTTTTGACTTAATGGATGAAGTAGAGCAAAAGCTGGGTTTAACAGTTACTCCGTTAAGTTTTCCAATAGGAATGGGATATGACTTTCAAGGAATTTATAATCTTTGGGAACAAAACATCAACTTATTTAGTGGAGACAGTCGCAAAAACATTGAAGAGACTATTGCTTTTTCTGATGTTCAAAATCCAGAATTAGAGAAAATAATCGGTCAAAAACCTGCTGACAGATTACGTGAAGAATTAGAACTTATTGACGAAGTATATCCAAAATTTGATCGTCAGGATTATTTAGACGGGAAATTACAACCTGTATTTTTTGGTTCGGCATTGAATAATTTTGGAGTAAGAGAGTTACTGGATTGTTTTGTGCAAATAGCTCCATCACCAAGACCAAAAGATTCAGAAACTCGACTAGTTGACCCAAAAGAAGAAAAAATGACTGGTTTTGTTTTTAAAATCCACGCTAATATGGATCCAAAACACCGAGACCGTCTGGCCTTTATAAAAATCGTTTCCGGAACTTTTGAAAGAAACAAACCGTATTATCACGTCCGCCAAAAAAAGAATTTAAAATTCTCCAGTCCAAATGCTTTCTTTGCTGAAAAGAAAGAAATCGTGGATATCTCCTATCCTGGCGACATTGTAGGATTACATGATACTGGAAATTTTAAAATTGGAGATACATTGACTGAGGGTGAAATCATGAGCTTCAAGGGAATTCCTAGTTTCTCACCGGAGCATTTCAGATATATAAATAATGCCGATCCGATGAAAGCCAAACAGCTCGACAAAGGAATTGATCAGTTAATGGACGAGGGTGTTGCACAATTATTCACCTTAGAAATGAATAACAGAAAAATCATTGGAACTGTAGGCGCACTTCAATATGAGGTTATTCAATATCGTTTAGAACATGAATACGGTGCAAAATGTACGTATGAGAATTTCCCAGTTCATAAAGCGTGTTGGGTAAAACCAAATGATTTAAAAAGTGATGAATTTAAAGAATTTAGGAGAATCAAACAAAAATTCCTGGCACATGATAAATATGGACAATTAGTATTTCTAGCTGATTCTGATTTTACAATTCAAATGACTCAGAATAAATATCCAAATGTCAAATTATTTTTCACCTCGGAATTTGAATAAATAGCAAAACATACGCTTGAAATAGCGAACATAAAAAAAGCCTCTTCATTACTGAAGAGGCTTTTCAATTTTTAATATGTGCTTCTTCTCTTTTAAAAAATTACGATTATAAATTTAAAGAGTCTTTAAATAATCAATACTTTTTTTCAATGCTATTTCAGGAGTTTGTACCATATCTTGCTCAACGAAGAAATGCTCAACACCATTTTGTTTTGCAGCAGTAAGTATTTTTGGCAAATCCAGCACGCCTTCACCACATGAAGTTATATATGGATAAAGGCTAATCCGTTGTGAAACATCACCACCATCTCCTGAGAATCTTTTTGCTTCTTTCATGTCTTTTATATGCATCATTTTATACCGGCCTTTGTGCTTTTTGAATAATTCGACAGGATCTGCGCCACCGGCTATTGTCCAATAAATATCCATTTCAAAATAAACCAAGCTAGGGTCTGTTTGGTCAAAAATAATATCTAATGGCATAACTCCATTCACCTTGTTTAAACCATAACCATGATTGTGATAGGCAAAACGAATTCCTTCTTTCTTGGCTTCAGCACCAATTGAATTGAATTTTTCTGCTACTCGTTTGTAATCGTCCAAGTTTTTTCTTTCAATATCGGGAATGGAAGGAAGTACCACATATTTTGCCCCAATTAAATGAGCGGCTTCCGCCAATGGTCCCATATTATTTGAAAGTGTATCAAAATCAGTATGCATAGAAGGAATACTGATACCATTTGATTTTGCTGCTTTAAAAAAACCAGAAGCTGTATTATTAAAGAAGCCACTCCCTTTAAATCCTAGTCTAGGTGTAACAGAATTCCATGAAGCTTTTGCTTTTTCAGTACTGAATTCATAAGGCCCAAAACATTCCACTTCTTTGTATCCCATTTCAGCTAACATAGCAAAAGTACTATCAAAGTTGTTTTCTAACATTTTTGGTATAGAGAATAAACCTAATCCTAGTATATTGACTAATGGAGTTTTGGCAAACATTTCATTTGCGTTTAATAAAGTTGCTACAGAAAATAGAGCTGTGCTTTGAAGAAATTGACGACGTTTCATAGTAAATATTTTAGAGTATTAATTTAAAAATAAAAAATAATGGAACTAATTTTAAAAGATTCGATAATCATTTTACACAAAAGTGTACTTTTTTTATAAAAAAACTGCCCGAAAATCACTTTTCGGGCAGCCACCATTAACAAACAAACTTAACAAATTATATTAATAACCTGGATTTTGATCTGCAATCGTTAGTGCTTTATTTTTAGCAATTTCTGATGCAGGAATTGGATATAAATTATTTTTAGCAGTATATCCTTTACTTGATAACTCTGCAGTAGCTCTTCCCCATCTAACTAAATCCCAAAAACGCTGTCCTTCAAAAGCTAACTCCAAGAATTTTTCATTTACAATAGCGTTAAACAAATTTGCACCTGTTAAGGTCGAAGACACAGCAGCTAATCCAGCTCTATTTCTAATTTTGTTTAATTCTATTCTCGCTTTGTCATCTTGTCCTTCCTTATTATAAGCTTCGGCCGCAAGCAACAATACTTCAGCAAATCTAAATAATCTGAAGTTTGTACCATAATTACGAGAGGCGTTGCCGGTACTGCTTGTTTCTGAAGCACGTGCAGCATATTTTGTTCTGATACCTCCTTCATAGTCCCAAGGGCTGCCAGTTAAACTTCCGCCAAATGCATTAAGTTCCGCTTCACTCATTACCGTAACTTTCTTACGAGTTACATCACCTGCAGCATCAAAAGCATTTAATATTTTTGCTGTTGGCAAGTTAAAGCCCCATCCATTACTCAATCCAGTACCCGTCAAATTAAAGTAACCATCACCACGAGCACCCATTAATTGTATAAATATGTTACTTTCATTACGACCAGCAAGATTTGCATTATTCGCATCATACCCTTTTGTAGTAAGAAAGCCTACTTCGAATAAAGACTCTTTTCCAAATTCTGAATCTTTTAACCAAACTTTTGAAACGTCTGACTCTAAACCATGAGCGGGATTATCTATTACAGCTTTTAGATAAGGAATTGCAGCAAGAGTTTTCCCTTGAAAAACCAAAACTTTCCCTAGTAATGCTTGAGCAGCTCCTTTTGAAACTCTAAAATTATTTTTAACCGCGCTTTTATCTGGCAAACCAGCAATAGCTACAACTAAATCAGCTTCTATTTGAGCATAAATTTCTGCTCTTGGACTTTTTGGTTTGGCAAAAGCTTCAGCGCTAATTGTTGTGGGATTTTCTAAACGCAAAGGCACAGCACCCCACATAGTTGTTAGCTCAAAATAACACCAAGCTCTCATAAACTTTGCTTCTGCAATTGCAAAAGTCTTATTGCTCAAGCTTCCTGCTTCAACCTTTTCTATAATAGTGTTTGCAAGTGCAATTGTTTTATATTCCTTATTCCAAACACCTTCCAAAGAGGGATTAGAAATAGATATATTTGTATAATCATCAATTTCTTGTAATTGTTTTTGATCTGTTGCATTACCACCACCGGCATTAGCCTCATCACCCGGCAGTACTTTAATTATAAAAGCTGAATTCCAGGCCTGAGCATTATTAAATTGCACAAGGTCATACAATCCAATTAAAGCTTCTTCCGTATTACTTTCACTATTAAAGAAAGTTGTACTCTCCAGCACACCTACCGGAGTTACCTCCGTAAAATCTGAACTACATGATACAGTTATTAAAAATATAACCATAACACTATATATTATTTTTTTCATATTTAATGTTTTATTTTATTAAAATTCAAGTGACAAACCAAATAATATTTTAGCAGCTATTGGATAAAATCCTCTATCTACCCCTATACTATTATCAGAAAAACTTCCTGCTTCAGGATCCAAACCATTGTATTTAGTAAAGGTAAAATAGTCGTCTAAAGACACATAAGTTCTTAGTTTATTCAATTTCAACTTATTAGATACTTCTTTAGAGAAGTTATATCCTAATTGAATTTGTTTAATTCTCATATAAGAACCATCATTTACTACTAAATCAGTATCATATGCAGATGTTGCATATTGCGCAGCAGGATAAGATGCAATATCTCCTGCCTGTTGCCATCTACCATTAAAAAATTGAATTGGTTTATTGGTAATCGGTCTTGAAGTCTGGTGGTAAGCTTCAAAAATATCATTCCCTTGCGTACCTTGAACTCTAATGTTTAAGTCAATACCTTTATATCCAAATTGAATATTTCCTCCATAAAGAAGATCCGGGTGAGGAGAACCAATTTTTGTTTTATCGTTTGATGTGATTCCAGCTACACCATCGGTGTCTACAATATTTATTTTTCCTGTTGCAGGATCTATACCGTCAGTTTTATATCCATAGAAATACCATAATGGTAATCCTTTTTGAAAACGAGTTACACCATCATTATTTTGTGGTGCAAGTGCACCTATTATAAAACCATTATCACCTACATAATTGATATCAGTAACTTCGTTATGCAAGGTTGACAAATTAAGGTCTATGCCATAACTAAAACCACCCGCTGTTTTATCACTGTACCCCATTTCAAATTCAAAACCTTTATTTTCAACTGTTCCTGCATTAATAGAAGGAACTCCTACACCTAAAGATGGAGGCGCAATGATATTTCCATTTACAAGAAGTAAATTTTTAGTTGTTTTAACATAATAATCAACTGAAAAATTTAACCTATTATTTAATGCTCGTAAATCTAAGCCCAAATCCAATTGTTCAGAACGTTCCCATTCTAAATTAGTATTTGGTAAATTCCCTGGAGTAATACCACTTGCACCTTCGTAAACAACTGGAACTGTTAAAGCAGTTTCTGTTGCTACAGTTTGAAATATTAAACTGCTTATGTAAGTACTTAAATTGTTATCACTACCATTTTGTCCCCAACTAGCTCGTAGTTTTAGATAATCAATTTTAGAGCCTTCTGCCCAAAAATTTTCTTTAGATACTAACCATCCTGCAGAAGCTGCCGGGAAATACCCCGATTTTTTTGAAGTCGGAAAAAAACTAGAGGTATCGTTACGCAACGAGCCTTCTAATAAATATTTACCCATATAATCATATGAAATTCTTCCAAAAACTGAGCTTCCCCTTTTTTCAACAATACTACCACCAATTACATCATTATCTCGGTTTGCATAGTCAAAGTATGCAAATTGGTCCGTTTGATCATGAATTTGCGATCCGCGTAAAGAATAAAATGGACTCTTAGTTTTCTCAGATGAATACCCCAATAATCCTGTTATATTATGATTACCAAATTCTTTAGTGTAGCTCACAAAATTTTCCCATAACCATTTTGAACTTCTTGAAATCTGATTGTTTAATGTTACAGTAGGATTTTGAGCTTCTGACGATACAACCCAAATAGGGGTCCATCTATTATCAAACGTATTGGTTCTTTCATATCCGAATCTAGAGGTAAATGATAAACCTTCCGCTAAATTCAATTTAGCAAACACCGATGTTAAAATTTTATCCGTATCAATACCTCCTCTAAATGTGTAATTTGCTAATCCCACAGGGTTGACAGCCTCACCCGTTGCATAAGTTGGGTATCCGTAAACATTCCCATTACCATCTGTCATAGCTGTTCCTGCAGCTACTCCAGCTAAAGCTCTTTGTGGTAAAGTTCCTGCATAAATCACTGGCGTTAATGGATCCATAACTAAAGCTTGAGTTACAACTCCAGCTGTTGAATTATCTTCAGTAATAGGCGAAGACCCTATATTTGAATAGGTTATATTAGAACCTAATTCTAGCCAATCATTGACTTGAGTTTTAAGATTAAGTCTTCCTGTAAATCTTTTATAGTTTGAATCTTTACCAACAACACCATCTTGATCCATATATGAACTTGAAAAATAGAAAGACGTTTTCTCGTTAGCTCCAGAGATACTTAAATCATGTCTTTGTGTAGCGGCATTTTTAAAAGTTTCATCGATCCAATTTGTATTAATGCCGTTATCAACTATCTGGGTTCTTCCTGCCTCTTGGAAATAGGTTACAAATTGAGACGCATTCATCAACTTCATATTAGACCTAACGGATTGAGTACCTAATTGAGTACTGTAGCTAACTATTGTTTCTCCAGGCTTACCTTGTTTAGTTGTAATAATGATAACTCCATTTGCTCCTTGTGTACCATAAATTGCAGAAGATGCTGCATCTTTTAAAACCTCCATGTTAGCAATGTCATTTGGAGAAATATTATCTATAGAACTTACTTTCATTCCATCAACAATATATAATGGATCTGAATTTCCATTAGAACCAGCACCTCTAATTCTAACTTTAGAACCAGAACCTGGAGCCCCAGAAGAAGACACAACGGTAACACCTGATGTTTTACCCTGCAACACAGACTCAACACGTGCTGACGAAGAATTTTGAATATCAGCAGCACTAATACTAGAAATTGCCCCTGTTACTAAACTTTTCTTCTTTACCCCATAACCTACAACCACAACTTCGTCTAAAACAGCTGAATCCTCTTCCAACACTACATTAATTGGAGATTTCCCTTTATAATTAATCTCTTGAGATTTAAAACCTATAAAAGTGAAGACTAGAACATCTCCATTCTTAGCATTGATTTCATAAGCCCCATTAATATCTGTTTGTGTTCCTGCAGCAGTACCTTTAACCGATACATTAACACCTGGAATAGGACCTGTTTTATCGGATACAGTACCCGATACTGATTGAGCATAAATAATACTTCCAAATAATAAGAATACTGGAAGTATTAGTTTTTTTAGCAGTTTGTTTTTCATAAAAATTTTTTTTTGGTTAGTTTTAGTACTATGAGATTTAATTTTAAAAAAAGGATCAATGTGAATAATAAAAATGCAATGAGAGCATCTAAATAGTAGTATTTCAACAAATTAATTCCATTAAGAAAATTTAAATTCCATAGTTCGACAAATGTTAAGAAAATCCAAAAATTAAAATATCAATTTTAAAGCAATAACTATAATTTTTAAAGCTATTACCTATTTAACTAACCTTTAAGCGATATTTTTATAGTCGATGCAACAATTTTTATAGTCTTAAATTCCATTTTAACTATAAATATCCCTTTATAAACGACCTTCTATCATAATTCGATTCTATAATTGATTGATTTATATATCCAATAGATCATAGAAGGCCTTTAATTAATTATTTGGATGGATTGCATTGTTTTTAATGTTAGAGAAGGCTCAAAAGTCATCAACAAAACCACCTTTTAAACCTTACGCCCCAACAGAAAAGGATAAAAAAGAAGATTTGGGGATGCGGTTCGGCAAATACGAAAGCAGCAGTTTTTGGATGAATCTCTTAACCGATTTAAAAACTAGTGTTGTTGAAGACAGAAGTGTTTTTCCGATATCCAAAACACAAATAGGGGAAGAACCGTAATCAATTTACTGCCGATATGAAACTATCATAACGCTCCAACCAAAAAAGCCGCAGAGCTGACTTTAAACGATTTTACCGACAAATGGGAAAGTAAATATTTTTATGTTCTCAAATCCTGGCACGATAACTGGGAGGAGCTAACGGTATTTTTTGACTTTACAATTGTAATCTGAAAAATCATTTATGCTACAATTTAATTGAAAATCTTATTGGTAAAATCCGAAAACACACCAAAAACAAATTGCCATTCCCTACGGATTAGGCAGTTCTAAAATCAGTATTTTTTTGGCTTTAAGAGAAGTAACCAAAAAATAGTTCATGCCGATTCAAAATTGGGCAATTGTTTTAAACCAATTTATCCTTATATTAAAAAAAGGCTCCGATTATAAAATCGAAGCCTAACTTTTTAACTTACACACTTTTGGGGAGCGTGTCATTTTTATTACATATCCATTTCAACTTACACCCTTTTTGGAATATTGCACTTAGTGGGTTTAAAAATGAGGATTCTACACTGATTTTCTAATCGACTAAACCAATCATCAAAGCTCGTTTTTATTGATTTTAACATCTGTAGGTAATATACCAAAATAACTCTTAAAGCATTTTGTAAAATAAGAAGGGGAAGAAAATCCAGTTTTATAACATACTTCGCTTATACTTACATTGTCCTTTTCCAAAATTTGTTTTGCTTTTTGAAGTCGAACATTTCTTAAAAACTCATTAGCGGTCTGGTTGGTGAGCACTTTAATTTTTCTATAAAATTGGCTTCTACTCAATTTTAATTGAGTAGCAAGTGATTCTACATTTAAATCCGGATTACTTATATTCTCTTTAATATAGTTTAACACTTTCTCAATAAATTCTTTATCTAAGGATAATGTTTTAATTCCCTCAGGCACTGTACTAATTAAACTAAAATATTTATTAAAAATTAACTGCCTGCTAGTTATTAACTGGGACAAGCGCAACCTTAATAGCCTCATATCAAAAGGCTTAACCATATAAGCATCTGCACCCACTTCAATACCTTCTATTCTATCTTCGATTTCAGTTTTGGCAGTAAGCATTAATACAGGTATATGACTTGTTCTTAAATCTCTCTTTATATTTTTACAAAAATCGAACCCATCCATCTCTGGCATCATGACATCTGTTAATATAATATCCGGAAGAAACTCATTAGCTAAATCAATTCCACTTTTCCCATTATTAGCAACTAAAACCTTGTACTCATTTTCAAGTTCTTTTTTTAAATAATCTCTAAGTTCGTAATTATCTTCTACTATTAACAATGTGTATTTATGTAGATTTTCCTCTATATCAATTCCCTTTTCCTTTTCTTTTTCTTTTTCAAAACTTGTAAGTGCTTGTTCCTTTTTAACTTGAACCTCTACACTATCTAAAAGTATTTCATTATCATCAAAATGAGACTTACCTATTGGCAATATGATTGTAAAAGTAGTTCCTTCTCCTACTTTACTGTCAACTTCAATTTCGCCTTTATGTAACCTAACAAAATCTCGAACCAATTCTAAACCAATTCCTGTACCTCCGTAATAACTTTTATTTAAATTTTCAACTTGATAAAACCGCTCAAATATTTTTTCCAATTCTCCTTTTTCAATGCCCGGACCCGTATCAGAAATAATAATCTCTACCGCTTTTACCCCCTCAGTTTTATTCACTAAAGGTAAATGGAATAACTTATCCGTTGATTGAAGATTGATATTGATTGTCCCACCATTTGGTGTAACCTTAATCGCATTTGATAGTATATTGAAAATAATCTTTTCCAACATATCTGCATCACTCCAAATTGATAGATCTGCTACATCTGAATCTAGATCAAATTCTATTCCTTTGATAGATAATTCTTCTCTAAAATGGATTACAACATCTTTAATAAAATCCACTAAATTTAATTTCACAGCTTTAACCTTTAATTTATTTGATTCCAGTTTCTTAAAATCTAATAGCTCGTTAATCAATCTATAAAGTCTATTGGTGTTTTTATGAATAATATTAAGCTTTTCTTTTGTTCGTGTTGCAAGGTTTAAGGTATCATCTCTAATAATATCGTCAATAGAGTTCATAATTAAGGTAAGAGGTGTTCTTAATTCATGGGATATATTAGTGAAAAACTGAAACTTTTTTTCATTTAAAGCCTTTTCTTGCACTCTTTTATTTTGTTCTAGAATGATTCCTTTATTTTTATTCAACCTACTAAGCATCATCTTATTAAAATAATAGCCCCCCAAAAGCAAGAAAACAACATAAGAGAACAAAGCTATATTTGACTTCCACCAAGGTGGTAAAACAGTTATTTTTAGTTCTAATATTTCTTTATTCCATTTACCATCACTATTGGCAGATTTTAATTTGAATATATAATTACCCTGTTCCAAATTTGTATACGTGGCACTTTTTAATCTACCAACATAATTCCATGATTTTTCCAAACCTTCAAGATAATAAGCATATTGATTTTTTTCGGGTCTTGTATAGTTAATACCTGTATATTCAATAGTAAATACAGATTCTGTATTATTTAAAGTAATACTCTTCGTTTCACCAATAACGCTTTGAAGGGGGGACCCTTTCTGATTTGTCTTAACCGTTTTATTAAATAACTTAAAACCTGTTAAATATAACGATGGTAAAACATTATTAACTATTATATTTGAAGGGTTGAAATAATCTAATCCAAAATAATTACCAAAATAAATAATTCCTTGTTCATCTCTAAAAGCAGCATTTCGGTTAAAATCATTAGAAAGAAGTCCATCATTTTTTGTAAACCTAGTAAACGTATTGGTTTTAACGTCAAATCTTGTAACCCCTGAATTTGAACTTAGCCAAATATTTCCCTTTAAATCTCCAATAATACCCACTATATTATCGGCTTCTAAACCACTTCCTTTGTTATACCATTTAAAACGATCTGTTTTACCACTATATTTACACAAACCAGCTCCTTTTGTTCCAATCCATATTGAACCGTCTTCTCCTTCGTATAGTGACAAAATAACGTTCGTTTTCGCATAATTTTTAAATTCTTTAGCCATCCTATTAGCCATTGATACTATAGAAAACGTATTCCCTGCTAACTTTTTAATCTTAAACAAACCTATATTTGTTGTCGCTACCCAAAGATTACCTTTTTTATCAAACAATATTTTAGACACATAACTATCTGAAATACCAGATTTTAAAAATGGCTCCGATCTGTGATTTATAAATTTTCCTGTAGCTGGATTGAACGAATGCAGCCCTTTATCCCGACTAGCAAACCAAATAGTTCCTTCTAAATCTTCCGTAATACTTATAATATTATTGGAGGCTAAACCTCCACCTGAATTTTTTACAGTGTAATTAATGAATTTTTTACCGCCATTCTTTAAAAAATATATTCCTCCATTCCAGGTACCAGCCCATATATTTTGTTTACTGTCAATAAGTAATGCTTCGACATAATTATCGGTCAGCCCAGAAAACACCTTGTTTTCTGCAGAACCAATATGAGTATACTGACTTGATTTAGGATCAAAAACATCGATACCACCACCATCCATAGCTATCCAAAATTTATTAAAACGATCTTTTACAATAGCAGTAACAGAGCTTATTTGTAATGAATTAGGAATACCAGGAATGCTTTCTAGATTTTCAAACTTATCATATAACTTGTCGTAAACACCGATTCCTGCATTATAATACCCGATCCATATCCGTTCATTACGATCCACAAATAAAGACCAAATAGAATTACATAGAATATTTTTTCTTTCGGATTTACTTGATAAATAATGATTTAAAATTTTCCCATTGGAGTCAATATGAAATAACCCTTCATTCTCCGTACCACACATTAAAGTTTTGTCGGGTAGATTAATAATGGATAAAATACGATTTTGTGAAATTTGAAAATGATCTATCTCAAATAGATGATCATTACTATTATCATTCCTCTTAATTTTATATAAGCCTGTAGACACAGTTCCAATCCATATATTATTTTTTTCTATTAATAAAGTATGGACAGGGTCATTAATGGACTTAACCCCTTCTTTATTTTTAAAAACAGAACGTCTAAGTGAATTTGTTTTAGCGTCATACTCTTTAAGACCTCTATCAGTTCCAGCATAAACCTTTCCCTTAGAATCTACCTGAAGCGCATTTATCGTAATCGTTGAAGTTAAGTTAGATTCTTGACATGGTATTTTTTCAACCTTAAAATTATTTAAATCCAACTTGAATAATCCTAGTTCTATAGTACCAATAAATAAGTTCCCCTTATTATCTCCTTTCAAACTTTTAACCAAAACGTTTCTTTTATTTTTATTGAATTCCGTTAAAAGAATTCTTTTAAAACAATCATTCTTGTAGTCGTATAAATTGAGTCCTTCGTCCGTACCAAACCACAATCTGTTCTTATGGTCAAGATAAGAACAATTGATAGTATTATTACTTAAGGAGGAAGGATCGTTTGGTTTGAATTTATAGGTTTTGTAATCACTGCCGTCAAATTTATTTAATCCAGCTCCACTGGTACCTAGCCAAATAAAACCGTAATGGTCTTGAATTATTGTAGGTACGCCAATTTGGGAAATGCTTTCTTTTATTTTAACAAATCTATACTTTTCAACTGGTTTTTGAGACCAAGCAGTTATGGATAACAACACTAAATAACAAACAAAAAAATTCTTTTTCATATTACAACACCCCTTTTTTCAAAAATAAATATAGCTAAAATTAACACTTTAAATTATATAAATCATTTAAATTTCCCTAACAAATTAAAATTATTATGTTTAATAAGTATTTTAGTCCATTAACAGCAATAAATTATTTAGGGTAGACAAATTAAATTGTGTGTCGCTATTTCAGTATGGGACATGTTGTATTCCTTAAATTTTGACAGCTGTTCGCTTTCTAATTTTTCGAGTGATTTGTTTTGCTGTTTACGCAGCTTTTCCTTTTTTGAACTTTGGTTAATCTCACGGATTTTTTCTTGAAACTTCTGACTATCTATTTTTTGTATCTTTTTGATTATGAGAACATATAATGTCCGACTCGATGTCTTGACCAATTTCTGCTAAAACAGCATCAATTTTACCTTGAAGTCTTTCTTTATTTTTCTCAACTGCTTTTTCCAAACAAAACTGTATTTATGCGCATTGGCTTCTATTTTAGTCCCATCGATAAATTGCTTCTCTAAACTAATGAGTTCTAAATCAACCATCATTTCAACGAGTTGACTGAACAGTTTTTCAATACTTCCTTTTAATTTCTGTCTCTAAAATCATTTATGGTTCTAAAATCAGGTTGCAAACCACCTGAAAGCCACATAAAGTAAATGTTTTCCTTAATGGAGCTATTTTCTGTAAGAATAAGTATTGTTTAAATACCCGTAAAATAATATTTTAAACAGCATTTTAGGGTGGTAACTAGAAGTTCCACCTCCTTTGTATTGTGAGATAATATCAGGGATTTCTAATCTTTCAACAACGCAATCTATTAATCTAGCGGAATGATTTTCTGAGATTAAATCATTTAAATTCAACGGAAAAAGTTCTTGTTGATGAACTGAATGATATTTGAAAACGGGCTGCATTATCAGTGTTTTTAGTACTTAAAAACACTGATAATCAAGATTGAAAACAAAAAAAACTGCCCGAAATTACTTTTCGGACAGCCTCTTTTTTTATGTGGATTAAAAATCAATTTAATCTTAAGTTAATGAACTCTCTAAATTTACTGCTTTTTTCAAAAAAGCTTTGATTAACAAACGGTTTGGAGCTGTTCCAGAAGTAATAACTTGTTTTTTCGTATTTATACCTTCAGTAGAAATAGTATTATTTGGATCTTGTTTAGAACCCATGAACCAAAGCACAAAATTCATATTATTAGAAGTAGTATTTGTCGAAACATTATTTTGCTTTGCAACACTTACAACTTCAATAGCATTAGCAGCTAAATTATTTTCAGTTGATTGACCAAAAGCAGAAACATTAGATAATAAAATAATTACCAACAACATAAAAACGTTGTTAATCTTTTTATTTCTATTATGTTTTGAAAAATGATTCATTTGTATGTTTTTTATTAAATTAAATAAGATGTTTCTCTTATTCTGATACGAAACTATACCATTAACTTTCTAATAAAAAATATTTTCGATGAACCACCATTATACCCGTCTAAGCGACAAAATTTGAATATGAACACGGCTTAATTTATATTATTGGCACCTTAATCAATCTTTCTGCTGTTCTTCTTAAATAAGGATAAAATGAAACAGATTAAAATTATTATCTTTTAAGAAAAGCTCTTCATTAAAAAAATAAACAAAAAAAAGGCTCCATTTCTGGAGCCTTTCTATTACTATGCTTGTCCTGCTGGACCAAAATTAAGTGGAATAGGAGGTTGTTCGGTGTCTTTTATTTCGCCGTGGGCTGCTTCAAAACGGTGAATGTTTTCTCCAATTGCTTTCAACAATCTTTTGGCATGTTGCGGTGTCAAGACAATTCTTGATTTTACCTTAGCTTTAGGAATACCAGGCATGATACTTACAAAATCTAAAACAAATTCTGAAGAGGAATGATTGATTATTGCCAAATTGGAATAAATCCCTTCAGCAGTTTTTTCATCCAACTCAATGTTGATCTGTTCTTGTTGTTGATTTGAATTGCTCATAAATATTTTATTTTTTTCCATTCCCCTCTCCGAAGGAGAGGGTTAAGGTGAGAATTAATAAATGTATTCCTCTTTATTAGCCATCATGTCATTATAATCTTCTTTCGAACCTACAATTGTATGATCATATTCTCTCATACCCGTTCCGGCAGGGATTCTATGTCCTACAATTACATTTTCTTTCAATCCTTCTAAGTAATCGATTTTACCTGCAACAGCAGCTTCATTCAATACTTTAGTTGTTTCTTGGAAAGATGCAGCAGAGATGAACGATTTCGTTTGAAGTGATGCTCTTGTAATACCTTGTAAAACTGGTGTTGCAGTTGCAGTAATAACATCACGAGCTACAACAAGATTTTTATCTGTACGTTTCAAAAGAGAGTTTTCATCACGCAATTCACGAGGCGTAATAATTTGCCCTTCTTTTAAAGCGCTAGAATCTCCAGCATCTTCAACTACTTTCATACCATATAATTTATCATTTTGAACGATAAAATCTTTAGTGTGAATTAATTGATCTTCTAAGAATAAAGTATCACCTGGATCTTGTACTCTTACTTTACGCATCATTTGACGTATTACTACTTCAAAATGTTTGTCGTTGATTTTTACCCCTTGTAAACGATATACTTCTTGAATTTCATTTACCAAATACTGTTGAACAGCTGCTGGTCCTTGGATTCTTAAAATATCGTCCGGAGTAATTGCACCATCAGATAAAGGCACCCCTGCTCTTACGAAGTCATTTTCTTGAACTAGAATTTGGCTTGATAATTTAACCAAGTATTTTCTAATATCACCAAATTTAGATTCGATAACAATCTCACGGTTTCCTCTTTTGATTTTTCCAAAAGAAACAACTCCATCGATTTCAGAAACAACAGCTGGGTTTGAAGGATTACGAGCTTCTAACAACTCTGTAATTCTAGGTAAACCTCCTGTAATATCTCCTGATTTAGAAGAACGACGTGGGATTTTCACCAATACTTTACCTGCTTTAATTTTTTCACCGTTTTCAACCATCAAGTGGGCTCCAACCGGTAAGTTATAAGAACGGATTAGCTCATTGTCTTTACCGTAAACCAATAAAGTTGGAATTAATTTTTTAGCTCTAGATTCAGAAATTACTTTTTCTTGGAAACCAGTTTGCTCATCAATTTCAACCATGAATGATTGACCTTGCTCTAAATCTTCGTAAGCAATTTTACCGGTAAACTCAGAAACGATAACTCCATTATATGGATCCCATTTACAAATCACATCACCCTTAACAACAGATTGACCGTCTTTAACGAAGATACTTGAACCGTAAGGGATATTATTTGTACTTAATAAGATACCAGTTCTTTCATCGATTAATTTCAATTCAGATGAACGAGATACTACAATATCAACTGCATTACCATCACTATCTTCACCTTTAACAGTTTTTAAATCTTCAATTTCTAGTTTACCGTTAAATTTGGTAACAATACTAGATTCTTCAGAAATACCACCTGCAACCCCACCAACGTGGAATGTACGTAATGTTAACTGTGTACCCGGCTCTCCAATAGATTGAGCAGCAATTACACCAACTGCTTCTCCTCTTTGTGTCATTTTACCGGTAGCTAAATTCCTACCGTAACATTTAGCACAAATACCTTTTAAAGCTTCACAAACTAATGGTGAACGCACTTCCACTTTCTCGATAGGAGAAGCTTCAATTGCTTTCATAATAACCTCAGTAATTTGCTCGCCCGATTTAATTAAAACATCACTAGTTAAAGGATTAATTACGTCTTGCAATGCAACACGTCCTAAAATTCTTTCTCCTAAAGTTTCAACTATTTCTTCATTCTTTTTCAATGCAGATACTTCAACACCTCTAAGTGTACCACAATCATCGATGTTAACAATAACGTCTTGAGATACATCATGCAATCTTCTTGTTAAATATCCTGCATCGGCAGTTTTCAATGCCGTATCCGCAAGACCTTTACGTGCACCGTGAGTAGAAATAAAGTACTCAAGGATAGAAAGACCTTCTTTAAAGTTAGAAAGAATTGGATTTTCAATAATTTCACCACCACCAGCAGTAGATTTTTTTGGCTTAGCCATCAAACCACGCATACCGGTTAACTGACGAATTTGTTCTTTGGAACCCCTCGCTCCAGAATCAAGCATCATATACACCGAGTTGAAACCTTGTTGGTCTTCTCTAATGTTTTTCATTGCTAACTCTGTAAGTTGAGCATTCGCAGATGTCCAAACATCAATAACTTGGTTGTAACGTTCGTTATTAGTGATAAGACCCATATTATAATTTACAGAAATACCTTGAACTTGTTCTCTGGCGTCTGCAATTAATTTAGGTTTTTGATCTGGAATTCTAATATCACCAAGAGAGAATGACAATCCACCTTTGAAGGCAAATTTGTAACCCATATCTTTCATGTTATCCAAGAAAGCCGCAGTTGTAGGTACATCGGTAGCGCTTAAAACGTGTCCGATAATATCTCTAAGGTTTTTCTTAGTCAATACATCATTGATATATCCAGCTGCTTCCGGTACTACTTCATTAAATAATACACGACCTGCAGTAGTTTGTATGATTTGGAACACCAAGTCACCTGCTTCATTAAAATGTTTTGCTCTAATTTTCACACGAGCATTCAATTCTAATCTACCTTCATTCAAAGCAATATTTACTTCTTCAGCAGAATAAAAAGTGATTCCTTCTCCTAAAATTTTAAGCTCAGGAGTAGATAAACGTTCTTTGGTCATATAGTATAGACCCAAAACCATATCCTGAGAAGGTACCGTGATTGGAGCACCATTTGCAGGATTCAGAATATTGTGAGAACCCAACATTAATAGTTGTGCTTCCAAAATAGCTTCTGGTCCTAATGGCAAGTGAACTGCCATTTGATCCCCATCAAAATCCGCATTAAATGCAGTACAAACTAAAGGGTGCAATTGGATTGCTTTTCCTTCAATTAATTTTGGTTGGAATGCTTGGATACCTAATCTGTGCAAAGTAGGAGCACGATTCAGTAATATTGGGTGACCTTTGATTACATTTTCAAGGATATCCCAAACTACAGGCTCTTTCTTATCTATTATTTTCTTAGCTGATTTTACAGTTTTTACAATTCCTCTTTCTATCAATTTACGGATAACGAAAGGTTTGTATAATTCTGCTGCCATATCTTTTGGGATACCGCATTCAGATAATTTCAATTCAGGTCCAACAACAATTACCGAACGAGCAGAATAATCCACACGTTTTCCAAGTAAATTTTGACGGAAACGTCCTTGCTTACCTTTAAGGGAATCAGATAATGATTTTAATGGTCTGTTTGATTCTGTTTTTACTGCAGAAGCTTTACGCGTATTATCGAAAAGTGAATCTACAGATTCCTGCAACATACGTTTTTCGTTTCTCAAGATAACTTCTGGAGCTTTAATCTCCATTAATCTTTTCAAACGGTTGTTACGGATAATTACACGACGGTATAAATCATTTAAATCTGAAGTTGCAAAACGACCTCCATCAAGTGGCACAAGTGGACGTAATTCTGGTGGGATAACTGGAACCACTTTCATAATCATCCACTCCGGACGATTCTCACGGTTCAAGTTAGACTCACGGAAAGATTCAACAACTTGTAATCTTTTTAACGCTTCTGTTTTACGTTGTTTAGACGTTTCATTGTTAGCATTATGTCTCAATTGGTAAGACAAAGCATCAAGATCAATTCTTGCTAATAAATCCATAATACACTCTGCTCCCATTTTGGCAACAAATTTATTTGGATCAAAATCATCAAGATACTGGTTGTCAGCAGGAAGCGTATCTAAAATATTTAAATATTCTTCTTCTGTCAAAAAGTCTAGTCTTTGCAACGATTCTCCTTCTGCATTTTTAGCAATACCAGCTTGGATTACTACGTATCTTTCGTAGTAAATAATCATATCTAATTTCTTAGATGGAAGACCAAGGATATAACCAATTTTGTTTGGAAGCGAACGGAAATACCAGATATGAGCAATAGGCACAACAAGATTGATGTGACCTACTCTGTCTCTACGTACTTTTTTCTCAGTTACTTCTACACCACAACGGTCACAGATGATCCCTTTGTAACGTATTCTTTTATACTTACCACAAGCACATTCAAAATCTTTTACTGGTCCGAAAATTCTTTCGCAGAAAAGTCCGTCACGCTCCGGCTTGTGCGTTCTGTAGTTGATAGTTTCCGGCTTCAATACTTCACCTCTTGATTCTTTCAAGATAGATTCAGGAGAAGCAAGTCCTATTGAGATTTTATTAAACCTTTTTACAGGGTTTTTATCTTTATTGTTATTATTTCTATTATTCATCATAGTTTTTACTATTGATTTATTTGCAATTAAAAATTGATTTTAGATTTATGATTTATTTTTAAGCGAATCGCCCAAAAAAAGATTTAAATCATTAAACTATTACCTCGAATTACTTCTCTAAACTTCAATAAAAATTTTGAAGTGCTATTTATAAAACCGATTGGGTCTAAATAAAAAATCGGAACGGGTTACGGGTATAAATCCTAAAAACTTATATAAATGCCAAAGTAGAGACGCGATTAATCGCGTCTCTACAGTTGACAAAATTTATTTATTCTTCTAAACGAATGTCAAGTCCAAGACCTTTCAATTCATGCATTAATACATTGAATGATTCAGGTAATCCTGGTTCTGGCATAGATTCACCCTTAACGATTGCTTCGTAAGTTTTAGCTCTACCGATAACATCATCAGACTTCACAGTCAAGATTTCTCTAAGTGTACTTGATGCTCCATAAGCTTCAAGTGCCCAAACCTCCATCTCTCCAAAACGTTGCCCTCCAAATTGAGCTTTACCTCCAAGTGGTTGTTGAGTAATCAATGAGTATGGACCTATCGAACGTGCGTGCATTTTATCGTCAACCATGTGTCCAAGTTTCAACATGTAGATAACTCCTACTGTTGCCGCTTGATGGAAACGTTCTCCTGTACCACCATCATATAAATGTGTATGTCCAAAACGTGGTATTCCAGCTTCGTCAGTCAATTCATTGATTTGATCAAGAGTTGCTCCGTCAAAAATTGGTGTAGCAAATTTTCTACCCAAGTTTTGTCCAGCCCAACCAAGAACAGTTTCATAAATTTGACCAATGTTCATACGTGAAGGTACACCTAATGGGTTCAACACGATATCAACTGGCGTTCCGTCTTCAAGGAAAGGCATATCTTCATGACGAACGATACGAGCAACAATACCTTTGTTACCGTGACGTCCCGCCATTTTATCCCCAACTTTCAGTTTACGTTTTTTGGCAATATATACTTTCGCTAATTTCAAGATTCCTGCAGGCAATTCATCCCCAACAGTAATAGTGAATTTCTCTCTACGTAATGCACCTTGTAAATCGTTCAATTTAATTTTATAGTTATGAATTAAATCATTAACCATTTTATTAGTTGCATCATCAGCAACCCATTGACCTTTACTTAAGTGAGCAAAATCTTCAACTGCATAAAGCATTTTTTGAGTATATTTTTTACCTTTTGGTAAAACTTCTTCACCCAAATCATTCATTACACCTTGAGATGTTTTTCCGTTAACGATTAAGAAAAGTTTCTCAACCAATTTGTCTTTTAATTCAACGAATTTAGTTTCGAATTCCATTTCTAAAGCGCCTAAAGCATCTTTATCCTGCGTACGTTTGCGTTTATCTTTTACTGCTCTTGCGAACAATTTTTTGTCTAAAACAACACCATGTAAAGAAGGAGACGCTTTCAATGAAGCATCTTTTACATCACCTGCTTTATCCCCGAAGATTGCACGAAGCAATTTCTCTTCCGGAGTAGGATCTGATTCTCCTTTTGGAGTAATTTTTCCGATAAGAATGTCGCCAGGTTTAACCTCGGCTCCAATTCTGATCATACCATTTTCATCTAAATCTTTAGTAGCTTCTTCAGAAACGTTTGGTATATCGTTCGTCAATTCTTCGTTACCTAATTTAGTATCTCTAACTTCTAATGAATAATCATCAACGTGAATAGAGGTAAAAATATCGTCACGAACTACTTTTTCAGAAATTACAATCGCATCCTCGAAGTTGTATCCTTTCCATGGCATAAATGCAACTTTTAGGTTACGACCTAAAGCTAATTCACCATTTTGGGTCGCATATCCTTCAGATAATACTTGTCCAAGAACCACTCTGTCCCCTTTTCTTACGATAGGTTTCAAGTTGATACTTGTTCCTTGATTGGTTTTTCTAAATTTAATTAGATTGTATGTTTTCTCATCAGGCTCAAAACTTACCATTCTTTCTTCCTCAGAACGATCGTATTTGATAGTGATAATATTCGCATCTACATATTCAATAACTCCATCTCCTTCAGCGTTAATTAAAACTCTGGAATCAGAAGCAACTTGACGCTCTAAACCAGTTCCAACAATTGGAGCTTCAGGACGAATTAATGGTACGGCCTGACGCATCATGTTAGATCCCATCAAGGCTCTATTCGCATCATCATGTTCTAAGAAAGGAATCAAAGAAGCGGAGATAGAAGCAATTTGATTTGGAGCAACATCAGTATAATCTACTTTTGTTGGTTCAATTACCGGGAAATCACCTTCTTGACGCGCAATTACGTCTTCGGCAGTAATTTTTCCTGTAGCATCCATTTGGATATTTGCCTGAGCAATCATCATTCCTTCTTCTTCTTCTGCGCTTAAGTAAACAGGAGTGGAAACTAAATCTACAGTTCCATTTGTTACTTTACGGTAAGGTGTTTCGATGAAACCCATTCCGTTTACTTTAGCATAAACACCAAGAGAAGATATCAAACCAATGTTTGGTCCCTCAGGAGTTTCAATTGGACATAAACGTCCGTAATGCGTATAGTGAACGTCACGTACCTCAAAACCTGCTCTTTCTCTCGAAAGTCCACCTGGTCCTAGTGCAGATAATCTTCTTTTGTGCGTAATCTCGGCAAGTGGATTCGTTTGATCCATAAACTGAGACAACTGGTTTGTTCCAAAGAAAGAGTTGATAACAGATGATAATGTTTTAGCATTAATCAAATCTATTGGTGTAAACACCTCGTTATCTCTAACGTTCATACGCTCTCTAATAGTTCTAGCCATACGAGCTAAACCAACACCGAATTGTTGAGACAATTGTTCTCCAACTGTTCTAACACGACGGTTTGATAAGTGATCAATATCATCAATCTCTGCTTTAGAGTTGATCAATTCGATCAAATATTTTACAATGGTAATGATATCTTCTTTGGTAAGCACTTGCTTTTCCATTGGAATATCTAAACCAAGTTTTTTGTTCATTCTATAACGACCTACTTCACCTAAGTTGTAACGTTGATCAGAAAAGAATAATTTATCTATAATCCCACGAGCAGTTTCTTCATCAGGCGGTTCTGCGTTACGCAATTGTCTGTAGATATGCTCAACAGCTTCTTTTTCAGAATTTGTTGGATCTTTTTGAAGCGTATTGTGAATGATGGCATAATCACCTTGATTAGCATCTTCTTTATGCAACAAAATAGATTTAACGTTAGAATCGATGATTTCTTCCACATTATCTTTGTCGATAATTGTATCTCTATCAAGGATTATTTCGTTACGCTCGATAGAAACTACTTCACCAGTATCTTCATCTACGAAATCTTCATGCCATGTATTCAATACACGGGCAGCTAATTTTCTACCGACATATTTTTTAAGACCTGTTTTAGAAACCTTAATTTCTTCAGCAAGGTCAAAAATTTCTAGAATATCTTTATCTCTTTCAAAACCAATTGCTCTAAAAAGAGTGGTAACTGGTAATTTTTTCTTTCTATCAATATAAGCATACATTACGCTATTAATATCTGTAGAAAATTCTATCCAAGAACCTTTAAAAGGAATTACTCTGGCAGAATACAATTTTGTACCATTTGCATGGAATGATTGACCAAAGAAAACACCCGGTGATCTGTGTAATTGAGATACAACTACACGCTCAGCACCATTAATAACAAAGGTACCACTTGGTGTCATGTAAGGAATTGTACCAAGATATACATCCTGGACAATTGTTTCAAAATCTTCGTGTTCTGGATCAGTACAATATAGTTTTAACCTTGCTTTTAAGGGCACACTATAAGTAAGACCTCTTTCTATACATTCTTGAATTGTGTAACGTGGTGGATCTACAAAATAATCAAGGAATTCCAATACAAAGTTATTTCTTGTATCAGTAATTGGGAAATTTTCCATGAAGGTATTGTAAAGCCCTTCGTCGCCTCTTTCGTCAGATTTAGTTTCTAATTGAAAAAAATCTTTAAACGATTTAACCTGAACATCTAGAAAATCTGGATAATCAGGAATATTTTTTGTAGAGGCAAAATTCAATCTTTCAGTCTGATTTGTTATCATCAATGGACAAAATTTTGATTAAAAAAGTAATTTTTTGGTACAAATATTAATTTATTTATACTTTCCTTTTACAACCATTACATCTTTAAAAACCAATTTAAGATAACTACTTTTTTATTATCTGTTAATTTTTTTTCCTCGTAATGGGTAAAATGAATTTGTTTTAAAAGACTATTATGTAATTACACAAGGTAGACTTTTGTTATACGAAAAATGGTTTAGGTCATTGGGCGACTAAACCCAAGACCTAAACCTAATTCTTTAAACCGAGTTTAACTATTTAAGTTCAACCTCAGCTCCAGCTTCTTCTAAAGATTTTTTAAGCCCTTCAGCTTCTTCTTTAGAAACACCTTCTTTTACATTACTTGGTGCGCTATCAACTACATCTTTAGCTTCTTTCAAACCTAAACCTGTAAGTTCTTTAACTAATTTTACAACTGCTAATTTAGAAGCACCTGCTGCTTTTAATACAACTGTAAATTCAGTTTGAGCTTCTTCAACAGCAGCATCACCACCACCAGAAACTACTGCAGCTGCAGCAGCTGGTTCGATACCGTACTCATCTTTTAATATTGTTGCTAATTCGTTAACTTCTTTTACTGTTAGGTTAACTAATTGTTCTGCGAATTGTTTCAAATCTGCCATTTTTTCTATCGTTTTAAAATGATTTGTAAAAAATATAATTTATTTATTGTGCGCTTTTTGTGTAATAAAATTAGAGTAAGACTCTATTTTCATTATGCTTCCACTTCTTCTGTAACCTCTTCGCTTTTTGCGAATTGGTTTTGAAGAGCAGAAATAACTCTTTGTGCTGGTGACTGCAATAATCCAATAAGTTCGCCGATAAGCTCTTCTTTAGATTTAATAGTTGCTAATGCATCTAATTGATCGTCTCCAATATAAATTTCAGCATTAATATAAGCTCCCTTCAATACAGGTTTAGCTGATTTTTTTCTGAAATCTTTAATTATCTTACCAGGAGCGTTTGCTATCTCAGAAATGAATATAGCGCTATTACCAGTCAAAACTGAAGGTAAATCTCCATAATCATTAGCTGAAGCTTCCATTGCTTTTGCAAGCAAAGTATTTTTAACTACTTCTAATTTTATACCTGCTTTAAAGCAAGCTCTTCTCAAGTTTGAAGTTGTTTCTGCGTTCATTCCAGAAATATCAGATACATAAACAATGTTTGTACCAGCTAACTGTGCAGTTAAAACTTCAATCGCGATTGATTTTTCTTCTCTAGTCATACTAAAAATTTTTAACTGCCAATTATACTGCTTTAGGGTCCAAAGCAATTGCTGGACTCATAGTGCTAGTTAGGTAAATACTTTTGATGTATGTTCCTTTAGCAGCAGTTGGCTTAAGTTTGATTAATGTTTGAATAATTTCGTGTGCATTGTCAACGATTTGCTCGCTTCCAAAAGAAATTTTACCAATTCCTGCATGCACGATACCAGTTTTATCAACTTTAAAGTCAATTTTACCAGCTTTAACCTCTTGAACAGCTTTTGCAACATCCATAGTTACAGTACCTGTTTTAGGGTTTGGCATTAAACCCCTTGGTCCTAAAATACGACCTAATGGACCTAATTTACCCATAACAGATGGCATAGTGATGATTACATCAACATCTGTCCAACCGTCTTTAATTTTTTGTAAATAATCGTCAAGACCTACATAGTCTGCACCAGCTGCCAAAGCTTCCGCTTCTTTGTCTGGAGTAACCAATGCTAATACTTTAACGTCTTTACCAGTTCCATGAGGTAATGTTACCACACCTCTAACCATTTGATTCGCTTTTCTTGGATCTACGCCCAAACGCACTGCGATATCAACAGACTCATCAAATTTTGCAGAAGCAATTACTTTTATCAATGCCGCAGCATCTTTAAGAGAATATAATTTGTTCTTTTCAATTTTTGAAGCAGCCTCTTTTTGCTTTTTTGTCAATTTTGCCATGTCTTTCTCTTAATTAAAAAGGAGCGTCTCCTGATACAGTTATACCCATAGATCTAGCTGTTCCAGCAACCATACTCATTGCAGACTCCATAGTGAATGCATTTAAGTCTGGCATCTTGTCTTCAGCAATAGCTCTAATTTGTTCCCAAGTAACACTAGCTACTTTTTTACGATTAGGCTCACCAGAACCAGATTTTAGCTTTGCAGCTTCCATTAACTGAACTGCTGCTGGAGGAGTTTTTACAACAAAATCAAATGATTTGTCTTTATACACAGTAATTTGTACTGGGCATATTTTGCCGGGTTTATCTTGAGTTCTAGCATTAAATTGCTTACAGAATTCCATGATGTTTACCCCAGCAGCTCCTAAAGCAGGTCCAACCGGTGGCGACGGGTTCGCAGCACCTCCCTTAACTTGTAGTTTAACTACCTTACTAATTTCTTTAGCCATTTTTTAAAAAATTTAACACTACAATCATTGGAAGCGATTGTAATGGATATTATAGATGTAACAAAAAATTATACTTTTTCAACTTGCATAAAACTCAGCTCCAATGGTGTTTTTCTTCCGAAAATTTTCACCATAACTTCCAGTTTACGCTTTTCTTCATTGATTTTCTCAACCGTTCCATTGAAACCATTGAAAGGACCATCAACAACCTTAATAGTTTCTCCAATATTGAAAGGGATAGAACGGGTATCTGTATTAACAGCTAACTCATCCACTTTACCTAACATTCTATTCACTTCAGAAAGTCTTAATGGCACAGGCTCACCGCCTTTAATTTCACCTAAAAAACCAATAACACTTGTTATAGACTTGATAATATGAGGTATTTCACCTATTAGATTCGCCTCAATCATGACATAACCAGGAAAATAAACTTTATCCTTGATTATTTTCTTTCCTTCTTTTACAGTAACTACTTTTTCAGTAGGAACGAGAACTTGCGAAACATAATCACCCATCCCTAATCTTGCGATTTCAGTTTCGATGTATGCTTTCACTTTATTCTCCTGTCCGCTTACTGCTCTAACTACATACCACTTTTTAATACTACTATCTGCCATAACAAAAAAATTACGCTTTTATCCAGTTAAAAAATCCAGCCAAAGCTTTTGCGAAAATTTCATCTACTCCCCAAGTTGCCAAAGCGAATAATACTGAGAAAACAGCAACAACAATCGTTAGACGTTGCACCTCAGCCCAAGCCGGCCAAGTAACATTTGATTTTAATTCTTCAAATGCTTCTGATATGTAATTAACAACTTTTGTCATTATGATTTAGTTTATTTGCACGGGCGGAGGGATTCGAACCCCCATCAACGGTTTTGGAGACCGCTATTCTACCCTTGAACTACGCCCGTCTGTTAAAAGCCAGTAACAACCTAAGAAGTTACTGGCTTCATAATTTATTTATAGGATTATGCTACAATCTCAGTTACCTGACCTGCACCTACTGTTCTACCACCTTCACGGATAGCGAAACGTAAACCAACATTTAATGCAATTGCACTAAGCAATACAACATCAATAGTTAAGTTATCCCCAGGCATAACCATTTCTACACCTGTTGGCAAAGTAATGATACCTGTTACGTCAGTTGTACGTACGTAAAACTGTGGACGGTAGTTATTATGAAATGGTGTATGACGACCACCTTCTTCTTTTTTCAAGATATAAACCTCTGCTTTAAAAGTAGCGTGTGGTTTAACTGAACCTGGCTTACAAATAACCATTCCTCTTTTGATGTCTTCTTTTTGAATACCTCTTAAAAGAATACCTACGTTATCTCCAGCTTCTCCTCTATCAAGGATTTTACGGAACATCTCAACTCCTGTAATAGTAGAAGTTAATTTTTCAGCTCCCATACCAATGATTTCAACTGGATCTCCAGTATTAGCAACACCTGTTTCGATACGACCTGTAGCAACAGTTCCACGACCAGTGATTGAGAATACATCTTCAACAGGCATCAAGAAAGGTTTTGCAACATCTCTTACTGGCTCTTCGATCCAAGCATCAACAGCTTCCATCAATTCAAGAATTTTTGGTACCCAAGCTGGATCATTATTCAATCCACCTAAAGCTGAACCTTGAACAACAGGACCATTATCTCCATCATATTCGTAGAAAGATAACAAGTCTCTGATTTCCATCTCAACTAATTCAAGCAATTCCTCATCATCAACCATATCCACTTTATTCATGAATACAACCATTCTAGGAATACCTACCTGACGTCCTAAAAGGATATGCTCACGCGTTTGTGGCATTGGTCCATCAGTCGCAGCAACTACAAGAATAGCACCATCCATTTGAGCAGCACCCGTAACCATGTTTTTTACGTAATCCGCGTGACCAGGACAGTCAACGTGAGCGTAATGACGATTAGCAGTTTCATACTCAACGTGAGATGTATTAATTGTAATACCTCTTTCTTTTTCTTCTGGAGCATTATCAATTTGATCAAATGATTTTGCTTGACAGTAACCTGCATCAGACAATACTTTTGTAATTGCCGCAGTTAATGTCGTTTTTCCGTGATCCACGTGCCCAATTGTTCCAATGTTTAAATGGGGCTTGTTACGGTTAAAATTTTCCTTTGCCATTTTACTTAATTTTTAATCTTAGTTATATATTAATTTCTATTTCCTACTTACTTGAGCCAATGTCGGGAATTGAACCCGAGACCTCTTCCTTACCAAGGAAGCACTCTACCCCTGAGCTACACCGGCAGAATCCTTGATGTCAGAACTTTGATTTGAGATTTCAGATTCAAAAAAAATTTAAAACCTTAATTTCAATTCTACATTATTCTGTGGGGAGAGCAGGATTCGAACCTGCGAAGTTTACACAGCAGATTTACAGTCTGCCCTCGTTGGCCGCTTGAGTATCTCCCCTACTTCTTCTATTGTCAAACCGTTACAGTTTTGAGCCGGCGGAGGGACTCGAACCCACGACCTGCTGATTACAAATCAGCTGCTCTAGCCAACTGAGCTACGCTGGCGAATCAATAAAAAAAGTCCGCTATTTCTAACGGACTGCAAATGTAGAGATTTTATCTCTCAATCAAAACATTTTTTCAAAAAAATTTGTATTAAATGTGTGAACTTATTTTTTCTTTCCTTTTTACCAACAATCGTTCTAAAGATTCAGCACAAAGCTCCACCGCTTCTTCAAAAATTTTACACTGCTTTTTAACTACAAAATCATCTCCCGGAACATTAATTTTTATCTCAGCAATTTTGTTCTCTTTATCACTTGTTTTTTCAACTTTCAAAAAAACATCCGCCGATACTACTTTATCGTAATATTTTTCTAATTTGTCCATTCTTTCCTGAACAAAATCTAGTAGCTTTCTGTCAACAGCAAAGTTAACCGCTTGAACATTTACCTTCATAATCATTTTTTTTTAATAGTTAAACATTTCCGAATTACTTCTGATTCCTTGGATGCGCATCTTCATATACTTTTTTTAACTCTGTTAAACTACTGTGCGTATATATTTGCGTTGACGCCAAACTAGAATGTCCTAATAATTCTTTTACTGAGTTCAAATCGGCTCCGTTATTTAATAGATGAGTTGCAAACGTATGTCGCAATATGTGCGGACTCTTTTTTACTTTCTCGGAGACAGCACTAAAGTAAGAATTTATTAATCGATACACAAAAGAATCATTTAATTTTAACCCTTTTTTTGTGAGAAAAAAATAATCGCCATCCACTATCGACAGCACAGAGGAACGCTCCTTTAAATACAAAGAAAACTGATTTATAATTATCGGCAAAACTGGCAATATCCGCTCCTTATTCCTTTTCCCCAGCACTTTAACCGTACCGCCAGATAAATTGACATTAACTACTTTTAAATGAATCAACTCCGTTCTTCGCATGCCCGTAGTGTAAAACAAATCGACTATAAGTTTATTTCTTATTTCCTCAAAGCCCACTGGATTTTGCACATGAATCAACGCATCCTCAAGTTCTTTTTCAGAAAATGGAATTTGTAATATTTTAGGAGTTTTTAGCGCTTTGTGCTTCAATAGCGGACTCACTTCTATTTGTTTTGTTTTTAATAGAAATTTATAAAATGCTTTTAAGGATGCAATTTTTCTATTAACCGAGGTATTTGATATATCATTATCAACAAGAGAAACAATCCAAGTTCTAATTTGACTATAATTGACTTGCTCAATATTCTCTTGATCAAAATGAATCTTATTGAATGACTCAAAAGAAGCAATATCATTGCAATAAGCAGTTACAGTATGCGAAGAATATTTTTTCTCTAACTGTAGATAATCCCGAAATGCATCTTTATTAGTAGCCATAAAAAAACCGTTAGCATCAAAGTTATAAAACTTTAATGACTAACGGTACTTTATTCTAATAGATATTGACTAACTCTCTAAGTTATCTCTCATATTTTGGATATAAGCCGCTTTTTGAATTTTGATTCTATTTGTAACTGAAGGCTTAATAAAAGCAGTACGCGCTCTTAATTGACGAACAGTTCCTGTTTTATCAAATTTTCTTTTGTAACGTTTTAACGCTCTATCGATATTTTCTCCGTCTTTAATTGGTATAATTAACATAATATAGACACCCCCTTTCTTTAAGTGTGCAAAAGTAAACATTATTTTGAATTATGATTCATGAATTATAGATTATTTTTGGGCGTGCCGGCAGACATCACTTTTATCATTCACAAAACGTTAATTCGTCCGCCGTCAGGCTGTCCGTTTCAAGTCCTCATTGCATTCCGGGCTTTCCTCTTCCATCCTTCACGCAAAAAAAGAGTCAAGCTACAATTTAATTCATCTTGACTCTTTATACTATATTCAAATTTTCAAAAACTATGCTTTCAATAAATTTCTGGAAATTACTATTTTTTGAATTTCAGTAGTTCCTTCTCCAATGGTACACAATTTAGAATCTCTATAGAATTTCTCCACTGGATAATCTTTAATATAACCATATCCACCATGAATTTGCACCGCTTCATTCGCTACTTTTACACAAACTTCTGAAGCATACATTTTAGCCATAGCTCCCATCGTGGTAACCGGTTTGTGTTGTTGTTTTAAGAAAGCCGCTTTGTGCAGCAACAATTCCGAAGCTTCAATTTCAGTAGCCATATCAGCTAACTTGAATGAAATTCCTTGAAACTCACAAATTGGCTGCCCAAATTGATGTCTTTCTTTCGAATATTTCAACGCCGCTTCATACGCTCCCTTAGCAATTCCTAGCGACAATGCTCCAATAGATATTCTTCCACCATCTAAAACTTTCATCGCTTGAATAAAACCTTGTCCGACTTCCCCTAATCTGTTAGCATCAGGAATACGACAATTATCAAATATTAATTCAGCTGTTTCACTGGCACGCATTCCTAATTTATTCTCTTTTTTCCCAGAAGTAAAACCCGGCATCCCTTTTTCGAATACAAAAGCAGTCATTCCTTTCGAATCTCCTTTTTCACCCGTACGAACAATTACCACGGCGATATCTCCGGAAATAGCATGTGTTATGAAATTCTTAGCTCCATTGATAATCCAGAAATCTCCATCTTTTTTTGCAGTAGTATTCATTCCACCAGCATCTGATCCTGTATTGTGCTCTGTCAACCCCCAAGCACCTATATGCTCAGCAGTCGCTAGTTTCGGAATCCATCTTTTCTTTTGCTCTTCGTTTCCAAAAGTTAAAATATGATTGGTACATAAAGAATTATGTGCAGCTACAGATAGTCCAATGGATGGATCCACTTTTGATATTTCTTCTACAACAGTAATGTACTCATGATATCCTAATCCAGAACCTCCAAGTTCTTCTGGCACTAAAACACCCATAAACCCCATTTCACCTAATTTTTTAAACAATGGCACAGGAAATGTTTGTGCTTCATCCCACTCCATTATATTCGGACGAATTTCTTTTTCAGCAAAATCTCTTATAGATTGTGCAATCATAGATTGCGTTTCGTTGTAATCAAAGTTCATTGTGATAGTGTTTTATTTTAAAAGCCCAAATATAAGCCAATTATATTTGCTTTATCAACAGGAAATCCCTTAATTTTTGTTAAATCCTCAATATTCTTAATATTTCCTGTCATACTTCTATAAGTCACAATTTCTTTAGCCAAAGCATATCTGAAATAATAAAACTGGGAAAGCTCTTTTAAAGAAGCATTGTTAATGTCTATTTTTTTAAAATTCGGGAGTACTAAAATTTTAAAATGGGTATTCAAATTTTCAATAACTTCAGGTGATAATCCCCAAACGTCTTTCATTTGTTCCATTGAAACAAAACCGCCTAAGCTTTCTTTTTGTTTTAAAATCCGCAGCGATATGGCCTCTCCTATTCCATAAATTTTTATCAAATCTTCTTTGGTCGCCTGATTGATATCGATTAAAACAATTTTTTCCTTTTTGGCGAAAGCCTGACTTGTATAATTCCTATAGGCTTTGAATTCTTTTTTATTTTTCACCCAATCTGGAAATTTAAAAAAAGGAGCAATCTCATTTAATAACGAATCCGAAACTTTAGTCACGTTTTGAAATTCTTTAGAAGAATTGACATATCTATTTTCTTTTCTAAAAGCCAATAAGCGGTCAATTTCCTGAACTGACATTCCCAGTTTATATCCTTTATAGTCGGTAATAAAATTAGGATTGAAAGGATAGATTTTAGGGAACTCTTTATAACTATCCGTTTTCATGGAATCAATTTGAGATTGCAGCGAAAGCCATTTCTGTTTTTCTGGATAATTTTTTATTACAGCACTAAAATCAACAAAAAAATAAACCAGTTGCAAAACAATGATAATCGCAAATAATAAAAATACGCCTGTACGTTGCTCCCGAGTGAATTTAAAATAAGTAAGAATTGTTTTATAACTCATCTGATGACCGCGTGTTGATTTATTTAATTAGAATCCTAAAATTATAAATTAAATCTAGACGCATCACTTTCTAAAGGAAAATATTCGAGGAAACAGAAAATTTATTTTGAGTTGCAACAAAATATTCGACATCGATAGATACAATAAAGGCTTTTCTATAAAATAAATCCCTAAAAAGAGCTGCAGATTGTTTTTTTATAACTTAAAACTGAATTATTGTTTTTATTTTTTATAAAAAAGAATACATTTGGAGCTTAATAACAAAAAAACCATATAATATGTCTATTTGGAAAAGAAAACCATTAGCTCAGCTTTTAGCAGAGGCCGCTGATTCTGAAAAGGGATTAAAGAAAACATTAACCGCACCCGGGCTAGTTGCACTAGGAATTGGGGCAATTATTGGAGCCGGATTGTTTTCAATAACCGGACTGGCAGCATCCATGAATGCGGGGCCAGCGATAACAATTTCGTTTCTTGTTGCTGCATTTGGATGTATTTTTGCAGGTTTATGTTATGCCGAATTTTCTTCAATGATTCCTGTTGCAGGAAGTGCTTACACCTATTCTTTTGCAACAATGGGAGAATTTGTTGCTTGGATTATTGGTTGGGACTTAGTTTTAGAATATGCTGTAGGTGCCGCAACTGTTTCTATTAGTTGGTCCAGATATTTTGGTAAATTCTTAGGTGGCTATGGTATTCATATAAATGAAGCCTACATGCTTTCTCCTTTTGAAGGAGGAATAATCAATATACCAGCCGTTTGTATCGTTATGTTAATGTCATTAATATTAATTAGAGGAACTCGAGAATCGGCATTAATAAATGGAATTATTGTTTTATTAAAAGTAACAGTTGTTTTAGTGTTCATTGCTGTAGGATGGCAATACATAAGACCTGAAAACTACACCCCATACATACCTGAGAATACAGGTAAATTTGGAGAATTTGGTTTCTCCGGAATAATTAGAGCTGCAGCAATCGTATTTTTCGCTTATATTGGTTTTGATGCAGTTTCAACAGCAGCACAAGAAGCTAAAAATCCAAAAAGAGATATGCCTATTGGGATATTGTTATCATTAGCGATATGTACCATTCTTTACATCCTTTTTGCTCATGTAATGACAGGAGTTGTAAATTATCAAGCATTTGCTGGAAAAGATGGAATTGCACCTGTTGCGATTGCTGTTGAAGCAATGGGAACTGTTGGACCTGACGGAATGATAACACCTGCTTATCCTTGGCTAAACAATGCTATTTTACTAGCTATTTTAGGCGGATATTCTTCTGTAATTTTAGTGATGCTGATGGGACAAAGTAGAGTGTTTTTCTCTATGAGTAAAGATGGCTTGATGCCAAAAGTATTCTCAGAAGTGCATTCTAAATTTAGAACTCCTGCAAAAAATAATTTATTATTTATGGTAATTGTGAGTCTTTTTGCTGCATTTGTTCCTGCAAGAGTAGTTGGAGAAATGACAAGTATTGGGACTTTATTTGCTTTTATTCTAGTTTGTATAGGAGTGTTAATTATGCGTAAAAAAATGCCAGAAGCACCAAGAGCTTTTAGAACTCCTTTTGTACCTTTTGTACCAATTGCCGGAGTTTTAGTATGCTTGTTTATGATGGTTTTTTTACCATTAGATACTTGGATTCGTCTTATCGTCTGGATGATGATTGGATTCGATTTATACTTATTTTACGGAATGAAACACAGTATTTTAAATAAAGGGAATTTTAGTTTAGATAGTTACAAGACTGTTTCAGGTTCAGGTTTAGGAATGGTATTTGCCTTAATTGTTATAGCATATATCAACCAATTAGATCCAAGTGCAGAAGGCAGTTTCTTATTTTATTTCTCTCTGATATTTGCTGCAATTCATATTTTTATTTACTCTTACAGTTTCAAAAAAACCAGATAATAAAAAGCGCTAATTGAAAAAGGGATTATAAAGTATTTAAGCACTTTATAATCCCTTTTTTTATTTATATCATTTTACAAATCAAAAACTGAAGTTCGTTTGGCTCTAATCAAATCTTTCAAACGAATCCAAAAAGCTAATGTCAAATAAACGGCAAACCACAATCCAACAGTAACAAACGACAAGTAGATAAAAAACAATCGCACACTACTGGCCCGCATTCCTAATGTATCAGCCAAACGGGAAGAAACATGAAAACCGTGTTTCTCAAAAAAAAACTTGAGCTTGATTACTACTGACATCTTTTATTTTATTTGTTGAACTGGTTATTCTTTTATTCGAAATAACAAATTTACAACATTAGCGCAATCTCTGGTAAATAAATCCAAAATAACTGTATCAACTTTTTTTCAACAATTCCATCCCAATAGCACATTCTAAACATTTACTTTTATTGCAATATTCATTCTTAAGTTGCAACAAAGATTGTGTTTCAAAAGCACTTTTTGGTTGTATTCCAAAAGAACTAAATTTATCCATAATCGCATTTTTCTCAGGAGCAACTTCATTTAAAAGTCGTATCAAATCCTCAGAAATTTCCTTTCCCTGACTTTTGGCAAAAGCAAACTGAAGTGGAATTATAGTATTTATAACAATCAAATCGATGAAAGATTTAGAAAGCGGTTTCTTTTTCTTCGGACTTTCCTTATCAAATTGATAATGATTCAACCAATATTCTGAAGCGGTCACTTGGAAAACTTCGTAAATATCTTTTAATGAATTTAAAGTACTTATTTTCGAAAATAAATTTTGCTGACTGTGGTATAAATTGGCCAATTGAGAAAGTCGTATCGTAGGAAAATTATCCGGACGATGCTTGAAAAACTGGACTGGTTCGATACAAATTTTCTCTATTTGATATTTATGTAATAAGTAGAAATACCTGAATTTTAAATCTTTGAAATAATTATCTTCTTTTTCTGCATCCAATAACCCAGAAGCTCCAAAAATCAAAGCTTCAAGATTCTCCACTTCAAAACTTTCTTTTCTAATTATTGAAAAAGGAATCGATTGGGCGATTTTTAAAAAAATTTCTCCATTCGTATTTAAACCAAAATTCTTAGCCAAAAGACAAAACAAAACCGCTTCCCAATCTTGATTGGTTTGTTCCAATAAATCAAATATAGGTTGGGATTTCCTTTCTAAACGTTCAAAAAACAAACGCTCTTGCCAGTTTTTAAAGGTAAATTCATCAATTTCTTTCAGTTGCTTTTCGCAAAAAATCCATGATTTTGGAGCTATCAAAGATTGGTAACTTTCTACAGTCTCTTTCTCAACATAGTTTTTGAGTTCCAAAACTGGAATTTCGGTATTGTTACTTCTAAAAATCTCTGTGTCATGCTCCCAAACCACATGCAAAATCACATTTTCATAACCTGCATCTTTTTCGTGATGATGCACATACCAATCTGAAGATTTAAGATGAATTTCAATGTTTCCGGCCCATTTTTGAGCATCTAAAATGATTTGAGCATTGAAAAAATCAGGACCCGCCAATTCAAGATATTGACCTACATGGACAATTGTGATTTCTTCATTATTGAACGTTTTTAAATTCAAGGTATCGAACTTCTTGAATTTCCAAAGATAATGGAGGAAATCTTCTTTCATATTTTTTTCAGATAATAAAGTATCGACTTAGAAATCAGACTCTAAAGTAACACAAAAACAATAACTTATCTTACAAAATAAAAAAATATTCTTCAATTCACAAAAGAATAGCTGTTTTTAGCTTCGTCCCAAGCAATGACTAGCGGAGTAAATACAATTTGGCGCAAGCCCGAGCATCTGATAAAGCTTCATGATGATTCAACTGTATTTTCATTTCCCGGCAACAATCACTTAATTTGGTTGGTTTTAATCCTTTGGCTTTGTAGATTTTTACGGTACATTCCCAACGAGAAGCGATATTCAAATCAGCATAGTCTAAATTATACAGTGCCATAGATTTAGCGAGAACATTTCTGTCGAAACTTTCATTATGAGCTACAATAACTCTGTTTTTGAGCCGTTTTTGTATTTCAGGATATACTTGCGCAAATGATTTTGCGTTGACCGTATCCCGCGGATATATCCCATGAACTTGAATGGTAAAAGGAGAATATAGATTATTTGGTGGCTTGATTAAACTGACAAATTCATCTACAATTATTCCGTTTTCTACGGTAACAATACCTACGGAGCACGGATGGAACGCGGTTGCGGTTTCAAAATCTATAGCGGTGAAGGTCATTTTATTTGTATTTTATAAAACTAAAAAACCACAAATTTAACGAATTAAATTCGTCAAATTCATGGCTGTAAAAATTTAAATACTTCAAAATTGATGATGACCGTATTTATTTACCCATCAAGAATCAAGGTTTACTTATTTTATGTAATTCTTTTAGACATTGGTTTAAGATCCGTTAAATCCGCGATTTTAATTGGGCTATCCGTTTCTATACTTTTTCTTGCCGCAATTCCAATCAATACAGACATAACCCCATCTCTTATACCTGCAGATCGATCATAAGGATCATCTATTACTGCCGTTTTAAATATTTTATCATGCAACCGTTTGTCTCCACCTCCATGACCTTCTTTTTCAATGGGCACTACTATGGTATCAAAATCTTTCCATAGTTTATGAACTATAATTGATTCGGTACTGGTATTTTCTAGAACAGTTTGTTCCATTTCTCTCGCATGCATTTCTGCTTGATTTACTGCTACATTTTTATTATACGGTATATCTAAAGACGCCTCTATTCTACCTTCAGTTCCGTTAAAGGCTATTCTCCATCCTTCATAAGGAGAATAGGTTGTTAGCGAGTAATTTACAATTACATTATTTGCATATTTTATCTGAGCTGACATTTTATCATAGATGTCAATTTCTTTTCTAAAAAGACAATTATCGCGAATGTATCCATCATGCTTTTCGTTGGCTACATAAAGATTCATTAAATGTTTGTCTTTTGTGATATCATAATAATAATCACACTTGGTTTTATATTCACAGGTTCGGCAATTATTTCCTCTAAACGGACCGTTAGCTCCATAATGTTCTAAATCTCCATAGGCAAAGACTTCAGTGGGATCTGAATCTATCCACCAATTCAACAGATCAAAATGATGGGTTGCTTTATGTACCCAAAGCGAACCTCCTTTGTCTTTTTGACCGTGCCATCTTCTAAAATATGAAGCCCCATGGTAAGTATTTAAGTACCAGTGAAAATCTACAGAAGTAATTTTACCTATCGTATTATTAGCCAATATTTCCTTAATTTTAGTGGCATATGGACTCCAACGATAATTAAATCCAACGATAAGATTTTTCCCTGATTTCCTTTCGGCATTTAAAATCTCTTGTGATTTATTTTCATCGGTGGTAAGTGGTTTTTCAGTAAGCACATCACACCCAAACTCCAAACCTTTTATTATAAATTTATGGTGGGTTGCATCTACGGTTGTAACAATGATCAAATCGGGTTTTGTTGTATTCAACATTTCATCAAAATCTACAAATGTGGGACAATTAACTCCCATATATTCTTTTCCGTACTGAAGTCTTCCTGGATTTATATCGCTAAGTCCAACAAATTCCAAAATATCAGAATATTCTTCAATGAGTCTTTTTCCCCAAAAGCTTGTTCCCCGAACCCCTGTTCCAACAAGAACAATTCTAAGTTTTTTTGAATTGCCAAAAGCGAAAGAATTAATTGGGAAAGCACTATATGCGGCTAACATGCTTATTGATGTTAAAAATTTTCTTCTTGAATTTTCCATGTTTACAGCTTTAATGTTCGGTGGGTTCAAGTTATCAATGCAACTTGAACGTTATTTGTTAATGTTTGTAAATACACTTATAAAACTGCTTTTAAACAAAGTGCAATCGATTACCCAAACATAATTAATAATTCTTAATTCACCAAAATAAAATCAATTAAATTAACATAAATATAAAAAAAACACAGAATAATTGTTATATAAATAAAACTATTCTAAAAAACATACACTTCTTTTAATATCAAAAGACTTAAGTAGAAAAACAACAGAATATCTTTAAAAAATTATAATCAATAATAAAAAATTGATTACAAAACTAATATATGATAGCTACTGCGAAAATCATAGTTGACAGCATATTTAAAATAATTTATAAGATCACAAAAAAAAATATTTTATCCAATAAAATATGCCGTCTTGATTACGTTAGGCAAAATAATAAAATGGGTCTAGATGTATAGAATCCTAAAATCAAACCATATCGTTCAAAAAAAAACCTACAAGGTTAAAAAACCTTGTAGGAGTATATTAAAAAAATGTGCCTTTCAAGTTTATTTTATTGACCCAATAATATCATATTTGGTAATAATATGGTGATTTCCATTCTCTAATTCAACCAAAACCGCATCGTTTTCTTTGGTAAATAATTTCGAAACTTCTTCAATTGAAGTTCCTAATTTCACGATTGGAAATGGTTTTCCCATAATTTCTTTAATAGGTCTATCCGCTACATCTTTATCGGCAACATAACTTTGGAACAAATCACTTTCATCAACTGAACCTACGAAACCTGTGACGTCAATTACCGGAATTTGAGAAATCTTGTATTTACGCATTCTTTCTATAGCGTGTGAAACTAATTCTTCGGTACGAACTACTATCAATGGTTTGTCTATATGATCTTTGATAACATCTTCGGCTTTTTTTATTTCTTCGTCCAAAAAACCTCTTTCACGCATCCAATCGTCATTGAACATTTTGCCTACATAACGACTTCCTGAATCGTGAAAAAGAACCACCACCACATCTTCGGATTTGAAATGTTCTTTAAGCTGTAATAATCCTTTTACGGCTGCACCTGCAGAATTCCCAACAAAAATCCCTTCTTCAAGAGCAATTTTTCGGGTGTAAACTGCCGCATCTTTGTCGGTTACTTTTGTAAAACCATCAATCAAAGAAAAGTCAACATTCTTTGGCAATATATCTTCGCCAATACCTTCTGTTATATAAGAATAGATTTCATTTTCATCAAAAATTCCTGTTTCATGATACTTTTTAAATACGGAACCATAGGTATCAATTCCCCAAATTTTAATCTTTGGATTTTTTTCTTTTAAATATTTTCCAACTCCTGAAATTGTTCCTCCCGTTCCTACCCCAGAAACAAAATGAGTAATTTTTCCACCAGTTTGTTCCCAAATTTCCGGTCCTGTTTGCTCGTAATGAGCTAAAGAGTTGGATGGATTATCGTATTGATTTACATACCAGGAATTAGGTGTTTCTTCGGCTAATCTTTTAGAAACAGAATAATACGAACGTGGATCCGTGGGTTCTACATCGGTGGGACAAACCACCACTTTTGCCCCTACCGCACGAAGGATATCCATTTTTTCTTTGGATTGCTTATCCGAAATCACACAAATAAGTTTGTACCCTTTTATAATGGCTACTAACGCTAATCCCATTCCGGTATTTCCTGAAGTTCCTTCGATAATAGTTCCTCCCGGTTTTAGTCTTCCATCCGCTTCTGCATCTTCAATCATTTTAACGGCCATCCTGTCTTTTACAGAATTTCCTGGATTGAAAGTTTCTACTTTAGCAAGTACCAAAGCATCTATTCCGGCAACAACTTTATTAAGTTTTACTAATGGTGTGTTCCCTATTGTGCCTAATATGTTTTCTGCGTACTGCATTTTATTATTCATTTAAGAGTGTCAGTTGTTATAAATCGCAATACAAAGATAGCATTTTGTTACAAAAAAATACGGATTACTGAATTTTGCACACATTAATTCTTGATGAGATTCTTATCATATGACCTTTTTTACCGGAATATTACACCACGTATTTATTAATTGAAGAAATTCCAAACCAATCCAAAACGGATTGTAAGATCCCGAGAAGGATTATTAGGTGAAGAATAGAAATTATTCCCCGACAGAGTCGAATTAAAATGCTCTACTTTTAAGTAAATTCTGGTTCTTTGAATCTTTGCGTTAATAAAGAAATCTAGGTTTGGATAATTTCCAATTTCCTTTTTATTTTGAACAAAAAACTCACCAATAACCGGATTGTAATCATTCGCAAAATATTTTGTAAAACAATTAAGTGAAACTCCCGTTTGCAAAAACAAAGCGTACTTTTTAAAAAAATAACCCGAATAATAAAAGGTATTTCTCGTCAGAATTTCAGGTACATTTAAGACATTATCTGGCTGACCCACTTTTTGATACAAAACAGTGTTATCTAATGCAAAACTCCCAAATTTCAATTCTTTACTCACTTTAACTGATACATAATTTATCGTGTTCCCGTATTGTGCTGGGGCAACGATTTGAGTATGTGCCAATATTTGCGCAGCGGTTGAAACATCATTAAAATACAAATGATCACTTAGAACTGAATACTGTAACGATGCATTAACCCAAGGTGTGATGGCATTGACGTTAATTGTATTTATTTTTTCATTCTTGAAATCATTTGACCAATTGTATTGAACATAACTACTTTGATACAGGTTGTAATTATTATTTGGCAACTTATTTATGTTTTGATATTGGAATGACAATTCCGTTTCATCATTAAAATCATATTTTACCTTCGCATCCAAATTTGATAAAGATTGATTAGTAATCGATCTTGAATACAAAAATTTACCGTTCCATTTATTTTTTCGGTATTCATACTGCCCTCCTACATTATTTATGTTTTGACTTAAAGAACTACCAACCGTTTTATCATCAAAAATCAATATCTGGTTGTAATAGTAATTAGATCTGAAATCCTCCACAAAAAACTGAAATTTCCCTAAAGTAGTGTTCTCATAAATTAGCCCTGCCTTATTGTACATTTTATTATAACGGGTTTGGTCATTGATTCCACTATCTTTAAAAGAATCTCCAAATCTATACACCATCATTCCTCCTACAGCTGAAGGAACAGTCGCCTGATTGTATTCAAAAAATTTATTTTCGTAATTAAACTGATGCGTTACATATAAATTATTAGCACCCTTATTCGCATTGATTCTAAAATTGTGATCCAAGAATATTCTTTTCCCTTTCAAAAATGATTTAGCATCTAAAAAATAGACCTCAAGTCGTTGTCTGTTGTTGTATTTAGGATCTTCACTTTCGAAATTACTAATTGTTGTAATTCCTCCATTTTCTTCATTTAGAATATCCTGAGACGTGAAATGTGCATTAGAAAAATAGCGTTTATTTTTAGTATTATAACTTACGGTGAATCTAAAATTTCCCGTACTTGACAATTGATTTATATATTTCCCTTCAGATCGTAATCCTCTGTAGGCAATAGAAAAATTAAGATTTTCAGATGTATTCAACGTAATAAACGCATCTGTCGACTGGCCTTTTTGTAGGGTAGTTTTAAAATATAGTTCGGTAACAGGAGTGGCTACAGAGCTATATCGTATTTGGTTTGCTTCTAGAAAATTAAAATGTTTTGCTTTGAATCCAAATTCTGGTAAAGGCGAAAAATCGGTTAAACTATATTGCAACGTATTGTATGTTTGTCCATCATTTGGAAAAGGTAAAAGCCCAAAAATGTCTTTTCGTAAATAATTATGACTGTATTCTTTTTGAATGGTCAGCGAAGTATCGATATAAGTTGTATCACGATCCAAAGTAATCACCCGATACATATCTATGGTAGCAACTGGTTGTTTCTTTTTACTTATTGAATCCGAGCTGTTGTATTTACTATTGAAGTCTAAATTTTTACTTTTTTCCTGAGAAAATAGCAAACTGGAGAATGATAAAAAAATAAAAAAAAAGAGAATTCTCATTTGAAATGGGTATAATTAGGCAATTATTTTTACAATTTTAATCAAGCAAAGGTAATTTATAAAAACATATAAATAAAAAAACACAGCATTTTATAGGATTGTTATAACAAATAGAAAATTAACGGATTTTTACAGAGAAAATTTTATAACCTTTGTTAATTCAAAGTAACACTATATGCTTTCAATTAATTTTTCGAAAATTATTCTGGAATCCGGAACTGATGAAGCGGGTCGTGGTTGTCTTGCCGGCCCTGTTACTGCAGCGGCCGTAATATTACCATTCGATTTCAAAAACGTAATCCTTAACGACAGTAAGCAACTTTCAGAAAAAATCAGAGAAAAATTAAGACCCATTATTGAGCAACAGGCCATTTCTTTTGCAGTTACGCATCTTGAACCTTTAGTAATTGACGAAATCAACATTCTCAATGCGTCCATAAAAGCGATGCAGGAAAGCATTTTAAAACTCAATCCCATACCTGAATACATTATTGTAGATGGAAATGCGCCACTGATCCATAAAAAAGGAATAAAAAACCGTGGAGGAAAAATTTTTACCGCTGCTGAACTCGAAATTTTAAATTCGATTCCAAATACGAGTATTGTAAAAGGCGATTCTAAATTTATGAGTATTGCCGCTGCTTCGGTATTGGCAAAAACCTATCGGGATGAGTATATGAATCGGATTCATGAGGAATTCCCAATGTACAATTGGAAACAAAACAAAGGATATCCTACCAAAGAACATCGTGAAGCAATACGGAAATATGGGATAACGAAATACCACCGAATGACTTTTCGATTGTTACCGGAACAATATTCTTTTGATTTTTGATTTAAGATTTCTCAAATGTAGCTTCGAACAAATGGGAGAAATGTTTTAGGATTTTCTCTTTCACTTCTTCTTCGTTTACTCTTTCAACTCCAAGTTCTACGTTTAATGTAGTTACCGCTTTACCGCGAATTCCACACGGAATAATATTGTCAAAATAACCCAAATCCGCATTTACATTTAATGCAAATCCGTGCATGGTCACCCAACGGGAAGCACGAACGCCCATAGCGCAAATTTTTCTTGCAAATGGTGTACCTGCGCCTAACCAAACTCCTGTTTCCCCTTCGCTTCTACCGCAAGAAATCCCATATTCTTGAAGGGTAAGAATAATGGCTTCTTCCAGAAAACGCAAGTATTTATGAATATCAGTAAAGAAATTTTCTAAGTCAATAATTGGATAACCCACAATTTGTCCGGGTCCGTGATAGGTGATATCACCGCCACGATTAATTTTATAGAAAGTGGCTCCTTTGGCTTGGAGTTGCTTCTCAGATAAAAGCAAATTACTTAAATCGCCACTTTTACCCAAAGTATAAACATGAGGATGTTCCACAAAAAGGAAATAATTGGGCGTTTGTAAACTCGTTTCCTCTCTCCTATTTTTAATTTTTAAGTCAACTATTCCTTTGAACAATTCTTCTTGGTATTCCCAAGTTTCCTTGTAATCTTTGTTCCCTAAATCTTGAAGTTGGATGGTTTTGTTCATTTGTCATTGCGAGGAACGAAGCAATCCTGTTTCGTTCCCTTATTTTTGATTGGTAAAGGTACAAAGTTTTCAAGAATGAATAATACAGTGTTCCATTACATCTTTTAGTTTAAAATTCTGGTTCCAAAATCACCTCTAAATTCGTGCTTTCTGGATTTTGTAAACAATCCGATAACAGGAATTGCAATTCTAATGCTTTTTTGTCTTCGCTTATTTTTGCATTTGTATTCGAAACTGATTTTATTTTTCGAGGAAAATGATATTTTAAAACATAAGGTTGATTGATTTTAAAATTGGCTACTCGGGTTTTCAATTCTGAAATTTTATTTTGTTGTTTTTTTAATTCAACTGGATCTGTAATTTTCACTGTTCTTTTAAAAAGACTTCCGTCAAAAGCATAACTCACATTATAATAATGTTCTTCGGCAGTTAAGGCATAATTATGTTCTAAATCATCCGCATACTCTTGGGTTTTGTATAAATCCGCCACTTCGTCTATTTTATCGAAGTTTTGATTGATTTTTGTTCGAAATTCCTTCTCGTAAGAACTTTTCTTTATGTGAACGTTTACGGTTGCATATTTTTGAAAAATAGCCTTTTCGGATGCCGGAAGTTTCGAAAATGTTTCCGAATATTTCGTTATAAAATCCTTGAAAACGTATGTTGTGTCCTCGAATTTTTCTTCTTTCGAATAATTTTCACCCGCTATTTGCATGTAGCTGTGTTCGTCGCGAAGTGATTCGGTTTCTATTCTTCCCGTTCCGTCCTGGTTTAAATGGATGGTTTCGGTGATTTGGCAGCTTGTAGCGAGTAGCCCTAAAAGCAAAAAAACGTAAATTTTATTTTTCAATTTTTATGATTTTGAATCGTTATTTCTTACCAAATGTAAAATAATAACTACAATCCCTAGCCCAGATTACAGTGAAAATCCTTTTTATTTTTTCTTTAAAAATAAAAAGATTGTAACGGAAAGCTGGAAATAGCTCCAAAAAACCTTTAGCACTTTGCTACTTTGCTACTTATACAGTATCTTTGCGCTCTTAAAAACAGCATAAAATGGCATTATCCGAACAAGAAATATTACGTAGAGAAGCACTTACCGAATTACGCAATTTAGGCATTGAGCCTTATCCAGCAGCCGAATTTATCACAACCGCTTATTCGAGCGAAATCCTAGCCGATTTCGAGAAGTACGAAGGAAAGGAAGTTGTTTTAGCAGGACGTTTGATGGGTAAGCGTATCATGGGAAAGGCGTCGTTTGCAGAATTGAAAGATGCTGAAGGACGTATTCAAATCTATGTTTCAAGAGATGACATTTCGACTGATGAGGAGAAAACAATGTACAATGTAGTTTTCAAAAAACTATTGGATATTGGGGATTTTATTGGGGTTCGCGGAACGGTTTTCAAAACGCAAGTTGGGGAAATATCAGTTCATGTTTATGGATTGACGGTTTTAGCGAAAGCCTTGAAACCACTTCCTGTGGTAAAAACGGATGCTGATGGAAAAACGCACGATGCTTTTGCAGATCCGGAACAAAGATACCGTCGTCGTTATGTAGATTTAACAGTGAACGATCACGTGAAAGAGACTTTTATCAAAAGAACTAAATTGTTCAATGCAATGCGTTCTTTCTTTAATGATAAAGGATATTTAGAGGTTGAAACTCCTGTTTTACAACCAATTCCTGGTGGTGCTGCAGCGCGTCCTTTTATCACGCACCACAACTCGCTCGATATGCCTTTATACATGCGTATTGCGAATGAGTTGTACTTGAAAAGATTAATTGTTGGTGGTTTCGAAGGGGTTTATGAGTTTTCGAAAAACTTCCGTAATGAAGGAATGGACCGTACGCACAACCCGGAATTTACTGCCATGGAAATATATGTAGCCTACAAAGACTACAACTGGATGATGAAATTTGCCGAAGATCTTTTGGAACATTGCGCGATTGCCGTAAATGGGAAATCAGAAGTGACTTTTGGAGAACATACCATCAATTTCAAAGCACCTTATGCTCGAGTTACAATGACCGATTCTATCAAACATTTTACAGGATTTGATATTTCTGGAAAAAGTGAAACAGAGTTATTTGACGCTGCCAGAGGTATGGGAATTGATGTGGATGCAACCATGGGTAAAGGAAAATTGATTGATGAGATTTTTGGAGCAAAATGTGAAGGAAATTATATTCAACCCACTTATATCACGGATTATCCAAAGGAAATGTCACCATTGTGTAAGCAACACCGTGACAATCCGGAATTGACAGAACGTTTTGAATTAATGGTTTGTGGTAAAGAAGTAGCGAACGCTTATTCTGAATTGAATGACCCAATTGACCAAAGAGAACGTTTTGAAGACCAAATGAGATTGGCTGAAAAGGGAGATGATGAAGCCACTGGAATAATCGACGAAGATTTCTTAAGAGCTTTAGAATACGGAATGCCTCCAACATCTGGAATGGGAATTGGAATGGATCGATTAATTATGTATTTGACTAATAATGCTTCTATTCAAGAAGTATTGTTGTTTCCACAAATGCGACCAGAGAAAAAACAAGTTCAAATTGAATTGCTAGACGAAGAGAAATTAATCATTGCTCTTTTGAAAACCAATGAAAGCAAAATGGATTTGGGATTATTGAAAGTAAAATCAGATTTGAGTGGAAAGAAATGGGATGCTGCCATGAAAGGCTTGGCTAAACATGGTTTAGTGAAAGTCGCTTTAGTAGGTGATAGTAAAGTGGTGGAATTAGCGGAATAAAAATATTAAAGCATTCATTTAATCTGTTGGATATTAACATTGATAACGGGTTATGACATTAGTTTGTACGTAAAATTGGGTTTAGGCATTTTGTATGATTGTATAACTTGTTACTTTAATAAATCGAGACTTATGGAAAAAATAAAAAACGGCGTGTATAAAACTTTGACTGCGTGAGCACAATTTTATTCTACCTAATGTCAAGTGAATAGTTCAAAGTTTGGGTTCGAATCCCTACTCACGCGCAAAAAAGGAGCTTCGATTGAAGCTCCTTTTTTATATAGAATATTATCTTTATATTTGAGTAAAATTAAACAAGATGGAAAATCTAATTTCAAGAATTACAATAAACCCAGATGTTTGCCACGGAAAGCCAACTGTAAGAAATATGAGATGGCCGGTGGAAGTAATATTAGACATGTTAGGTTCTGGTATGGAAACTAGCGAAATTCTAGAAGACCATCCTGAATTAGAGAAAGAAGACATTTTAGCTTCATTGTATTATGCCAAATTATCGATTTCAGGTGATATTCTAAAAGAAGTAAGTTAATGAAATTTCTATGTGATGTCCATATTTCAATAAAACTTGCAAAACACATCAATAACCAAGGATTTGAATGCATTCATATTAATACAATTCTTGATAAATGGTTTACATCTGATAGTACTATTGCTAAATTTTCCGATTTAAACGATTTAATACTAATCACGAAAGATTTTGATTTTAAAAGCTCCTTCCTAGTTCATAAAACTCCAAAAAAATTAATAAAGATAAATTTAGGCAATATATCAAACACACAATTAATTAATAACTTCAACCAATTTATTACTGAAATAGAGACAATCAACAATAATCACAATCAATACATGATTGAAATTGACAGTCATTTTATTAAAGTGACTAGCAATCAATAAACTTATGCAAACAGTCAAAATCACCTAATTTGTGCTTTTTGCGTTTTTTTGGAGATTGGATTTGATAGTTTCGCTATTCATTCTTAAAAAAATAATAAAAGAAGGAGCTCTCGAGCTCCTTTTTTACTTTACAACGTATAATTCAAATTGATACTCCAACGGTAATTGGCTTCGATTTTTGAATTCGATAAATGTTGATTGATGGGAAGCATCGCGTTGACACCAATGGAGAAGTCTCCCTTTCCGGCTTCTATCCCAAATTTACTAAAAAGAATATCTCCTGCAGTATCCGGTAATTTTTCTCCATATTGCTTATTGGTTTCATAGACTTCGCCAGCCAAGCCTAATTGCGGAACCAGTTTCACAGCCGGTAAATCAAAAAGATAAAACAGTGTACTGCCGTAATTAAATTGATTTCCAAATTGGTACTGCTTTTGGTTTTCGGTTTTGAAAGTATAATTCAGCATCGTGCTTAATCCCAAATTTTGCTTTTTTATAACATATTCAGAAACCAAAAGATAATCCCAACTGCCTGTTCCTACTTGGAAACTCTGATTCACACTTCCGGTATTGTTAGCTTCATCAAATTTTCCTGTTGGTATTTTTACTCCACCACCCAATTGCAGTTTATGCGTAAAAACCGTGCTGTCTTTGTGCGTTTGATACACGGAATACATCGCCATAACGGAGATATCGCCCAATCCTTGAATATTTTCTGTTCCGGTGGAACGTTCCCGATTGTGAAAATGATACGGAACCAAAGCCGAAATCTGGATTTTTTCTGTAATTGGAATTTTAGTCCAAATTTGTACTGTATTGAAATTTTCATCTATCCACGGTGAGTTGGCGAAAATCCCGTCTCTGCTCGTATAACTTTGATTGAAATAGCGCAAGCCTACAAAATTGTTGTTCAGCATAGAACTAAATCCCATACTTCCACCACTGGCTGAACAGCCACAGGCATCACAATCATCTTCGAAATCTTCCAGTAATTGCATTTTCTGGAAAGTAAATCTCGAAATGCTATCTTTTTCAATTTTAGCAGAAACAAACTGGTTTACAAAAAGAAATAAAACAATAATTAAAATTTTATTTTTCATGGTTTTAATATTCTGAGAATCGTTTATCGGTGAGATATTGATTATCGGTTAGTGTTTTTAGGAAGGCAATTAATTGTGTCTTTTCAGTACCAGAAAGCGGAATTCCTAAATTTCCGTTTTGATTTAGAATCGGGTCTAAAGTTACCCCATTTACAACTCCGAAAGCATAATGATTCAAAACGGATTCTAATGTTCCGAATCTTCCATCGTGCATATAAGGCGCCGTTTTTTCTATATTTCGCAAACTGGGCACTTTGAATTTATAATAATCCGCTGCTACTTGTGTCACACGAAATCTTCCCACATCATTTATTTGCGGATTGACTGCCAAACCATTATTTCGATAGGAATTATCAGTCATCAAATCCGTGGCGTGACACGAAGCACATTTTGCATTAAAAAGAGCATACCCAGCTAATTCCTCCGACGCTAAAGTACCTCCCGTTTCATTACGTCTGTATTTATCAAATTTAGAATTGTATGAAGTCACCATCAACATAAATTGAGAAAGTGCTTTCAGCATATTTTCGGTATTTATGGCTCCATCAGTAAATGCTTGCTGAAAAAGCTTTTGATAGGTTTTATCCGCTTTCATCATGGCAACAATTGCCGTCAGATTTCCATTCATTTCAATAGCACTTGTCAATGGAATAATGGGTTGTAAGTCCAGATGCGTTGTTGCCCCATCATACATAAATGCCGTTTGATAGCCCAGATTTTGAATCGGAGGCGTATTTCTGGTTCCTATATTATCACCCACGCCGTGACTGAAAGTATGTCCATGATGTGTAAATGCATTTTCCTGAATGTGGCAAAAACCGCAAGAAACAAGACCATCTGAAGATAATCTTCCATCGTAAAACAACTTCTTACCCAGTTCAAATCCTTTCTCTGTTGGCGGATTCAATGCAATATTATAAGCCAAATCCGGAAAATTAGACGGCACTTCGAAATCTAAAGGTTTATTGACATAAACATCATCTTGATCCGAACAACTGGAAAGTAAAGTCAAAAAGAGAAATAACACTATTAATTTGTACATCTTCACGTTTTTTAGCCCTGATAGTAATGGAAAGCCCGCAGCAGAAAAATGTAGTTTTTCTTGCTGGAAAAAAGCGACCAAAGGAAGCTCTTTTTCCAGCTTAGAAAACCACATTTTTTAGCGAGGACTTGCAATGTATAGCAGGAAATAGCTTCTAATTCAACACGAATTAATCGTTATGAACGTGCGCTACCGTAAACATTCCGTTAAGGTTTGCTGTGATTAAAGGCAAATTTGTTCCGCCCATAATCATGGCTCCCATTCCGCCCATGTTATTGTCAGACAATTTGATTTTGTTTGTTCCGTCGATAATTTTAGACACATCGGCTACAACATGAATTTCTGGAGCAACAGTTGTTCGTACCATCGCTTTTGTAGGCAAATCAAGTGTTACTTCGGTATAGTTATAATTTGTTCCCGTTTGCCCTGTATGGACCATAAACGACGTACTGTTAGCCACTGTCGCAGACGTAAATGTACCTTCGAAAGCCAGGAATTTATACCCCGCAGACCAACTCCACAACATATCGGCAGCTTGAGCTGTAGCCAGGAAATTTCCTTGGCCCGCTGCGCCCAATTCCCATTGCGCTTTGTCAACTCCTATTCCAAATTTTACTTTGGTGTAATTTGCCGCAGGAACATTCGTTAATTCCAATAAATGACTGGCTTCCGTAGCTTCATCAACGATAAAATAGCTTTCGCTTTTTGGATAGGTAAAAGTAGTTCCATCCTCTTTTGTCAAGACGATGTTGCTGATAATGTATTTAACGGTATTGATTTTCAATATTTCCCCGTTGGAAGTCATATTAGCTTGGGTGTTTAAAATCAAGTCATTTGAACCAAAAGAATTATCGAATTCAACCCCTAAGTTTCCTGTTCCTGAGATTACCTCATCATTATTAGTACAGCCTGTAAACACAGTGCTTAATGCAATAATTGCTATTGCTTTATTCAGTAAATTTTTCATTTATATGATTGTATATTTCTTATTTTTTGTTTTGAAATAATTGCACGTACAAAACAGTTTCAAATGACATTTGTCAAATGAAAAAATACACGCAAAGGTGTTTCAGCTAAAATTTATGAAATAAAAATGGGCGGATGAAAAATGGAATATAAATTCAGGTGGGAATATAAATTACTATATTTTGAATGTATTGTTGTTTTGGTATTTCCATTATAAACTAATAAGGAAAAGTCGTTTTTGATATCCAAAATTATATCAACGGTATCAAATGTTGTATTTTTTTTATTAGAAGGTGTTTGTTTTTCTTCTTCTTGTGCTTTGGCTAATTCTTTCATCAAATGGCACTTTCCATTACAATGCATCATCGGTTTTGCCTTATTAACACACAGTACTTTTGAAATATACTCATAATTAACAGCATATTCTAAAACCGGGAATAGTGGCTTTAGAAACAGGAACAATACTATTATGAATGCTATTTTTTTCACGCGGCAAAGGTAGATTATAATTCTTTAAAGTAAATATAATTTGAAAAATTAAAAGACCTTTTTTATTTCATTATATTATTTCTTCGATTACATAAAATAATTAAATAGGCCTGAAAAAATTTCAAGCCTATTTAGTATTAAACCAGAACTAATTCCGGAATTTCAATTTCAATCAATTCCGTTTTATAGGAATTAAATTGATTTAGAATTTCTTTTTTAGTTGTTTCGAAAAAAGGCGTTGTTGAAAATAAATCTTCATAATATGCAATTCCTTCCATCAAATTCTTTTTGAATGAATGCCATTTTTTTATTTGTGCCGCAGTAATTTCATCAGAAACTGCTGTGATTTCATTTTTTAAATAATCCAAATACATTTTTAATTCTTTGACAAATAGATTCGGGCGATTCGTAACCGTTAATACTGACGCGTTTCCGTAAATATGTTGCACCATTTTAGAAAGTGAAACTTCTTGATCAAAATAAGCCATATTGGGTCCGGGACAAATAATTACGCCTTGTGCCTGACCTTTAATTTTAATGTCATTTTCAAGATAAGAAGCATTGGCCAAACCTACACAAAGGCATGCTTTTTCAGTGATGCTATTTTTCTTTTTTTCGAAAATTTCCGCAGATAAAACATCTTTTTGTTGGAGTAATTCCTCCAGTTTTAAATCTTGGTATTTTTTGGAAGAAGTGCAAATTCCTTTTACATCGTATTCTTTGCTTAACGCCAAAAATCGTTTTGGACACGAACTTCCCGCTTTACTTTCCTCAATACGTTTCAGTTTTAATTTTTCATTAGTTGTTCCTCGTAAAGTATTAAAAGGAATTCCCAAAGGCGAAATATGACTTAAATACAAATCCTCTTCTTTGGCTCCAGCCAATAATACTCTGGTGTGTTTATCTACCGAAGTCGCTTCGGGAACCAATAAAAACGGGGAACCCCAACCCACAGCATCAACTTTATAATGGTCCAATAGAAAATCATGTTCTTCAGCAGTTCCTACGCCACCTTGAACGGTGATTTTTAAATCTAATGGTTGTTCCGGAATATGCATTTCTTTTTGCCCCAAGGCTTTCACCATCAAATCATGGGCAGATTGAATCAATTGGTCTTTTTTCTGTTTGAATTCTTCTAAAATGGGTCCCAACAAATAACCTTCGGTTGCAAAAGCATGTCCTCCACAATTTAGTCCAGATTCTATTCGGTATTCAGAAACCCAAAGTCCTTTTTTAGCTAAAAAATTTCCTTGAATCATCGCCGAACGAAAATCGCTTACTTTCAGCGTAATTTTCTTTTTAAGGTTGTTATTCAAATCTGGAAAGAAAGCCGTAAAATTTTCAAAATAACTGTACAATCTGGGATTCATTCCGGCAGATAAAACAACTGAAGATTCTAATGTGCTATTGGCAAAACCCCGAAGAGCAGCATGTGCATCATTGAAAGCAATTGGTAATTGTTCGTCTTTAATGAAATTATCCTTATCGAGTTTGGTCATTATGTTCACATCAATAGCCCCCGGATAAAGATTATTCTCCAGATAATTTTTGATATTTTCTTTGAAAGTAAAACCGTCTTCCAACAAATTTTGCAAGCCTAATTTAATCTCCGATTTATTGGGCAACATTGCCATATAATTTTCCAATGCCAATTTGCTTTCGGACAATTCAGTTTTGAAATTTTCAAATTTTTCTTTTACGATTTTGTCTACCAAATTCAAATAAGAAGTAATACGTTCCGCGCGATAATCATGTATTTTTTGAGTAATTCCCTGGTAAGGAAGGTCAAATTTTTTGCTATAAAAAGCATTCATCTTTTCGATAAGTTCATCATCCATAATTGAAATTACGGAAGATATTCCATACTTCGCTACTCTTATAGGACTATCAATCGTATATGCAAGTCCCATTACCGGAATATGAAATGTATGAAGTGGTTTAATTGTTGTCATGCCTAAATGATTTAATAAATAAACCACAAAAGTCGAGAAACAAAACGGCATAAAAGCTGATAAATATCATACGCTATTCTACTTTATCAAAATACCTTAACCTTTTAAAGTACTATTTTGAGATTGTTTTAAAGTCACTATATTATTAAACTTAACCATACTTAATTATCTTTTTTTTTATAACTATGGATAAACAATAAATTTTCGTTAAAGAATTAAACCTTTGACCTTTATCTCTGTCTTATAATTATAACTTAAAAACAATAGAAATGAAAAAATTATTTATCGCCGCATTATTAGTTGTTGGTCTGTCTGCTTTTGCTCAAGACAATAATGAAATGGAAAAAAGACCTAATAAATCTGAAATGGAAAAATTAACTCCAGAGCAACGCAATGAATTAATGTTAAAAAAAATGACATTAGACCTTGATTTGAATGCAAAACAGCAAGAGCAAATGAAACAGGTTATTGCTGAACAAACCACCAAAAGGGAAGCCATGAGAGCTGAACGAAAAGCAAATCAGGAAAAAAATACTGGCGAGAATTTTGACATGAGAACCAAAATGATGGATGAGCAAATTGCAATGAAAGGTAAAATGAAAATCATCTTATCAGCGGAACAATTTGAAAAATGGAATACAGAAAAAGAAAAACAACAAGAAAGAAGAGGTGATCGAAGAGGCGGTGATCGAAAATAAGAATAAAAAAACTTCCGGTTTCGCCGGAAGTTTTTTTTTACTCTCACCCGAACGTTCTTGAAGGGAGAGAAGGTAGTATGATTTCTAAAAAGTTTTAGAAACTTTATCTATAGCACAAATGGTAAAATCTAAATCATCGTATGTTAATGCATCAGTAATAAACCAGGTTTCATAAGCTGATGGAGCAATGTAAATTCCTTCCTCTAATAATCCATGAAAGAATTTCTTGAAAGTTTCATTATCGCCTTTGGCAGCAGTTTGAAAATCAACAACTGGAGCAGTATCAAAATGGACTGAAATCATAGATCCAATTCTATTGATTGTAAAAGCAACATTATTTGCTTTCAAAACTCTGTCAATTCCTGCACCCAAATACGCTGTTTTTTCTTCTAATCTTTGAAAAATAGCACGATCACTATCTAAAGATTGCAACATCGCTAATCCAGCAGCCATTGCTAACGGATTTCCAGATAACGTTCCTGCTTGATAAACAGGACCTAATGGCGCCAGATAATTCATAATTTCGGCACGGGCGGCAAAAGCACCAACAGGTAAACCTCCTCCTATTACTTTCCCAAAACAAACTATATCAGCAGTTATATTGAATAATTCCTGAACACCACCTCTGGCAAGTCTAAAACCTGTCATTACCTCATCAAAAATCAATAGAATTCCATTGTCTGTACACAATTGGCGTAATCCTTCCAGAAAACCTTTGTTTGGAGGAATACAACCCATATTTCCTGCAACTGGCTCCACAATTATTGCAGCAATTTCATTTATGTTGGCTTCAATTAAAGCTTTCACATTCTCTAAATCATTGTATCGTGCCAACAAAGTATCTTTGGCAGTTCCTGCGGTTACTCCAGGACTATTTGGTGAACCAAAAGTAATAGCTCCGCTTCCGGCCTGAATCAAGAATGAATCAGAATGACCGTGATAACAACCTGCAAATTTTATTATTTTATCTCTTTTGGTAAATCCACGAGCTAGTCTTACCGCGCTCATACAAGCTTCAGTTCCTGAATTTACAAATCTGATTTTATCGATATTCGGAACCATGGAAACAGCCAAAGCGGCAATTTGAGTCTCTAATTCTGTTGGCATTCCAAAAGAAGTTCCCAATTTAGCTTTCTCAATCACGGCTCGTACAACCGGTTCAAAAGCATGACCTAAAATCATAGGCCCCCATGAATTGATATAATCGATTAAACGGTTACCGTCTTCATCATACAAATAAGCACCTTTGGCACTTTTGACAAAAATTGGAGTTCCTCCTACTGCTTTAAAAGCTCTTACTGGTGAATTCACACCTCCTGGAATTACTTTTTCTGCTTCAGCAAAAAGCTGACTGCTTCTTTTATATAACATTTAATGAATTATGAATTTTTGGTTATTTTTAATTTATTTTATAATCAGTCTTTGTCCGATTGAAAGAGAATTATCAGAAAGATTATTTTTTTCTTTTAATTCGTCAATTCTTAATTCGAATTTTTTAGAAATAGAATACAACGTATCTCCTTTTTGAACCTCATAGGAGTCTGAACCTTTTGAGTTTTTATTTTCTATTGATAATTCTGCTACTAATTGTTTTTCATTCGACACATAATTTACGTCTAAAACCTCACGGTCATATTGTTGCAAATTGTATCGTTCAATATAAGCTATCAATTTATCCGGATATTTTGGATCTGTAGCATAGCCGGCAGTTCTAAGCCCTCTTGCCCAAGCCTTATAATCTCCTTTTGGCAATGCAAATAATTTAGAATATCTACTTCTGCCAGTTAGAAATATAGCGTGGTCTTTAAACGATTCTGATGGATTGTTATATTTCCTGAAGCATTCCTGATCAGAATCATCATCATGACGAACACTTTCTCCAGTCCAGCCTTCATGACATTTTATACCAAAATGATTATTGGCACTTATAGCCAAATCACCTACTCCAGCACCTGATTCTAAAATTCCTTGAGCTAAAATAATACTTGCAGGAATACCAAAACTCTTCATATTTCCCATTGCAATTTCTTTAAATTGAGAAATATACCCTTTCACAACAGCATTCGTAACTACCGTTTTTGAAGTAGAAACAATTACTTCCGTTTCACTAATCGTTGGTTCTTTTTTTACGGGTTTTGTAATAATTGATTTTGGGACATTCGATTTTTTAACAGTGGTAACAACTTCTGATTTTGGTTTTAAAGCAACTTTTTTCGTAGTTACAATAACTGGCTTTGTAGCTTTACAACCTACCAAAGTTATTATTGTGAGAATCAGCAGAATTTTTTTTAACATTGACATTAATTGTTGGTAATTGTTTGTTTCTTAATTTCATATTCATTCCTTGAATTCCCTGAATTCCACCGGTATGAATTAGTAAAATTTTTGATTGAGCCGGAAAATAGTTCTTATGTATCAAATCTATAACGCCAAAAACCATCTTTCCTGTATAAATAGGATCCAAAGGAATTTGGTTATCTTCATAAAACTTATTAATGAACCCGATTAATTCGTTATTTACTTTTCCGTAACCTCCAAAATGGTAATCAGTAATTAATTCCCAATTCTCATTTTGTGCAAAATTACAAATTTCGGCTTTTAAAAAATCCCCTTTTAAAGCTGGAAACCCTAAAACTTTCTGATGCGGCAAAACACTATTTATAATTCCTGAAATAGTACCCCCTGTTCCTATTGGGCAGCAAATATAATCAAATTCAGCATCTTTCTGTGTTAAAATTTCCTGACACCCTTTGATGGCCAATGCATTAGTCCCGCCTTCGGGAATAAGATAAAAGCTGCCGAATTTTTGTTTTAAATTTTCTAAAAATGAAATCTCGTTTTTTAAGCGATACGCTTCTCTCGAAATAAATTCCAATTGCATCCCACAATTTTGAGCAAACAATAAGGTTGGATTTTCTAAAATTTTAGTGCGTAATTCATCTCCGCGAATAATCCCAATAGTTTTGAATCCTTTTTCTTTCCCTGCAAAAGCAACCGCTGCAATGTGATTCGAAAAAGCGCCTCCAAAAGTAAGCAGTGTTTCCTGATTTTCTTCTTTCGCCTTAAGCAAATTATATTTAAGTTTTCTAAACTTATTGCCTGAAACAAAAGGATGAATCAAATCTTCCCGTTTGATATGCACTGAAATGGAGTTTGGAAATAATATCGTTAACTGTTGATTCAAGCTAAGTTATTTTTTTACAAAGGTAAAATTTATATATAACAAAAATGCAACCTTTACAGATTGCATTTATTGTTTTCATTTCAAATGAGTTTTAGTTTTTAATTATTATTTTTTTACCAACCGAAATATTGTCTTTGGTGGATAACTTAACAATATAAATTCCATCTCCAAGAGCTGACGTAGAAAATTTATAAGATGAATTTACTCCCAAATCGTTTTTATTAAAAATTGATTTTCCGGCGACATCATATAAAGCACAGGTAGTAAAATCTATTAACAATGGATTATTGATTGTTAGATTTTTAGTGGAATTATTTTGGTAAACCACAAAACCTTCACTCGTCAAATCTTCAACTCCCAAGGAAACATTACTTTTAAAGGTGATTTCAAATTGTGTATTATTGACACCTGCTGGAAGAGTCAATTCATGGAAATCATTTTTAATATCAAAATATTTATCCGCCACTTTATCATGTAAGTAAACAGTATTAGCTCCTGTAAAATTCAAAATTTCTTTTACTGTAATTTTATAATTAGCTTTGGCCACATTTTTAAAACCAATAGGGATTTTTTTATCGACATTGAAATTCACAGCATTTATTACATATTCGTTATCCTCTACTACAAAGTAAACATCTGCAGGAGGTCCATCGCTTGGGGATATTGCATCTAAAGCACGATCAACACCATCCGTTGCTTCAGGAATAAATGCCAAAGCCATTTGACGGACTCCTTCATTATTCATCAATATATTGAATCGTATTTGTGGCGTTGGGAGAATACTCACTTTGGTATAATCAAAACCAGATACTGATTGAATATCCGATAAATAAGAAGAGATATTTTTCGTTTTATCTTGATTTTTATTAAATTGAGAATAATTTGATACGTTCTCCTTAACAAATACGCGATAAATATTTTTCATTTCCACAGTACTATTTACAGTTCCTTCAATCAAAAAACCTTGTCCAACTGGACTAAAACGTCTTTCATAAATCCCTCCTGTACTAATACTCGTTACCTGATTACCAGAACCATCATAAGAATAAAAAGTTGCAGGAACATAAACTCCATTACTTCCTAAAGAACCAGGTGAAAAAGTTCCATATCCCCCTCTATAATCAGCTATATAATGAGAGTTTATCGTTTTATCTTGCTCCCAGAAATAAGCAATCCCCGTACAATTTCTTGCAGCTATTAAAAAGGCAGACAAATCTATTGCTGATGGATAAGGATTTCCAGTTAACGTAAATTGCTGGATTTTCACTGGAATAGAAATTGTTCCATCATTTGGTTTTCCTCTAAAATCATATCTTTGTTGACTTGTCGGATTATTTTGAACCCCATTTACAGTAGTTAAATTAGTCCCTGAAGTTCCTTTCATCGTAAAACCTTCTCCTGCATTTATGCTAGAAGCAGAACCCACTTGAATCCAATTCGAATAATTCGATGTTGCTATCAATTTATTTATCCAATATGGGGCAATTGCAAATGGACTAGCTTTACCATCGTAATTATTCATTGCTAAAATGGTTGGATTATTGCTACTAGTCAAATTTACAATGTCTTTAAGTTGGGTAATACCAAAAGGAGAATTCCCCGTGACAGCACTATTTCCTCCAACAGGAGAACACCAATAATTGAATTGAAAATTGTTCGTACTCCCTTCTTGAAAAATAGATAACTCACCAACTCCTTTATTTGTTCCGACCGAAGTAGAGCCTTGCAACAATTGGGCATCTTTTCTCAAATAGAAATTGCTACTAGCTGAACTTAATTCCAAGTCTTGTTTTATAAAAACAACTTCATTACTTGCAAAGACATAACTATTAGGACTAATATACATCTGGGCATTAGCATTGCTCTGAAATAAAATTTCAAAAACAATTAACAGTATTATTTTAAGTAATTTTGAGTACACAAGCTTATTAGTTAAGTTAATTTATAAGAGTTTAGATGTTTTAATAAGTAATCTCATTAGACACTATAATATCTTTAGTGTTAGAAAATGAAGCTATTAAGAATAATAAAAAATTTCAAGGTGCAAACTAGATATTTACGATAGTTTTTGACACAATCTTATCTCACACTCATTAAGGTCAAGATTCTATTTTTCAGAATTATTGCATCTGAATCAATTTTCCATCTAATATCAATATTTTGCCCCGAAGAAACTGTAGCAATTGCCTGTAAAGAAACTGATCCCGTATTCAGACTACTTGCGCAAGTTCTGCTCGAGTTAGGAACTAAAACTCCATTTTGATAAATACTAAACGTTGCTAATGCTTTACTAGGGGTTGCTATGGTAGTAGTACCGGGTTTAAATATAGTACCATTCACGCTTGAAAACTGAAAACCTGAAATATCACCTGAGTTCGTACCAATGTCTCCGGTAAAATACGAATTCCCCGTATTGCTAATGGCACCATTAGTCGTAAATATAACAAAAGTAGATAATATTCCTAAGTCAAGATAAGAACAGTTTAAAGGAATATATGCAGTTCCAGGCCCAAAACTAATGGCGCCCGTTGTTGAAAACAACCGCCCTTCAAGCGTTCCATTAGCCCCCATAAAAACGGCTCCATTATTAGCAATGACAGTTCCTTTCATTGTAGTTGAAGCAGCCATAGATACTGCGCCTTCTATAATCCAAAATACGTTACATGCAGATGCGCCGTTAGTCAATGCAACAACAGTACCTGCTCCTGTAGTAAATGCCCCTCCAATTTTAAAAATAAACACCGCATTTGGATTTCCTCCTGCGTCCAAAGTTAAAACTCCTGCTATTGATCCCGCAGCTGCTATTGAATATACACCCGCTAATAGAGTCTCGCCACTACCAAGAGAAGGCAAATGAATACTAGTAGTAGGAACCGTAAACAACTGATCGTATGCCGCTTTTAAATCTAATCTACCTTGATCAGTATTTACAGATCTAGAAGAATAGCTGGAAGTAATACTATATTGACCATTAAACATAACCAGATAAGTCCCTGCAGCAGGAGTCAATGACATTCCTGGAATTAAAACATCAGTATCTGAATTAGTTACTATATCCTCAGTTGCATTAACCGAATTAAAATTATCTGAATTGGCTAGTACAAAAGCCGTAGTTGCTAATTGTGTAGTGTTCGTGCCAACCGCTGCAGTTGGAGCTAATGCCACCCCTGTAAAGGTTGGCGAATCTGAAAACACGACCTTTTGAGTACCTGTTTCATCAATCAATGAATTCTGTGATTGTGCTGAAGTAATACTTCCAGTTTGCGTTCCGTAAACTGTTCCTGTTGTAGGTAATGTTACATTTGTTACTCCTGTTGTTGTAATTGTAGTTGCAAATTCACCTGGTAAAGCAAGTGTCGACGAATTATTATTAGCTATTCCTGTCCCCCCATTAATTGGTAAAACTAAACCTGTAATAAAATCTTTCCAACCCAAATTATAAAAATTGAAAATTGAAGTCGTAGTGTTATAAATAAGAAGTCCTGTTGCGGGTGAGCTAATGGCATCTCTTTGTATTGTAGTCAAACGAGGCAAAAGAAATCCTTTATCGGTAGAATGAATATCTAAAGCTGATGAAACTTCAGGGGTAACTGTACCTATTCCTACTTGTGCACTAGAAACTTCCGAAATTAGCAGGGATAAAACGCATAAAAACAAGATATTATTTTTCATTTATTTATTTTATATATTCTATTGATCTAAATCATTAATACATTGAAAACAATGTATTAATATACTTTAATTAAGTACATTATAAATTTTAAAGCATGCAAATGTGATGCTATTGAATAACTTGACACATTTAAAAAATATTCTTATTTAACCTAAAATACAAATACTAATCTTATAAATTTATTTTAAAAAAATTGAGGGGATCTTTTAAAAATAAAGCAAACACCTTAAGACATATTAATAAAAACAAAAAGACAACACACCTAAACACTTGATAATCAACAAAACTACCTTACATTGATTAGTGTTAATATTCTATTTCCTAGCTTTAATGTTCCTGCATCAATGTTCCATCTTACATCAACATCTTGACCTGCCGAAACAGATGCAATGGCTTGCAATGACACATCTACAGTATTTACAGAACTTAATCTCGTTCTACTGGAGTTTTCAATTAACACTCCATTTTGATAAATACTAAAAGTAGCCAAAGCACTAACAGTAGTAGGAGTAATAAAAGAACCATTCACATAAGAAGTTTCGAAACCTGTTATAGCACCTGCGTTAGTGCCTATGTCTCCCGTAATATTTGAAATTCCTGTATTATCAACACCTCCAGAAGAAGTAAACATAGCAAAGGAAGACAAAGCTCCCAAAGTAGCATGAGAACTACTAGCAGTTTTAGTCATGGTTAAAGTATTAGTACTTATTGCTCCCGCCGTAGAAAGTATTCTTCCTTCAAGCATACAAGATGCTCCTAAAGCAACTGCACCATTATTAGCAAGAAGAGTTCCTTTCATAATAGTTGAAGCTCCAAGCCCTATCCCTCCTTGTGCCAACCAAAAAACATTAGCAGCAGATGCTCCATTGAGCAAGATTATTGTAGCACTTGCCCCAGTGTTAAAGGCTGCTCCGAATTTAAAAATAAAAAGAGCATTGGTATCCCCGTGTGCGTCTAAGGTAAGGGTGCCTAATACAGAGCCTGCCGTAGCTATACTATACACTCCTGGGTTCACGGTCTCACTTCCAAACGTAGCTGAATGGGTAGTATTTGTAACTGCGACTGAATTCAATTGATTGTAAAATGCTTGTAAAGCGATTGCTGCTTGCGTCGCTTTATTACCAGGCGTTATTGTATATTGGCCATTAAAGGCAACAGCATAAGTTCCTGTTAGGGGACTTATTGACATTCCCGGTACTAAAACATCCGTAGTTGAACTAGTCATTATGTCTCCAGTAGCATTAATGGATTTATAATTACTTGTAGTGTTTGCAAAAACAAAAGCCGTCGTTGCTAATTGTGTCGTATTCGTTCCCACTGCTGCAGTAGGAGCTTGCGTTATTCCTGTAAAAGTTGGAGATTCAGAAAACACTAACTTTCCAGTCCCTGTTTCATCGTTCGATGAATTCTGTATTTGTGCTGAAGTTATACTTCCTGTTTCCGTTCCGTACAAAGTTCCTGTCTTAGGCAATGTAACGTCTGTTAATCCAGTAGTTGTAATTGTAATTGCAAATGCTCCAGGTAATGCAAGAGTAGATGCGTTACTATTGGCTATTCCAGTTCCTCCATTTATTGGCAAAACTAAACCTGTATTAAAATCTTTCCAACCCAAATTATAAAAATTGAAAATTGAAGTCGTAGTGTTATAAATAAGAAGTCCTGTTGCAGGTGAACTTATTGCATCTCTTTGTACCGTAGTCAATCGAGGCAAAAGAAATCCTTTATTAGTAGATTGAATATCTAGTATCGATGAAACTTCAGGATTTGTTGTACCTATTCCTACTTGTGCATTTGATGCTTTCGAAATTAGTAAGAATAAAACTAATAAGAACGGGATACTGTTTTTCATATATTTTTAATTACTCAATTGAGATTTATCCTTAATTTACTGAAAAACAACACGTTTTAAATCTAAAAATTTATTAAAAATCCAATGTGATGCAAATGTGATGTTAATTAATGACTAAACAACTGTTAAAAAAAAAAAAGTGTCTTATCGACACATCATAAATATCTTTTTTTATCTTTTAGTATTCATTTTAACTTATAATTATCAGTAAACAGTCACTTTTATGAGCAAAATTTTATTTGAATCTAAATAACATTTTTTTTATATAAATAAGCTTTTTCTTGCAAATAAGGAACAAACTGCACTATTTTTTTAATAGTTTCTTTCTACAATTTAAAAATAAGGATAATAAAAGCTAGCGTTCCTTGATTAATCGCAACTGAACGATAAAAAAGGGCGTTCAATAAACTATAATTTTCTTAAAGAAATCGATTTTTAAAGTATGTATGAATAAAATTATTTTTTATCTAAATAATTTAAAAACTTAAAAAAAGGTCTGTTTTTTAAATACTCAAAATTTGATTCATTGGCGTAAGCTTCCCTTTCAAAACTGATATTTCTGTATGCTAAATCAGTTTTCTTATATTGAATCAAACGAAAAAGGTATTCTATAAAATACCAAATAAAAAAAGGAATCACTAAAAGTTCTAATTGTTGGCGCAGGTGTATTTTTTCGTGATTAACAAAAACTTTATTTTCTTTATCAATATGATGTTTTACAAATACAAAAGGAAATGCAGTCAATCCACGATATCCTTTTGGAATTAAATATTTAGCAACAATTAGAAACATTCGCTATAAAATTTATAAATTTGTACTGATAAAATGGCCCTATTTAATGAAAAACTCAATCGATTGAGTTCTTTTGTCAATTAAAGCAAATCGAATGACTTTTACAATAGAATAATCCCAGGTATGAATGAGCAAAGTAATGAAAATAAATTAATAGAAGGAGAAGATTTCTATTACACACCGGAAGGTTACAAATGTTTCACTGAAAAATACCATCTAAAACGCGGCTATTGTTGTAAAAGTGGTTGTCGTCATTGCCCGTATGGTTATGATAAAAAAACAGGCACAAATAAAAAGTAGTCAATATTCAAGTTACACATAGCAGAAATCAAGAGAAGACAGTTTTAAAAAACATCAACAAAGAACTAAATGGATATTTGTTTACAGAAATATAGAATCAAAATTCATAAATCCTACCACAGGTCGGATATTCGTTATCCTTAGTGTATTCTTAAAATTAAAATGGTGTCCTATCGAGCGCAGTCGAGATCCTTTTCTTTTAAAATTACACATAAAAAAATTAACGAATAACATCAAAAATGACTTTCCAAGAACAAATTCAACAAGGAATTCCATCGGCTTTACCGAAAATAAAACCATACGAAACGGATATCAATCACGCCCCAAAACGCAAAGAAATCCTTTCTGCTGAAGAAAAAAAACTAGCATTACGTAATGCCCTTCGTTATTTTGAACCTCAACATCATGCTGAATTAGTAAAAGAATTCTCAGAAGAGTTAGAAACATATGGCCGTATTTACATGTACCGCTTTCGTCCTGATTACAAAATGTATGCGCGACCTATTGCTGAATATCCCGGAAAATGTGAACAAGCAAAAGCAATCATGTTGATGATTCAAAATAATTTAGATTATGCCGTAGCACAACATCCGCATGAGTTGATTACGTATGGCGGAAATGGAGCTGTTTTCCAAAACTGGGCACAGTATCTTTTGACAATGCACTATTTGTCGGAAATGACTGAAGAGCAAACATTGACCATGTATTCCGGCCATCCTATGGGATTGTTTCCTTCGCATAAAGAAGCTCCACGAGTTGTTGTCACAAATGGAATGGTAATTCCTAATTATTCCAAGCCGGATGACTGGGAAAAAATGAATGCATTAGGCGTTTCTCAATACGGACAAATGACCGCCGGAAGCTATATGTACATTGGTCCACAAGGAATTGTTCACGGAACAACCATTACCGTTTTAAATGGTTTTCGTAAAATAAAACGCAGTCCAAAGGGTGGTTTATTTGTTACCTCAGGACTGGGGGGAATGTCTGGCGCACAACCTAAGGCAGGAAATATTGCCGGTTGTATCACCGTTTGTGCCGAAGTAAACCCAAAAATCACCCACATTCGCCACAGTCAGGGCTGGATAAATGAAGTGGTTGAAAATATAGATGAATTAGTAAAAAGAGTCGCTTTGGCACAAGCCAATAAAGAAAGCGTTTCTATCGGCTATCTCGGAAATGTGGTAGATGTTTGGGAAAAATTTGACGAAGAAAATATTCATATCGACTTAGGATCCGATCAAACTTCCTTACATAATCCTTGGGCGGGCGGCTATTATCCTGCTGACGTTTCCTTTGAACAAGCCAATGAAATGATGGCTACTAATCCTGATTTATTCAAAATAAAAGTACAGGAAACTTTACGCAGACACACTAATGCAATCAATAAACATACTGCTAGAGGAACCTATTTCTTTGATTATGGAAATGCCTTTTTACTGGAAGCTTCCCGTGCAGGCGCTGATGTAATGGCCGAAAATCATATTGATTTCAGGTATCCAAGTTATGTCCAGGATATCATGGGTCCTATGTGTTTTGATTATGGTTTTGGTCCTTTCCGATGGGTTTGTGCCTCAGGGAAACCAGAAGATTTAGCCAAAACAGATTTAATTGCCTGCCAGGTTCTGGAAGAAATGGCAAAAACGGCTCCTAAGGAAATTCAGCAGCAAATGCAGGATAATATCCATTGGATAAAAGGAGCACAAGAAAACAAACTGGTCGTAGGTTCACAAGCCCGAATCCTTTATGCTGATGCCGAAGGACGTGTAAAAATTGCCGAAGCTTTTAATCAGGCTATTGCCAAAGGCGAAATAGGAACTATCGTTTTAGGTCGAGATCACCATGATGTTTCCGGGACTGATTCTCCGTACAGAGAAACGTCTAATATTTATGATGGCTCCCGTTTTACCGCTGATATGGCGATACAAAACGTCATTGGAGACAGCTTTCGTGGTGCTACTTGGGTCTCTATTCACAATGGCGGAGGAGTTGGCTGGGGAGAGGTAATTAACGGTGGATTTGGTATGGTTCTTGATGGTTCAAAAGAGGCTTCAAGACGTTTAGAATCAATGCTTTTCTGGGATGTCAACAACGGAATTTCCAGAAGAAGCTGGGCGCGAAACGACGGAGCATTATTTGCAATAAAAAGAGCGATGGAGACGCAACCTTTGTTGAAAGTTACTATCCCTAATATAGTAGCCGACAATTTGTTGGATTTTTAAAAATTTGAGCGTATCTTTAGTAAACATATAGTAATCAAATAATCACATCATGAAAGCAATTAAACTCCTTCCCGTATTTCTACTTTTCGTAATTGCCTCTTGCAGTTCCGTAAGAGTGTATTCAGATTATGATAACGATGTAGATTTTAGTCAATACAAAACGTATGCTTTTCATAAAAAAGGAATTGATCGAGTTGAAATTTCAGAATTGGATAAGAAAAGAATACTTAATGCCATAGACAGAGAACTAAGCAAAAAAGGAATGACTAAAAGTGAAAATCCAGATTTGCTGATTAATATACTAACCAAAGAAAGAGAAAAAATTGACGTAAACCAATACAACGCCGGATGGGGTTATGGTTGGGGATGGGGGTGGAATCCTTATTTATGGGGAGGCCGAAGTACTTATGTTTCCTCTTCAACCGAAGGAACATTGTATATTGATTTAATTGATGCCAAGAAAAAAGAATTGGTTTGGCAAGGTGAAGGTGTTGGTTATTTGACTGAAAACCGCAATGAAAAAGAAAAACAAATCAATGAATTTGTGGCGAAAATTTTAGAGCAATTTCCGCCTGTTAAAAAGTAATCAGTTTTCAGATTATAGTAAACAGTAACAATAGTCTTCGGGATATAATTTAAAAAGTAGCGAGAACCTTTTAAACTATTATTTGATATAAATGGCCTACCTTTGTGTAGGCTTTTTTTATACCAAATCATGAAACAACTTACGGATATTACCACTCTTGAAGATATCAAATTACTGGTTGATACTTTTTATTCTAAAGTTCAAAAAGATAAATTTATTGGACCAATATTCAACGAAAAAATAGGCAACCGCTGGCCGGAACATTTAGAAAAAATGTATCGTTTCTGGCAAACAATTTTACTGGAAGAACACACCTATTCCGGCAGCCCATTTCCGCCACACAAACAATTACCTGTTGCCAAAGAACATTTTGAACGCTGGATGGAAATTTTCATTGAAACTACAGATAGTTTATTTGTAGGCCCATTAGCCGAAGAAGCTAAACTTCGTGCTATGAATATGGCAGAAATGTTCAATTATAAAATTGAGTATTTCAGGAATGTCGAAAAAAATTAAATTAATAATCCGTATTCTAACGTATTTCCAATCAATTCATCCGTTGTCTTTTGCATAGTAACAAAACCTTTTATGCGTAAATTTTTAATTCTCGTTGTTTTACAAGCTGCTCTTCTTTCTTGTTCCAATTTAAAACAAACAACTGAAAACAAACCAACTCCCAGTTTAAAATTTATCAGTTCGTTAGAAATTCCTTTTAATCAAACTTTTCAAGATACTAAGGTTGGTGGTTTATCCGGAATCGATTATGATCCGAAACAAGATCTGTATTACCTTATATGCGACGACAGATCGGTGTTTAACGATTCCCGATTTTACACTGCAAAAATTCGTTTGATCGAAAATAAATTAGAAAGCATCCATTTTCAAAGCGTTACTACTTTAAAAGATGAAACCGGAAAAAGTTATGGCAACTGGAATACCAGTCCAACAACTGCATGTGATCCAGAAGACATGCGGTACAATCCAAAAACCAACTCGCTTGTTTGGAGCAGCGAAGGCGCTCGTGTAGTTACCACAGCTAAATTAGTTTTACAAAATCCGTCCCTAAACTTTATGGATTTGAAAGGTAATTTCAAATTTAAAGCCAAACTACCAGCGAATTTAGAAATACAAAAAGAGGAAAAAGGCCCTAGAAATAATGGGACTTTAGAAGGGATTACTTTTGACAGAAAATACAAAAAAATTTATACTAACATTGAAGAACCTTTATTTGAAGACGGTGACCAAGCCAATACCAGCAAAGGAGGTTTGATTCGATTGTATCAATTTAATGCCAAAACAAAAAAAAATACCGCCCAATATGGATACAAATTAGAACCTATTGCACTGGAACCGAATCCAAAAGGCGCTTTTGCCGTGAATGGCGTTTCGGCAATTCAATATTATGATAAAAACCAGTTGCTGGTAGTGGAACGCTCTTATTCTACCGGCACACAAGCTTGCACGGTTAAAGTTTATCTGTGTGATTTAAAAAAAGCAACTAATGTTAAAAACTACGGTTCTTTAAAGAACCAACATTATGAATTGGCTTCCAAAAAACTGATGCTGAACATGGATGATTTGGGTATTTTTATTGATAATATCGAAGGACTTACTTTTGGACCAAAATTAGCAAATGGCCACCAATCCATTATTTTTATTTCAGATAATAATTTTTCTGAAATCCAAAAAACGCAGGTGTTGGTGTTTGAGTTGGTGGAATAGTAAATCCGAAAAACTTCTATCAATCCACCACTCCCCTAGCCCAGATTGAAATGAAAAGCTTTTTGCGAAAGCCGTTTTGGTTTTTCTTGTTTATAAAAAGCGACCGGAGGAAGCTCTTTTATGAACTTTAGAAAAACAAACGGGTTTGCAAAAACTTGCAATGAAAAGCTGGAAATAGCTCCTGAAATTTGTACTTTTGCACTATAACTACAACGATTTCGAAATGAACTCAACTATTGAAAGTAATCCGTTATTAGACAGATTGCCAAAGCACTTAAAGCAATTTATCAAACCTCAAGACTATAGCGATTACACGCCTATAAATCAAGCGGTTTGGCGATATGTGATGCGCAAAAATGTGAATTATCTTTCGAAAGTAGCGCATAGTTCGTATCTCGAAGGATTGAAAAAAACAGGAATCGAAATTGACCACATTCCAAGCATGTACGGCATGAACCGCATTCTGACTGAAATAGGTTGGGCTGCGGTGGCGGTAGACGGATTTATTCCGCCTAATGCTTTCATGGAATTCCAAGCGTATAATGTACTTGTAATTGCTTCTGACATTCGTCAACTTGAACATATAGAATACACGCCAGCACCAGATATTATTCACGAAGGTGCCGGTCATGCACCCATAATTGCCAATCCGGAATATGCGGAATATTTACGCCGTTTTGGGGAAATAGGCTGCAAAGCAATTTCTTCAAACAAAGATTACCAAATGTATGAAGCCATCCGACTGCTTTCTATCTTGAAAGAAGCGGAAGATACGCCTCAAGCCGATATTGATGCTGCCGAAAAAGCGGTGGAGGATTTGCAAAACAATATGGGTGAATTATCGGAGATGGCGCAAATTAGAAACCTGCATTGGTGGACCGTGGAATATGGTTTGATAGGGACAGTTGACAACCCGAAAATTTATGGCGCCGGATTACTTTCGTCTATTGGTGAAAGTGCGTGGTGCATGACTGATAATGTGAAGAAAATCCCTTACGATATAGCAGCAGCCAAACAGAGTTTTGATATTACAAAACTGCAACCTCAGCTTTATGTCACCCCAGATTTTGGGTATTTAAGTTTGATTTTGGAAGAGTTTGCCAATAAAATGGCATTGCGTACCGGAGGATTATCTGGAATTAATAAATTGATTCATTCGAATGCTTTAGGAACGATTGAACTGAGTACCGGAATACAGATTTCGGGAGTTTTTACTAATGTTATTGAAGAAGAAGGAAAACCCGTTTATATTCAAACTACAGGAAAAACAGCCTTATCTTATAGAGAAAAAGAATTAGTGGGTAATGGAACAATCAAACATCCGGAAGGTTTTGGAAGTCCCATTGGAAAACTAAAAGGTATAAATCTTGCTATCGAAGACATGAGTCCAAGAGACTTAAGTGCCTATTCCATCACTGAAAACAAAAGTGTAACACTGGAATTTGAAGGTGATATTATCGTAAAAGGAGAAATTATAACTGGGTCCAGAAACCTGCATGGCGAGATTATTTTAATCAGTTTAAAAAACTGTACTGTAACACACAAAGAAACTGTTTTGTTTCAACCGGAATGGGGCAATTACGATATGGCGATAGGAAAAAAAGTAATTTCGGCTTTTTCAGGTCCTGCTGATGTGAATAGTTTTGATTTGATTTCGCATGTACCAACAAGTAAAACCATCAAGGCGAAACATACCGCAGAACGTGACGATTTAGAGGTTTTGTACCAAACGATTCGAATGATCAGAGAATCCAAAGACATGCAAACTTCTTTAGCACCAATTTTTGATAAATTACATACCAATCACCCAAATGACTGGTTATTAGCAGTTGAAATCACGGAACTTTTGAGAGACAGAAACGAACCGCAATTACTACAGGAAATAATGCTTTATCTGGATCAATTGAAAGTAAAAAGACCCGAAGTAGCACATTTGATTGCTGGCGGTTTGGATTTAATTTTTGACAAAGAGAAAGCTTAATATCTAATAAAATTAAATACGAATTTCACGAATTAGCACCAATTATAATACGTCTGTATTTAGTGCTAATTCGTGAAATTCGTGTTTAAAATTTTATCTAAAGTTTTATTTTTTGCCCAAAATCTTTCTCGCTTTCGATTACTTTTCCCTCATACTGTAACTTCCAACCCATGGTATTGGTTAAAATTAGTATTTTAGATAATTCGCTAATTAAGCGGTTTTGAGCATTTATTTTCAACGACGATTTTTCTATCTTCTTGGCTAAATTCGCTTTAACTGATTTGTTGATTTTGTTGTAATCATCTCCTGTAAAAGGATTCAGTTTACTTTGTTCCACGTTATAAAACTGAATATCTGGACTTATTTTTATCTCTTCTTTTGGAATACTAATAATCGTGATGGTTTTGTTTTTTTCATCGATGTCGTACTTCATTTTGTGCAAATCATACGCAACTGTTACATCAGCATTGACAATAACTAATGCTTTTTTCTCGAAAGAAAGCATATCCAACAAGTATTTTTGTTGATTTTTATAGGTTATTACTTCTGAAAAATGACCTTCGGTAACCACCAATTTCCCAACGTTTACAATTTGTTGCTGAATAAGATTTGTGTTGTAACTGATGTCTTCATCATCGTTTTTCTTAAAGTCACAAAATTTAAATAATAAAAATATTCCGGCAATAACTCCTATTCCAATAAGTATTCTTCTAAGCATAATTAAAATTTCATGAATGAATATTGTTTTTCCAATTTAGTGATTTTTTCTCGGAGTTTGGACTCAAACTTCAAATGACTTTCAGAATCAGGATTAAAAGGCTTGTGTGAAAGACTTTTTTGAATACTTTCTACTTCTTCCATTGTAGAAAAAGCGGTTTCAGAAATGGTAGTTTCCTTGAAACGCTTCCAGATATAATCGATTGCCACTTGATTGGGATGCAACATATCTTCCCCATAAAACCGGTAATCCCGAAGTTCATCCATCATGATCTCGTAAGAAGGAAAGTATTCAGTGTTCAGTTTGCAGTGTTCAGAATTCAGAATACTGTGAATAGCCGAAATCAAATGCGCTTTACTCAACTGATTCTCCACAAAACCGTCTTTGATATGACGTACCGGTGAAACGGTAAAAATAAAATTGCAATCAGGATTTATTTTTTTGATTAAATCAATGGTGTTTTTAATAGAATTTTCAATTGTTCCCACTGACAAAATTTCTTTTTTAAATTGATTTTGCGGCATTTTGTGACAATTGGCAACGATAGCATTACTTTCAAAATTTCGATATACCCAAGACGTTCCAAAAGTGACAATTAGATGAGAAGCTTGAAATAGTTGTATCAATGAAATTCTTAAAATAGCATTCAAATTTTCAAGCAATTCTTTTTGGTCAACATCACTAAAATCTGAATGAACCTCATAACAATGCCAGCGTTCATTATGAAAAAAAATATCTTTCTCTGTAAAAAAAAATTGATTAGCAATACGATAAATTAGTTTTTCAATAGAAACCGGATTGAAAATTATTCCGAAAGGATTTATGATATTTTCGAATTTAAAATAATTGAATTTTTTACCCATGTTTTCCACAAAACAAGATCCCAAAGACACAATTTTAGAATTGTAATCAATAGAATGACTACTTTGAGAAATGGGAATTGGAGTTCTAAATTGCATTGTTATTTTATTTACTACAAATTTGAATAATTTTAGTGAATTAAATACCGTTTAACTCTTTTTTCATTCATCATTTATATTTTAAATTAAAAAACCCTTTCAATGTTTTAAACTATGAAAGGGTTTGCCAGTTTTCTATGAACTCATGATTTTATTAATAGAAATATTGTGTTTTCAGATAACCATTAGTAGAAATTGATGTTTCCGAAACCTGTTCAGTTGGATAATTCTCTAAATCGTATGCAAAGGAATTTTTATAAAATTTAGCTGAAGATGATATTTGCTCGTCTTTGGTAGTACTTATAATCACTGTATTTATCAAACTATTATTCGACGAGATTGTTTCATTATAATCCAATAGCTTTTTATATCCCAATACATTAAACAATGGATTGTGTTTAGAATCATAATCAAAACTTATACTGTAACTAGAAGTAACTCCTACTGCTGTGTTGTCTAATATTCTTTCGTCCTTGATGAAATTTTCATTTTGAAAATACAAAATTCCATGATACATTTTCACTTCTTGATTCCCTGAATTAATCGTTAATTTTTCATAAGAAACAGTTTCATCTGAATTATGAATGTAATTTATTATATAATTGTTTGGGGACTTTATGCGTATCAATTCACCGGCAACATAAGTGTATTCTACAGTTTCGAGAAGTTGATTTGTTTTGTTTAACGTTACTGTTTTCGAAATTAAACCATCCGTATAAGTAAAATCAACATGTTTCTGAACGCCATCAATACTTACAATTTTATTGCCATTATAAGTAAACAAAGTTGTTGCCGAAGTGCCATCTGCTGAAGTAGCAACTACCTTTTTTAGTAATTTCATGCTATCGTCAGTATCATTTGAACACGAACAAAGAGTCAATAAAAAAACCGATAAGACACAAAATATTTTTTTTGTTTTTTTCATAATACTAAATAAATCGCATAGATCTTCATCAAACCTTTCGTTCTATATAAATCAAACCTAAAAAAATAAAACAAAAGCTACAATATTCATCGTTACAATCCCTATATTTCGGTTAAACTACTTTTTTTAACTTAGCTGTAACACTATATGAAGACCATATATAAGTGAGTTAAACAAAAAAATAAACCCTTTTAGAGCAGAAGTTCTAAAAGGGTTTCTATTATAAAAAATAAATTTGTTTTATTTTACAAACTCAACCGCTTTTTCTAAGGCGTTTTGAATTCCGGCTATATTCTTTCCTCCAGCTGTAGCAAAAAATGGTTGTCCGCCACCGCCTCCTTGGATAAATTTACCCAATTCACGAACTACTTGCCCAGCATTTAGGTTTTTATCAGCGACTAATTCTTTAGAAATGTAACAGGTTAACATTGGTTTTTCTTCGTCGGCTGTAGCTAAAACAAGAAATAGGTTATTCCCTAAATTTCCTAATTCATACGCCAAATCTTTTGCTCCTTCCGGATTCAAATCCACTTGTTTTGCTAAGAATTGTATGCCGTTTATTTCCTGTATTTCTGCTGTTAAATCTGCTTTCAAATTTTTAACTTTGTCTTTCACCAAAGCCTCAATTTGTTTGGCCAATTTGGTATTTTCTTCTTGCATCGAATGAACGGCTTTCAAAATATCCTGAGGATTTTTTAACGCTATTTTCACTTCATTCAATGTGTTTTCATAGGAAGCAAAATGTGTTTTAACAGCATCACTTGTAATGGCTTCGATACGACGAATTCCCGCAGCAACCGCTCCTTCAGAAACGATTTTGAAATGCCAGATTTCGGCCGTGTTTTTTACATGGATTCCTCCGCATAATTCCATGCTTTCACCAAATTTAATCGCGCGCACATTATCTCCGTATTTTTCACCAAATAATGCCATTGCGCCTTCTTCTAAAGCTTGTTGGATTGGAATATTTCTTCTTTCTATTAATGGTAATTGTTGTTGGATTCTTGCATTTACAAATTCCTCAACTTGCTGCAATTCGGTTTCCGTCATTTTAGCAAAATGAGAAAAGTCAAAACGCAAATAGTTTGGATTTACTAAGGAACCTTTTTGTTCTACGTGTGTTCCAAGAATACTTCTCAACGCTTGGTGCATCAAGTGTGTAGCCGAGTGATTTCTAGAAGACAAACTTCTCAAATCCTGATTTACTTTAGCTGTAAAACTAGCGTTTACATTTTCTGGCAATTTTTTTGCAAAATGTAAAATCAAGTTATTTTCCTTTTTAGTATCGATGATTTCGATAGTTTCATTTGCAGAAACCAAAGTTCCTTTATCACCCACTTGTCCTCCACCTTCTGGATAGAATGGCGTGTTATCTAAAACGATTTGGTATAAAACTCCGTCTTTTTTACTGTCAATTTTACGGATGCGAGTGATTTTTACGTCACTTTCTGATTGATCGTAACCCACAAATGTTTCTACATTTCCTGGGATCAACACAGACCAATCTTCGGTGGAAACTTCTGATGCGGCGCGCGAACGGGCTTTTTGAGCTTGCATGGCAGTGTTAAAACCTGCTTCATCCAGTTCAAATCCTTTTTCTCTAAGAATTAATGCTGTTAAGTCAATTGGAAATCCGAAAGTATCGTATAATTCAAATGCTTTAGTACCGGAAACGGTTGATCCTTTAGTATCGGCAACTACATTTTCCAATAATTGTAATCCTTGGTCTAACGTTCTTAAGAACGATGCTTCTTCTTCCCGAATCACATTGGTAACCAATTGTTGTTGCGATTTGATTTCCGGAAAAAATTCCCCCATTTGATTCGCTAAAACGGCAACCAATTGATTGATGAAAGGCTCTTTGGTATTCAAGAAGGTAAATCCATAACGAATGGCACGACGCAAAATTCTACGAATTACATAACCAGCACCTGTGTTTGATGGCAATTGTCCGTCAGCAATAGCAAAAGCCACCGCACGAACGTGATCGACCACTACTCGAATAGCGATATTGGTTTTGTTTTGCTCTTCGCTCTCTTCGACTCCGCTCAGAGTGACATCATTTGAAGTGTATTTTAATCCTGTAATTTGTTCTACTTTTTCAATAAGTGGCGTAAAAACATCAGTATCATAATTGGAAGTTTTTCCTTGCAATGCCATACACAAACGCTCAAATCCCATTCCGGTATCAACATGTTGCGCGGGAAGTTTCTCTAAAGAACCGTCTGCTTTACGGTTGAACTCCATAAATACGTTATTCCAAATTTCCACTACTTGCGGATGGTCATTGTTCACTAAACTTTTTCCTGAGATTAAAGCTTTTTCTTCTTCTGAACGTAAATCAACATGAATTTCAGAACAAGGTCCACAAGGTCCTTGGTCACCCATTTCCCAGAAATTATCTTTCTTGTTTCCAAGAATGATTCGGTCTTCGTCAATCAATCCTTTCCAAATATCCCAGGCTTCCTGATCGAATGGTACGTTTTCTTCCGGGTTTCCTTCAAATACGGAAACGTATAAATTTTCTTTTGGGATTTTATAGACTTCTGTCAAAAGTTCCCAAGCCCAGTTGATGGCTTCTTTTTTGAAATAATCACCAAAAGACCAGTTACCAAGCATTTCGAACATGGTGTGGTGGTACGTATCAAAACCTACATCTTCTAAGTCATTATGTTTTCCTGAAACCCGAAGACATTTTTGTGTATCGGCAATTCTATTGCTTTTTGGCGTGGCGTTCCCAAGGAAATATTCTTTGAACTGCGCCATTCCCGAGTTGTTGAACATCAGGGTTGGATCATCTTTTAGAACTATGGGTGCTGATGGAACGATTAAGTGTCCTTTTGATGCGAAAAAATCCAGAAATTGTTTACGTACGTCTTGTGATTTCATTTACTAAAATTTGTTTAAAGTCTAAAGTTTAAAAGTTTGTTAAACCTAAAACTATCTTTAAATATTTGAATTATATTATTGTTATTTTGCCCCAGATAGAAGTGAAAAGCTTCGCGACTTTGAAATTTATTTTTTCTTGAGATGGCAGAGCGACCGGAGGAAGTTCCTGCTGGCTCATTAGAAAAAAAGATTTCAAGACGAGAACTTGCAACGAATAGCTGGAATAGGCACATTATTATATTTATTCCTAAAAAAAGGGCTGAACGAATGAAACATTTATTAAATTTGTTCGACTAACCTTTTACGAAGGTGCAAAAATAGGGTATTTTAAAATATGGCGAAAGTAAAATATTATTACGATTCCGAAAATCTAGCATACCGAAAAATAAAAGTAAGAAAAAGAAAGAAATTTGGTGTTGTAGCCTTATTTTTAGTAGCATCGGCCTTGTTTGGATTTTTATGTTTTATTATTTTATTGAACACTCCCTATTTTGAAACGCCAAAAGATCGTTTGCAAGCACGTGAAATTGACAATTTGAAGTTGAATTTTTCTATTTTAAACAAGAAAATGGATCAGGTTGATGGTGTTGTTGAAGACATTGAAAATAGAGATAACAATTTGTATCGGGTTTATTTTAATATTTCAGCGATTCCTGACTCAGTGCGAAAATCAGGTTTTCGTGATATCAATCGCTATAAAAAATTAGCAGGTTATGACAATTCACAACTTGTAATGAACACGACAAAAAGGGTTGATGTGCTTACTAAAGAATTAGCGATTCAGTCGAAATCTCTGGATATTATTTTGGACTTAGCAAAAGCAAAAAATAAATTATTGGCAGCTATTCCAGCTATTCAGCCCGTAAGAAATGAGAATTTAAAACAATTGGCGTCTGGTTTTGGATATCGAACGGATCCTTTTACGAAAGCGAGAAAAATGCATAAAGGAATGGATTTCTCTGCAAATACCGGAACTCCTATCTATGCTACCGGAGATGGCGTAATTGCCAAGGCGGATAATACGGCATCAGGTTATGGAAATCATATCGTAATTAAACACGGTTACGGTTATGAAACCTTATATGGACATTTAAGTAAATATAAAGTTCGTGCTGGGCAACATGTAAAACGCGGTGATATTATAGGATATGTGGGCAGCACAGGAAGATCCGAAGGACCGCACTTGCATTATGAAGTGCACAAAGATGGGAATGTCGTGAATCCATTAAATTTTTATTACGGAAATATTTCGGCAATTGAGTATGTTGCCATTTCAAAATTGGCAAACCAAGAAAATCAGTCATTAGATTAATGCTTATAAAAAAGAGTGGTTAGTGATCCGATATTAGGAATGAAAAAGTCTACATATATTGGTAGCAGAATTAAAAGTCAAATAAAAACAATATGCATATTGAACTTTCTAAAGATAAAAGGTATTACAGCATTGGTGAAGTAGCCAAAGCATTTGATGTGAATGCCTCACTGATTCGTTTTTGGGATAATGAATTTGATATTCTGAAACCTAAAAAGAATGCCAAAGGCAATCGCATGTTTACTCCTGAAGATGTGACTAATTTACAACTCATCTTTCATTTAGTGAAAGAAAGAGGTTTTACGCTGGAAGGTGCCAAAACACATTTGAAAGAAGGTCAGAAAAAAACTTTGGATAAATTTGAAATTATTAGAAAACTGGAAACAATACGAACACAATTAACAAATATTAAAAATCAACTTTAGATTGTTGATTGCCGATTTTATAAAAATAACAATTAAACACTAAACTTTAAATTAAACAAAAATGGATTTTAAAAAATTTTTACCTTGGATTATTGCAGCAGTATTAATCATTGGAATTTACAGCTGGGTTAAAGGCATCAACAATACTGCAGTAACTTTAAATCAAACAGTAGAACAATCTTGGGGAGATGTACAAACAGCCTACCAAAGAAGAAATGACCTTATCGGAAATTTAGTAAACACTGTAAAAGGAGCCGCTGATTTTGAAAAATCAACTTTAACCGCTGTTATTGAAGCTAGAGCAAAAGCTACTTCCGTAAAGATTGATCCAGCAAATATTACTCCCGAACAATTAGCTGAATTCAACAAAGCACAAAGTGGTGTGAGCAGCTCTTTGTCAAGATTACTAGTAACCGTTGAAGCATATCCTGATTTGAAAGCCAACCAAAATTTCTTGAAATTACAAGACGAATTGGCCAGTACTGAAAACCAAATCCTTACTGCAAGAACCCGTTTCAATGAAGCCGTTAAACCGTATAACTCACACATTAAAACGTTCCCAAATTCATTATTTGCAGGAATGTTCGGTTTCAAAGAAAAAGCATACTTTAATGCTGTTGAAGGTGCAGACAAACCCGTTGAAGTAAAATTCTAATCTAAAAAACAATGTCAAAAGTAGAAGATTTTTTAACCAAAGAAGATGAGCAAGCAATTGTTGAAGCTATTCGCATGGCCGAAAAAAATACTTCTGGCGAGATTAGAGTTCATATAGAAAAAACAACTTCCATTGATGCGTATGATCGCGCAATGGAAGTTTTTCATGAACTGAAAATGGACGAAACTGAACTTCAAAACGGTGTTTTAATTTACTTAGCAGTAGAAGATAGACATTTTGTAATTTGTGGTGACAAAGGGATTAATGATGTGGTTCAAGATGATTTTTGGAATTGCACCCGTGATATCATGGTGGCTGAGTTCAAAAAAGGAGATTTCAAGCAAGGACTTATCGATGGAATTGCTAGAGCCGGTGAACAATTGCAGAAACATTTCCCTTGGCAAGATGGTGATACTAATGAATTATCAAACGAAATATCTAAAGGATAATGCAATTACAAAAAAAGAATAACCCAATTTTTCTAAAGCTGTTAGTTTGTTTTTTATTTACACAACTTACTTTTGCTCAATTTACCATTCCTGAAAAACCAAGTTTTCAGACTTCTGTTTACGATTATGCAAATGTTTTAAGTGCAACTGAAAAATCACAATTAGAAGAAAAACTAGTCAAATATTCTGATTCTACGACAACCCAAATTGTAATTATCACTATCGAAAGCCTTAAAGGCGAAGACATAGGTATTCTTACTCCAAAATGGGGTCAAACTTGGGGCATCGGCGGAACTGCAAAAGATGATAATGGTGTTCTTATTTTATTGGCTAAAGCCGAAAGAAAAATATGGATTTCACCAGGTTATGGACTTGAAGATCGTTTAACTGCTGGAATTGGTGGGGAAATTACCCGAAATATAATTATTCCAGAATTTAAAGCCGGAAGTTACTACAGAGGTCTTGACAAAGGTACCGATGCTATAATTGATGTTTTTAAAGGAAAATATAAAGGGGAACGAAAACAAATCAAAGAAAAAGAGAAAGGTTTTCCAATTATGCCAATTATAGTCATCGCCATTATTATTCTTGTGCTAATTTCAAGAAATAAAGGTGGAGGTGGAAATTCTGGTAACAGAGGTAGCGGACCTAGTTTGCTTGATGTTCTCATTCTTAGTAGCCTTGGCAGAAGTAGTGGCGGCGGAGGCTTTGGGGGTTCTTCCGGTGGTTTTGGCGGTGGCGGAGGAGGCTTCGGTGGTGGATTTGGTGGCGGAGGTTTCTCAGGTGGCGGATCAGGCGGAGATTGGTAAATTTAAAACCATTCTGTTCCGTTAATAAAATACTTTCAAAATCGAATTCAGAATTCAAAAATCAGTATTATTTATAAAATTATAAATTAAAATAGTTTATGTTTGTTTTTACTTTCATTTTATAAATTTGAAATTGCATCTAATTTTAAAGTTACAATTATAAAACACATTAAAAATGCTTTCACATAAAGCCAAATATGCTCTCAAGGCATTACTGTTTTTAGCGCAACAAGACGAAAATCACATTTCAAGAACTATTGAAATTGCTGAAGCAGCCAATATTCCAAAAAAGTTTTTGGAACAGATTTTATTGGATTTAAAACGTGGACATTTTGTGGGGAGCAAACAAGGTAAATTTGGCGGTTATTATCTTTTAAAATCTAAAAACGAAATTACCTTAGCTGATATCCATCGATTATTTGATGGTGCAATTGCATTACTTCCATGTGCTTCATTAAATTTTTACGAGCCTTGCTCCGATTGCACTAGTGAGTCTGAATGCCTATTACGACACGGATTAATGACTATTCGAGACGAGACTTTAAAGGCTATGCAAGGCATTACAATTTCCTCATTAGTTAAAAAATAAAAAAATATTTTTTAAACTCTACTATTTTTATAGAATTAATTATATATTTGCATAGAATTTAACGCATAATTAATAATCCAATTTTAAACGTATGAAAACGTATTTAAACACGTTCGTTATTTTAAATGAACAACTAGGAAATAAACAAGTAATTGCAAATAAAGAAAACAGTAATCAATTAATGTGTATGTGATAGTAAAAAAAATTTAATTAAAACTCTACTAATTACATATAATAAACATATAATGAAAACTATTTATACAAAAATAATTACAACTCTATTATTACTGTTCACATTCTCTCCATCTTTTGCACAAACCGCTGTTACTGGAGTAGTAACGAATAGCCAAAAATCACCCTTAGAAGGTGCCAATGTGGTATTAAAAGGCACTAAATATAGTGCTACTGCAGATTCCAGCGGCAAGTTCACAATTGATACCCAAGAAAAACTTCCTTTTTCGCTTATTATACAATATGTTGGATATAAATCTAAAGAAGTTACGATTACTGAACTACAAGATACACCTTTAGAAATAATCCTTTCGGAGGAGAATCAACTTATTGAAGTGGTCATCACATCCAGACGCAGAATTGAAAAAGCACAAAACGTTCCCATTCCAATTTCGGTTGTGAGTGGCAAACAGGCTGAGGAAGCTGGAGCTTTCAACGTAAATCGTTTGAAGGAATTAGTTCCATCAGTTCAATTGTATTCTTCAAATCCAAGAAACACAACTATTAACATTCGTGGTCTGGGCTCCACTTTTGGACTTACTAACGATGGTATCGATCCAGGTGTGGGTTTTTATGTAGATGGTGTTTACTACGCCCGTCCTGCTGCGACAACATTAGACTTTATTGACATCGACCGAATTGAGGTATTACGTGGACCACAAGGTACGTTGTTTGGTAAAAACACGACTGCAGGTGCCTTTAATGTAACCACTCGTAAACCAAGTTTTACTTCAGGGGCCAACTTTGAGGTTAGCTTTGGAAATTATGGATTCCTTCAGGCTAAGGCTTCTATCACTGGAGCTTTAAGTAAAAAATTTGCAGGACGTTTATCTTTTTCAGGAACGCAACGTGATGGTCTAATAGAAAATGTAGCAACAGGAAAATGGGTAAACGATTTGAATAATCAAGGAGTTAGAGGGCAGTTGCTTTATAAACCAACAGAAAATACAGATATCACTTTAGCTGCAGATTTTTCGCGTCAACGTCCAGATGGATATGCTCAAGTTATTGCTGGTGTTGCCCCGACAAAACGTGCCGCTTACCGACAGTTCAATCAGATTATTGCTGATTTAAACTATAGCCTTCCAAGTCAGAATGCATTCGACCGTAAGATTGATCATGATACTCCTTGGCGTTCAGGACAAGATTTAGGAGGTATATCGCTAAATATTGAAACTAAAATTGGAGAAGGAACGCTTACTTCAACCTCAGCTTGGCGTTACTGGAATTGGGATCCATCCAATGATAGAGATTTTACAGGGCTTCAAGTACTTAAATTATCTCAAGCTACGTCAAAACACCAACAATGGTCACAAGAGGTTCGCTATGCAGGAGATTTCTCCCGTAGATTAAGTGGGGTAATTGGTGTATTCGCCATCGGACAAGCACTTAAAGCAGATCCTATTCAAATTGAGGAAGCTGGATCCGCACAATGGCGCTTTTCTCAAGATACACCAAACGATGCTAATGGATACTCCTTATGGCAGACACCTGGACTATTGAATGGATACGGAATCAAAACCAAAAATACACTCAACACATTCAGTGGGGCAATATTTGGTCAACTTGATTGGGAAATTACTGAGGGTCTTCATTTATTGCCTGGTCTAAGGTATAATTATGACAAGAAAAAATTGGACTACAGTAGAGAAACCTACGGAGGTCTTCAAACAACCGATCCAGCTTTACTTGCCTTGAAAAAGAAGGTTTATTCTAATCAGGCTTTCAAAGTGGATGTAGACGATACCAACTTTTCCGGAAATTTAACATTGGCTTACAAAGCCTCTGACCGTGTCAATACTTTTGCAACTTATGCGAGAAGCTACAAACCTGTAGGTGTTAATGTAGGTGGAATACCTACTGATGCTAATGGTCCGATTCTAGCACTTGCTGAAATAAAACCAGAACAAGTAAATCATTTTGAAGTTGGAGTAAAAACCTCCCCTTTTGACCGTACTATACTGAATGTCACTCTTTATAATACAGACATCAAAAATTTTCAAACGCTGGTTCAAAGTCCTGATGTGAGTCTAAACCGTGGTTATCTTGCTAACGCAGAAAAGGTACGTGTACGCGGTGCTGAGCTTGATGCTAGTATTACTGTCAACAAACATCTATCGTTCACCGGTGCCGTATCTTACACTGATGGTAAATATATTTCTTTCAAGAATGCACCACTGCCTCTGGAAGAAACAGGATTAAAAGATGCAAATAATAATGCCATATATGCTAAGGATATTTCGGGAGGCGCCCTTCCTGGTATCTCAAAATGGGCAGGGTCTTTAGGAGGTGAAATCTCTGATTCAGGTAAATTATTTGGCAATGTAGGGAAGTTCTTCTTCGCCTTAGACACGTACTATCGCTCTTCGTTTTCTTCAAGTGCTTCTCCTTCGAAGTATCTAGTAGTTGATTCTTATGCGCTGCTTAACGGTCGTATCGGTTTCCGTGCTTCAGAAGGTTTATCAGTTTACTTATGGGGACGCAATCTATTGAATAAGGATTATTTTGAACAATTATTACCTGCGGGAGGTAATGCTGGACAATATGCTGGTGTATTAGGTGACCAAAGAACTTATGGAATTACCCTTCGCTATTCATTATAGTTAAGTTTTCCTATCCGTTTAACGATATCTCTATTTCAGGACGGAACATATATAGCAAAAAAAAGCGGTTGTTAATTCACAACCGCTTTTTTTAATTCCCCATCAAATCTCCTCTTCCTTCTCCCATTCCGCCTCTTCCTTCTCCTGATCCTCCTTGTCCTCTATTTTCACCTCTTGGAAGCTTCTTCATCCCAGAAAAATCTTGAATTTTATAGGTTAGCGAAAACATGGCATATCGTTTTAAAATTGTATTTTCTTCATCACGAATTGTAGTAGCCGAAATTGTTCTGGAAAAACTCTGATTCTGATTCAGAACATCATACACTTTTACTTTTGCAATCATATTTTTATTAAAGAAACCATAGGACAAACTGGTGTTCCATAAATAAAAATCTTTCTTAAAACCACTTGCAATTCTGGAATTATAGGTATATCCGAAATCATTTCCAAAAATCCAGTTTTTTGGCCAGTAACTGGTAGTTTGTAAATTAATTCTGTGCACCACATTAGAGCTTCCACTGGTTACATAATTTGAATATTTCGACTCATTATAAGATAAACTATATGATGGAGCTATAGTCAAGACTTCTCCATAGTCATAATTTAAATATACCCTTGGTGTAATCCCCAATGATTTCGCACTATACAAAACGCCATTGGTATACCCTTTATCCAAAGAATAACTACTGTTTAAACCAATCCCATATCGGAACGAATGTGCTTCTCTTTTTATGGTTTGATTCCAATTTCCTCCTACAGCAGTAGTGTATGTTCCTGAAATATTCTCATAAGTCGTAGTCCTTTTTCTATTGGCATCGTATATCGAAATGGAAACCACTTCGCTATTATTATAATCTCCCCTTACAAACAAACTATAACCTGAGCGGGTACGGAAATCAAAATTCCTGAAATTGATATTAGCACTATGTTTTTCATTAGGATTCAAATTAGGATTTCCTATTATCGTATTCAAAGGATTAGCCAAATTTTCTACAGCCAGCAATTGACTTGAAGAAGGTAAACTATTAGAATAATCATATCGCAAAGTAATAAATTTTGAACGATCCAACTTGTATCTAATTTGCGCTCTTCCATAAGGCAGCACATATTTTTTATTCAAATCGGTTGCTTTATTTAAGTATAGCGAATGATTATCAAAATCAATAATGGAAGTACTGGAATTCAAATTGAACGTAAATTTATTCTTTTCGAAAGTGATGCCTACTTTTGGGCTAATGGAATTTTGGCTGGAAGTAATAAAATTAGACAAGGACTCATTTAAAACAGAATACGATTGAGAATTATCTTCAAAATCGAATGTTTTCAAATCTTTTATCTCTTTCGTCCATCCAAAATCGGAACCAAAACGAACTCGTATAGAATCGGTTATCGGCTCTGTATATTCAATATCAGCCGAATAGGAATCATACGTATTTTCATTTTTACTCTTTTGATTTCTCTCATCATCAGATTGACCATCTTGATAAAAAATAGTTTTAGACTCCGTTAACGCATCTGAGCCACTATTGGTATTACTATTAGTGAAAACAAAACTTAAATTACGAGACTTTTTTTGAAAAGCTTTATTAAAATTTATTGTATTCCCAAAATTAGTTGATTTATTTTCTCTATATGATTTTGATGCGCTTTCGTTTAAAAGTTCCTCATCTTCACCTCTGGATAAACTTTCAGCACTAGAATTACTATTAGAATTTGACAGATTCACTTTTGGCATAAAAGCAATTCGTGTCGTTGGATTAATTTTATATTCAAACTCCAAATTCACCTTATTTCCAGTATTCTCATCTCTTGATTTCGATTCCGATTCAGTGGAGAAGCTACCCGTAGGCAAGAAATTAGTTTGTTTCGACTTACTTTCATTTTCGGTAACTGTATTCGAAAAAGAATAACCTGCAGTAGCATCAAAACCTTTGTACCATTCATCGGTATAATTGAATCCTGCCGAATTAGATTGGGTAATTCCCTTACCGCTTCCTGAAGCTCCACTGCCTCCTCCTCTACTGTTTCTTCCACCGCCCATGCTATCAAATACCTCATCCATAGAAAACCCGGTAGAATTAATATTATTTGAGGAAGCTAAAACACTTATTTTTTGTTTATTATTAAAAAAGTTCATCACAAAACTGCCTTCATAACGATCATCCGTGCCATATCCACCTAAGAATTTACCAAAGAACCCTTTGTTTTTCTTTTCATCTATAGTCAAATTGATACTCGAATAATCTGAAGTTGATTCTTGTTTAGACAATTCTTCTTTTTTGGTTTTGAAATCGGAAACTTGAACTTTATTAATGATTTCGGCTGGCAGGTTTTTCAAAGCCATTGCCCCGTCTCTATCAAAAAAAGTTTTCCCATTTACCAAAAACTGGGTCACTTCTTTACCGTTTACTGTAATTTTGCCATCACTATCCACTTCAAAGCCGGGCAATTGTTTTAATAAGGCTTCTACATTGGCATCTGGGCGCACTTTGAAAGAATTAGCATTAAACTCTAATGTATCTTTTTTTACACGAATGGGAGGAGCTTCACTTTTTATAATTACACCAGCTAATGCATTTACACTTTCTAATAAATAGACTTTACCAAAATCTTTATTCTCAGCAATCTCTTTTTGTTCCTCAACATAACTCTGGTATCCCATATAGGAAACTTTCAAAAAAACTGGTTTATCGTATTTCTTGGTCGTAATTTTAAAAAGACCATTTTTATCAGTAGTAGCATATTCTAATACTGTAGAATCTTTTACGTTAGAAAAATAAACTGTTGCTGCCTCTAAAGGAACCTGGGTAGTAACGTCAAGGACTGTTCCTTTAATAGTAAACTCATCCTGAGCATTAGCAGAAAAACAAAAAAGCAAAAAAAGTAAAAAGGAGTAGAACTTAGACATGTAAACTTTATTTAGATAAAGTGATAAGATGCTAAAATGAATAAAAGGTTTAATCTATCCCATCATTTTTATAGAGTTTATGTAAATTTGCCAAAAATTGAATGAAACTTCATGAAAATAACCAAAATCCTTTTCTTTCTCTTAGTCGGCTTTATATCCCGAGCTCAAACCGAAAAAAAGATAGATCATCAAAGCATCCTTTGGACACGATATAATAACCAATTGACTTTAAACAACAAATGGTCCTTAAATTTTGAATTTGATAATAGGCTTTTTCTAAAACCTGTTACCGAAAATCTATATGTCATACGCGTGCAAGGGCGCTATAAAATCAACGACCATTTAGAAGCAGGAGTTGGTTTTGTTCATTTCTCTGTCGCTACACAAGAACCTGAACGAAACTACGATTTTAACATCCCCGAATATAGAGGACAACAAGATATTACTTGGAAACAAGAGGTAGACAAAATCACTTTCAATCAGCGTTTTCAACTGGAAGAACGCTTTATTCACAATGCCAGCAAACAAGAATTATTATCAGGAACCACTTTTTCTTGGAGATTTAGATACCGAATTCAAGGCGATTATACTTTTTGGAAAAAAGAAAATCAATTATTAAAAGCAATAATATCCGATGAAATAATGATTAATTTCGGTAAAAAAATAATCAAAAATACCTTTGATCAAAATAGAATTTATGGTGCAATACAATATGGCATCAACAAAAATTTCGCTGTAGAACTTGGATATTTAAACAGTTTTCAACAACGGGCCAACGGAGTAGATTACTTTAACAGAGACATTATCCGATTGAGTGTTTTTCACAAACTAAGATTACAAAAAAAGGTCAAAAACAAATCATCTCTATAGAGGAATAAAAAACTACAATTAGTAAAAAATCAATTAAAATTAGCATTAATGATTATTTTAAACATTGATTAGCAATTAATTAACTGATTTTTTAAGTTTTATGGCGTAACTTTAATAAAAGATATAGCCATGAAAAATTTTGCAATCAAACTAGTGTGGTTTACCACCATTTATGTTTTTGTATTTGCCGGTTTATGTCAAACTAACGTTATTTTGCCGGTAATAATGACCCTATATTGCATTGGTATACCATTAATCCTGTTTATGGTATATACAGTTCTACATGATGATTACAAAACTTCTAAAACTTTCAAGGATTGGTATGAAGACTATCCTATAGAAACTTTAGAAGAAGAAGAGAATTAGAATTATTCCATTTCTTATCAAATAATTTAAACCAAAAAAATCCCGATTTCTCGGGATTTTCTATTATTTCTCTCTGATATAAATATCGATTGGCACTCCTGAAAAGTCCCAGTTTTCTCTAATTTTATTTTCCAGATAACGTTTATAAGGTTCTTTAACATATTGTGGCATATTGGCAAAAAACACAAATTGTGGTGTTGGTGTTGGCAACTGCATGCAATATTTAATTTTTACATATTTCCCTTTTGTCGCTGGCGGTGGATATGCTTCAATCACTTTCAACATAAATTCGTTGAATTTTGAAGTCGCAATACGTTGTTGTCTGTTCTCGAAAACTTTTACGGTTGCTTCTAATGCTTTCAATAAACGTTGTTTCGTTAATGCCGAAACAAAAAGAATAGGCACATCCGTAAATGGCATTAATTCTTCTCTGATTTTAGCTTCATAATCACGAGTTGACATCGTTTCTTTTTCGACCAAATCCCATTTGTTCACTAAAATTACAACTCCTTTACGGTTTTTCTCCGCCAACCAAAAAATACTTTGATCCTGACCTTCAAAACCACGTGTGGCATCAATAATCAAAATACAAATGTCAGCATGCTCAATCGCACGAACCGAACGCATTACCGAATAAAACTCTAAATCTTCCTTCACTTTCGCTTTACGACGAATTCCTGCCGTATCAACTAAGTTAAATTCGAACCCAAAACGATCAAATTTTGTATCAATAGAATCACGGGTAGTTCCCGCAATATCAGTAACAATATATCTCTCTTTACCAATTAAAGCATTGATAAAACTAGATTTTCCAGCATTAGGACGCCCTACAACTGCAAAACGAGGCAATACCACTTCTTCTTGAGTTGGCTCTGGTTTCACTGGAAAAGCATCAATCAATGCATCCAATAAATCCCCTGTTCCGCTTCCAGAAATACTGGCAAACGTATAATATTCTCCTAAACCAAGGTTGTAAAACTCAATCGCATCTTTCTCACGCATCGCATTATCCACCTTATTTACTGCAAGTAAAACTGGTTTCGTTACTTTACGCAACAATCTCGCAACAGCATCATCCATTGGAGTAATCCCTTCTTCTACATCAACCACAAAAATGATAACATCCGCTTCATCAATTGCAAGTTCTACTTGTTTACGAATTTCGCCTTCAAAAACGTCATCCGACCCACGTACGTAACCGCCCGTATCAATTACAGAAAATTCCTTTCCGTTCCATTCGCTTTTTCCGTAGTTTCTATCACGGGTCACACCCGAAACTGAATCTACAATCGCTTCTCTTCTTTGGATCAATCGATTAAAAAGCGTCGATTTTCCTACGTTTGGCCTTCCTACAATGGCAACAATGTTATTCATAATCCTAATTTCAAATATTTTGCAAAGGTATGCTTTTTGTTTAAGCTTTTAACTTTAAAGTTTTGGGAGCTATTTCCCGCTATGCGTTACAATCTTTTAATTTTTTAAAGAAAAAAATAAAAAGGATTTTCACTGCTATCGGGGCTAGGGCATTTTTCAGATCAAATAGCTTTTATTTTCAAACGATTAAACAAATAATCGAATAAACAAATCAACTCTTATTGGTTATAACCAAAACGCTTTAACATATTCGCGTTGCTTCTCCAGTTTTTATTCACTTTCACTACCAACTCAATATGAATTTGCTTTCCAAAGAATTTCTCTAAATCAACACGAGACTCCATTCCTACTTTTTTCAAAGCAGCACCTTTATGACCTATAATGATTCCTTTTTGGGTTTCACGCTCCACCATAATCAAAGAACGGATTCTGATGATATTTTCATCCTCAAAAAACTCTTCGGTAACAATTTCTACTGCGTATGGAATTTCTTTGCTGTAATTCAACAAGATTTTTTCACGGATTGTCTCATTTACAAAAAAACGTTCCGGTTTATCCGTCAATTGATCTTTTGGATAATATGCAGGAGATTCTGGCAATAATTCAATGATTCTTCCAAAAACTTCTGGCACATTAAAATTCTGTAAGGCTGATATTGGAAAAATTTCTGCATTGGGAACTTTCGCAGTCCAGAAAGCCACTTGTTCTTCCAGTTGCGCCTGATTTGAATTGTCAATTTTATTCAACAACAATAAAACAGGGATTTTGGCATGGATAATTTTATTAAAAAACGCTTCGTCTTTCAACTCTTGTTCTCCAATTTCAACCATATAAATCAGGATATCAGCATCTTCAAAAGCGGACTTAACGAAATTCATCATCGATTCCTGCATTTCGTATGCTGGTTTGATGATTCCAGGCGTATCCGATAAGATCATTTGAAAATCTTCCCCGTTTACAATTCCAAGAATTCTATGACGTGTTGTTTGTGCTTTTGACGTGATTATTGACAATCTTTCTCCAACAAAGGCATTCATTAGTGTTGATTTCCCAACATTTGGATTCCCGATGATGTTTACAAAACCTGCTTTATGTGACATTTCTATTATAATTTATTTTGCAAAGGTAGACATATCAAGTCAATAGACGAAATAAAACATTTTTTAAAATTTTTTGTTGAAAGTATCAAATTTCGTCGTACATTTGCACCCGAAACAACGCGGGATAGAGCAGTAGGCAGCTCGTCGGGCTCATAACCCGAAGGTCACAGGTTCGAGTCCTGTTCCCGCTACTAAGAATTTATTGAAATTACAAACGCACATCGCGGGATAGAGCAGTAGGCAGCTCGTCGGGCTCATAACCCGAAGGTCACTGGTTCGAGTCCAGTTCCCGCTACTGAGGAGAACCCATCAACTTTTTGATGGGTTTTTTCATTTTCACTACCTTCCTCAACCCCTACAAACACTGAGATTAGTTCAAAAATACCATTCACTTTTTTGGTTAGATATTCCCTATTTTCCGCCCTAATTGCAAACTCCAGTGATATTGACCACCTGATTTCGGAGTAAAATGACCACCTCTATTTTTCATTAAAACTACTTTTTTTCATCTGTTAATTAGTATTCAAAATATAATTAAAATATTACCCTTTATTTATACCTCTTTTCTTTCTCATGGATTCTCCGTGAAATTCGATTCGGTGAGATTGATGTATTAGCCTATCCAAAATTGCATCAGCTATGGTTTTTTCTCCAATGATGTCATACCAACTTTGCACTGGGATTTGTGATGTTATAATTATAGAACCATTATTATGCCTGTCTTCAATGATCTCCAAAAGGGTAATTCGGTTATGACTATCTAATGCTTGCAGCCCAAAATCGTCCAATATAATGACATCTTGCCTTTCAATTTTGGCAAGTTCTCGCAGGTAAGAGCCATTTGCTTTGGCCATTTTTAATTTAGCAAACAACTTCGAAGTATTAAAATAACTCACTTTAAAACCTTGTATACAGGCCTGACAACCCAATGCTGTGTAAATAACTTTTGCCTACACCCGTACTTCCTGTGATTAAAATGTTTTCATTTTTTTCTACAAATTCGCATTCTGCCAGACGCAGTACGGTGTTTCGTTCCAGATTACGGGTTTGGTCAAAATAAATATGGTCTAAGTTGTTTTCTAAAATATTTTGTATCGTCTTAAATTTGTAAATTTTAAAATCAAATGCCCGTCACAAAAAAGCCTGTGAAACCAAATTTTACAGATCTTTTTATGTAAAAAATTCAGGAAAGTCAAATTAAAATGAGACCTTATTAAACAAAAAAAACAGTAGTTAGTCTAAGTTAACTACTGTTTGAAAATTATAATCTATTTTTATGAATTCTGTATCACTTTAAGAAATCGGTTATCTCTATTTTTATTTTTTCTGATATCAAAAAATGACACTCTTCGCTAATTAATTTAAGATCCGTTCTGGATAATCAGTTATTATTCCGTCAACTTTTAAATCCAGCATTTTTCTAATATCTTCTTTTTCATTCACTGTCCAAGGGATAACTTTAATCTGTTTTGCCCTTAACGAATCTAGAAAATCAGCATTTACCAATTGAAAATTTGGACTATAAATTTGTGGTATAAAAGTCAATTCACTAAGATTTCTATTTATACCTGCTCTAGCAGTTAATAACGCCACTTTTACCTTTGGATACTTCTTATGTAATACATTCAAAATATGAGTATCAAAAGATTGGATATTCATGAAAGATTCAATTTGTTTTTCATGAATGACCTTCATAACTAAATCAACAAATTCTTCAGGTTGGGGCTGACTTATACCGTATTCTTTTCTCTCGGATTTAATTTCAATATTATAAGTCACTCTTTTATGTTTGTTCTTAGCAATCCTTTTTTCAACACTATCAATTACCTCTATTAACAATGGCTTATAGGTTTTTAGTTTTTTTTGTTGAGGAAAAAGTGCATTCCCTTTTGAACCACTATCAAATTTTCTGATGCTATCATAATTCATTGTATATAAGCTATACGATTTCTCTTTTTCTTTTACAATAGCAGAACCATCAGGAGTTTGCATATACACTGAAGACATAAAAGCTTCGTGAGAAACTAACACTTTTTTATCTTTAGATATAACAACATCCATCTCTATAACATCTGCGCCTTTAGTGATAGCACTTAGGAAAGCTGGAATTGTATTTTCGGGAAAATTTCCTCTATCTCCCCGATGTCCCTGTATTTCCACATGTTGTTTTGCTAACTCCTTCTCTTTTATTTTACATCCATAAAGAAATATGAAAAACAGTAAAAGAAAATTTATTTTATAACTATTCATTCTTATCTATTTTGAAATTAATTAATCATATCTATTCGATAATTTTCACTTGCCGTATGTGTATTTCCAAACATATCAGTAGCTTTAACCTCAACTTTATGAGTTCCTAATTCTAGATTAGCTGGTATTTTTCCTTTCCAAACATGGGTACAAATTGAAGGATCAGAAGATCTTCTTCCAGGCATTAGTTTCTCGGACAAATCCCATTCATATACTAATTCTACATAAGAAGGGTCTGCTTCAATAACACGTTCCATGTTTTTCCATTCTCCACTATCTACTCGATAAACCAATTGATCATTTTCACTTCCCATAAAGAAATTGACATATAAAGAAGATTTAGTACTCTTTCCTTTAGCTACAACTTTAGGCAAAAAAATATTCATTTGATGCTCTTTTTCTTTTCCTGCCGCTTTATATTCAACATTATAGGTATTACCTTTAAAATTGATAAAAGCATATCCTTTTGGAGTTCCATCTCGCATTACAGAAATTGGAATTCCTTTTTCGTCTAATTTACCTGAATACCAATCTCCTGAAGTTGTCCCAACATTATAATGATGATGCGGCTTGTTTTGCAACCATCCTTGCTCTTTGCTTAAAAAATCTTGACGCTGCATGTGCGTATGTGCAGACAAAGACAAAGTATTAGGAAAATCCTTTAACAAAGAAAATAGTTGGTTACGATCAGAATCTCTAAACGAATCATCTTTAGCATCTGGCTCACTTATTGGAATATGAAAAGCCAATACAATCAAGTTGTTTTTAGGTACAAATTGCAAATCATTTTCAATAAACTGTAATTGTTCTGGAGTAAACCCGCCCCAATATCCTTTACTATCTCTTGGATCAGGATAAAGAACATCATCCAAAACAATAAAATGTACTTTACCATAATTAAAAGCATAATTAGCAGGTCCAAAATGTGCTTCATAGGTCTCATCAGCTAAATCATCACTGGTAGCATCAAAATTAAGGTCATGATTCCCTAAAAGATTGTACCATGGAATTCCAACTTTTTTTACCGCTTGAATATATGGATTGAACAAGCTTAAATCATTCCCCACAAGATCACCCATACTAAGACCAAATGAAACTTTTTTAATTCCTTCAACTTCGGAGACTATTCCTCTATAAAAATAATCAACTTCTTCTAAATTATAAGGCTGCGGATCTCCAAAAATAAGAGCGGTGAATTCATCTTCCTCCTTTTGAGGAATCAATCCAAAATCAACTGATTTAGGTAATGTACCTGTAGGCAAAACACCGTCAAATTTCATTTTTGGAGAACCTGAAGGTTTGTGTATATAAAAAAACTGAGGTTTGTTATTCTCATCAGTCTGAACCTTATAATCTGATGGCTTGATTATAGAAATAATAGCATTATTTTTAAGAAGCAACTCATATTGTCCTTTGTTATCCGAAAGTATTACCTCAACACCGTTACTAACGGCAACTTTAGCAATTCCTTTTTCGTTTTTATCTTTCTTTCCGTTTCCATTAGTATCTTCAAACACAAAACCTTTTACAGTACTTTGAGCAGAAACAGCTAGTGTAAAAAACAGTACAATACTGTTAATCATTATTTTTTTCATTTTCATAATTTATTTAATTATCCCACCAAACTTTAGTATTAATAGTATCCTCACCTATCATTTTTACAGCTTGTTTATAATTGTCTAAATTATACAATTGCTGATCTGTAGGGAAAGTAAATCGAGACGGCATTATGGCGTTATTGCCCATCGCAGAAGTTGTAGGTAAAATAGGAAAACCAGTCCTACGATATTCAAACCATTGTTGATAATCTGTAAAGTACAACGCATAGTATTTTTGCAACATTATTTGTTGTAATGTTCCATTATATTGCACTATTGGGTTATCAAAATAATTTGCAGGAATCGTCGCTTTTAATTGTTCAATAGCAGCTTTAATTCCGTTTTTATAGTAAGAAGCAGGATCAGCAATATAACCACGCTGCCCTAGTTCAGCCTTAATAAATTCGACTTCAGCATAAGTTAATAAAAATATCTGCATTGGATTCACTACTTGTGCTTGCATTAAACCAGAAGCATTATATTTAAATTGAGAGTCAGCACCTACATAACCACTTGGTATCCCTACATATCCAATACTCTTATTTTGTAAATCTTTAGCAACTGTAGCTATAATATTTCTTCTGGGATCATTAAAATTATTAAGATTATCTAAGAAAAAGGAAGCCACCTTAGCTCCTAAGGGAAAATCTTGAGGTCTTCCCCATGGTGATACATTCGGAGTAACTCCAGTAACTTGTAAAATTGCCGACTCTGCAGTATTAGTAAAAACAGGATATTTTATGGGATCTTCTATCATTATTTTTAACTTACTGAAAGCATTACTTTCAGCTCTGTTTGAAATTCTTAGCAACAATCTCATATGAAGAGAATTAGTAAATTTCCTCCACTTATTTACATCATTACGAAATAAAATGTCTTCAGAATATATCATCGCTCTAGCATCATACATTGCGTTAGCTTTCTCCAAATCAGTTAAAATGGTTTCATAAATAAACGCTTGAGTATCATATTTGGGATATAAAATACCATCTTCAGCTCTTACTGCTTCTGTCATTGGAACTGGTCCAAATAAATCAGTAAGATTAGAATAAACAAGAGCATTAAGAGTCAATGAAATGGCTTCATAATTAGCATCACCTGCTTTTTGTGCCGCTATTCGCATTTCATTAATATTAGCCAAATATTTATAATAAGTATTCCAAGAAGAATTTCCTATACTAGGACTAACATCATAACGGTGCAAACCTCCTGAAACACTCGGAAACGGAAGAGAAACTTGCATTAAATCAAATGTTACACTGGCGCTTCTGGTTGCATTATGTGACGCAATACCATAAATTATCGGATTCAGTAAGGTCCCTGGACTAATCACTGAGATTCTATTAGGATCATCATTAACATCTTTAAAATCGCTTGAACACGCATTAATTATAAAAACTAATGCTAAAGCTGTTACTAAATATTGTATTTTTTTCATTATCATTTTAGATTAGAAATTTACTTTTAAATTAAAACCATAACTTGCAGGTGATGGCATTTGTCCCATTTCAAGTCCAGGCAAAATAGTGTCTCCATTTAGAGCACCTGCTTCTGGATCGTAAATTGGAAAATCACTTATCATAGCTAAATCTCTTCCAAAAACAGAGAATTGAACAGATTCCAAGCTAGTCCTTTTCAACCAACTTTTAGGAAAATCGTACTGTAAGCTTATTTCACGTAATTTGGCAAAAGAAGCATCAAATGAATTTGATTCCACATTTGCTCTACGGTAATAACGTGCATACCAATCTGGAGTAACCGCTTTTACGGTATTTGGAGAATAAGAACCGTCGCTATTTGCAACTACTCCATCTCCAATTATGAATCCCTCTTCTCTACCCATATAAGTAGAGGTAATTTTCCCTTGTTCTGCCAGTTTATGATGGGTTTGTGAATAAACTACCCCACCATATTGACCGTCTATGGTAACACCCATTTTAAAATTTCCAATTGTAAAATTATTTACAAACCCAGCTTTCCAATCGGGACTGGCATCACCTATATATTGAATTTCAGTCGGATATGCTGGTAACCCCGCGGCATCATAAACAATTTCACCTTCTGGTGATCTTACAAATCCAAAACCGTATATTGCCGTAGCGCTTCCTCCTACTTTTGCAATAATTGACGCTGTACCACCTTCGCCAATTACTTGCTGACCATTAATACCATCAGGTAAGTCCATCACTTTATTCCAATTGCGAGACCAATTGAATGAAGTTTTCCATTTAAAAACTTTCCCATCTACTATTTTCCCTCCAAATACCAACTCTATACCACGATTTCTAACCTCTCCCGCGTTTAAAATAGCATCGCTATATCCTACACTCCAGTCTAGTGGAACCTCAATGATTTGATTTTTAGTTCTACTTTCATAGACCGTTGCGTCAAAATTGAACCTTTTGTTTAACATTAAAAGTTCAAAACCTGTTTCAAAACTAGTAGTGATCTCGGGTTTAAAATTTTCGTTATACAGCAGCGATGGCAATATCGCTGAACTTGCAAAAGTGTTTTGATCGTAATATTTTTTTGTTCTATAAGGTTCAGTATCATTACCTACTTCAGCAAACGAAAATCTATACTTTAGAAAATTAATACTTTTAGGTAAGTCAACCATTTCAGATACTATCAAACTCGTGTTTGCCGAAGGATAAAAAAACGAATTATGTGCCTCAGGAAGGGTACTCGACTTATCGTTCCTACCGGTTACATCTAAAAACAATATATCTTTATACGAAAGAGAAACTAATCCATACAAACTGTTCACTTTTTTATATCTATCTCCAACAGAAATATTTGGCATATTGACTCCGTTAGAAAGTTTGTATACATCTGGAACAACAAGCCCTTCAACGCTAGCACTCAAACTTTTGTATTTATAATTTAATGCGTTTCCACCAAATGAAGCGGAAAGAGAGAATGCTTCATTGAATTTCTTTTTATAAGACAATAAAAAATCATAATTAGTTTCCATTTTTGATACATCTTGCCTGCTAAAATATCCTTTCGCATATCGATTGATACTGTAAGGCCTATGTTGTTCTCTGTTTTGAGTATACGTATTCAAAGAAGAACGCAACATTAAATTCAAATTTGGCGAAAAATCAATTGTAGCCGATAAACTACCTACTATTTGATTGCTTTCTAAAGAATTAGTAGCTTCATAAGCAATAAGATAAGGGTTATCTATAAAAGAACTAAAAGGATGTAACTGCATAATATTTTCCCCTCCCTCTTCCCAAATTGGTTTATACCAATCTAAAGGAATATTAGGTTGTTGAAAAATCATAAAATAAGCAATGGAGCCATTGTTATATCCTGTGGAAGGCAAATTATCGCTACTTCTGTCATTATAATTTACAGAGCTATTCAATTTTATTTTATCCGAAATCTGGTAGTTTGCATTGACAGCTGCAGTAATACGCTCAAAACCAGTATTAGGCATTATCCATTCGTTTTTTGAATGCCCAAACGAAGCACGCATAGAGCCGTTTTTATCTCCCCCTTGTAAGGAAACATTATTATTTGTTGTGAAACCTGTTCTCCAAAAATCTTTGCGATTGTCTTTATAAGGTTTCCATAATTGTCTATCGGCAGATTGACTTTGAGTTGTAGGGTCGTATTGGTAAAAATATTGTCCTTCAAAAGCAGGTCCCCATGCCGAACTCGTACCTCCTGTACTTGTTCCATCTTCTGAACTACCATAGGAATAATATGGATTTCCATCTTTATCAAATGATCTCCCTGCTCCTTGCCCATATTTGTATTGGTAATCTGGCCATCTTTGGATAACATCAAAAGTAACGCCTGAATTATATGTAATTCCAAAACCCTTAGCCTTTTTACCCGACTTGGTTGTGATAATCAAAGCACCATTAGCAGCACGATTTCCATAAAGCGCTGTTGCTCCTGCTCCTTTTAAAACAGTTACACTTTCTATATCATCTAAGTTTAAATCTGAAATTCCGTTTCCGTAGTCAATCGGAGAATCTTGTCCCATATAAGCACTTGTTGAACCTGCAGAAGTCATTTCAGTATTCATGGGTACACCATCAACAACAATAAGTGCATAATTCCCCTTTGGGTCTAATGAATTATTTCCTCTCAAAGTAATTTGTTGTGAGTTTAAAGGTCCTGAACCAGTAGAAATAATATTTAATCCCGCTACTTTTCCTTTCAATCCCGAAGACCAATTATTAGGTGTTGTTTGTGCTAAACTTTCCGATTTTATAGTCTCTTGTTTAAAACCTAAACGTTTTTCTTCGCGCTTAATTCCTAAAGCGGTAACAACAACTTCATTCAGTTCTTTAGTGTCCATCTTCAAGATTACTTTCACAACTGCTAAACCGGATGTTTTAATTTCCTTAGTTTCAAATCCTATGTAAGAAATCACTAAAACTGCATTTGGGTTAATAATAGATAAATTAAAATTTCCATCAATATCAGTTACACCAATGTTTTTAGTACCTTTTTCTATAATCGAAACTCCCGGTACAGGCATTCCTTGTTCATCAACAACATTTCCTTTTATTGTTTTTTGTACCTGATTAGGTTTGATAACACTTATCGTGTTGTTTATTTTTTTGAACTTGAATCCCGTTTTATCCGATATTATTTTTAGCACATTATCAACACTCTCGTCTTGTGTTTTAATCGAAATATGCTGAGAAGTGCGTGTTATTTGCTCGTCAAAAACAAATGTTAATGAGCTTCTCTGTTCAATAGCATCGAAAACTTCTGTAATTGAGGCATTTTTAATGTCTAACGAAATTTTTATTTCCTTTAGAGAATATATTGCTGTTGAAGCAAATAGAGGAGTTAACATAAAGAAAGTGACAAATAAATGGAAACACTTTTTCTTTAATAACTGATTTAAAAATTGTAATATTGTCTTCATTAGTATGGGCTATAATTTTTTTGTAGTCATTTAATTAAAACCTGTTTCTGTTGCAACCAGAAGCGGGTTTATTTTTTTAATAATTTGTTTATCTCTTCTTATAATAATTTGATTTTTAGTTAAATAATCTATTTTAAGTTTCTTAACAAAAGCAATACTTGCTAAAATATTTTCTAATTTTTCTTCTTTAAATTTTCCAGATATAATTAATTTTTCTAATTCTCTATCTTCAAAATCAATAGTAACATTATAGCTGTTTTCCAAAATTATTGCAGTTTCTCCCAGTGTTGTCTGTTCTAAAACAATATTGTTTTTTGTCCAAGCTATTTTCTCAATACTTTCTTCCTTTGTGACATGAAAAGCTGAATTAATAAAATCTGCCTGTTGATTTTTAGTCAGAATTACACTTTTCCCTGAATTAGATCTAAGATTCACTATTCCTGTAAGCACACTTACTTTTGTTGAACCTGTAGCATAAGAGTTTATATTGAAAGAAGTCCCTAAAACCTTTAAAGTCATATCTTGCATTGTCACGATGAATGGCTTTTTTGGGTTCCTCTTTACTTTAAAATAAGCTTCACCAGTGAGTTTAATGCTTCTAGTATTTCCAAATTCTTCAGGATAAGAAACAGTGCTATTTCTATTTAAAACCACGATACTTCCATCTTGTAAAATGATTTCTTTCTTCTCCTCACTATTTGTTATTTGAATAATTTCTTTTGGTGTTAGGAATTGTTTGATTAGAAAACTAATTCCTAAAAAAAGAACTGCAATAGCGGCAACTTGCAATATTCTTAATCTAACAGTTTTTTTAGTAGATTTAATTGTTTGAGCATATATTGTATGGGATATTTTTTCCCCTTTCTTATTTGAAAGCAACACTGCACTTTCGCTTTTTTGCATTTTATTAAAAAATGCTTCTACAATACTTCTCTCCTGATCATTACACTGATTTTTGGAGTATTTCTTTGCAATGATTTTAAATTCTTCTGTGTTCAAAATAATATGATTTTAACTATAAGTCACATTTTTTAGAACAAACAAGTAGTGGTATTTCTAGTCTTAACTTTTTCTTAAAACAAGAGCAAATCTGCTTAACATTAAAGAAACATTTGGTGCAATTGAGAAGAAATTGTCGAACGAAGATTCTTTAAAGCATTACTAATATGCTTTTCGACTGTATAGATGGAAAGATTAAGCTTTGTTGCAATTTCCAGATTTGAATAATCTTCAAATCTACTCATCATAAATACTTCTTTACATTTAGGAGAAAGTTCATCGACATGACTCATAATTTCTCTTTCGAAATCTTTATACTCGATATCATTAATTGTATTGGTAGAAGAACCTATATACTCTAAAACATCAATATGTTCTTTGGTAAATTTCAAATCTCGAATATGATTGGCTATTTTGTATTTAACAGCCCTGAAAAGGTAGGATTCTAAATTTAATATTGTTGCTGTTTCTATATTTTTCCATAAACTGATAAAAATTTCCTGAACTATGTCTTCACAAACCTCCTCTTCCTTAAAAATATTATAGGCATACGTGTACAGCCGTTTCCAATACCGATTAAAAATCACTTCAAAAGCAAATCTATTTCCCTTTTGGAGCAAGTTTTGTAGCTCTCCATCTGACATTGATTTAAAATCTATTTTCATAGCAACAAATGAAAACAATCTTTTACGATGCCACTAATTATTGATTTTAAGTTTCTGTTAACTCTGGTCCATCTTGTTACAGAATAGTATAAAGATATAATGCATTACTATAAGTTTAGTCCATTCTTCAATTACTCCCAACTCTTAGTTTTCGTTTCTTCCTTTGTGATTCAATAATAAGTAATTACAGAATTAAATGATACGTTTGAAAACCTAAGTTTTTTTACTTAGCAACGGGGATACTAAAAAACAACTTTTAACCAGAAGTAAATATGTGCTCTTCAAGTCTACATCCAGGTGGACTAAAACACAAATTAAAAGAACTTCAATATTATTTCAATTGTACCCCAGGATAGAAAGTGCGTACCAATTAGCTCAGAACCTATCCAATATTTACGAAAAGACTTTCGATAAAAATTTAGCCCGATTAAAATTAGCGCAATGGTATAATGAAATAGAAAAAGCGTAATTTAAATCTTTTAATACAATATCAAAATCAAAAAAAAAACATTAGGAATCCATATTAAACTACTTTGACAACAGAAGTACGAATACTTCTGCAGAATCCTTCAATGCCAAAATAAAGAATTTAGAGCACAATTTAGAGGAGTGAGAGATGTGAAATTATTCTTATTCAGACTAACAAAATTATATGCATAAATACGCTAGTCCCCAAAAATAATTCTTGACCCCATCTTGCAAATAAATACATAAAATCAACTATTTACAAATAAAAAAAACCGACAAAATATACTTTCGTATATTTTGTCGGTTAAGTGACCATAATGGGATTCGAACCAATGCTAATTTAAAATCAATAATTTTATATCTAACTTAATTTCTTCAAATGAATTCTCGACGAAGTCATTATTTCATTATAGAAAATTTTGAAAATAAGATATTCAAATCACTATAATTTCAAATCAAGGATTTTCAATTTAAAAATTTACTTACTTTAAAGATCATCATTAACACTAACAATTTTATAATAATCTTCTATAATTTCGTTAGATTTTTCAAGATTACTCGCTACTAGAAAAGCTTCAGAGAAATCTGGAGCTTTTTTTATGGAAAAAATTTAAGGTTGCATTGATATTAACTGCACAACAGATTCTCTTTATAGTCTTGCTTTGCTATAATTAATTGTGGTTAGTACGATTATACCTATATATTTTAGAACCAATTAGCATCTTACCTTACCACCAACCCTTGTAACCTCTAAACCAATTGGAGTCTTTTAGAACTTGGTACAGGAACAGGTCTTTCTTTCTTGTATTAAGGATGCTACGAACGAAAAATCTAAGATTTCAATTGATAATAGTGCGGATTATTTATCAATAAAAAATAAATAATTTGAATCAGATGGGAGATTAACAATTCTTTGAGAGATGCAAATGAATGAATAAAAGACAATCAAATCGAAAAATTTGATTAAATTTTGCGTATACTTGACCAGAAAAATACGAAACTTTAGACCAAACTTCAATTTGTTAAAAACAGTTGGGTTTTATATGACGGTATACTCCCACAACCAAACTATCCAGTTGGAATCAAGAAAATGTTGACAAACTCGTAAGCTTCCTTGATATTCGAACTGATATGAGATTAACCTAAAAGAACTGTCCTAAAAAGGTTTTTGCTATTAAAAAAAATATTAGTTAGCAGCTTATGCGACTGAGACCATCTAGAAAAGCTTTAGAGAAATTTGAAGATTTTTATTTCCCACAGCTTAATCTGATTAATTGGTACAAAAAAACCTGTGAAGCACAAAAGCTACACAGGTTTTTCTAACTAAACTTATTAAATTAAACTTATTTAAAAAAAAAAACTAAACCTCATATTTATTTCAAATACTAATCTTCAGAAACTATAGCTGTATTTTTATTAGAAGTTACATCTAATAAAACGGCAACACCTCTATCATTTATCATTGTCATATTCAAGGTATCCAAAACTGCTAAATCTTTAGATACTAGCCCATTAAACATATTATAAGAAATATTCATTTCTTTAAGCTTATTCAATTTTTCTAACTCAAATGGCACTTGACCATTCATTTTATTGTCAAATAAACTAAGATTTTCAAGAGATGACATATTTACCACATTACGGCTTAGCGCCCCAATAAATTTATTACTACTTAGAAGTAAAATTTTTATTGTTTTTACATCATAAAGTGAAGTCGGAATTTGTCCAGTTATTTCATTGTTATATAATGACAGAACTTCTAATTGTTTTAAGGCTCCTATTTGCAAAGGCAATTCACCTGAAAGCATATTCATATATAACTCTAAGTCTTTTAAATTATTCATTTTACAAACAGAGGAAGGTATTGTCCCTGATAAATTATTAAACGAAAGGTTTAACACTTTCAAGTCTTTTAAGTTTCCAATATCAGATGGAATTTTTCCAGAAAGGTGATTTTTGTGCAAATTCAATTCTTGCAGACTAACTAAGTTGACAATATCAGATGGAATTTCACCATTTAAATTATTATCAGCCAAATTTATTGAAACCACTTTCTCACCTTGCAACTTAACTCCGTACCAAGTAGAAACTGGTGATGATAAATCCCATTTTACAGTCCATTGATTTCCATTTGTTGCTTGATATAATTTTACAAGTGCATCTTTCTCTGAAAGAGAAACATTAGCCAACATGGAAAAGGAAAACAAAACGGTTAAAAATAGAGTAGTTAGATTTTTCATAACTTAAAGTTTTTGCTTTTTATTTATCTAAATCTACATACAATAAGAGTAACTCGCAAATAAAATCGACAAAACGCACTGTTTTATATTATTTATAGAGTTATATCCTACAAAAAATACAAATTATTTGTTAAATAATAATTCACTAAATTTGATTTACTAACCTTTAAAAATCAATTTTATGGAAATGAATTTTCTAGCACTTTTTGTTGCTGCTTTGTCCACACTTGTAGTAGGATTTGTTTGGTACAATCCAAAAGTTTTTGGAACAGTTTGGATGAAAGAATCTGGCATGACTGAAGAAAAAATGAAAGGAGGAAATATGCTCTTAACATTTGGAATATCATTACTATACGCTTTTTTTATAAGCTTCGTACTTCAGTTCGTTACAATACATCAAACAGGTGCATTAGGAATGGTTGGCGGAGATCCTAGCATCGCAAAACCGTCCTACGAAATTTTCATGGCCGATTATGGATCAGCGTTTAGGACTTTCAAGCACGGAGCATTACACGGTTTTATGACTGGTCTATTTTTGGCGTTACCAGTTATAGGGACTAACGCTTTATACGAAAGAAGAAGCTTCAAATACACGCTAGTTACAGGCGGTTTTTGGATAGTATGCTTTATGATTATGGGCGGAATTATTTGCGCTTGGAAATAATTAGAAAAAAATTAAAATAAATTTCGTCTTCGAATAATACAAGACGAAATTTATTTTTTATTGGATTTGCTCAATAGCTTTTGCTAACTCAACATCCTTATCTGTGACTCCATCAGCATCGTGAGTAGTCAACCGAATCGTCACTTTATTATATACATTAAATAATTCCGGATGATGATTTCTTTTCTCAGCCATCACTCCTACCTGAACTATAAAACCCAATGCCTGAGTAAAGTTTAAAAATTTAAACTTTTTCTCTATTCCATTATTAATAAATTGCCAGTCCTTAAGCTCTTTTAATTGGGATTGAACTGTTTGCTCTGTATACGTTTTCATAATTTATTTTTTTATTCATATAAAGTTAGCTAAATTAGAATCATAGAACAATACTTTAACTTTATTAACTAATTTTGGTAAAAAATTAAAATTCAATTTGAATACATCTTATTATTTCAAAATTTATAATTCAACTGCTCAACTTCCAAAAAATTGGAATGATTTAGCTATATCAACTATTTTTTTATCCAAAAATTATCTGGAAGTACTAGAAAAATCACCTCCAGAAAACATGATGTGTCATTTTATCGGAATTTTTAAAAATGATACTTTAGTTGGTATTGCCGTTTCACAATTTTTAGATTTAAATAAATTGGAATCTTTTGGAGAACGGGATAAATGTGTTAAAACCGCTTTACGGAATTTTGCTTTCAGAAATTTTTGTTCCAATGTATTACTCATTGGCAACAATATGTTAACCGGACAAAATTCTTTTGCTTTTTCAAATATTATAGATAAAAAGAAAGGGTTACAAACATTAAAATTGGCAACAGCTGCATTGAAAAAAATGTTTGAATCCAAAGGCAAAAAGATTCATATCACCTCCTTTAAAGATTTTGACAAAGAAGAAATTAAAAACTTTGACATTCCAGAATTTAAAAACGATTATCAGTTTTCAACACAGCCAAATATGGTTTTTTCGATTAATGAAAATTGGAAATCAGAGCAAGATTACATCGACTCACTTTCAAAAAAATACCGAGATCAATACAAAAGAGCCCGAAAAAAAGCAGCTGTGGTTGAAAAAAGAAAAATGCATCTCGAAGACATCATTGCAAATGAAGAGACCATTTATGATTTGTATATTCATGTAGCCAAAAATGCCCCTTTCAATACTTTTTTCCTTCCAAAAAATCATTTTAGAACTTTTAAAGAAACCTTCAAAGATAAATTCCTTTTTTATGGCTATTTCATTGATAGAAAACTAATTGGTTTTAATACTTTAATAAAAAATGGCGATGTGATGGATACCTATTTTCTAGGATATGATGATAGTATCCAACGTGAAAAAATGTTGTATTTGAATATGTTATACGATATGATTGCCTATTCTATCAATAAAGGTTTTAAGGAAATTGTTTTTGCAAGAACCGCTTTGGAAATTAAAAGTTCAGTAGGAGCAAAACCTGTAAAAATGTATGGTTTTATAGAGCACACCAATCCCATACTTAATTCCTACATGCCTAAAATTTTTAAATATTTAGAACCTGAAACTATTTGGCAAGAACGAAATCCATTTAAATAATTTCATTAATTGGATTAGGGATTGCTACCTTCATCTGTTTAGGTAAAATTTCGATATTCAGCATTGTTTTTGTTCCAAAATATTCTCCATCAATTTGAAAACTAACTGGTACATTTGTCGTTATTGTTGCTCTATCGGTTGAAATTATCTCTATATCTTCGGAATCTATTGGCATATTCCCAGTGATAATTTTCCCGAGTGTTACCAAATCCAAGTTTTTCAAAATTACCAATTCAAACTTCCCATCATCCATAACTCCATTTGGATTGATGGAAACTCCTGTGCCATATTTTTTAGAATTAGCTATTACAATCATTCTTGCCACACATTCAATTGTTTCAAAATCACCAGTAATAGTAGCTGTGAAAGGATCGTCTAAATCAATCAAAGTACTAAAAGTTTGTAAAAAATAGCCCCATTTACCACGAATGGTACTTTTTTCATAGTTCTTAATCATTTCCGCATTAAGCCCCAAATCACTTAGATGAATACTTTTTTTTCCATTGATGGAAATCATATCTATTTCCATATAATTATTATGGAACGCTATTGCTAAATTTTCTTCCAGTGTTGATGGCAAATCTAAATCTACTGCTAAACCGTTGGCAGAACCAGCCGGTAAAATTCCAAGAATCACATTCTGTTTTTCCATTGCCTCAGCAACCATTTTTATTGTTCCATCACCACCCGCCACAATAATTCGTTCTGGCTTGTAGGTTTCATAAAGCGCTTTTATATTGACAATATCAGCAACTCCCGAAGTAGTATAAATGACAAGATTCAGGTTTTCTTTTTCGCTAAAAAGCGCTACACTAGTAATAAGTTCTGCTTTATCAATATCTCCAGAAATAGGATTAACGACCATTATGATATTCTTTCTCAAAATTTGCCTACTTTTATTGGTGAAAACTTACAACTTACAATTCATCCCAAAAGTACTAAATAAATGAAACCTATTTTAAAATTATACCGCGGCTATGCTAATGAACAAGAATTAATAGTTATGGGTCATGTTTTTAGACCGACAACAGCCAAAGATTATGATTTTCAGAAAAAAAATATCAAAAATGCAACTTCAGTCATTGGTATGTTTAGAATTAAAACACAAGCGAATGCTGATGTCTATTTAGACCATAATAAAATAAAAATCCATACCAAAACACTGAATGACGGTTATTTTAAATTTTGCGTACCATTAGACCAATTTGCCCTTTATGGATGGATTGACTATGAAGTAAGTATTGTTTATAATGACGAACCGATAACGACCAAAGACAGTTACATTCGCCCACACAAAGGCAATTTAGGAATTATATCCGATATCGACGATACCTTTTTAGTATCACATACACTGAATCCTTTTAAGAAATTATATGTTTTGTTATTCAAAAACATAAATAAAAGAAAAATTTACGAAGACGTTGTCACACATTATCAGGCATTAAGTACGGCTGGAAGAGAAAACAAAGAAGAATTCAATGCTTTTTTTTATGTTTCGAGTAGCGAATGGAATTTGTACCGTTTTATTATAAAATTCACTGAACTACATCAACTGCCAAAAGCAGTTTTATTATTGAAAGATATTAAAACGAGTCTGACTGATTTTTTTCTGACCGGAAGAGGTAATCACAATCATAAGTTTGACAAAATAAAACACATTCTGGAATTCTACCCCAATTTAGAATATGTACTGCTGGGTGACGATTCACAGCATGATGCCTTTTTATACGAAGCAATTTGTAAAATTTTCCCCGTTACAGTAAAAGCAGTTTATATCAGACAAACCGGCGACTCTAAAAAAGAAAAAGTGACAGCTGTTTTGAAAAATTTAGAAACCTTAAAAGTTTCTGTTTGTTATTTCAAAAATAGCAGCGAAGCCATTACACACTCTAAAATGATTGGGATTATTGTATAAAAAAAGAGTTCCAAAAATTTTTGGAACTCTTTTTTTATTATAATTTATCAATTTCTTCTTGAACCACTTCCCACTCTAAAAGGAATTTATCCAACTCAGCCTTTTTCTTGTTGTATGCTGTGAAAAACTTAGCATCCTCAATGTGTTTGTCGTAATTAGAAGCGAGCATTTTGTCATCTTGCTGTATGTCTTTTTCTAATTGCTTGATTTGACTCTCCACTTTGCTCAATTTATTCTGTAAGGCTTTCCCTTTCTTTTGGTCTTCATAAGAAGCTTTATTGCTTTCTTTAGGTGCTGCTGCTTTTTGAGCATCTTTTTTCTCTACTTCACGCATATTCTCCATATTACGTTGTTCCAAGAAATAGTTGATATCCCCTAAATATTCTTTTATTTTTTGGTCTTTAAACTCATATACCAAATTTGACATTCCCTGCAAGAAATCTCTATCGTGAGAAACTAACAATAAAGTACCACCAAATTTTTGAAGTGCCGCTTTCAAAACATTCTTGGATTTGATGTCCAAGTGATTCGTAGGCTCATCCATCAGCAAAACATTAATAGGCTGCAGTAATAATTTACACAGTGCCAGACGGTTTCTTTCACCCCCAGAAAGGACTTTTACCTTTTTCTCCACATCATCGCCACGAAACAAGAAAGAACCCAGCATATCGCGTACTTTAGAACGATTGGTATCTGCTGCAGCATCTTCCATAGTTTGCAACAGGGTGATTTCACCATCAAGATATTCTGCTTGATTTTGTGCGAAATAACCCAATTGTACATTATGACCTAATTTGATGTTTCCTTTATATTCAAATTCATCTACAATAGCTTTGATAAAAGTCGATTTCCCTTGTCCATTTTGTCCAACGAATGCAATTTTACTTCCACGTTCTACTAACAAATTGATATCTTTCAAAATCGTTTTATCACCGTAGCTTTTGGTTACATTTTCGGCTTCTATAACTACTCGTCCCGGTTCTTTGGAAACTGGAAAAGTAATATTCATCACCGAATTGTCATCTTCATCAACTTCAATACGTTCTATTTTGTCGAGTTTTTTAATCATCGATTGCGCCATCGAAGCTTTAGACGCTTTGGCTCGGAATTTTTCAATTAATTTCTCGGTTTCTTCAATTTTTTTGGCTTGATTTTTTTGTGTTGCCAATTGTTTTTCACGAATTTCATGACGCAATTCTAAATATTGAGAATACGGTCTATTGAAATCATAGGCTTTCCCAAGAGAAATTTCAATGGTTCTATTGGTCACATTATCCAAGAACATTTTATCGTGTGAAACAATCACCACAACACCAGGATAATTACGAAGGAAACTTTCTAACCAAATGATACTCTCAATATCCAAGTGATTTGTAGGCTCATCCAGCAATAAAACGTCATTTGCTTGTAATAATAATTTAGCCAACTCGATACGCATTCTCCATCCACCAGAGAAAGTTTCTGTCTGATTATCAAAAACTTCTCTTTTAAATCCCAACCCAAGAAGAATTTTCTCAGTATCTCCAACATAATTATATCCACCCAACAATTCAAAACGATGGGTGTAATCAGATAAGTCTTCTATAATTTGACTGTATTCGTCACTTTCATAATCGGTACGGGTAACCAATAAGTGATTAATCTCTTCGAGCTTTTTCTCCACAATTTTAATCTCCGTAAAAGCTTCATAGGCTTCTTCAAGAACCGTTCTCCCCTGTTCAAAATCGATGTCTTGACGTAAAAAACCCATTCGAAGATCCTTCTCTTGAGAAATAACACCTGAATCCGGTGCAAAATCTCTTGCCAACATTTTAAGCATCGTAGATTTTCCGGCCCCATTTTTTCCAACAAGACCCACACGGTCTCCAGCACCCAATCGAAAGGTAACTTCTTCAAATAAATAAGTACCACCAAACGAAACGGATAAATTGTGTATATTAAGCATGTATTGTTATTTTATTCCTTTTTGAAAGTGTAAATTTGTAACTCTAAAAAAAGGAAAAATTAAATTTTTTGCAAATGTTAAAAAAAGGATCCAAATTATATAGCATTTTAACAGGAACTTGTCCTAAATGTCAGAATGAGAGTATGTATTTGGATAAAAATCCACTACATTTCAATAAAATTTTAAAAATGCACGAAAATTGCAGTCATTGTGGTTTAAAATATCAAATTGAACCTTCTTTCTTTTATGGTGCAATGTATGTCAGTTATGGATTGAATGTTGGGATTGGAATCGCTGCCTTTATAATCTCTTTTATATTTTTTGGCTCCAGTCTAAAAGTTGCCTTTATTTCAATAATTGCCGCGCTAATTCTCTCCTTCCCATTTGTTTTACGTTGGTCCAGAAACATATATATTAATATGTTTGTTTCGTATGATCCAAAAACAAAACTAAAATAATATTATTGCTGCCCTTTATGCAGAAATCTGTTAATGTCAATTTCCTTATTTAAAGGAATTTGATGTTCTATATTGTCAAATAATGCTTTAGCCATTGCTGGGCCCAGCATCACTCCTCTTGTTCCCAAACCATTTAGGATATGTATTGATTCACAATTTTGAAGTGTTCCTACTAATGGTCTTCTGTCTTTTACAGTTGGCCTAACTCCCGCAAAATGCTCCACAATTTCAAAATCACAGGTTATAATTTCTCTTATCCTTTCCTCTAATTCAATCTTTCCTTCTTCTGTAGGTAAGTCTGTTTTATCTTTCCAATTATAAGTAGCGCCCACTTTATATAAATCATTGCCTAGAGGCAAAATAAAGACACTCGTATTTACGATTACATCTAAATCCAACTGAGGTGCTTTTATAATAAAAAGCTCGCCTTTTGTCCCGTCTAGAGGCAAATGCTTAAAATATGGGTTTGAGTGCATGCCAAAACCTTCCGCAAAAATAATATGTTTGGCCTGAATATCTTTATAACGAATACCGTCACTTTCTATTTGCAAAGCATCATAATCAAATGATTCTTCCTTAAATAGATTGTTTTCTTTCAGATATTCTCTGTATTTATTTAATAATAAGGCGGTGTCCACATAGCCCGTTTGCAACACTTCGCCATACCCATAAGGAGAATCAATTCCCGAATACTTTTTAGAAATCAATTGTGTGGATAAAAAGGGAGCCAACGCTACTTTATCTGATGCAGCAAACCAATTATTCTGTTCTTCGATAGAGAAAAATTTTCTTAAAATAGGCCTTTTAAAATCAACTTTACATTTTAATTTTTCTTCCAAAAAAGTATAAAATTCATTCATCAATACCAATTGCTCTTGAGCTTGCCATACTTCGCTAAAGCGTTTTAGAATAACCGGATTATATAAACCGCCGGCAATTTTGGACGAATTTTGAGAATTATTATCCAAAACCAAAATAGTTTTCTCATTTCTCAAAGCAATCTCTGCAAATGAAATACCCGCTAAACCAGAACCTATTATTAAATAATCAACCATTAGAAATATTACCTTTTAAAATAAATACAAAGTAAGGACATTAAAACAAAAAAACTCTTACCATTATAGTAAGAGTTTCTCTTTATATTGTAAAATTGAAATTAGTAATTCCACATATCTTGTTCAAAATTACGAATTTTTTCTTTCACTCTTTCCGATTCTAACAATTGATTCTGGGCATTATCTTTCATATACTCAGCAATTGATCTGTCTCCATAAACGTTTTCTTCTTTGTAAATTACACTGTTAAATTTCCTTGAATTAAGAATTTGATCAAAAGAAACGGGCATCGCAGAATTTTTATCATTGAAAGCTTTTGCTTCATGTAATACGTCTCTAGCAGCAGGGAAAAATATCCAAAATAGCTCAATGTAATCTTTTTCATCAGTGTTCATGGTAAACACATCTGGCGTAACAGGACAAATTCCAAGTAAACGATACTTCAATTCACTTTGACGTTTGTCAAAATACCAGTATCCTTTAATTTTATATTGGGTAACATCTTGTGCTGTAAGATCTGATTTTAAAATATACTCAGGAGATATCTGGGCTCCTGCATTTATTTGCTCTCTTCCTGCGTCAGTTGTGTCAATACGGGTCAATGAACCTTGAATATCTTTCATAGATTTTTTGGTATTAAAATAACTGTCAGTATACACTTCTGTTATTTTACCATTTCTCATTGCCTTTGTCAAAACATCATATAAAGACCTTCTATCAGAACCAATATTAGCAGTATCAATAGGAAAATACAAAGAAAAATTAATCTTTTCACTTAAATCGATTATTTCCCAAGTTGTTTTACCCATCAAAACGTCTCTATCATGCACATAACCATAAGCCAATGGTTTGTCATTATCAGAAATGAGCTGTGCAGCAGTTTTAAGCCCTATTTGATCTGGCGTTTTAGCATTAAGCAAATTAGATTGTGCTACAGATGCAAAACTCCAAGTGGCAGAGATAATAGCTATTAAAAAATTTCTTACATTCATCATGATTTCATTATAAGTTAATGAAGTAGTGGTTTGTATAACTACTTATTATTGTATTTCAAAAATTACTGGAGCGGTTCTTGGTAATAAATAACTACCCGCACCTACAAGTTTTGTTTTAATTTCAGAAATAGTAACTTGGTCACCCCTGACCGCTTTAGAAAGAACCGCGTTACATTGTGCATTCAATTTATTCCCTTGAACAACAACAGTAGGCTGTCCCGTTACTTTCAAATTAAAGCCAACTACATTTAAACCAACTTCAAAATCAAAATCAACTAATTTAGCTCCAATTGTAGCAATTTGCAAATTTGATTTAGGCCCTTTTACCACACCCATTTCTCCTCTAATAGTTCCAGTTGGACCAGGGATACCTTTTATTCTAAAGGTTTTTTTATCCGAAACCTTAGAACCATCAGGAAGTGTTCCAGTCACATTGATTACAGTTTCAGTTCCTGCTCCCGGGCTCATATTGTATTTCCCTCCACCTGCAGAACTCAATCCTGGAGCTGATGCTGTAACTTTATCAGCTGAGACACCAGCAAAAGAAATCGTCATTGGGTTTACAACACCTCTATAAACAACATTCATTTTATCGGCAGAAATTGTAGCCGATTTTGGTCTTGCTACAACTACATATTTATCTTTAATAGGTAAACTAACTACTTTTCCATTTTCATCAAAATTGAAAGAACCACCAATTGGGTGCTCCCCTATGCTACCTGCTCCAAAAGAAAAATTAGCTTGACCAGCTTGTGCTGCAATACTTGAACCATTCACAATTACTGATTTAGCTTTTAATGAAGGGTCGAATTTTCCGAGAATAATCTTTCCTTTAACCGCTTCTCCTTGAAAGAAAACTGACTTTTCAAGAACCACTATTGGTTGATAAGCGGTAAGAGAGGCTGCAGCAACTAAATCTGATTGGAACATTCCAGTCATTACATCGCTTTCAGTTGTTTTAATATCAGCTTGCAATTGAGACAATTTTGTAATTGTAGCAATAAGTGGATATCCTTTATAATTATAATCAATCCAAGCTAATTTCGCCCCTGCTTTTTCAGAATAAACTGGTTTAGTGGCAAATCTGGCTTCAATTTTTTTCATTTCAGAATCAGCAATTGAGCTTCCGCCAATTTGTTTGATTTGAGTTGAGAAATTATTAATCTTATCTAAAAACTCTTGTCCTTCCTTAGAAACTCTATCCCCTGTAAAGAACTTTCTGTCAATCAAATCGCCTTTATCCATCTGCTCATATGGCAAATTACCTTCCGCATCTCTTACAAATTTACTGGTAACAGTTGTTTTGATATTTTCTAAATAATCAGTAAAATCTTTAGACAAAGCTCTGATTTTTTCAACTTTTGCTTTTTTATCACCAAATTGCCCTGGCTGATCCACTGCCTTTTGAGCTAATTGTTCAAATGAAGATTGATTTCGTGTGTCCGTTATAGAGTTGGACTCTACTATTTTATTATTCAAAATCCCAAAAGCTGACAACACTTCTTTGGACATATTTAATGCTAACATTGCGATAAAAACCAAGTACATTAGGTTAATCATCTTCTGTCTAGGGGTTAGTTTTCCTCCTGCCATATTTTCTACTAATTAGTTTGTTATTTTTATATAGTTTGAAACTAATTATCCTTTATTGTGCATTGCAGAAAGCATTCCTCCATATACATTGTTAAGTGATGACAAATTAGATGTCAAAGACTGCATTTGGTCTTTTAATTTTAAGTTATTCTCAGCAACTTCTTCATTTATTTGTGCATTTCTTGAAGCGCTTTGTAATTGTATTTTGTATAAACTATTCAAAGATTCCATTTGGGCTGCAGCCAAAGTCAACTCTTCGCTATATTTCTTAGTAGAATTAATAGAATCTACAGTTGGTGCAATCCCTTTTGCAGCAGATTCGAAATTTTTAATGCTACTCCCCAAACTCGCCATTAATTCACCGTCAATTTTAGCATCTTTTAACATTGCATCTAGCTTTTGAGACAACAATCCTTGAGCATCTGATGGAGTTTCAATTTTTGCTTTTTTTACACCAGTTGCTTTACCATTTGCCAGTTCAGGATATACTAACGTCCAATCCAAATCATCATCAACTGGTTCAAATGCTGAAAGTGCAAAAATTCCAGCTTCTACAATAAGTCCAATGGTTAACATTAAATTTCCGGTTATAAAACCGAATTCAAGGTGAGTAATTTTGAACAATGCTCCAATGATTACAACTGCCGCTCCCATTCCGTATGCGAAATTCATTGTTTTTTTGCTAAGTAATGCCATAATGTTTTATTTTGGGGTTAATTATTTAAAGATTTGGTTTCTTTTATCGTTATTTATTATTTACCTCTTTTGTTACTTCCGGTAGTTTGCAATCCCATGTAATCCTGAACGGTTCTAAAACCAATAAAACTTCTTGCAGAATCCGCATATTCGAAATCCCTTGTGCTTACCTGTAGGAAATAAGCAACATCTTTCCACGAACCTCCACGAACTACTTTGCGTTTATTTGAAGCATCCAGAACATTAGGGTTCATAGAAGACACATATTCGTATGCATTTGGATCATATGATGAGTCTGTCCATTCCGAAACGTTTCCTGCCATGTTATACAAATTATAACCATTTGGCTCATACGATTTTGCCTCTACAGTATACAAAGCTTCATCTGCTGCATAATCTCCCCTATTTGGTTTAAAATTAGCAAGAAAACAGCCTCTGTCATTTTTAGTATATGGCCCACCCCAAGGATATGTTGCAGACTGCAATCCTCCTCTAGCCGAATATTCCCATTCTGCTTCAGTAGGTAATCTAAAAGAATTTATCAAATCGTGGCCTTTCTTTTTAGATTTTATATAAGTGTTTTTATTCAACGTTCTCCAAGCACAAAAAGCTTTTGCTTGAGTCCATTTTACACCTACAACTGGATAATCTCCATACGCTTTGTGCCAAAAATAATCATTATGCATTGGCTCATTATATGAATATGCAAAATCTTTAATCCAAACAGTTGTGTCAGGATATACATTAACTTCTTCCGTTTTAATAAAATCTTTTCTTTTCCCTACTTTAGCTTTGGCAGCAGCCTGAATATCCATCCAAGAATAACGGAATTTCAATTTATTTACATCTATTGTACGTAATCCATTATAAGATGCTTCTTGTGGTAAATACATAGAATCCATCACTTCAGTATAATATTCATCCGGATACAACTTAGTATCTTTGATTAATTTTACTTTTTTATTCAATTTTCTTCCCGCATAAGGATCATCCGCAGTACCTATACTGTAATAATTATCATACATATATTTATCATATGCGGTCATCTTTTCAGGGTCAGAATCATTAAAAGCAAAATCACCGATACTTCCGGCATTTTTACCTTTCCCTTTTCCATCACCTGCTTTTTGCCCGCTTTCATCTGCAAGAATAGCTAATCGAACTCTCATTGTTGAGTCTTTTACCCATTCTACAAATTGACGATATTCACTATTGGTAATTTCAGTTTCGTCCATATAAAAAGAACGAACAGTTACTGTTTTTGTAGGCGCATCTTCAACATCGGCTAAATCATCATCTGATTTACCCATAATAAAAGCACCACCTGGAATTAAAGCCATTCCATAAGGTTTCTCCGGATGCCATTTCCCTCCATTAATACCAACTAATTCTCCTTTGTCGCTTGATTTACCACAGCCAATTAACAGTGTCAAAATTGCCGTAAATACAATGAAATTCTTCATATAAGTTTGGATTATCTATTCTTTGTCTTAAAATTGCGTAAACCTATTTATTATTTATTAATAAAACAATATTTTTCATTGTTAAATTAATTCAAGGCCAAAAATAAAGTTAAATAAAATACAAAAAAAATATTTTACCGATAAAGTGCTAAAAAAATCGATGCAATACATTAAAAGTGATTTTTTTGTGAATTTTGTAATATTAAACCTATAAAACTATCTTAAGTATTAAGGTGATTTTATGTATTTAGATAAATTTTAAAAAACATCAATTATAAAATGTTTTTTCTTTGCGCTTTCCACCATCTTTCAGGTAATTCTTGATTACATGCCAATAAATACTCATCGTAGGAACATGGTAATAACGTATTTCTTTTTAATTTATTATTACCGTTTGAAATAAATGGTATTTCTATCCACCACCTGTCCGTTTTATCGCTTTTATAAAAAACAAGCTCCTCTTCTTCCAATGGAACGATATATTTCAAATAGTTTTCCTTGCTTCCAAAAGGATATTCATTAGAACGATAATGAAATCCTTCTATAAAATACCAGATTATCTGTGCAATAATGACAGATTCCTGAACCGAATTATTATGATTAAATATCCCAAAAGAAGATACTTTGTCACTTATTCCTGCATATCTGGACAAAGAACAAATTTCTTTACCATTAAATCCATTCGGTGAAAACGAAATAAAATTCCCTGAATCAGCTGACTTAACCGAATTCAAATCAATACTCACTAAATCTGCATCTCTAAAAACTGGCTCAGCAACAGAAATATTATTAGAAATCTCCCCTAATCTATAGCCATCAAAAAATAATTTTTCTATCAAATCTATTTCTTCCTGAGAGTTAAAATACGTTTGATAACCGATATTACAATAGTTAAAAAGATTGTTAGGTTCGTCGATAATTATTTTTGTCAAATAAGAAGCAGCTGACACCTCTTCATTTTCTTTTCCGAAATCAAATTTATTATCAATGGAAACTAAATTGACCATTTGTTCCAAATCATCATAAGCTCTATAAAGCGCATACGTCAAATCTTGAGAGCCTCCGATAACTATAGGGGTAATCTTTTTCTTGATTAGGCTTGCAACCACTTTTTTTAATGCAAAATAAGTATCCGCAGCCGAATTTCCAGCAAGAATATCGCCTAAATCAGCAATCGAGGCATCCCAGTTCCCTGGAAACAATCCGTACAACTCTTTTCTGATTGGTATTAAATCAACATCCGAAACAGCTTTTTTATCTCCCCGATTTTCTAAAACGCCTATTACGGCAATTTTAATCTTATTTAAATCCGGAAACTGTTCTTTTGTATGCCATACAATTTTACTTCCCAATTGCTGAGAAGTTAATCCGTTTATATAACTAAGGATTTCATCATCTACGGGTTTCAGAAAATCAAATTCCATTTTATTTCTTTTTTGCTACGGGTTTCTTTGCAACAGCTTTCTTTGCCGGAGCTTTTTTGGCAGCTACTTTTTTAGCTGGTGTTTTCTTGGCAATCATTTCCTGAACTTCTGCTAATGTCAATTTTGTGGCATCAACCTCTTTACTTAATTCAATTTTGATTTTTCCTTTGGTGATAACCGAACGTCCCCAACGGGCTTTTTCAACTAAAATCCCTTCGTCTTCCCAGTTGTGTAAAACCTTATCTATATTTTTTTGCAATTTATCTTCAATCAATTCTTCAACATCTGATTGTGACAAATTATCGAAATTGTATTTCTTGCTTACATTTATAAACAAACCATTCCATTTGATAAACGGACCAAAACGACCAACGCCTTTTTGAACACCTTCTCCTTTATAAACTGCAATCGGCGCATCAGCTATTGCTTTTTCATCAATTAATTCTTTAGCTCTTTCAAAATCTACATCCAAAGGATTTTCTCCTTTCGGCAAAGAAACAAAAGCCGCTCCATGACGAATATAAGGCCCAAAACGACCATTACTCACTTCAACTTCCTCGTCTTTATAATTTCCAAGGTTTTTTGGCAACAAAAATAAATTTAAAGTTTCCTCTAAAGTTATATTTCCAATATTTTGATCCGCCATTAAACTGGCAAACTTTTTTTCTTCATCATCTGCAGCTCCAATTTGAGCCATTGGTCCAAATTTCCCTAAACGCACCGAAACTGGTTTCCCCGTTTTTGGATCTGTTCCCAGAATTCTTTCGCCACTTTCTCTATCCGCATTTGCCTCTACATCTTTTACCGTTGGGTGAAATTTATCATAGAACTCTTGCATCATTTTTGTCCACTCGATATTTCCCTCTGCAATTTCATCAAAATCCTGCTCCACTTTTGCAGTGAAATTATAATCTAAAATATTTCCGAAATTCTTAACCAAGAAATCCGTAACAATAGTCCCAATATCTGTAGGAACTAATTTTCCTTTATCAGAACCCGTATTTTCTTTCAGTAACTTCTCTCCAACTTTTCCTGATTGTAAAGTCAGCTGTGTATAATTACGTTCCTGACCATCAAGATTTCCTTTCTCAACATAATTTCTATTGATAATCGTAGAAATTGTTGGTGCGTAAGTAGAAGGACGACCAATTCCCAATTCCTCTAATTTTTTCACCAAAGAAGCTTCAGTATATCTTGCAGCTGCACGAGAATACCTTTCGGTTGCAGTGATGTAATTGTTTTGTAATTTTTCGTTGACTTTCATAGCTGGCAACATGCCTTCTTGCTCCTCTTCATCATCATCATGACCTTCAAGATACACTTTTAGGAATCCTTCAAAAAGTAAAACTTCGCCGGATGCCGTGAAAATATCGCCATGATTGTTGGCCTCAATTTTCACATTAGTACGCTCCAATTGTGCGTCACTCATTTGCGAAGCCAATGTTCTTTTCCAAATTAAATCATACAAACGGGCTTGATCTCTATCGATGTCTACTGTATGACGCGACATATCCGTAGGACGAATCGCTTCGTGTGCTTCTTGTGCGCCTTTGCTTTTATTGACAAAAGTTCGAGGCTTTGAAAACTCTTTTCCATAGGATTTGATGATTTCTGCCTGAGCAGCTTCCATCGCATCTTTGGATAAATTCACACTATCCGTTCTCATATATGTGATGAGTCCAGCTTCGTATAAACGTTGTGCCAATTGCATCGTAATTCCAACAGGTAAATACAATTTACGAGCGGCTTCTTGCTGCAAAGTCGAAGTTGTAAATGGACCAGTTGGTGATTTTTTGGTAGGCTTCGTTTCTAAATCTGAAACTTTATAGGTAGACCCGATATTTTTATTTAAAAAATCTTCGGCTTCTTTCTTCGTATTGAAATTTTTCGGCAGTTTGGCTTTGAATGACTTTCCGACTTCGTTAGTGAATTCTGCTACAATAGAATACGATGCAACTGCTTTGAAGTTTTGAATTTCTCTTTCACGTTCTACAATCAAACGAACAGAAACCGATTGTACACGTCCGGCAGAAAGTCCTCCTTTTATTTTTCTCCAAAGTACAGGCGACAATTCATACCCAACCAATCGATCCAAAACACGACGGGCTTGTTGTGCATTGACTAAATTATAATCAATTTCTCGTGGATTATCAATTGCTTTTAGAATCGCAGTTTTAGTGATTTCGTGAAAAACAATTCGCTTGGTTTTATTTTTGTCTAATTTTAATTCTTCGGCTAAATGCCAAGAAATAGCCTCACCCTCGCGATCCTCATCACTTGCTAACCAAACCATTTCAGCTTTTTTTGCTAATCCTTTTAATTTGGTGACCAACGCTTTTTTATCGGCAGAAACTTCATATTTGGGTTTGAAACCATTTTCTACATCTACACCAATTTCTTTGGAAGGTAAGTCAGCAATATGCCCATAACTGGACTCCACTTGAAAATCACTTCCTAGAAATTTCTCGATTGTTTTTGCCTTTGCAGGGGACTCAACTATAACTAAATTCTTTGCCATTGCTCTATTTTTCTGGAACAAAAGTATCTATTTTTTTTAAATATTGAGATTTTGAATTCATTTTTAAAACTATTACGCGAAGATTTACAAAGAAATGATTCAGTCAAGAGAAGTTTTTTTAGCCCCGATTACAGTGAAAATCCTTTTTATTTGCCTTTTTCGGCAAATAAAAAGATTGTAGCGAAAAGCGGGAAATAGCTCCCCAGAAACAATGCCTTAAAACAATGTTAATTCTTCGTCTGACATCTTGTCATATTTATTTGAATTGCGTTATCTTTGTGCTTTGAAAATATAGGATGGAAAAGATTATTGAAGAAAGTAAGCAAGGCGAAAGTCTTGTTCTAGAACATAAACCCGAGAATACTAAAAAATTATTCATAGAAAGTTATGGCTGTGCGATGAATTTTTCGGATAGTGAAATCGTAGCTTCTATTTTATCCGGAAACGGATATAATACAACACAAATTCTGGAGGAAGCCGATTTGGTTTTGGTAAATACCTGTTCTATTCGGGACAAAGCGGAGCAGACGATTCGCAAACGTTTGGAGAAATATAATGCGGTGAAACGCATCAATCCGAAAATGAAAGTGGGCGTTTTAGGCTGTATGGCGGAGCGTTTGAAAAGTCAATTTCTGGAAGAAGAGAAAATTGTAGACCTAGTTGTGGGTCCTGATGCGTATAAAGATTTACCCAACCTTTTGCAAGAAGTCGAAGAAGGGCGCGATGCGATTAACGTGATTTTGTCGAAAGATGAGACTTATGGAGATATTTCACCTGTGCGATTAATGAGCAACGGAATTACGGCTTTGGTTTCTATCACCCGTGGTTGCGATAATATGTGCACGTTTTGCGTGGTGCCTTTCACCCGAGGACGAGAACGCAGCCGTGAACCGCAAAGTATTATGAAGGAAATTCAGGATTTGTGGGACAAAGGTTTTAAGGAAATTACACTTTTAGGACAAAATGTGGATAGTTATTTGTGGTATGGTGGCGGTTTGAAAAAAGATTTCGAAAATGCTACCGAAATGCAAAAGGCGACCGCAGTTGATTTCGACCAATTACTGGAAATGGTAGCGGTTGGTTTTCCTAAAATGCGCATTCGATTTTCGACATCCAATCCACAAGACATGCACGAAAGTATTTTACATGTGATTGCAAAATATCCTAATATATGTAAGCACATTCACTTACCTGTCCAATCTGGAAGCAATAGAATCCTAAAAGAAATGAACCGTTTGCACACGCGTGAAGAATACATGACTTTGATTGATAAAATCAGAACTATTATTCCGAATGGCTCCATTTCGCAAGACATGATTACTGGTTTCCCAACAGAAACCGAGGAAGATCATCAAGACACAATGAGCTTGATGGAATATGTGAAGTATAATTTTGGTTATATGTATTCATATTCTGAACGTCCGGGAACTTTGGCAGGAAGAAAAATGGAAGATGACGTTACCGAAGAAACGAAAGCAAGAAGATTACAGGAAATTGTCGATTTACAACAAAAACATGCTTGGTTGCGCAGTGAAGAATTCATTGGTCAAACCGTAGAAGTTTTGGTAGAAAAAGTTTCCAAAAAATCGACCGAAGAGTTTTCTGGAAGGAATTCACAAAGTATTACCGTGGTTTTTCCAAAAGAGAATTATAAGATCGGAGATTTTGTGAATGTGAGAATTTTGAGTTGTACCAGTGGAACTTTGAAAGGAGAAGCAGTTGGTTTAAGTAAAATGAATTAAAAAAATTAGCTGAAATTTAAATTCATAAAGAAAATTTTAAAAGAGTAAAATGTTAAGAAAAAATATAATAATTGGTTTAGTTACTTTTATAATTGGATTTGGAATTACATTCTTTATCATTAGAACCTATTTTCCAAAACATAAAGTTGAAAAAACAGTTCCTGTAAAAGACAGCTTAACAAAACCACAATAGTAGATTCTACGAATCGAATATATTATTTAAACAAAAAATCAGTTTTAATAATTTGCGAAATTCGTGTAAAATAAAAAAATATGGAATCAGTTCAAGCTATAAAACAACGATTTGAGATTATTGGGAATGACCCAAAACTCAATCGTGCCATAGAAAAAGCCATTCAAGTTGCTCCTACTGATATTTCGGTACTGGTAGCTGGTGAAAGTGGTGTTGGAAAAGAGAATATCCCCAGAATCATTCATTCGCTTTCTCATAGAAAACATGGAAAATACATTGCTGTAAACTGTGGTGCGATTCCTGAAGGAACGATTGACAGTGAACTTTTCGGGCATGAAAAGGGCGCTTTTACGGGAGCAACTAACACGCGTGAAGGATATTTTGAAGTGGCTGACGGCGGAACGATTTTCCTTGATGAAGTAGGTGAATTGCCTTTGACTACTCAAGTACGGTTGCTTCGTGTCTTGGAAAATGGCGAATTCATAAAAGTAGGTTCTTCACAAGTGCAAAAAACAGATGTCCGTATTGTTGCAGCTACCAATGTAAATTTGTTTCATGCGATCGAAAAAGGAAAGTTCCGTGAAGATTTGTATTATCGTTTGAGCACCGTAGATATTACTTTACCTCCGTTGCGAGAACGGAAAGAAGATATTCACTTGTTATTCAGAAAATTCGCTTCTGATTTTGCACATAAATACAAGATGCCACCTTTAAAATTAGACGAAAATGCTATTGCTGTTTTGCAAAAATTTCGTTGGAGCGGTAACATCCGTCAATTGAGAAACGTTGCGGAACAAATTTCGGTTTTGGAAACGAACCGCGAAATTACGGCTGCAACTTTACAATCTTATTTGCCTGCTGAAGGTACCAATTTACCTTCAGTAATTAAAGACAAGAAAGGCGACAGCGATTTCAATACCGAAAGAGAGATTTTGTACAAAGTCCTTTTTGACATGAAAAGTGATTTGCATGACTTGAAAAAACTTACTTTGGAACTAATGCAAAGCGGAAGTTCTAAAGTGCAAGAAACAAATCAAAATTTAATCAAAAAAATCTACGGTTCCCAAGAAAATGACAGCGAAATAGATTTTGAAGAAGAACCAAGAACCGCTTTGATTGCCACTCCAAATAAAGAAGAGCGTTATCAAGAAAATGACGATAGCTACCTGTTTGCGGAAACAATAGAAGAGGAAGAGGAAATTTTAAGATTAGAGCAGAAAGAAATTGAAATGATTAAAAAATCATTGGAAAAAAATAAAGGAAAACGAAAAGCTGCCGCAGATGAATTAGGGATTTCTGAAAGAACTTTGTACCGAAAAATCAAACAATTCGATTTGTAAAAAATCAATTTGAAAATGAATATCTTTGCCCCGAGCGTTAGCAAACTGGTGAAGCAATTTTAAAATTTAGAATGAAAAACATTAAATATATTTTTATTTTGTTAATCGCAGTAACTTTCAATAGTTGCTCCGTTTACAACTTTACAGGGACGGGGAAAATTGATGCAAAAACATTTCAGGTGAATTTTTTCCAAAATAATGCCGAATTAATTGAACCTGGTATTGACAGAACCTTTACGCTAGCGTTACAAGATCTTATTCAGAATCAAACTAACTTAAACCTAGTAAAAAGTAGTGGTGATTTAACTTACGAAGGGGAAATTGTAGATTACAGAATAAGTCCCATGACCGCAACTGCAGATCAACAAGCTTCTCAAAACAGATTAAAAATAAGAGTAAATGTTCGGTTTATCAATAAAAATAAAGAGACAGATGATTTTGAAAAAACATTTGAGTTTTATTATGATTATCCCGCTGAGCAACAACTTGTAGGTTCTACTTTGAATAGTGCATTGAAAGAAATATTCGAAAGAATAACCCAAGATATCTTTAATGAATCACTTGCTAAATGGTAATGAGGAGTTGATTCGGTAATTTGTTGGTTCGGTTACTCGAGGAACAAATAAACGAATAACCAAATAAACGAATAACCTTTATGAACGTAACCGATTATACCTATTTAATAAACAGACCAGATGCTATCAATGAGAAGCAAACGGAAGCATTGGGAAATGTATTGGATGAATTCCCATATTTTCAAAGCGCCAGAGCTTTACGTTTAAAAGGTCTTTATAATCAAAATAGTTTTAAGTATAATTTTGCTTTAAAAGTTACTGCCGCACATACAACCGACAGAACGGTTTTATTTGACTTTATTACTTCGGATACTTTTACTGCGATTCAAAAAGATTTATACGATAAAAAAATAGTAGCGCTTCTTGACATTACAGTAGTTGATAGTGAGATAATTATTCAGGAAGAAAAACTGGAGCACAAGATAAATACTCTGGAACAATCGATTCTTACTTCTATAAAGGAAGCTTTACCGTTAGAATCTAATGAAAATTCGAAAACCACAGAAGAAAAATTAGCCATTGGAACTCCTTTGGATTTTTCCATAAGCGAACAACATTCCTTCCAAGAATGGCTTCAATTATCCCGAACGCAGCCTATTGTCAGAGAAACGGAAAGTGTAAATCCTTTTAAAACCCTGCCAATAGAAGATAAAGACAAAAAGAAAAAAGCAGCGTTAATCGATAAATTTATAGAAACCAGCCCAAAGATTTCGCCTGTAAAACATGGTGTTCCGTCAACAGTTACTTTTGACCTCAATAAAGACGACAATTCCTATCTGATGACCGAGACTTTAGCACGGGTTTATTTGGAACAAAAAAAATATCAAAAAGCGATTCAAGCTTATGAAATATTAATTTTGAAATATCCAGAAAAAAGTAGTTTCTTTGCAGACCGCATAGCGGATATTAAGATTTTACAACAAAACAATAATTAAACAATGAGCACATTTTCAATTTTTTTAGTTTTAATAACAATAGTTTGTTTCCTATTAATCGTAGTAATAATGGTTCAAAACCCTAAAGGTGGTGGATTATCTTCTACTATAGGTGGTTCTCAAATGTTAGGTGGTGTACAAAAAACAACAGATTTTTTAGACAAAAGCACTTGGACACTTGCGACTATTTTAATTGCACTTATACTTCTTTCTAGCTTAAGCTTTACAGGAGCATTAAGTGATAATGATTCTAAAATTATTGAACAAACAGGAACTGCTGCACCGGCAACTGCTGCTCCAGCATCTCCAGTTCAAAACACACCTGCTCCAACAAATCAAGAAAAATAAAACAACACTTTTTATTCTAAATGCCAGCCTGTCAAAGCTGGCATTTTTTATAAGAAAATATGTCAGTTATAATAGGATGGCACAATTTCTGAAATCTTAAATGCAATCATAAAAATAATAAAAAAAATATAAAATCATGGCTTTAAACATTAAACCACTTTCAGACAGAGTTCTTATCGAACCAGTAGCAGCTGAAACTAAAACTGCGTCAGGGATTTTTATTCCAGATACAGCTAAAGAAAAACCACAAAAAGGAACTGTAGTTGCTGTTGGAAACGGGACAAAAGACCACACAATGACTGTGAAAATTGGTGATTCTGTTCTTTACGGGAAATATGCTGGAACTGAATTGAAACTAGAAGGAAAAGATTATTTGATCATGCGTGAAGACGATATTTTAGCAATAATATAATCGAATTAACAAATAAACGAATTAACAAATAAATTAAAATGGCAAAAGACATAAAATTTGATATTGAAGCACGTGACGGATTAAAACGTGGTGTAGATGCATTGGCAAATGCAGTAAAAGTAACCCTTGGACCAAAAGGTCGTAATGTAATTATTGGAAAAGCTTTTGGTGGACCAACTGTTACTAAAGATGGTGTTACCGTTGCAAAAGAGATTGAATTGAAAGATCCATTGGAAAACATGGGGGCTCAGATGGTTAAAGAAGTTGCATCTAAAACTAATGATTTAGCTGGAGACGGAACTACAACTGCAACTGTTTTGGCACAAGCTATTGTGAAAGAAGGTTTGAAAAACGTTGCTGCAGGAGCGAATCCTATGGATTTGAAACGTGGTATCGACAAAGCTGTTGAAGCTATTGTCGCTGACCTAGCAAAACAAGCCAAAGTGGTAGGAAGTGATTCTGAAAAAATCAAACAAATTGCTTCAATATCTGCTAATAATGATGAAGTAATTGGTGAGTTAATCGCTGCCGCTTTTGCAAAAGTTGGAAAAGAAGGTGTGATCACTGTTGAAGAAGCCAAAGGAACAGATACGTACGTTGATGTTGTTGAAGGGATGCAATTTGACAGAGGATATCTTTCTCCTTATTTTGTGACTAATTCAGAAAAAATGGAAGTAGAATTGGAAAATCCTTACATCCTTTTATATGACAAAAAAGTTTCTTCATTAAAAGAATTATTACCAGTTTTGGAACCAGTTGCTCAATCTGGAAAACCATTATTGATTATTGCTGAAGATGTTGATGGTGAAGCATTATCTACATTGGTGGTAAATAAATTACGTGGAGCCTTGAAAATCGCTGCTGTAAAAGCACCTGGTTTTGGAGACAGAAGAAAAGCAATGCTTGAAGATATTGCTATCTTAACTGGAGGTACCGTAATTTCGGAAGAAAGAGGGTACACTTTGGAAAACACAACTATCGAAATGTTAGGAACTGCTAAAAAAGTGACTATCGATAAAGACAATACTACAATTGTAAGTGGTGCTGGTGAAGCTGATATGATCAAAAATCGTGTCAACCAAATCAAAGGTCAAATGGAAGCTACAACTTCTGATTATGACAAAGAAAAGTTGCAAGAACGTTTGGCTAAATTAGCTGGTGGAGTTGCTGTACTTTATGTTGGTGCTGCTTCTGAAGTAGAAATGAAAGAGAAAAAAGATAGAGTTGATGATGCACTTCACGCAACTCGTGCTGCTGTTGAAGAAGGAATTGTTGCTGGTGGTGGTGTTGCTTTATTGAGAGCTAAAAATGCACTTAGTACTATTAAAGCTGACAATGCTGATGAAGCAACAGGAATTCAAATTGTATCTCGTGCGGTAGAATCTCCATTGAGAACTATTGTTGAAAATGCAGGACTTGAAGGTTCCGTTGTTGTTGCAAAAGTTGCCGAAGGTTCAGGTGATTTTGGTTACAATGCAAAAACAGACGAATATGTCGATATGCTTAAAGCAGGTATTATCGATCCAAAGAAAGTAACTCGTGTGGCATTAGAAAATGCAGCTTCAGTAGCTGGAATGATCTTGACTACAGAATGCGCCTTGATTGATATTAAAGAAGATCATGGTGGCGGAAACCCAATGGGTGGTGGTATGCCAGGAATGATGTAATATCAGTCCTATTTTTAAATAAAAAAACTCCGTTTCTAATTGAAACGGAGTTTTTTATTTATGTGTATTAATGATTATTTTATATGAACTCTTTTTTTCAAAAGCTTGAATAAAACTGGAACCGTAGTAATAAGAACAATGATTATTATAATATATTCGATATGTTCTTTCAAATCAATTCCGAATTTCTCTAAAAAGATACCGTACAAATAATGTCCGGAGAAAATCAAAATAAAGGACCATAAAAAAGAACTCAAAACATTGAAGAACATGAATTTACTTTTATCCATGGATACAATTCCAGCTACAATTGGCGCAAAAGTCCTGAAAATTGGTAAAAAACGAGCAAATATTATGGCTTTCCCACCATATTTTTCAAAAAAATCTTTTGATTGCAAAAGATATTTTTTCTTAAACCAAAAAGTATCTTCTTTTTTAAATAAATAATACCCGCTTTTTGCCCCAAACCAATAGCCAACCATATTCCCCACAATTCCTGCAGCAGCAACCAATAGCGACAATAAAGTAACATTAATAAAATCGCTTTCTATAGTAACCATATTTTGGACCAAATCTTTACTGTAAATTCCCGCAAGAAAAAGTAAACTATCTCCAGGAAGAAAAAAACCGGCAAAAAGACCAGTTTCGGCAAAAATTATAAATAAAACGATATACAAACCTATTTGAACTTCTCCTATTTGAAGGTTAATATAAAATTCCGGATTAAGTAATTGTGTCCAATCAAAATTATTCATAAAAACGATTTGTAATTAAATTTATTGGTCGTGAAAGTAAGAATAAATTACCTTAACCACAATTTATTGCCATACTTTAAAGTTTAATTAACGCATAAAAGCATTAATCAACCATGATAAACTTAATTACAAACCCATTTTAAATCGTATCATTTAAACAAAATTAAAAACCCAAAGCTTTCACTTTGGGTTTGAAAATTATTGTCGCTCATACAGACAACAGCTATGAAGACTTTGATAATCTTCGTTTGTCGCTTTCACTTCATCCGTATCATGACCTACTTTGGCAATTGCTTTTTTTACGTCTAATGGAGACGTCTTTTCTTCATTAAGTATCAGACTCAACTGATGGGTTTCAATACTCCAAATTGCTGATTTCACTCCAGCCACTGAATAAGCTGCTTTTTGAATTCGTTTCTGACATTGTTGACAATTTCCGTTTACTTCAGTTAGATATTTAGCATTTTTATTCTTCTTCTCTTGAGCTTGAGCAGCAAATCCAAGAAAACTTACCATTAGTATTAAAATAATATTTTTCATTTTTACTTTTTTATTGTGATTATTAATTTTTCATGCTGCGCTTATTTTATTTTAAATCGCAATCCTGCATAATACATTTGTCCAAAAACAGGTGCATATACAATTGAAGTATCAAAATTTGGTCCAAAAGGATTTTCACTGCCAAGTATCACTTTTTCCTGTGTATAATTCCCAATATTCTCCCCACCTATATACATTTCAAAAGTGGAAGAAAAAGTTCTTGTAATTTGAGCATTCATCAACGAATAAGAAGGCGAAAATTCCAGTAATCTATCATTTATTGGATTGCTAGCCCTAGTGGGCAATTGCTGTTTTCCAATCCAATTGAAAGTATAATCAAATTTCCATTGTTTCCCTTTCTCTCCAATGTGGGTTTCATATTCCAAATTTCCAAAAAAACGGTGTTTCGCTTGTAATGGCTTTTGATAATTTCCAGAAATATAGTCCGTCCTTACATCATAAAATTTATAGGCTGAGCGGAAATTGAAATGATCTAAAATTTCATAATTGAATTCCACTTGTAAACTATTGGCAACCGACTTCCCATTTAAATTATAAAACAAAACTTGTTGTGGGCTTTGTAAAACATCAACAATTACCTGATTTTGAAAATCCGTTCTGTAAAAATCAAACCCAACATCCGCGCTTTTGCCAAAGAGCATAAATTTTTGAGCAAAACTCACACCATAGTTCCAAGCGATTTCTGGATTCAATCCATATATTTTACCGTTTGAGTCTAAAACATCAAATGTTCTTGAACTCGCAAAAAGCTGTTGATTTTCGGCAAAAATATTGGCACTTCGTTTTCCTCTACCGGCTGAGAATCTCAAAACTCCTTTTTCCCAAGGATTGAATCGCACATGCAATCGTGGGGTTAAAAATGTCCCCAAACGGTTGTGATTATCAATTCTTCCTCCCAAAATGACACTAAAATTATCTGCATTATCATAAGTATATTCGAAAAAAGCACCAACTGAATTATCAATTCTACTGTAATCATTTATATTGACAAATTCTTGATATTTATCGTAGGTGAAATTCAAACCCGCAGCAAACTTATTCATTATGTTACTGATAATTGAATTAAAAATCAAATTCGAATAATAACTGCTTTGCTTAATATTGTATTGGTTCAAACCAAAATAAGACTGCTGATTATGACTGTTAAAAGCATTCTGAAAACCAATACTCTGATAAGGCAAGTCTTTAAAAACATACCCCACTTTTGTAGAAACATCCAATCGCTCCGTGTTGATTTCAGAACCCCAATAATTTGTAGTTCCCTTGTCTTTGTCTGGATCAAAGTCTAATTCCCCGGTTTGTTTTTTATCATTCATATACCTGAAATTAATAAAACTCACCCAACCTTTTTCAGGATTGTAATATTGATATCTATTGAGAATATTGACTTGTTTGGCTAACGGATTATCCAAAAATCCATCATTATTCATATCGGTTTTTGCAACTCTTGTATTTCCGTGAAGAAACAGGCTGCTACTCCATTTATCTGATATTTTTCTATTGAAATGGGTATTTAATTCAAAACGAGAATCTGACGAACCATACCCATTCAGGAAAAATGGAATATCATTAATCGGTTTAATTAATTCCGTATTAATTTGCCCCGAAATACTTTCATATCCATTCACTACGCTTCCGGCCCCTTTTGTTATTTGGATGCTTTCGACCCAAGTTCCGGGTGTAAATGACAATCCGTAGGCTTGTGAAGCACCGCGAACTGATGGAATATTTTCTTCGGTAATCATCAAATAGGGGCTGGTCAACCCCAGCATTTTGATTTGTTTTGTTCCTGTCAAAGCATCTGAAAAACTCACATCAATCGATGGATTCGTTTCAAAACTTTCGGCAAGATTACAACAGGCTGCTTTAAGTAATTCTTTGCTCGTTATAAGTGTGATATTCCCTGTTACGGTAAATGATTTTTGGATGCCTTTCTGCTTTTTTATCACTTTGACTTCATCCAGTTTTTCCTGAGAAAACAGCGGAATTGAAAAAAAAATAATAACAAATAGCGTTATTGATTTTTGCATGGCAAAATATTTTAATGTTTATAAAAAGTAATTTCAAATCATACAAAATGATTTGACTTAAAAAAACATTAAAATCAGGCGTAAAAAATATATTGGCTGTAAAGCTTGAAAAGTGGCGGCGCATGAGCCTCACAGTAATAAGAGTTATTCTCAAAGCTTTTAAAAATAGTAATTTTAGAAAAAACAATCGGTTTCCATTCCTTTATTAAAAATGGCGTATCGGCAGCATTTAAAGAAAATGCTTTTATAAGTACATTATCTGATTTTTTTTGAAAATGAACGACTTTATTCTTGCAACAACTGTCTTTTTTTGAAACTTTTTTTTCGCAACATCCTTTTTCAACTGAACTTGAAGTTTCGCCAGATTTTAAGTAAAATGGCTGGATTGAGGCTACTTTATCCCCGCAATAATGCACATCAAAAGCCAATCCCACATTGGAAACCAACAGGAAAAAAGCTAAAAGAATACTAATGTGCTTTTTGAATTTCATGTTGCAAAATTAGTGATTTAATCAATCTATAAAATCAAAGTTCTGTTAAAAATTAAAGCTCAAACTCTTGTCCCATTAAAGGAACTTTACAATCAAAAGCATATTTCTCTTGAATTTTTATTCGAAGTTCATCAGCTGGCGTATTTTCACCATGAACTAAAAACACTTTTTTAGGTTTATTTTCTAATACAGAAAGCCAATTGAGTAAATCTTTTTGATCGCCATGTGCTGACAATCCTTCTATTTCAAGAAATTTCGCAAGAACTTGATAATATTTACCATGAATTTTAATTTCTTTTACTCCTTCCAATAATTTTCTTCCGCGTGTTCCTTCGGCCTGATAACCAACAATGATTACCGTCGTTTCAGGCAAACCGATATAATGCTCCAGATAACTCAAAACCCTGCCGCCGGTAACCATTCCGCTTGCCGCAATCACTACTTTAGGCTGTTTATCAAAAATAGTTTCAATCGTTTCCTGATAATCAGAAACCAGTGTGAACATTTTACTCATTTCGGTACAATCGTGCACCGATAATTTATGCCAATTTTTATTATTGATAAAAATTTCCAACGCATTAATCCCCATTGGTGTATCAATAATATAAGGAATATTGGGAATTCTACCTTCTTCTTTAAGACGCCATAGCAAGTACATAATCATTTGGGCACGTTCAACGGCAAAACTGGGAATAATTATTGTCCCCCCCTTTTCAACTGTATTGTTGATATACATTTCAAGTTCTAATTTGGCATCCGTATTGGGGTGAAGTCGGTCTCCATAAGTACTTTCAAGAAATATATAATCACCTTTTTTAGGCTTGGTTGGCGGATGCATTAACACATCATTATCACGCCCAATATCTCCTGAAAAAACCAAAATTTTATTTTCAAGCGTTACTTCAATACTACAGGCTCCAATAATATGTCCTGCATTAAAAAAAACAGCCGAAATTTCTGCATCTAAGGGAATGGATTCATTGATTTTAATCACTCTAAAATGTGGGAAAACTTTTTGAGCTTGCTCTACCGTATAAAGTGGCTCAGCAACTTCATGCTTAGAAAATTTTCCTTCATTCGCTATTCGAGCCTCTTCTTCCTGAATTTTAGCACTGTCGAGAAGAATCAACTTGGCAACAGCCATAGTAGGGCTTGTACAATAAATTTTCCCTTTAAAGCCTTGATTAACTAATCTGGGCAGCCATCCACAATGGTCTAAATGTCCATGGGTTAACAACACAAAATCTATTGTTGAAGGTAAAACGGGTAATGGTTCCCAATTGAGTTCTCGCAGCGGTTTAATCCCCTGAAATTGGCCGCAATCTATCAAAATTCTAACTCCATTGCTTTCGATTAATGTTTTAGAACCGGTTACAGTTCCTGCTCCTCCAATAAATTTAATTTTCATTTGATTTGAATTTAAAATTAAACAATCCAAAACCCATTATTTTTTAAATATACCTACACAAATCCGAGGCTTCTTTTAATACATTTTTAATCCGGCTACCGCTCAATTCAATTTTTTCTAAACAATCTGAATTATTTATAATCTCTTTCACCAAAATCACATCCAAGATTAACAATTTATCTTTTTCGGCGAGTGACAAAGTCGTTAAACAAGTTACAGGATAAAGATAACTGTTGTCATTTTTTGTTTTTAAATTATTGTCCTCGGGATAATTCCAACTTAATAAATTCAATCCTGAACAATTTGCAAAATCAATAGCATCTGTTGTAAACCTGTTATTGGTGACAATCCAACATTTTGAAATAATTTCTTCCTTGCCAAAAATAGCATGCTGATTTCCTTTTAAATCATTAAAACGGGACAATATATACATAGGAACCTTCACATCAGAAGCAGCATCTCTACCGGCATGATATTTACATTCAACCATCGCAATAGTACCATTTTTCTTGACAACAACATCAATTTCATGCGAAACACATTTCCCTTGTAAAGTCAAGTTGGTTACGGTTTCATATTGTTCTGCAAAAAAAAGTCGGGCTATATATTTTTCAAAGAAAAAACCTGCTGGTCCTAATAATCGTATTGCTTCTCTTAAATTATAGCGTGCTGCGTGCGAATTAGCTATTTTTTTCAACATCGTAAAAGCCATTTTGTAAATTTGCTTCGTAGAAATTCCTTCGTAGATTTCGCTTTGAATTGATTGTAAAATTCTTTCAACCACTTCGCTGTTGGCTCCTGATTTTAATAACGATTTTTTTAACTTTTCAGCATTAAATTCAACAATATCCCCGGAATGTTTTATTATTTTCATACCCTTATCATGTTGATAATTAATAAATTAATTCAACATTAAAGATAAATAAAAAAGATTACTTATTTTGTATTTGAAAATAAAATCCCGGAACAAATAACATAACAAAAATGGGTTGGATTAAAAACCGTCGAACATAAAAAAGAACTAAATTACTATGTTCTCTGCAGTAGTAAATTATAAAGAAAAAAGCACTAATCAAAATCATAAAGAAAAAATAATATAAAACTAAGGCAAATTTCACCATCTGTATTTCTTCGAAAAGGACATAGATTATGCCTAATGATATAACGGTATTCAATGTATAACGGAGAAGTAGTCCCAAAAACAATTGGAATGAATTGAAATTTGGCAATGGCAAATTAGTAAAATCACCTTTGAAGTAATCTAAAAAAGGATCATAAAACAATTGATCTTCATAGGCACGAATAAGCACTAATAATGCAACTAAAAAAACAAATTGCACCAATCTAATTTTATTTTTTAATAGTTTTTGAAGCATATCTTGAAAATTTATTAACCCAAATTAACCACAAAATAAAAATGACTCCGTAAATAAATAAAGGAAAAAGCACTCCGTGTAAAAATTGCTTTTGATTCGGAAAATTAAACATCAACACACATAAAAAACCTATTCTTAATACATTCATTACATAGATAAATAGGCTTCCGCCAAAAATAAAAAGTAGCGTTTGTTTTAATTTCCCTGAAAAAGCTACTACAAAAGACACAAACAAAATGATAACACTAATAGCATTACAACCTTCAATAATTCGGGCCATATATTTTTGGTTATAAAACAATTTAATGTAAGGTTCCAATTTATTCTCTTCAACAGTCGCATCATTATCAAACAATTGCAATACTTGCTTTGTATTTTCGCCAACCAATTTAGTGATTCCGTCCAGTTTTTTTTCTTCAAAACTATTAAGATATTCCTGATACAAAAACGTAAGAATAATATAGGTCAAAAAAAAGGTAGCCAGAAAAAGTAAAAAAGGTTTGTAGAGAATAAAATATTTTTTCAAAATCTATTTTTTAACAAATTTATATAATTTTTGAAACCTGCTTTAAATACTTTTGTATAAATATAAATAAAAACCATGACATTTCAAGAATTACAGCCAAAAGTAACCGAAATCACACTACACACTACACTTTCCAAAGACGAAAAACTTTTGTCTATTTGCCAGCTTCTAAGTGACTCTATTGACTATTACAATTGGGTAGGATTTTATTTTGCAAATCAAGAAACTAAAACTTTACACTTAGGTCCCTATGTAGGAGCAGCAACAGATCATACCGTGATTCCTTTTGGGAAAGGTATTTGCGGACAAGTGGCGGTTTCTAATGAAAATTTTGTAGTCCCTGATGTTGCAGCACAAGACAATTATATTGCCTGTAGCTTTACGGTAAAATCAGAGATTGTGGTTCCTCTTTTTGTAAATGGAGAAAATATAGGACAAATTGACATTGACAGCCACGTACTCAATCCATTTAACAAAGATGACGAACAATTTCTAGAGTTTGTAAATGAGGAAATTGCGAAGTTGTATTAAGATTTAAAATAATTGACAATTCATAATTCATAATTCATAATTATTTTTTACTTTTGCAGCCGTCTTACAATAGCTGTATGACATACATAAAAATCATTAAACAAATATTGGAATGTATTTAACTAAAGAGATTAAAGAAGAAATCTTCGCTAAACACGGAGAAAAAACAAACACTGGAAAATCAGAAGCTCAAATTGCTTTGTTTACTTTCAGAATTAGCCACTTAACGGAGCACTTGAAAAAAAATCGTCACGATTATAACACAGAGCGCTCATTAGTATTGCTAGTAGGTAAAAGAAGATCTTTGTTGGATTACTTAAAGAAAACAGAAATCAACAGATATCGTGAGATTATCAAAGTATTGAATATCAGAAAATAATCAATATGAAAGAGGTGCGAAAGTGCCTCTTTTTGTTTTTACATACAACAATAAAAAAGTTTGGTTTTTCATTGGGTTTTAGGCATTAACTACGCACAACAACAACTACAACACAACTAGAACCCATTGTTTAATCTAAAGAGAATTAAAATTATGATTCCAAAAGTTTCAAGAGAAATTATCGATTTAGGAGATGGCAGAAGCATCTCAATCGAGACAGGAAAATTGGCCAAACAAGCCGATGGTTCTGTAGTAGTACAAATGGGAGATGCCATGTTGCTTGCAACAGTTGTATCTGCCAGAAAAGCAAGTCCAGGAATTGATTTCTTGCCTTTAACATTAGATTATCGCGAAAAATTTGCTGCCGCTGGACGTTTTCCAGGTGGTTTCTTCAAAAGAGAAGCAAGACCAAGTGATAATGAAATATTAACGATGAGATTAGTTGACCGTGTATTGCGTCCACTTTTCCCAAATGATTATCACGCTGAAACGCAAGTGATGATACAGTTAATGTCTCATGACGAAAATGTTATGCCGGATGCATTAGCAGGATTAGCCGCTTCGGCAGCTTTATCTTTATCTGACATTCCTTTTTCAACATTGATTTCTGAAGTTCGTGTGGCTAGAGTTGACGGTAAATTTATCATCAATCCAAGTCGTACTCAATTAGAATTGTCAGATATTGACATGATGATTGGTGCTTCAAAAGATTCTATCGCAATGGTAGAAGGTGAAATGAAAGAAATTTCAGAGCACGAAATGGTTGAAGCAATTAAATTTGCTCACGAAGCGATCAAATTACAAATTGCTGCACAAGAAAGATTAGTTGCTGCTTTTGGTAAAAAAGAAGTAAGAACATACGAGCAAGAAAAAGAAGATACTGCAATTTACGACAAAGTAAAAACGGCATCTTACGATTTATGTTACGCTATTGCAAAAGAAGGAACAGCGAAACACGAAAGAACAGCTCAATTTGCTGAAGTAAAAGAGATTGTAAAATCTTTATTTACAGAAGAAGAATTAGCTGAAAACGGAGATTTAGTTTCTAAATATTTTGCGAAATCAAGTAAAGAAGCAGTTCGTAATGTAATCCTTGATTTGGGTTTACGTCTTGATGGAAGAAAAACTACTGAAATCAGACCTATTTGGGCTGAAGTAGATTATTTACCATCAGTTCATGGTTCTGCAATTTTCACAAGAGGAGAAACTCAAGCATTGGCTACAACTACTTTAGGAACTTCTAGAGAAGCGAACCAAATTGACTCTCCATCACAACAAGGTGAAGAGAAATTCTACTTGCATTATAACTTCCCTCCTTTCTCTACAGGAGAAGCAAAACCTTTAAGAGGAACTTCAAGAAGAGAAGTCGGTCACGGAAACTTAGCACAACGTGCTTTGAAAAACATGATTCCTGCTGATTGTCCTTACACTATTCGTATCGTTTCTGAAGTATTAGAATCTAACGGTTCTTCTTCTATGGCAACGGTTTGTGCTGGAACATTATCATTAATGGATGCTGGTATTCAAATGATCAAACCAGTTTCTGGTATTGCAATGGGATTAATTTCTGACGAAAAAACAGGTCGTTTTGCTGTATTGTCTGATATTTTAGGTGATGAAGATCATTTAGGAGACATGGACTTTAAAGTAACAGGAACTGCTGATGGAATTACTGCTTGTCAAATGGACATCAAAATAGAAGGATTGGCTTATAACATCATGGAAGAAGCATTAGCTCAAGCTCGTGATGGTCGTTTGCATATCCTTGGAAAAATAACAGAAACTTTGGCTACCCCAAGACCAACTGTTAAGAAATATGCTCCGAAAATTATCAAAGTAACTATTCCTGGTAACTTTATTGGTGCATTAATTGGACCTGGTGGAAAAGTAATTCAAGAATTACAAAAATCTACAGGAACAACTATCGTTATCAACGAAGTGAACGAACAAGGTGAAGTTGAAATTCTTGGAACTGATCCGGACGGAATTGAAGCAGTTTTACGTAAAATTGACTCATTGACATTCAAACCAGTTGTGGGTGATGCTTATGAAGTGAAAGTAATCAAAATGCTTGATTTTGGAGCGGTGGTTGAATACCAAGCTGCACCAGGAAATGAAGTATTGCTTCACGTATCTGAGTTAGCTTGGGAACGTACTGAAAATGTTTCTGACGTTGTGAAAATGGGTGATGTTTTTCAAGTGAAATATTTAGGTATGGATCCAAAAACAAGAAAAGAAAAAGTGTCAAGAAAAGCACTTTTACCAAGACCTGCACGTGAGGAAGCAAGACCTCTACGTGAGGAAAGAAAAGAGTAATCAGATCTTAGTTTACTAAAGGTTTATTTATAGAAAATCCCGTTTCATGTATTTGAAACGGGATTTTTGTTTTTATTTAAATTTATTTTCAAAACTATTGTAACTTTTTAGCGACCCCATACGTATAACCATTTGTACACTTAAAATTTAGGAGACAAAAAAACATGAGACAACTAAAAATCACCAAGCAGGTAACCAATCGTGAAACTGCTTCATTAGACAAGTATTTACAAGAAATTGGAAAAGTTGACCTTATTACCGCTGACGAAGAGGTAGAATTAGCACAAAAGATTAAAGCCGGTGACCAGAAAGCATTAGAAAAATTGACAAAAGCCAATTTACGTTTCGTGGTTTCGGTAGCAAAACAATATCAAAATCAAGGGTTAACCCTTCCCGATTTGATTAACGAAGGGAATTTAGGATTGATAAAAGCAGCACAACGTTTTGATGAAACACGTGGTTTCAAATTCATTTCGTATGCCGTTTGGTGGATTCGTCAATCTATCTTACAAGCATTGGCTGAACAATCCCGTATCGTTCGTTTGCCTTTGAATAAAATTGGTTCTATCAACAAAATCAATAAAATGTACGCTTTATTAGAGCAATCTAACGAGCGTCCACCATCTGCTGAGGAAATTGCAAAAGAACTTGACATGACCGTAAATGACGTAAAAGAGAGTATGAAAAACTCTGGCCGTCACTTATCAATGGATGCACCTCTTGTTGAAGGAGAAGATTCTAACCTTTACGATGTATTGCGTTCTGGTGAGTCTCCAAATCCAGACCGAGAATTAATCCACGAATCATTGCGTACTGAAATCGAGCGTTCATTAGAAACATTAACTCCTAGAGAAGCTGATGTTGTTCGTTTGTACTTTGGTCTTGGTGATCAACACCCAATGACATTAGAGGAAATTGGAGAAACTTTCGACTTAACTCGTGAGCGTGTACGTCAAATCAAGGAAAAAGCAATCCGAAGATTGAAACACACTTCCAGAAGTAAAATATTAAAAACCTACTTAGGTTAATTCACAATATTCCCCAATTAAAATTTTTAAATCTTAAATCTTTTAATTCAAAATGAACAACAGTTTGATTGACTGTTCGTTTTTTGATTGATGATTGAAACTCCGGCTGATTACCGGAGTTTTATTTTTTTTAATCTGAATTCATTTCAGATTCCCTTGAACCTATTCCTGTTTAAAATCATTTGGGCGTAACCCTCCGTAAAAACTTCGGGTCGGGCTTTTCGTTGCAATCTTTTTATTTAAAAAAATAAAAAGGATTTCCACTTCAATCCCTTACGCAAATCGCAGGATGAGTCGCGAATTGAATCTATAAAAAATTTTCGCCAATTGCTGTAAAAAAACTACTTTTGCACAAACAATTCAACTACACAATGAAGAATACACTTATTGCTCCATCAGTTCTTGCTGCTGATTTTGCTAATCTGCAACGCGACATCGAAATGATCAATAACAGTGAAGCCGATTGGTTTCATATTGACATCATGGATGGCGTTTTTGTACCAAACATCTCTTTTGGAATGCCCGTTCTTGAAGCTATTTCAAGACATGCAAAAAAAACAATCGATGTTCATTTAATGATTGTAGATCCAGACCGATACATCAAAACTTTTGCTGATTTAGGAGCAAATATTTTATGTGTACATTATGAAGCTTGCCCCCACTTACACAGAACCTTGCAAGCTATTAAAGCCGAGGGCATGAAAGCTGGAGTAGCTTTAAATCCACACACAAACATTGACCTTTTGGAAGATGTAATCAATGATATCGATTTGGTTTGTATCATGAGTGTGAATCCAGGTTTTGGCGGACAATCTTTTATAGAAAACACTTACGCTAAGGTTCAAAAATTAAAAGATTTAATTACCCGAAAAGGAGCACATACAATTATAGAAATTGATGGTGGCGTTACCAATAAAAATGCAAAACAACTTGTGGAAGCAGGAGCTGATGTTCTTGTGGCGGGAAGTTTTGTTTTTAAAGCCGAAAATCCAACACTAACAATTGCCGATTTGAAGAAATTGACTTCTTTTTAGTTCCTATTATTTTACATAAAAAAGCCAAAGATATTGCTTCTTTGGCTTTTTTATATACTTAATTTTATGCTTAAACTATTTTGTTAAAGCTTCATGAATTTACTTATTTCCTTTTCGGAAATTTTAGGATTGGCTCCTTCATGCCCCGCTACTAATGCGCCAACAGCACACGCATAATTCAATGATTTTTGTGGTGATTTCCCTCTAAGCAATTTGACTATCAGAGAGGCTAAGAAAGAATCCCCAGCTCCTACAGTATCAACTACTTTTATAAAATAACCGCTATTGTAATAAAATTTATCATTGTAATATAAGACCGCACCAAATGCCCCTTTTGTTACGCAAACATGTTTTGTATTTGTCTTTTCAGCGATAAATTTAATATTCTGCTCAAAGGAATTATAAGGCGATTCCAATTGCTGGCTTATCTCATATAATTCTTCATCATTGAGCTTAATGAAATCTGCTTTTAGCATCAATTCATTAAGGACATCTGCCGTATAATACGGAGCTCTTAGATTCGCATCCAAAACCTTATATTTAGCTTTATCCAAAAGATCATACAGAGTAGATCTGGAAACCTCATCACGGCATATTAAACTCCCAAAAACAAAAGCATCTGATTCCGAAACTTTTTCATCCATTTCTTTACTGGGTGTAATTTTGTCCCAGGAAGACGGGTAATGAATATCATAAGAAGCATTTCCCTTTTCGTTAATCATTACATTAACCACACCTGTTTTATAATCTTCCCCTATTTGGATAGCATCTGAACTCACATCCTGATTATTTATAAAAGATATAATTTCGTTCCCATCTTCGTCTGCACCAACCCGACTTATAATCGTTGTTTCTGCTCCCAAAGAATTCATTCGAAGCGCAACATTCAATGGCGCTCCTCCAATTTTTTTATGAGTTGGGAAAAGATCCCATAAAACCTCTCCAAAGCTAACTACACTTAGCATATATTTTGTATTCATCTTATAAAATTTAAAAATTAAGAGCCTGTTTAAGCTAATAAATAAAGTAACAAGCCTCTGTTTTATTTCCCAACTCCTGCTCCAATAGTCAAGAATACTATTGAATCTAAATATGGTTTTACTTATTTAACTTCATTTATCTCCAGCAACACACTTGTTCTTTGCAAAGTAACATTAGGATTGAATCCTGCTTTCATCAAGAAATCCCCTGTGTAAACTTTGTCAGAAGCAATTGTTGAAGTAACACCCGGATACAAGTTAATTTCTTTTACGGTATATTTTTTCTTTGAATTCAATCCGTTAAAAACCACTGGGCGCTCCGTTGCAGTAATGCTAAATCTATTATTCACTAAATAGTTAAAAACAATCGCTTTGCTTTTATCTGGATTTACATACATCAATGCAGCAATATCATTTTCATGGGGATTGACCAAACGAAACATATCGCCATGCCACACTATATCTTTAAATGCGTTGTAATTTGTGATGGCTTGTTTGCAAAACAATTTATCATTCTCATTCAGTTTACTGACAACAATATCAAAACCCAACTTACCCATACTAGCCACGTCAACTCTAAATTTCAGTGGTTGTTTTCCCCAATCGGTGACATGATTATCAGTGGCAATAGAAGGAAAAAAATAAGAATAATCCCATTGCAGAAATATCCTTTCCAAAGGTTCCGTATCATCGCTTGGCCAAAATTCAGTGAAATATTTCAAAAATTCATAATCGCCTCGGCCACCGCCACCTGAACACAGCATCATAGGAACTTTTGGATATTTTGCACGAATTCGTTGAAGGACTTTATACAATCCTTTCATATAATCCACGTACAAATTAGACTGAGGCAATCCTTTTTTATTGAGATAAGCAGAATAAGCATTATAAATAACCGCATTACAATCCCATTTTATAAACGCTAATTCTGGATTTTTTACAAATAAATTATCAACTATTCCAAAAACAAAATCTTGCACTTCAGGATTCGACAGATCCAACACCATTTGATTTCTATAATAAATCTCAGGTCTTTGCGGTTGTCGTATCACCCAATCCAAATGTTTTTCGTACAATTCACTTTTAGGATTTACCATTTCAGGTTCGATCCAAATTCCAAATTTCACCCCTTCTTTTTTGGCTTCTTTTACCAAATAGCCCAATCCGCTAGGAAGTTTCTTTTTATTCTCCAGCCAGTCGCCAAGCCCTGCGTCATCATTATTTCTTGGATATTTATTACCAAACCAACCATCGTCCAATAAAAATAGATCTACACCTAAATCTTTTGTATCCTTAAATAAGGCTTTTATTTTATTTTCATCAAAATCAAAATAGGTGGCTTCCCAATTATTTAATAAAGTAAGACGTTCTCCTTGGCCATCAAGTATCCTGTATTTTCTTGCCCAGTCGTGCAAATTTCTACTGGCTTCCCCTGTACCATGATTTGATAAAGCATAAATTAAAGAAGGTGTTTTGAAAGTTTCGTTTGGAGCCAGGGAATATTCTGAAGCGAACGGATTGATACCCGCGATTAAACGAAGATTTTTATGGGAATCGATTTCAAAATCAAGTTTGAAGTTACTGCTCCAAGCCAACTGTCCCAATAAAACACTTCCTTCATTTTCTGAAGCGGGTTTACCAAAAGACACCATAAAATTTGGCGTTTGCAAAAGCATCGCTCTTGTTCCTAATTTAGAATCTATCGTTCTTATACCTTGTAAAAGCTTTGTTTCAATAGGCTGCATTTCTTTTAGATATTCTCCCTGAAAACTCGTTAGATAGAAATCTTTATTGGAAAAATATAAATTAGCAGAAGCGTATTTTTGCAATAGAACAGCTTTTTTCTCTTTGTGTATTATTTCTGTCCATTGCTCGATTACATTTTCTTTTGCCCAAACTTTGTACAATAAAGCAACTTCAAACGGATAAATGGGATCTTTCAGAAGAATACTGGTAATGGAGGTATTAGCATCTATTTTTTCGATTTTATGACTCACATATTTCAGTTCCAAAGAAGGATTTCCGTCTGCATGTTTGACCTGAATGGCGGGCTCGGATAGATTCCAAGTACCTGCAGGTGTGTACGACGAGTTGTAAATTCCCGCATTGGATTCATCATACTTATAATTAGCTGAAACAGCCGCATATTCACTTTCATTATCAAGGGGTTTTCCAAAATAAATGGTCCGCAATCTATTGTTACTATCCGTTTGCAACAGTAAAACATTATTTGCAGTCGCAATAGGAATGGTTACTCCTTGAGCTGATAAATTGATTGCAGTAATCATAAAACTAAAAAGGAATATGATTTTTTTATTAAGATAGGACACTCGTTTTTCTTCCATACTACTTATTTTAAAACATGAATTTTTGTAAGTCTAAAAAATCTAATGAAAACATCATCAAACTAAATACGCTTAGCAAAAGTATTTCATGCACATTACTAAAAAATTTAAAAATTAAAGGCAAGTTTAAAACTTGCCTTTAACCTAATTTAAAACACTAACCAAACAAACATTATTAGTAACCTTATTTTTAATATCCAGGATTTTGTTTGTATAAACCTCCAGTAAAATCAATTTCTCTTTGAGGTATCGGATAATATTCATCTCTACCCGCAGTAAAATGCGCATTTGAAAGGAAATCTTTCTTTGTTTTTTCTACACCAAGATAAGCGTTCAAAACTTGTTCTGCTTTACCCCATCTCACTAAGTCAAAGAATCTTGGACCTTCCATTCCAAACTCCAATCGTCTTTCAAACATAAGTGCTTTCATAGCATAATCTTTTGACGGAAAAGAAACATATGGAGCAATTTTATAAACATCTGAAGCTCCTGCTGCCAATGGCATTGCTTTACTAGCTGCAGCTCTTGCTCTTACTTGATTAATTATAGGTAATGCTTCAGTATATCTGTTTAATTGTATTAATGCTTCTGCTTTAAATAATAACACATCTGCGTATCTGATAAAATCAACATTTTTTGAAGTACCAATGAATGGTCCATTTTTCACATAACAAGAACAGTCCGGAGATTGTTGCTCTTTCATATTTCCAAAGTATCCATAAACTCCAGGATCTCTAGCCCAACTGAATTTGTAAACCATATCACCGGTAGTTTTCAGTGTGTTTTTGTATTTAAAAGGTCTTCCTGGAACGCCCACTGTATGGTCAATCCTAGGGTCAATAGTAACACCTGCAGCAATTGGCGCATTTCCGTTCCCATCCACTACGTTAAAAATATCCGAATTATTAAAAGTATCCAATAACGGTAAACCGTTAGCATCTGTTCTAAAAGCATTTACCATATTCTGGCTTGCCATGTGAAAACCACAACATCCATAAAGAGGTGTACCATGAGGAGAATTTAACCCGGTTACAAAACTAACTCTTCCTGTATTTGTACCATCATTGATAGAAAACTGAACAGCCCAAATAGATTCTGATCCATTATCATGACCATCTAAAAAGTTATTCCCAAAGTCCGGTTCTAAACTTCCGGTTACTTTATCAGCATAATCAATAACTTCTTGCAATCTAGCTGCATTAATGCTTGTAACCTGATGTGTATCATTTTGTTCGTAAGCCTGATACAATCTTAATTTTGCTAAATAAGCAGCTGCTGCATTTTTATCAGCTCTCCCAACTTGACCTTGTGATTGCTCTAAATTATCGAATGCAAAACGAAAATCATCTGCAATTTTATTCCACAAATCCTCATTTGACAAATCATTAGAAGTTTTTAGAATCTGATCCTGAGTTAAATCTTCTGTTATAAAAGGAACTTTCTTAAACAACAATTTCAACATAAAATGAGAATGTGCTCTTAAAAAGCGCAACTCTGCTTGTCTCACTTTTTTTAACGGATAATCCGCATCAGGAATCGCATTGATTACAGATAAAGCAAAATTAGCTCTTGAAATCGCTTTATAGTGATTCGTCCAAGTTCTAGGTAACATCCAATCTCCATAATCCGGAGTGGTTAGATTGTATTGTTCGTAACGGTCAATAACATCAACATCTCCACGACCACCTCCACCTTTGTAAGCATCATCTGATCGTACACTTCCATAAACCCATTGGTGCGTTATTGGCCCCACCATTTCATCATTCCCTATTGCAGCATAAGCTGCATTAACAAGGGCATCTGCATTTGCAGCTGTAGCCACATTCCCGGAAGATAATACTCCGGTAGGTTCATAATCTAAAAACTCTTTGCTACATGATGCCAAAAATAGGATTGACAAGAAGCTGATAACTATTTTATTATATTTTTTCATGAGAATTAATTAAAAATTAAAGTTTACACCTAATGATAAAGTAGTAGGCACCGGTATTCTGTTAACATCTGTTCGCTCTGGATCTGATCCTATGTACCCCTTTGGAGTAAACCAAAATAAATTCTCTCCTTGTGCATACACTCTACATCTGGTTATGAATCCTGTTCTACCAACTAAACCGTCAGGAAGAGAGTATCCAATTTGTAGATTTCTAAGTTTAAAATAGGAATTATTTCTAAAAAGATAATCTGAAGTCTGACTGTCATTATGCGCCAAAGAAAGAGACGGCACATCCGTATTGGTATTGGTTGGTGTCCAAGCATTAAATGTTCCCGGCCCTGCATTATCTCTACCTTGAACAAAATTATTCCAGTAAATATAAGGATCAACTCCAATTCTTCCGGCTACACCAGAACCAAAAACAGAAAAGTCAAAATTCTTATACGCTAAACTAATATTAATACCATATTCTAATTTTGGAAGTGTTGTACCAATAAAAGTTCTGTCATCTGAATTTATTTTGTCATCACCATTGATGTCTACAAATTTTATACCTCCCAGTCTAGAACCTACTTGAGTCGCATGAGAATCAATGTCTGCCTGACTTTGGAATAATCCATCGGTTTTAAAACCAAAAATTTCAAACTGTGAATGACCAATTATAGAGTTTAAAGCTGTACCTGGATATGCTGCTCTAACTTCTGCCGGTAAATCTGTAATCTTATTTTTTGTTGCTCCAAAATTTGTCGAAACGTTAAAATACAATCCATTTTCTAATTTATCAGCATATCCCACTGTAAGTTCCCAACCCTTATTTGCAGTTGAAGCTCCATTTACAAAACGCTGTTGCCCTTCTCCTACAGCAGATGCTACTGGCGGTTTAATTAAAATCCCAACGGTGTGTCTTGAAAAATAGTCAAAGGAACCTGATAATTTATTTTCGAAAAAACCAAAATCAAGACCTACGTTAACCTCTTTGGTAGTTTCCCATTTTAACCCTGAATTAGCGGCTTGTATAGATACAAATCCAGAAGGTAAATTCCCGGTATTAGTTCCATTCAAATCATAGGCAGTTCCAACATTATAATAGATATTGAAAAAATCAGGAAAATATACATTTTGATTCGATCCGTATCGTGCTTCATACAATCCAAAACGAGCATTATCTCCAATAGATTGATTCCCCACTTCTCCATAACCAGCACGTAGCTTAAGGGCTGAAACGGCTTTTATGTTTTTGAAAAAATCTTCATTATTAATCTTCCAACCTACAGTAGCAGCTGGAAAAATTCCATATCTGTTGTCTTGTCCAAATCTTGACGAACCATCTCTTCGGATAGTAAACGTAGCCAAATACCTGTCTGAAAACGCATAGTTCACTTTACCAAACTGAGAAAGCAACCTGCTACCTGTTGAAATACCATTATTAGTTCTGGCTCCCGTAGCTGCAGAAAGCGTAAAATACGATTCTGACTCTACTGCAAATCCTTCAGCACGAGCATATAAAGTATTCAAATCGGTTTTAGTGGATTCAGTCCCTACAACTACTCCAATTTTATGATTTGAAACTTTCAAGTTGTAACTTAACGTGTTTGAAATTGTTAAACTTGAATATTTATTGGTGTCGAAAGTCAAACTATTGGTACTTCTATTTACAAACCCATTACTCACAGTTGGCTCAATGTCTTTCCTATTGAAATCATTAAAATCCATTCCAATACTATTTCTGAAGGTAAGATTTTTCAAAATATCAATTTCAGTAAAGACATTTCCATACAAAGACATTTTTCTGTTGTTATCCCATCGGTTAAGATATTGCATCAATAAAGGATTATTTCTATCTGAATAACCCGATCCTAATGGTCCGGCATACTCACCAGATGCTGTAAATACAGGAATAGTTGGCGCTAAAGTTATGGCTAAACCTGGTGTTGGTGCATTTCCTACATCATTAGCGGCACTTCTTTCGTTAGACTGTGTAAATTGAGAGTTTACACCAAACCTAACTTTATCATTGAACAACTTAAAATTGGCATTAAGTCTGGCAGAATATCTTTCATAATTAGTATACTTCAACATTCCTGAGTTATCTAAATAACCCATATTCAATACTGCATTTGCTTTATCAGATCCACCAGATACTGACAAATCATTGTTGATTAGCAATCCTGTTTTATACATCGTATCCTGCCAATCTGTATCTCCCACAGGCACATTGGTATTCCCACCCACATAAGGTTTAACAGTTACGCTGTTTAACACTGGGTTATTAAAATCATTATTCCAGTCAAAATTATAGATCTCGCCATACCCGCCAGCTGGATCTGCATGATCGTTAACTGATGCCTGCCACAAAACCTTTCCTCTGTCCAGTGCATTAAGCATTTTATAACGTTGCTTTTTCTCAGAAAGCACTGAAACATTAGTACTGTAAGAAACACTCATCACTCCTTTTGCAGCATTCTTTGTTGTTACAATGATAACACCGTTTGCAGCCCTAGATCCATAAATAGAGGAAGCAGAAGCATCTTTCAATACTTGAACTGATTCTATAGCACTTGGACTCAAGCTGGCAAATACTTCCGGTCTTACCGTAGGAACTCCATCAATTACATACAAAGGATCTGTATTTCCCAGCGTACTCACACCCCTGATTAATATTCTGCTGTTCGCTCCACTTGGGTCACCCGATTTTTCAATGGTCAATCCGGCAACTCTCCCTTGTAAAGCCTGCATAGCATTTCCAGAACTCATACTTTGTCCGGTAATTGGTTTTAAATCTACCACCGTAACGGCTCCAGTTACATCTACTTTTCGCTCCTTTGAATATCCTACTACAACAATTTCGCTTAAATTGATGGACTCCGGTTTTAAAATAACATTTATCGATTCTTGACCGTTAACTTTAATTGTTTGACTTGCAAAACCTGTAAAACTAATTATCAAAGTAGCATTCTTATCTACATTGTTAAGCGCATAATGACCATCAAGATCGGTCGTGGTAGCATTTTTTGTTCCGGAGGCCGTAATTGTTGCCCCGGGAAGTGACATTCCGTCTTCGGAAGAGGTTACCACTCCTTTTATTCCTATATTCTGGGCCGTAAGTGAAAAAAAGGAGCCCATTAAAATTAAGTAGAGGATGATTTTTTGTTTCATAATTTAGATAGTTTAGTTAAATTTTAGTTGGTTAATTATTAAATTCTCAATAGTGAAATTGAAATTTTCTTTAGTGACTGAAAATGTTTCCATTGGTTTTTCCGGAAAAAATATTTCGGTCATAACTGTTTGTCCGTTATTGTAAAATACTTCGATTGAGGTTTTATCAATTAGTACTCTTACATCCATTTTATCAAAATCTTCGGTAAATGGTGCTTTAGAAACTTCCTTTGCAAAAACATCTGAAAAAGACAAATTCCTTGATTTTCTTCTATCGATAAAAAAGTACTTGTCTTTTTTATTGATGCCAAAACTTATAGTGTTATCAGAACTATTGGAAAGTGAAAAAGTATAGACATCTTTTTTCAAGTTCTTCATTGTAAATCGGATATCCACTCTTGATAAATCAATCAGCGATTTATCAATCAACACCGTTTTTTTCTCAATTTTAAGCACCTCTTTTTTTATAGTCTTTGAAACATAATTTTGTAATTCTTTAACTGGCTGAGAAGAAACCCTGAAATGATTTCCTGCTTTTATAAGTTTCAATTCTCTTGGCAGCGTCATGCTCCCTCTCCATTTCTCTGAAGGTACTTTGTTCGCATATTGCCAATTGGACATCCAACCCGTAAACAATTTTCTACCATCAGTCTCTGAAATATTTGACCACGTAACACCCGCATAATTATCTCTGCCGTAGTCAATCCAAAGTGATTTATGTTGTTTCAAATCGGCAGAAAAGGATTCATCCAAAGTAAATGTGGTACCATCAAAATCTCCAACAAAATATTGAGTAGCAGAACCTCCATTAGGACCTCCAGGGTTTATACTTAGCAAAAGCACCCATTTATATTCATCGGAACCATCTATAAGCATCGGGAAAAAATCTGGACATTCCCAAACACCACCATGAGCCCCAATGTTTTTACCAAAATCAGAAAGTAACTGCCAATCTTTTAAGTTTTTAGAACTATAAAACATCGTTTTATCTCCTGCTGCTAAAACCATTAACCACTGTTTATGGACATTATCCCAAGTCATTTTTGGATCTCTAAAATCTCTGATATTTGGAAATTTGACAACTGGATTTTTCTCATACTTAGTCCAAGTCAAACCTTCGTCTAACGAATAAGCAATTCCTTGCGACTGAACACCTGCCTCACCAGATTTCTCTTTTACAGGATTGTGATAGGTGAACATCGCTACAATGGGCGGATTTTGTAAACTACCAAAACCAGAGGTGTTTTTTAAATCAACTACAGCACTTCCCGAAAAAATATACCCTTTTTCATCCGGATAAATAGCTATTGGTTTTTCTGTCCAAGTTATAAGATCATTACTTATAGCATGGCCCCAGTGCATTGGTCCCCAAACATTTGAATCTGGATAATGTTGATAAAAAAGATGGTAATAGCCATTATAAAAAAACATTCCATTAGGATCATTCATCCATCCCTTTTTGGGCGTAAAATGAAAATTTGGTCTGTAAAGTTCTTCCTCTGAATAGACTTTTTTATCCAAAAGGGAAGATTCCTTACAACTAAATAAAGTCAGTAATCCCATTGCACAACATATTGACAAGAAGTATCTTTTTTTAGTTACTGTAATCATAATTTTCTTTTTTTATTAATTTTTTACTTAATTCTTCTAAGGAAATCCCTTTAGTTTCCGGCATCAAAACCGCAACAAACAAGAGCTGAAAAACCATCATTATTGCGAAAAATAAAAACACAACTCCAGGACCTATCGTCGAAAACAAAAATGGAATTAGAGATGGAATTATTGCTGCTAAAACCCAGTGCGTTGTACTCCCAAAAGCTTGTCCGGATGCTCTAAGATGATTTGGAAAAATTTCTGAAATAAAAACCCAGATTACGGCTCCTTGACCTATTGCATGTGAAGCAATAAATAAAAACAAGAAGATTGGAACCGCCATTCCTTGCCAATGGAAAAAGAAGGCCATGGCAACAAGAGAAAGTGAAACAATGTATCCTACTGAACCAATATACATCAAGACTTTTCTCCCCAGTCTGTCAATTAGAAAAACACCAATCAGCGTAAAAACTAAATTTATGGCTCCAATTCCTATACTGCTCAATAAAGCGGTGCTTTCTCCCAAACCAGCTTCTTGAAAAATTCTGGGTGAATAATATAAGAATGCATTAATCCCAGACAATTGGTTAAACAGTGCTATAAAAAAGGCTAAAATCAAAGGAGTGCGATACTTTTTCATGAAAATATTTTCATTGGAAATAGTCGCATCATTATTATGCTGGTTAATCTCCACCATCATTTTTTCAAAGTCGGCTTCTTGCCCCATTAGCTGCAAGACTTTTTTAGCCTCCTCATTTCTGGATTTAGACAATAGCCATCTTGGGCTTTTTGGGATCGTAAAAATAAATAGTGTATAAATAAAAGATGGAATTGCTTGCACTCCCATCATCCATCTCCATGAGTTTTCACCCGTGTTCCTTAATAAGTAATTGGAAAGGAAAGCAACTAGGATTCCTAAAACAATATTAAACTGATAGAAAGCAACCAGTTTACCTCTATCTTTTGCAGGTGCAATTTCAGAGATATAAGCGGGTGCAGCAATTGTTGATGCTCCTACTCCAAGACCTCCAATAAATCTAAATGCGGCAAAAACAAATGGATTGTTTGCCATAGCCGAACCAATAGCCGAAATGAAGAATAAAATTCCTATCCATAATAGTGTATTCTTTCTTCCTATTTTATTAGTTGGAATGCCACCAAATATTGCACCGAATACGGTACCCCATAAAGCCATTCCCATAACTACTGTTCCATGGAAAGCATCTGAGGAATTCCATAAAACTTGTAGCTTTTTATCAGCTCCAGAAATAACAACGGTATCAAATCCAAAAAGAAACCCTGCTAATGAAGCAATCAGAGACCAAACAACAATTTTTTTCATTATCAAAAAATATTAAATTAGATTGCTAAGATATCCGCATAAATTTTGCTTTTATTTTGAGGATGTTACAATTTCATTTAATACTGTTTTTAATCGAAAACAAAAACGTAAACTACTGTATTTAAAGATATTACATGTAAAAATAAATAAAGAACTACTTCGTTGTAGTTCAATTATGTTACACCTGTTACAATTATGTTACCCCAATTTTAAGAAAGAAACCCTGGATATAGGTTAATAAAAAAAGCTACTGGACTGATTTTACTCAATTACTATAATTTTAAATTTATTTTTACAGGAAGTTTAAAAATAATCCATAAAAAAAATGAATTTATTAATTCCATATTATAAAAGTATTCTAAAGGTTTAAAAAAATCACGCAGATTAAATACATTGTAACCTCAAGATCCATGGATATTTTTATATCTACTTACAGGAATTGCAACAAGGACAAAACAATTTATAATTAAAAAACAATTCCCAATATATTTTCTGCTTCGTTTTATTACACAAAATGTACTCGAACCCAGATTTCGAATAGTTTGATCCTCCGCGGAAAGCAACTAAATTATTCCATTCAAATAAAGTCATAAAAAAACCATCAAAATTAGATTTTGATGGTTCTGATTGTAACATTAAATAACTAAAAAAGTAACAAAATTTATGTCTTTACTGAGTCTGAACCTATATAACACAAGCGTTGTAATAAAGATTGGAAAGGCTAAGGTCAACGTTTTCTATAACCAACTTTTATTTAAAAATTTTTAAGTCTGAAAAAGTTACTTCCCCATTATCAGCAAAAATAGCCCATGGATTTTGATTCATTTTATAAATACGATTTGTAAAAGCTATTTCGTCATTAATATATATCACACATACCGAATTTTCAGAAATGATTGTAATATCAAACTCTTTATTAGCCGGGACATTTAGTGGAAGCTGCGTTACATTTAGGGAGGACGCATTTTTTATAACCTTATCTAATCTTAATTGATTTTTGGCTAAATCGAATACAATAGCAAATACTTCATTTCGCGTTTCACACGCTCCAAATTCAAAACCAAATTGAGTGGAGGATGTCGCTTTTATATGTGCTTTAATTTTAAATGCACCCACTTTTCTTTCAAATACTGAAAATGCTTTTCCAGCCGCATTACCCTTCAATGTATAGGCATCTCCTTGCTTTGTAGTTCCAAAACCTATAGTCGCATTTAAAGCTTCATTAACAATAAACTTGCTGTCTACACCATTAGGTATCGCAATGCCTAATGTTCCATTTGGATGCTGAACAAGTCGATGCGTTACAAGCGATCCAGCCCAATCAAAAATAGTGGCATCACTATTTTTATTTTTAGTGGGACACCATCCTGCTATATAACGGTTTATGCCATCGGTAACTGTTTTCCCCGCATAAAAGGCAATCCCATCCAACTTACTATTTACAGGAGTAATCCAAGTATTGGCTGTTAGCAGACGGTATTTATAGTGTACCATTCGATCATCAATATTTGAATAAACTAAATACTGATAGTCACCCATAGTAAATACATCAGGACATTCCGTTATAAAGGTGGTTGTATCCTCATAAAGTGGCTTTTCCAAAGTCCAATCTCTCAAATTCGTAGAACTGTATTGAGCGATAACTGCTCGCCATGGGACAGTACTATTAGAAACTAAACCAACCTCAGAACGTGTCGCAATCAACATTTTATATTTTCCAGTAATTTTATCCTCTATAACAATTGGGTCTCTAAATTCATTACGGTCGTATCCGAAAGAAGCCTGTAATAAAAAGGAAGGATCTTTGGTCCAATTTTTTAAATCCATAGACGTTGCAAGCATAATTTTTTCTTTGGGATCAAGATTTCCATTATGACCAGTATAGAAAGCGTAATAAACACCATTCCTTTTAAAAACGGATCCGGTTCCCAATGCACCATCCTGTTGATTCGCAGTTCCTGTGGCTATCATTTCACTAGTGTCGGTGAACGTTCCAAAATCAGACGTAGTTACCTTATACCATGGATGAAACGTGGGCATTGTATTTCTTGCATCGTACAAATAGAAAAGATGGAATATACCATTTTCATAAAATGGTATGGGATCCCCAACCCAACCCACAGAAGGTTTAAAGAACGTTCGATACGTACTATCTGATTCATTAGGGGTTTGACACGCTGGAGCGTTTGTTCCTAAAATAGGATTTTCAGTTGGTTTATCCTCTTTAGTGCAATTATAAAATAATACAAAACAAAGTGGAAGGCATAAAAACGTGCGATTTATTTTCATTTTTGAATGGTTTACGAGAACTATAAAGTGCGCAGAAAAGACTTGATAATCTCAGATTAAATAATTTTTATCAGAAAAACGAAATCAGTGAAAAGAAATAGAAAACTCCCAAAAGCTTTCGCAGCTCCAATTTAAAATCAAACAAAAAAAGTAGTGCAGTTTAGATCTTAAATTCAATTACCAAGATATTTTTTAAAAATCGGCTTTTATATCAAGAATGGTGTGGTTTCATATACTACTTAATAAAATCAATAAAAATAATTCAACACTCTAATTATTAATTAATTACACATAAATAAAAAGAGCAACTACTTCGTTGTAGTTGCTCTTATGTTACATAAAGTACAATTATGTTACGCTATTTTTGTTAGGAAGAAAATGGTTTCATAGAAAATAATCTACTTTTTACTTTTATATTCTTTAGGCGTAACCCCAAATTTATTTTTAAAGGAAGTTGAAAAATAATTTGGTGAGGAGAAACCAACCGCGTATGCAATTTCTGAAATATTTAAATCCGCCTTTTTCAGCAATTCTTTTGATTTATCTAATCGTATATTATTAATATGGTCACTGACACTAATTCCTAATATAGCTTTCACTTTTCGATACAATTGTACCCGAGAAATAGTTAAACTTCGCGCAAGATCTTCAACAGTGTAAGCAGAATTATCCAAGTTTTTTTCAATAAGATCATTCAACTTTCTTAGAAAATCCTGTTCAGAAACTCCAAAATCAGCATCCTCAATATTTAAAATATTATTGGTATAATAAAATCGAAGTTTTTCTCTGTTAAAGAGCAATCCTTTAATAGATTGCGCCAGTACTTTTAAATTGAAAGGTTTTGTCAAAAAGATATCGGCACCACTTTCTAAAGCCTTTAAATAGGAATCTTGATTATCCGAAGCCGTAAGCATTATAATAGGAATATGTGATGTTCTCAAATCTTTCTTCAGGATTTCACAAATTTGAAAACCATTCTTTTCAGGCAAATTCAAATCACAGATAATAATATCGGGAATTAATTCCAATGCTCTTTCAATTGCATTGGTACCATCAGAAGCAAAAAAAGTATATTCTGCAGAAAATTTATGAGACACAAAATCTAAAAGCTCCTTATTGTCCTCTATATAAAGAATCGAATATTTATCTTCGGTGTTTTTTGGCTCAACACTTTGAATAAACTCTGAATCCAGATAATCCGGTTCATGAATAAAATCTAGCATTGGTTCTTTTATTATATATTTTTCATCAAGATGCTCTTTTCCTAATGGTAAAGTAATTATAAATTCTGCTCCATTTTTTGAATTAATATCAATTTTCCCTTTGTGCAGATCAATAAAACTTTTTGATAAATGAAGCCCTATTCCAGAACTGTTCCTGTAATTATTAGAACCTTGATAAAAAGCATTAAAAACCTCCTTCAACTCATTTTCAGGAATCCCTATACCCGAATCTTTAAAGTGAATTTTAACTGTATTATTGGGTTTATCTTCTTTTATTACAATCGAAATTTTACCTTTTTCAGGGGTGAATTTAAAGGCATTTGACAACAAATTAAAATAGACTTTATCCATTAGGTTTCGGTCGATATAGACCTCGAGTTCCGGATTGTTAGTTGTCAGTGAAAAATCAATATTTCTTTTCTTTGCTTCCCGATCAAAATCACCAATAATACTTTTTGAAAAATCTAAAATATTAGTTTTTGATGCTCTTAAAGTAAATTTTTGATCCTCTGTTTTTCTATAGTCTAATAATTGATTAATTAACCGGAGTAACCTTCTGGAGTTGTTATACATCAAATTTATTTCCTTATTCACGGAAACCCCTTTATTCCTAAATTCATTTCCCAAAGATTCAATAGAACTCAATATCAGCGTTAACGGCGTTTTGAATTCATGAGACAAACCTGTAAAAAAATTAAGTCTTGCTTCGTTACTTAGTTTTAGCTCTTCAGAAAATTTTTCAATTTCATTTCTTTGGCTGATAATTTTTTTATTTGTCTCTTCTAATTCTTTCTTCTTACGACGAATTGTAATTCCAGAATAAATACTATATATCGCTAAACTTAGTACAATTATAAATAAAGAAATTAAAAGTTTCAGAAGATTACTCTGAGTTGAATATTTCTTTTCTTGATTTTTAATAATCTTTTGTTGTTGTTCAATATCAGATTGTTGGATTGTTATTTTATCAAATTGATTACTCATTATATCTGCATTAAGAGAGTCAATCAATATCGTATTGAGTTTATTATTTTTAGGAACAATTTCTTGATTGACTATTTTTAAAGCTAATCGTATCGCTTCGCTACCGCCTGTTGGGTATAAAACAGTTGCTTCTAAAATTTTATCTTTTACATATTGTATCCCTCCGAATGGTCCATTAAGCCCATCAACCCCTATAAATTTTATTTTTTTATCTAACCCTTTATCCTTTGCAATTTTCCACGCGTTATACGCAATAAAATCATTAAAGGCATAGACGTAATCAATATTAGGCAGACTATCTAATAACTTTATATAATTTGTTTTTGGATGTCCAAAGTCATCTGAATCGATGTCAAAAACTTTAATACCAGGATATTGGTTAATAATTTGTTTAAACCCCAAGCTTCTTTCTAAACCAGGTGATGTATCTAAATCCCCATAAATTTGAATTACATTAGCATGTCCTTTAGAAATTGAAACAAGATGTTTACCCGCTAATCTTCCTACTTCAATATTGTCTGCGCCTAAATATGCTGTATAATTACTCGTATTTACTTTTCTATCAACAACGATTACCGGAATACCTTTAATCTTTGCTTTTTCTATAACTGGGACAATCGAATCTGATTCAAAAGGAGAAACTATGATGACATCTACTTTATCTTCAATAAACTTTTCAATATCATGAATCTGTTTTTTTGGTTGACGATTCGCATTATAAATTCTCAGGCTAACCTCTGGATGAAGTGAAGCTTCTACCTCCATTGCATGATTCATCGATGTTCTCCAAATATCGTCATCCACACTTTGTGAAAATCCTATAGAAATTTTCTTTCTATCACCTTCTGATGAATTACAGGAATTCAGTATACATATAAAACTTGCCAGTAGTATAAAACAGCCTCTTCTTGACATACGATTTATGATTATAAAAATAACAATATAAAAATTTTAGAGTAATTTCAGTTATTCTTGTAATTGATTTTTCTAAAATCATGTCAATAATAATATCACTGACTATAGACGCTCTTAACCTTACAAAAATGATTCCTGATTATGATAATTTCAAATAGTGTAGTAATTGTTCTTCTTTTTAGAACTAATATCATTTCCTTTTGAGTATAAAATGATTTTTACAATTATGGACAAATATATAAAAATATGGCATTACTATTTCATTTTAGATAACGATTTTCTTTTTAGGAACTTACTGATAATTTTTATCAAAAAGAAATTATTATAAAATACAAAACCGAATTAAGCTGATTTGAATCATTCCTTTTAATTTAAATATTCTTCTTTAAAATTGATCATCTTAGCAACATGAGCATATAATTGAGGATGGGTTGTTTTAAAAACAGGAGGTGTTTCAAAAAAGTGCTCTAAGATTACCGATAAAAATTCAAATTGATTTTCATAGGCATACAATCTAAAATAGCCTTTTTGTTGTAGTTCATTATTTAAATTTTGATCCGTGTAATATTTTATGACTTCATTGAATTCATCAAAAAAGACAATTGCACTTGGATCATTACTTTTCAAACAATGAAAATGCAGTACATGTGAAAACTCATGTAGACCAAGATTAATATTGTCATTTGATTTTGAATGCCCCAATAAAAAATCATCCCATGAAAAAACTATCGCTTTCATTCTAGGATTAAATTCTCCTTTATGATATTCTTGATTTACGGTAGAATAATAACTGGAAGGATAAATAATTATTTTATCAAATAAACTGACAAGATAATTTCTCATTCCAAAAGTTAACATTATATAAGTTCCTGCAATCAGCATTTGCATGTGTTCCGTAATAGCAATCTCTTTACCTATAAACTGATAATTTCCAATAAACTTATTCACCCAATGTTCAAAATACATTTTCCTTTTAGGGGAAAGCCTATTATAAAATGGAAATCCATTTACTAAAACTTGTCTTTGGTTTAATTTTAATTTCTTGGAGAAAGGATACCAATGAATATAAAGTGGTTTATTGAATAGTAAGAGATAAGCAGGTTCCAGAACTCTAAAAATAATTATTAAAAGGAATAATGTCCCAAAAAGTATAGAAATAAAAAGCTGCTCTGTCATATTTTTGCCTTCTTTTAAAAACAAAAATACTCCAAAATAATCAAGTTTACTTGAAATTATTTTGGAGTATTTCTATTCGAGTTTGTGAACTTCTTGGTACAAAATTCGAACCTTTTATTAGAATATTTACAGATTTTAAGCGAGCTAACAGAGGTTTGAAAAGAAAAGTATTTTAAAAGGTTTTGCTTTATTAATAACTTATCATTAATACACAGTACTACAGATGCTCAATATGACATAATTATATGCGCCAGATTTCTAATGGCATTTTCAATTTTATTGGTCCATAAAGGACAATAGTTTAATCGAATATAGTTTTGATAGTATTCTAATGAAGAAAAGATATGGCCGGGACAGATACCTATTCCCTGACTAAGTGCCTTTTTCTGAAAGTTAAATGCATCAATACCAGCAGGGAGTTCAATCCAAATACTTAGCCCTCCTTTCGGTACTGCAAGTTTAGTCCCTTCGGGGAAATACTGATTAATCGCACCGATATATTTGATCATCTGTCCCTGAAGATCATTACGCATTTTTCTAATATGTTTGCTGTACAGACCACTTTCTAAATACTTACCGATAGCGTCCTGCAAAATCCCATTGGTAGATATATTAGAACCAAATTTTAATTTCTCAATGTTTAGATGATGCCTGCCTGCGGATACCCAGCCTATTCTGAAGCCCGGTGCGAGTGTTTTTGAGAAAGAGCTGCAATAAAGGACATTATCATAATTGTCGTAGGCTTTTGCAGGATAACCATTAGCAGCGCCAAAGGACAATTCTCCAAGACAATCGTCTTCTATCATCGGAATATTTAGCTTGCCTAATAATTCAACCAGCCTTATTTTATTTTCTTCAGACATGGAACTTCCGGTAGGGTTATGGCAGCGAGGCATAAAAATACAGGCGGCTACTTTATTATTTGCTAAAGCCAGTTCAAGATCATCGATACATAAACCAGTTTCGGGGTCTACTTTAATTTCAAGGGCTTTTAACCCACGGCGTTCCAAACTTTGCAAAATTCCGTGGTAGGTTGGCGATTCAACTGCTATAATATCGCCCTTGTTAGTAATGCAATCGAGACAAAGATTGATAGCTTCCATACCACCATTGGTAACTAATATATTTTTGGGATTTAGTGGCTTTTTCCATTCAAGGGAAAGCCTCGATATCTGTTTGAGCAGGTTCGGATGGCCATCTACCAGCGGATACTGGAAGTTGTCATTACCCGCTTCACTAAGCGATGCCTTGACCGCTTTGTTAAGACTTGTTATTGGAATAAATTCATTTACAGGTGCAAGGATCGAAAAATTGATAATGCCGTTTTCCTTAGCGTTTTTCATCATCGCAGCCGCCATCGCAGTAATCTCAACGTTTGCTGGCAACATTGGTCGTGATTTAGTTTCAGGTACTTTTAAAGAAGAACCGAAGGAATTTAGGATATATCCTGAACGAGGACGAGAGATGATTAAACCTTTTGCTTCAAGCAAAGAATAAGCCTGAAATACTGTATTTAAACTTACTTTCAAATCTCTTCCTACCTGACGTACTGATGGAACTTTGTCACCTGGCTTAAGCTGCAAAATATTTATATTCTCTTCTACTTTTTCTGCAACCTGTTCATATCGAAAACTTTTACCTGTCATCATATCTACTTAATTAAATATTGATAAAGGCAAAGATATGCAATCTGATCTCATTTTTTTTATAAGATCTGAATCTGTTCTTGTATTTGTATTAGTTTGATATTTGTACCATAAAATAATTAAGATATGATACTAGAAAAAAATACTATGAAAGCTTGGCAATTAAAAGGCTTTGGTTTAGATAATTTGAAATTAGAAGATATTGCTATACCGACTCCAGGAGCGAATGAAGTTTTAATCAAAGTTGGAGCTGTATCATTAAATTTTAGAGACAAGGCTATTGTAGACGGAATCTATGAACCAGAAATGGTTCCGAATCCATTAACTCCTATATCTGATGCTTCCGGAACAATTGTACAGATTGGTGCAAATGTAACCAGATTCAAATTAGGGGACAGGGTAACTTCTCATTTATATTCTAAATGGATAGAAGGTGCACCCGCCCATAATGAACCTGATTTCTGTTTTGGTTCTCCGCTGCCTGGTGGTCTTGCAGAGTATATGATTATTCATGAAGAATCTGCAGTTTTGGCACCATCAACATTGACTGATGAAGAAGCTTCTACTTTACCAATCGCTGCACTTACAGCTTGGTATTCTCTAATTACATATGGTAATTTACAAAAAGGGGATTCGGTTTTGATACAAGGAACGGGCGGTGTTTCAATCTTTGGTATCCAACTTGCGACTGCTTTGGGCGCAAGAGTTATTGTTACTACAAGCAGTAACGAAAAAGGAGAAAGGGCTCGCAGATTAGGTGCTCAGGAAGTAATCAATTACGTGGAAACACCGGAATGGGCTGCTGAAGTAGTTAGATTAACGAATGGAAAAGGAGTAGATCAACTATTAGAAGTAGTTGGCGGAGATGGATTAAACGATTCAGTTAAAGCAACGAAAGTTACCGGACAAATATCAGTCATAGGATTCTTGGCTGGGCAAACCACTGATCTCAATTTGATGCAGGTAATTTTTAGACAGACTAAAATTCAAGGTATCGCGGTTGGGAATCGTTCTGCGTTTGAAGAAATGAATAAAGCTTTTGACCAGTATAATATTAAACCAGTTATCGAAAAAGTATACCAATTTGAAGACGCAATTGAAGCCTATCGCCATTTAGCCAAAGGAGCATTTGGGAAAATTGTAATTAAAATTAGTTAAGTAGCTAGTAATCTAAAATCTCAAAATAACTTTAAAGGATTCGAACTGGTAAACTCAAAAAATATAAGGGATCATTAATCAACTAGATCTATCGATAATTTTGTAGAACCAAAAAAAGCCTGCAAAATTAATATTTTGCAGGCTTTTTAATTTTCTTGTGACCACGGCAGGGTTCGAACCTGCAACCCTCAGAGTCGAAATCTGATATTCTATCCAGTTGAACTACGCAGTCATTTAATTTTAGATTTAGGCTATTTGAAATCCCAATTCCTAAATCTAAAATTATAAATATTTTATGTCAATAATTTTTTAACTATTGTAGAAATGGTTTTTCCTTCTGCAGTTCCGCCTAATTGCGCAGCAGCTAATCCCATCACTTTTCCCATTGAAGCAATACCTGCAGCTCCAGTTTCGGAGATGATTTTTGCAATCACTGCTTCCACTTCTGCTTCGCTTAATTGCGCTGGCAAGAATTTTTCGATTACTGCAATTTGAGCCAATTCTGGTTCAGCCAAATCCAAACGGTTTTGTTCTGTAAAAATTCTAGCACTTTCCTTACGGGTTTTCACTAATCTTTGAAGCAATTTAACCTCGTCGTCTTCCGTTATTTCTTCTTTTGATCCTGATGCTGTTTGAGCTAATAGGATTTCAGATTTTATAGCTCTTAAAGCTTCTAATGCAACGGTATCTTTGGCTCTCATGGCAGTTTTCATTTCGTCCATGATTTGTACTGATAAACTCATATTCTTTATTGTTAATTTGGTTAATCGATTATTTGTTTAATCGATTGTTGAAATGCTAATTATGAAAACGACTGCTCTTTAAATGCCCCAGATGGTAGTGAAAAGCCTTTTTAAGAGAAAATGTATTTTTTCTTATACTTAAAAAGCGACTTTAGAAGCTCTTTTAAGGACTTAGAAAAAAGCATTTTCGAGAAAAAGCTTGAAACGACAGCTGGATTAAGGCCCGACAAATTTAAAGAAATTTACTGGAATTAACAATAGATTGCTTTCTTCTCGCTACACAAAAAAATAACCCGAAAATTAAATTGAATTTTCGGGCTGTTTCATTTTGGTTTGAGTTAGTTAATCTACATTGTCATGCAAATACGAATTGTTAGAACGCAACTGTAGATCGTTGTTGCTGTCTGTTCCAACTGAAATTCTCGAATTTGTATTATTAGTTTGATTGTTTGAAATGTCTATTCCTAATCTTTTGTAAGCTGGCTCTTTTTCATACTCATCAATTTTAGAAACATTGTTATGAAACTTATAATTGAATTCTTTTAATTTTTTTCTTCTTTCATCAGCTCTCATTCGCAATGATTCTTCAATGGTCATTTCCATAGGAGAAATGGCATCAAAGTCAACAGGCGTATTTACTGGTGTATTCACTTGTTTCATGGTAATGTTCAACTCAGCCGGAATAACAACTTCTGGAGTCTTAGCAACTGGCTTAGCCATGAAATCATTCTCAGGTTCCATATATTCTTCAAGAGAATATTTGATAATTCCGTTATCAGTCAATTCCGTTACTGGAACAAATTGAACTGCTTCATTTACCTTAATATCACGAGTTTCATTCGTTAGTTCAAACAAAACTTTGTTTTCTTCCACTTGTGCTACCGGTTCTGTTTTGAAAAGTGGCAAATCAAAAGAGAAAGTAGTTTGTTCTTGTCTTTCAATAACTTTTGGCTGTACAGCTTTCACTTCGGCTACTGGAGATGTGATTGTGAAATCAATATCAGTGATAGGCGAAACAATTTCGAAAGTAACATCTAAATTTTTAATAAATTCAGACATAACCATCAACTCTTCTTTATTGATTGTTGGTGCTGGTGTTGGTATTGTTACCGCTGGTTCAGGCGCAACTACAGTATCTTCTAACAAATCGAAAACAATTCTTTCGTTTGAATTAGAAACTGGAGATTCTGTATTCAAATCAAATGCAGTAACCGTTTTATTACTTAGATTATGAACACTTCTCTGCTCATCTTCTAATGTGTGAATTATTTTTTTTGGCTCTGTATTTACGATTTCATTTTGTTGTTCAATATCAAAACCTGTAGCGATTATAGTCACTGCAATAGCATCTCCAAGCGATTCGTCTTCACCAACCCCCATGATAATATTAGCATTATGACCTGCCTCAACTTGAATATGATCATTGATTTCTCCAATTTCGTCAATTGTAATTTCATTAGTTCCAGAAACGATAAGCAACAATACGTTTTTGGCACCAGTAATTTTATTATCATTTAACAAAGGAGAATCTAAAGCAGCAATAATGGCTTCCTTAGCTCTATTCTCACCTGAAGAAACAGAAGATCCCATAATAGCCGTTCCGCTATTAAACAATACTGTTTTGGCATCTCTTAAATCGATATTTTGAGTATAGTGATGCGTGATTACTTCAGCAATTCCTCTTGAGGCTGTCGCCAAAACTTCGTCTGCTTTTGAAAACCCAGCTTTGAAACCAAGATTTCCATATACTTCTCTTAATTTATTGTTATTGATAACAATTAAAGAGTCGACTTGTTTACGTAATTTTTCTATACCAATTAACGCTTGTTCCTGACGCACTTTCCCTTCAAATAAGAAAGGTAATGTCACAATCCCTACAGTAAGAATATCTCTTTCTTTAGCCAATTGTGCAATTACTGGTGCAGCTCCCGTTCCAGTTCCACCACCCATTCCGGCAGTGATGAACACCATTTTAGTATTGCGATCCAACATTTTTTCAATCTCGGAAATACTTTCAATAGCAGATTGCTGACCCACATCTGGGTTTGCTCCAGCGCCAAGTCCTTCGGTTAAATGTACTCCTAACTGTATTTTGTTAGGCACAGAACTGCTCTGTAAGGCTTGAGAATCCGTATTACATACGATAAAATCTACGCCTTTGATCCCTTGTTTAAACATGTGATTTATGGCGTTACTACCGCCTCCACCTACACCAATAACTTTTATTACATTTGATTGGTTCTTAGGTAAATCAAATGAAATACTTCCAAATTCTGAGTTGCTCATCATTTTATTTGGTTTTTGATATTTATTATTTATTGTGTTTTTTGGGCACTGCCCTTATTCTGCATTATCTAAGAAATCCTTAATCTTATCCACATAACGGTCGAAGAAATTTCTCTGAATTCTGTTCACTGTTGAATTCTGTTTTTCATTAGTGTTTCGTGCCTCTTCCTCAACTTCCTCTTCAGAAACCTCAATCACTGGCGCTTGAACAACTGGTTGTCTGTACACTGGTGCTTTTGGTTGTTCGATAGCATCCATTCTAACCGCACTTTGCGTTTTGTTTTCGATGCTGTTCATCACCAATCCAACTGCAGTAGCATATAAAGGACTTGAAATCTCCTCGTCTGAATTTCCAGCTAAATGCTCGTTTGGATATCCTATTCTCGTATCCATTCCTGTAATATACTCTACTAATTGTTTGATGTGTTTCAATTGAGCACCACCACCAGTAAGCACTATTCCTGCGATTAGTTTTTTACGAGGATCTTCGTGTCCGTATGCTTTCACTTCCGTAAAAACTTGATCAATAATTTCAACAACACGAGCATGAATAATTTTAGAAAGATTCTTTAATGAAATTTCTTTTGGTTCTCTGCCTCTTAATCCTGGAATAGAAACAATTTCATTGTCTTTATTTTCCCCTGGCCAAGCAGATCCAAATTTAACTTTCAATAATTCAGCTTGCTTCTCAATTATAGAACATCCTTCTTTTATATCATCTGTGATTACATTTCCTCCAAAAGGAATTACCGCCGTATGGCGAATAATACCATCTTTGAAAATGGCTAAATCAGTTGTTCCACCACCTATATCGATAAGTGCAACTCCTGCTTCTTTTTCCTCCTGACTCAAAACCGCATCTGCCGAAGCTAAGGGTTCCAAGGTTAAACCTGACAATTCAATTCCTGAACTTTGAATGCATCTGCCTACATTACGAATTGACGAGGCTTGTCCTACTACAACATGAAAACTAGACTCTAATCTTCCACCGTACATTCCTATAGGCTCTTTAATTTCAGATTGTCCGTCAATTTTAAATTCTTGTGGCAAAACATGAATTATTTCTTCGCCAGGTAACATTGCCAATTTATTTACTTGGTCAATCAAAAGCTGAATATCATATCCTCCAATTACTTCTTCGGGATTGTTTCTGCTTATGTAATCCGTATGTTGAATACTACGGATGTGTTGACCCGCAATTCCCACTACTACATCTTTTATTTTATAGCCTGAATTATTTTCGGCCTCTTGTATCGCTTGTTGTATCGATTGTATGGTTTGAGTGATGTTATTTACAACGCCTCTAGCCACACCTAAACTTTTAGATTTTCCTACACCTAAAATTTCTAGTTTCCCATATTCATTCTTCTTGCCTATCATGGCAACTATTTTAGTTGTCCCAATATCTAGACCTACTGCAATATTCTCTTTTTCCATTATCTATTATTTAGTGCAAACTACTTGTTCCGTAAATCGGAGATCAATCTTTTTATATTTATACAACGAACTATCTAAAACCGCCTTTTGAAAAAAAGCTTTGTAATTCTTAAATTTTCGCTCCACATTAATCATTCTACCGAAATCAATTTGATAATCAAAATTTCTATTGAGCATTTTTAAGCTACCATTCGGCATAATTTCAATTCCAATGATGTTTTTTTTCAAAAACGCATCGTCATAGATTGCCCGAAATAAGTCGGCTAAATATTCGTTATTTTTTTTATTTATCCCCCCGGATACAAGTGGAACTCTCGCTGTAAAATTAGTTGACAATGGCATCCTATTCCCTTCGTAATCAATATAAAAAGAACCACCTCCGTCAAAAATCCTAGCTATAGGAGTTTTTTGTTTTACTACTGCTTTCAATACACCATCAATACTCACAAATACATCTGATTTTTCAATCATTTCCTGCGCATCTAGAGTTCTTTCCAGTTTATTCAAATCTAATTTAACTTTTTGAATGCTTGATGCATCTCTTTTATTTTCTATTAACAATTTATTAACCGTTTCCTGTTTAACAAAAGGTGCATTATCTCCAACAAAAACTACTACAGATTTAGTCAATTTTCTGTTTTTATTTCGATTTGAGGTAAACGAAAACAGAAAAATTACTACTATAAACATTAGCATTAACCGAATATTGGTCCAATTAAAGAGTTTCATTTATCGCTTTTTTAATGGATGGCACTAATTCTCCAATATCTCCTGCTCCAATTGTTACAATAACGGTAGCATCGCTAGCTAAAATTGTTGAAATTAAATCGCTTTTAGAGACTATTTTTTTATGATTATTAGTCATTTTATCCATCAACCATTGTGAATTTATACCTTCCATTGGCAATTCACGGGCTGGATAGATATCTAATAAAACAACATCATCAAAAGCAGATAAGCTTTTGGCAAAATCATCAGCAAAATCTCTCGTTCTGCTGAATAAATGCGGTTGAAAAATTGCCAATACTTTTTGGCTTGGATACAATTCCCTAACCGCCTGATGTACTGCATTTATCTCCGTTGGATGATGTGCATAATCATCAATATAAACTAACTCATCCGTTTTAATTTGGTACGAAAATCTTCTTTTTATTCCTTTGAATGATGCAATGGCTTTTGCAATGGCATCGGTTGGGGTGCCGAATATATTTGCCATTGCAATAGCCATTAATGCATTCATCAAATTGTGTTTTCCAGGTAATCCAAAATATAAATCTTTGATTATCTCAGTAGGCGTTTGTACGTCAAAAACATAACTGCCATTTCCTACTCTAACATTAAAAGCCTTGAAAACAGCGTCTTCATTTACTGCACATGTAATACCCTCTAATGGTAATTCTTTCGTTATAAAAAGCCTACTCTTGTCTTCTACTTTAGAAGCAAATTCAACAAAAGATTCTTCTATCGCTTCACTGGTTCCATAAATATCCAAATGGTCTGCATCCATAGAAGTTATGCAAGCAATATTTGGATGTAAATGCAGGAATGAACGATCAAATTCATCGGCTTCAACAACAGTTACGGTTTTCCCGCTTCCTATTAAATTCGAATTGTAATTTTCTACAATTCCACCAATAAAAGCAGTAACATCAGCACCACTTTCATACAAAATATGACCTAAAATACCTGAAGTGGTCGTTTTTCCATGCGTTCCGGCAACTGCAAAACAAAAAGTATCTTTTGTGATTATCCCTAAAACTTCGGCTCTTTTTTTAACCTGAAAATCTCTTTCCAAGAAATAATTCCACTCCGAATGTGCCTTCGGAACTGCTGGCGTAATTATCACCAAAGTATTTTCTACGTAAAAATCTGTAGGGATTAAATCGATACTGTCTTCAAAATGGATTGAAATTCCGCTTTCTATTAATTCATTGGTAAGAGCTGAAGGCGTTTTATCATAACCTGAAACTTGTTTTCCCAAATTCTTGAAATAACGAGCCAGATTACTCATCCCGATGCCTCCAATTCCTATAAAATAGACGTTATGTATTTGATGTAAGTTCATATTATTTTAAGTCTTTGCTCTATTATCTTTTTTCTTTCTATTTAATCAACTTCACAATTTCGTCAACAATTTGTTTTGTTGCCTCTGGCATAGCCAATTGTTTTATATTTTCGCTCAGTTGTTTTTGTTTTCCATGATCTTTCAACAAGGCTTCAAAAACAAGACCAAATTGCCAATCAAGCTCCGATTCTTTGAGCATTAACGCTCCTTTTTTATCTACAATCGCTTGTGCGTTTTTAGTTTGGTGATCTTCAGCTACATTAGGTGAGGGAATAAAAATTACTGGTTTCCCAACAATACACAACTCCGAAACTGATGACGCTCCTGCTCGGGAAATAATAACATCTGCAGCAGCATAAACTAAATCCATTCTTTCGATAAAAGCGACTACCTGAACATTTCCTTTGTTATATTTTTTATAATCTTCTAAATATAATTTTCCGCATTGCCAAATCACCTGAACATTTTGAGAAATAATATTTTCCAATTCTTTTTCGATTAATTGGTTTACTCTTCTCGCTCCAAGACTTCCTCCAAGAACTAATAATGTTTTCTTTTTAGAGTCTAAATTAAAATATTGAATTGCTTCAGCCCTTTTACTTTCGATATCTATTAAATCCTGACGCACTGGATTTCCGGTCAAAATCATTTTTCCTTTTGGAAAAAATCGTTCCAGATTTTCGTAAGCAACACAAATTTTGCTTGCTTTTTTACTCAATAATTTATTGGTAATCCCAGGATAGGAATTTTGTTCTTGAATTACTGTTGGAATACCTGCAATCCCAGCTATCTGCAACAACGGACCACTTGCAAAACCTCCAGTTCCAATAACTACATCTGGTCTAAAATCCTTTATTATTGTTCTGGATTTTAATAAACTTGAAAGCAATTTAATTGGGAAAAGTACATTATCAAATGTCAGTCTTCGCTGTAATCCTGCAATCCAAAGTCCTTTGATTTTGTAACCTGCCTGAGGTACTTTTTGCATTTCCATTTTATTATTGGCACCTACAAAAAGAATTTCGGCATCAGGAAAACGAGATTTTAATTCATTGGCAATTGCAATTGCCGGATAGATATGTCCGCCTGTTCCGCCACCGCTTAATATGAATTTATACTGTTTCATTTTTATGAAAGTTACTGAGTTCCTAAGTTTTTATAATTTACTTTTTCTCTGAAAATCGAATTACTTATTTAAAACTGCATGCATTGGATTCGTAGCTTTATCTTCAATAGAATAATTTTCTTCTATTAGATCTTCCTCTCCTAGTTCTCTATCGATTAATTTCTGCAGTGCTTCTTCTCTTTTGGCAGCATCCTTTAATTCTTGGGCGATTTCTTCCTCTTTTTTAGTTACACTAATGATAATTCCAAGTGCGAAACAGGTCATCCAGATAGAACTTCCTCCACTACTTATTAATGGCAATGTTTGTCCTGTAACTGGTAATAACTCTACTGCAACCGCCATATTAATCATTGCCTGAAATATCATGGGAAAACCTAATCCTATAACCACTAATTTCCCAAACAAAGTATTGGCTTTATGTGAAGCAATGACAAATCGAAATAACAATAATAAATATAACGCAAGAACTCCCAAACCTCCTAAAAGTCCATATTCTTCTACAATAATGGCATAAATAAAATCAGATGAAGATTGTGGCAAAAAATTCTTCTGAACACTTTTACCCGGACCCAATCCGTAAATTTTACCAGATGCAATAGCAATTTTAGCTTTCTCTATCTGATAATCATCTTCATCCGGTTTATCCGTGCTGAAATTTTCGATTCTACTTTCCCAAGTATGTACTCTGTTAAAAAATCTGGAATCTGGAAAAGCTTTTGAAAGAAGAACAAAAAAAGCGAGAAATAAAATTCCAGAACCAATAATGATTCCAATATATTTTAAGGGATATTTACCAATAAAAGTCAGCATCAATATCATACAGAAAATCAAGGCAGTTGTGGAGAAATTAGCCGGCAAGATTAGTATTAATGTAAAAAACACCGGTAACCAAAGCTCCCATAAAGAAGCTTTAAATTCAATTGGTTCCTCTCTAGTTTTTGACAAATAGCGCGCTACGTATATAAACAACACTATGGATGCCAATGTTGATGTTTGGAAAGTTATTCCAATGAATGGAACTTGAATCCATCGACTCGCATTTGCACCAGCGATAACAGTTCCTTTTATTAATGTATAAGCCAATAATATCCAAACAACAGGCAATCCTATTTTAGAAATAGCCCGAAAATAATGATATGGTACTTTATGAATCCAATAAATAATGGCGAAACCAATACAAATATGTGCCAAATGTTTTACCAGATAACCCAATGTATTTCCGTTCCCTTGGCCAATATAAGCCAAATTACTACTCGCACTAAAAACAGGCATAAACGAAAACAAGGCTAATAAGGCCACAAATGACCAAATACCTTTATCTCCTTTTAAACTGTTAACTAGTTGTTTCATTTTTGATTTTTGTTTAAAGTTTTATTTTGTTTATAGATTCTTAACTGCTTGCTTGAATTGATTTCCTCTGTCTTCATAGTTTTCGAATAAATCAAAACTAGCACAAGCTGGCGACAGTAATACTGTATCTCCCTTTTCTGATAATCGTTGCGCCATTCTCACAGCATCATTCATATTAGAAACTTCAATCATCATATCAACCACATTTCCAAAAACATCAATTATTTTCTTGTTGTCCACACCAAGGCAAATAATAGCTTTCACTTTTTCACGGACTAATGACATCAATTCATTATAATCATTTCCTTTGTCTACTCCACCCACAATCCAAACCGTAGGCGTACTCATGCTGTCTAATGCAAAAAAAGTGGCATTTACATTGGTTGCTTTTGAATCATTGATGTATTGTACATTTTGGATTTTCAATACTTTTTCAAGACGATGTTCCACTCCTTGAAAATTAGATAAACTTTCACGTATGGTAGCTTTTCTAATTTGCATTAATTTTGCCACAGAGGTTGCTGCCATTGCGTTTTTCATGTTATGTTTTCCTTCCAAGGCAATATGCGCTGTGTCCATTGTAAACTCTTCTTGATTGATTGAAATTTCCATTTTGTTGTTTTTTATATAAGCTCCTTCGCTGAAAGTTTTTGTCAATGAAAAAGGAATTAATTTGGCTTTGGTTGTGTGTGTTTTAAACCATTCTGTAATAGCTTCATCATCTGCATCATAAATGAGGTAATCATCCTCGGTTTGATTCATTGTAATTCTAAACTTTGAATCAATGTAATTTTCATATTTGTAATCGTATCGATCTAAATGATCAGGACTTATATTAGTAATAATCGCAATATGTGGTTTAAAATTTATAATTCCATCCAATTGAAAACTACTCAATTCAAGCACATACGAATCGAATTTATTATCTGCCACCTGCCAAGCGAAACTCTTTCCAATATTCCCCCCTAATCCTACATTCAACCCTGCTGATTTCAGCAAATGATGGGTCAACATCGTGGTGGTAGTCTTTCCATTACTTCCGGTGATTCCTATAATAGTTGCATCTGTAAAAGGAGCCGCAAACTCAATTTCCGACAATACCGGAATTTCTTTTGCCAAAAGCTTTTTTACTATTGGAGATTTATCCGGAATTCCAGGGCTTTTCATCACCACATCAGCATTCAAAATCAAATCTTCCGTGTGCTTATCTTCTTCCCAAGCAATTTCATTAATGATAAGAACCTCTTTGTAATTTCCTTTTATCTTTCCAAAATCAGACACAAAAACATCGTATCCTTTTTTCTTACCCAGAATAGCAGTTCCTACTCCGCTTTCTCCTCCACCTAAAATTACTAGCCTCATACTATCTTAATTTTAAAGTGACAATTGATAATATGGCCAGCATTATAGCAACAATCCAAAAACGGGTTACAATCTTACTTTCATGATAGCCTTTCTTCTGATAATGATGATGCAAAGGCGACATCAGGAATATTCTTCGGCCTTCGCCAAAGCGTTTTTTGGTATATTTAAAATAACTTACCTGTAAAACAACGGATAGATTTTCGACAAGAAAAATTCCGCATAACAATGGAATCAACATTTCTTTTCGAACAGCAATTGCCAGAACTGCAATAATTCCGCCGATAGTCAAACTTCCTGTATCTCCCATAAAAACAGATGCCGGATAGGAGTTATACCAAAGAAATCCAATCAATGATCCCACAAAAGCAGCTATAAAAACCGTCATTTCCCCTGAACTAGGGATGTACATTATATTCAAGTAATTGGAGAAAATAATATTTCCCGAAACGAACGTAAATATTCCTAATGCAAGAACTGAAACAGCAGAAGTCCCTGCGGCAAGTCCATCAATACCATCTGTTAAATTAGCACCGTTAGAAACTGCCGTTATAATGAAAATAACAACCGGAATAAAAATTAACCAAGCCCATTTTTCATATCCTTCACCAGTCCATGCTAATAATTCAGCATAATCAAATTCATTATTTTTAAAGAAAGGAATTGTCGTAGCTGTAGATTTTTCTTCAACTGGAGCAGGCGTAATAACCGTTTCTGTTTGCACTTTAAAAATATCCGATTTTGCTGTATCCGTACGAACCGTAACTGCCGGACTAAAATAAAGAACAGTACCTACTATTAAACCTAAACCTACTTGTCCTACGACTTTAAAAATTCCTTTTAGTCCTTCTTTATCTTTTTTGAAAATTTTAATATAATCATCTATAAAACCAATTATTCCCATCCAAAGTGTGGTCACAATCAATAAAACGATGTAAATATTATGCAGTTTTGCAAAAAGTATAACTGGAACCAAAGTGGCAAATATGATGATTAAACCTCCCATTGTTGGCGTCCCAGCTTTTTCATTTTGACCTGCCAAACCAAGCTCACGAACCGTTTCTCCTACTTGTTGTCTTTGCAGGAAACGGATTATTCTTTTTCCATAAATTGTAGATAACAATAAAGAAAGCATCAATGCCAATGCAGATCTAAAAGTAATGTACTGAAAAACGCCTGTACCAGGAACGTCTAATGTTTTGTCTAAATATTCAAATAAGTAATACAGCATATTTTTCTATTTATGAAGTTGATCTAATATTTCTTTAACTATTTTCATGTCGTCAAAATCATGGCGAACGCCATTTATTTCCTGATACGTCTCATGCCCTTTTCCGGCAATTAAAATAATATCATTTGGCTGAGCCAATTGGCAAGCAGTTTTTATAGCCTGCTTTCTATCTGTTATAGTCAATGTTTTTTTATAATTTTGAGGTGCAACTCCTTGCTCCATTTCAGTAATAATAACTTCCGGTTCTTCATTTCTTGGATTATCCGAAGTAAAAATTGCTTTGTCACTCAACTCAGATGCAATTCCAGCCATAATTGGGCGCTTGGCTTTATCTCTATTGCCACCACAACCTACAACAGTTATCAATTGCTCGTTTTTAGTACGAATGTCATTGATTGTTTTTAGCACATTTTCTAATGCATCTGGCGTATGCGCATAATCCACAATCGCTGTAATATTTGAAGCCGAAACAATAAATTGAAAACGTCCCGAAACACTTTCTAAATCAGATAATAATCGAAGTACTTCCAAACTTTCCATCCCTAATTCAACCGCAGTTCCATAAATAGCCAATAAATTATAAGCATTAAATGTCCCAATTAGTTTTACCCAAACTTCATCTCCATTTATTTTCAACAACAAACCTGACAATTGATTTTCCAGAATTTGTGCTTTATAATCAGCATAGGTTTTTAAAGCATAAGTCAATTTTTTAGCTGCAGTATTCTGCAACATGACTTGCCCATTTTTATCATCAATATTGGACAATGCAAATGCCGTTTTCGGTAAATTATCGAAAAAATATTTTTTCACATCTCTATATTCTGCAAATGTGGGATGGTAATCCAAATGGTCGTGAGACAAATTTGTAAAAATACCGCCAACAAAATGCAATGCTTCTGTTCGTTTTTGATGAATTCCGTGAGAACTCACTTCCATAAAACAATATTCAACACCGTTCTTCACCATTTCTTTTAGATAGTGGTTTATTGTAATTGAATCCGGAGTGGTGTGAGTCGCTTTATATTCAACATCGTCAACTAAAATTTTTACTGTAGAAAGTAATCCAACTTTAAAACCTGCTTTTTTAAATAACTGGTATAACAAAGAAGCAATCGTTGTTTTTCCGTTTGTTCCTGTGATTCCAACTAACTTCAAGTTTTGAGAAGGGTCTCCAAAATAATTTGCAGCCATAAATGCTAAGGCTGAATTGGTGTTTTTTACCTGTACATAGGTAATTCCTATTACAATATTCTCCGGAAATGTATCGCATATAACAGCTACAGCTCCTTGCTGAATTGCTTTTTCTATAAAATCATGACCATCAGAAATAGAACCACGAATAGCAATAAAAACATCATTGACCTCGATTTTTCTAGAATCGAAATCCATTTTGTTTATAGCAATATCCGTCGGACCTTTTACCGCTTCGATAGCTACTCTATACAATATGTCTTTTAAGATTTTCACGATAATTCTAATAAAATTGTTGTGTTTCTAACTATGTTTTGTCCGGCCTGAAGTGATTGTTTTTTAACTTTTCCAACTCCAATAGCTTTTACTTTTATGCCTAAATTTTCTAATAAGGCTACAGCATCCATTCCTGACATTCCTTTTACGTTAGGAATTAACTGCCCTTTCTTTTGTGACTTAACAAAATACGAATCGTAATTACGCTCTTGCTTTTGTATTTTTCTATCTAAATTTTTAATTTCATTAGTTGAAGGCGCATCGGTAAAAATCTTTTGCGCAATACGTTTGAAAACTGGACCTGCCACATCCGCACCGTAATAATTATTTAATGCTGTACTTGGTTTATGCACCACAACTATACAGGAATATTTGGGATGATCTGCAGGAAAATAACCAACAAATGAGGAGGCATAATATTTACCGGAACCGCCATCTTTCGCGTAATTTACCTGTGCCGTTCCTGTTTTTCCGGCCATTGAAAAATCTTTAGAATAAAGCTTAGAACCTGTTCCCTTTTTAACAACATTCAATAAGATTGCTTTCAATTTCAAAATAGTTTCTTGGGAACATATTTTAGGATTCAAAACTTCTTTATCGTATTTTTTAATCGTTTTATTCCATTCTTTAATTTCAGAAACAAACTGAGGCTTAACCATTTCTCCATTATTGGCAACAGCATTATAAAAAGCTAATGTTTGCATTGGCGTAATAGAAACTCCATATCCAAAAGCCATCCAAGGAAGCGAAATATTTGACCAGTGTTTATCACTTGGTTGTGGAACATAAGGACGGCCTTCCCCTTTAATCGAAAGCCCCAAAGGTCTGTTTAGTCCAAAATCATTAAGGTGATTTACAAATTTAGAAGGCTCATTTTTATAACTATTATAAACGGCTTGAACCATGACAGTATTCGACGAAACTTCAAAACCTCTTGCTAAAGAAATTTTTCCATAACCGCCTTCGTGTGAATCCCGAACTTTTCTTCCTGAGTAAACAACAACACCTCCGTTACTGTCATAAACGGCACTGGTATCTACTTTTTTGTCTTCAAGAAGCGCCATTAAATCGGCTAATTTATAGGTAGAACCTGGCTCATGAGATTCCGCTACCGCATAATTAGTTGTTTCAAAATACGTTCCGTCGGTAGCTCTTCCTAAATTCGAAATTGCTTTTACATGACCTGTACTTGTTTCCATAACCACAACACAACCATGGTCTGCCTGATACAATTCCAACTGTTTTAGCAAAGCATGATGCGCAATATCCTGAATATAAACATCAATTGTAGATATCACATCATAACCATCCTGCGGATCAACTTCATTGATATCGCGTATCGGTTTCCATTGTCCTTTTGCGATTTTTTGCTTTAAAATTTTCCCGTCTTTACCGTTCAGATATTTTCTAAAAGCCCATTCTATTCCCTTTCCATCGAGTGATGCACCGTGAGAAGTTCTTTCGTAACCAACAGTTCGTTCTGCAATTTTTCCTATTGGATGTTCTCTTACGGTTTCTTGCTCGATTATAATTCCACCTTTATAAGCTCCTAATTTAAATAATGGAAAACCTTTAATTTTAAAATATTGTGTATAACTCAAATTACGGGCAATCAAATAATATCTATTCTTGTTTGCTCTAGCTTTTCTTAATTCGTTTTGGAAAAAATTTGATGGTTTGCCTAAAACTAATGCCAGTGAATCTGACAATGACTTAACATTTTTTTCAAATGCTTCTGCTTTTGGAGCAACAGCATCAAATCTAATTTCATAATTAGGAATAGAAGTAGCTAAAAGACTCCCATCCGCAGAATAAATATTACCTTTATTAGCAGGAATCACAAAATTTCTAACGGTTCTTTCTTTGGCTAATTTTCTATAATAATCACCCTCGACCCATTGAATATTTGTCAATTTTACAGCAATCGCAATGGCCATCAAAAAGATAGCGAATGCAACCAGATAAATTCGGTACGATATGTATTTATCTTCTACTGCCATATTTTTTTGAAAAAGCTTTTTTCTTCTTCTTTTTTAACTTTGATTTTAACTGGGGGAACTGTTGACGGAAAAATTTGTTTTTCCACCATTTTTTCAGAAACAGTCGATTCCATTTTCAATTTCATCAATTCCGAACGCCTGTCCACAAATTCCGAACGTAATTCTTTAACCTGATTTGTCAAATCGGCAATCATAAATACTTTTTGCTCAAATCGTTGTGTATTAGCAATCATAACAATCGCCAAAATAATTACAAAAACAATGAATCGCCAGTTTTTAACAGCATCATCATCTATAAGAAATCTAGCTTTTAATAGGCTGTAAACTCCGTTTTTCATAACTAATTATCTCTTTTCAGCTATTCTTAATTTAGCACTTCTTGCTCTATTATTTTCTTTTATTTCAGCGTTATCCGGGACAATTAATTTTCCAATTGTTTTAAATGGAACCGAAAAATTACCGAAAAAGTCGCGTTCTGGCTCCCCTTCAAACATTCCATTTTTCATAAACCTTTTAACTAATCTATCTTCTAAAGAATGGTATGAAATCACACTTAATCTGCCGCCCGGATTTAATATTTCTAAGGATTGCTCCAAGAATTCTTTCAAAACATCCATTTCTTGGTTCACTTCAATTCGGATAGCCTGATAGATTTGAGCCAATATTTTATTTCTAACTCTTTCAGGTAAATATTTCGCCAAAACGGCTTTCAATTCATCTGTTGTTTTGATTGGTTGCTCCTCTCTGGCTTCAATAATTGTTCTTGCCAAAGCAGGTGCACTTTTCAATTCACCATAATCCAAGAACACTCTTTTCAAATTCGCTTCATCATACTCATTGACGACTCGATACGCATTCAAATCATTTTTCTGACTCATTCTCATATCTAAGCCAGCATCAAAACGAGTAGAGAAACCTCTTTCCGGAACATCAAATTGATGTGAGGACACACCTAAATCTGCTAAAATCCCATCAACACTTTTTACTCCGTAAAAACGCAAAAACCTTTTTATAAAACGGAAATTCTCATTAATAAGCGTAAATCTTTCATCTGGCAATGCATTAGCCAAAGCATCTTCGTCCTGATCAAAAGCAAATAATTTTCCGTTTGGCCCCAGTCTTTTCAAAATTTCTTTTGAATGACCTCCACCACCAAAAGTTACATCTATATAAATGCCGTCGGGCTTAATATTTAAACCATCTACTGTTGCCTGAAGCAAAACCGGATTATGATATTCCATTGTCGTCGTCATTTATATTTCCCATTACTTCTTCTGCCAAATCTGCAAAATCAACATCTTCACCATTTATTGATTTTTCGTATAAATCTTTATCCCAAATCTCAACAATATTCACTGCCGATGAAAACACAACTTCCTTAGCAATACTTGCAAAAATCACTAAATCTTTTGGTACTAATAATCGACCTAAAGCATCTATTTCAACCACTTTTACTCCTGCGGTAAACCTGCGGATAAAGTCATTGTTTTTCTTTACAAATCGGTTCAGTTTATTAATTTTTTGCATCATCAAATCCCACTCTTTCATAGGATACAACTCCAAACAAGGCTGAAATACGGAACGCTTCAAAACAAAACCGTTTTGAAGAGAAGAAGCCAACTGCTTTTTTAAAGGCGCTGGTAACAGCAACCTTCCTTTGGCATCAACTTTACATTCATATGTTCCAATAATTGTATCCAAGTAAAAAGTTATTAATGATGTTGAGCAAAAATATAAAAAATATTACCACAATTTACCACTATATACCACTTTGTTGATAAGTTTAACCACTTTTAGACAAAAACCCTTAATTTTTGGACAATCAGAGGGTTAGGTTACATTTTCTTTTATTTGTAAGAAAGGTAATGTTATAAAAAAAGACAAGATTAAAAGAGTACGAAGCATCCTTTAAAATCAATAGGAATAAAAAGAGTATAATCATAAAACTACAGGTAAATACACAAAAAAAGATCCCTATTTTCATATTTGCTGATAGAATTAAATAATTAAAAATTGTTGTAAAAATTCATTTTTATTTATTAAATCCTATATTTGTCAAAATTGAAAATCCAGATTCAAAAACATGGAAAAACACTATAAAAAAGAAGGTAGATACAGCTATTATGAAGCTGGCGAAGGAACACCAATTGTCATCTTACATGGTCTTATGGGAGGACTAAGCAACTTTGATGCTGTTGCAAGCTACTTTTCTAATAAAGGATATAAAATAATCATTCCAGATTTACCTATATACACACAGAATATTTTAAAAACAAACGTAAAAAGTTTTGCAAAATACGTTAAAGATTTTATCACATTCAAAGGATTAGAAAGAGTAATACTTTTAGGAAATTCATTAGGTGGGCACATTGCTTTGTATCACACTAAAATGTATCCTGAAAAAGTATCTGGACTTGTAATAACAGGTAGCTCAGGACTTTACGAAAGCGCAATGGGTGATAGCTATCCAAAAAGAGGAGACTATGAATACATCAAGAAAAAAGCCGAAGATGTATTTTATGATCCAAAAGTGGCTACCAAAGAACTTATTGATGAAGTTTATGAATCCGTAAATGACAGAATAAAATTGATAAAAACATTGACAATTGCAAAAAGTGCTATTCGTCATAATATGGCAAAAGATTTACCAAAAATGCATGTTCAAACGTGTATTATTTGGGGGAAAAATGACAAAGTTACTCCGCCAGATGTTGCCGAAGAGTTTAATAAATTATTACCTAATTCAACTTTATATTGGATAGACAAATGTGGTCATGCTGCCATGATGGAACATCCTAATGAGTTTAATCGTTTGCTAGAGGATTGGCTAACCCATACCCATTTAGCAGTACACTAATCTTAAAGAAGAATTTTATACCTAAAAGAAATGAAAATTAATACCGCCGAATTTATAATTAGCAATTCCGATGTGGCCAAATGTCCCAAAGACTTTTTGCCGGAATATGCTTTTATAGGCCGATCAAATGTTGGGAAATCCTCCTTGATAAACATGCTAACGAACCATAAAAAGCTAGCTAAAACATCAGGAAGACCAGGAAAAACGCAGTTGATTAATCATTTTTTGATCAACAGCAATTGGTTCTTAGTCGATTTACCCGGTTATGGTTATGCTAAAGTTTCTAAAAAAACGAAATCTATTTTTCAGGAATTTATAACTGATTATTTTGAAACTAGAGAACAACTAGTTTGTGCTTTTGTTTTGATTGATATTCGTCATGAAGCCCAAACCATAGATATCGAATTTATGTCTTATATGGGCGAAAGTGAAATTCCTTTTTGTATTGTTTTCACCAAAGCTGACAAAATCAGTAAAGTAAAAATCGACTCTCATATTGCAGCGTACAAAAAGAAAATGTTCGCTAATAACTGGGCTGAAATGCCTCATTATTTTGTTACATCAGCAACTGAATCTACTGGTAAAGAAGAATTATTAAGTTATATTGACGAAGTAAATCAAGAAGTTTTCAAAAACAACAGTCAGTTTTAGAAAATACTCTCCGTCACATTTTAAAAACAAAAAATCCCAAAACCTCAAAAGTAGTTTTGGGATTTTTTGTTTTAAACAATGCCTAATTTATTTCGTCAACTCCAATTTTTCAGCAAAATAATCACAGAAATCTTTCATGGTGTCCGCCATTTTCTCATCATCAGTAGCACGTTTGAACGTTTCAGACATAGCAACCAAAGTTTGATGAAAGAAAATTTTCATTTCATCAACCGGCATATCTTTTGTCCATAAATCGATACGCATCGTTTCTTTTACTCTACTATCCCAAATGGACAACATAATAGCTTTCGCTTCTTCTTGATCTACTCCGCCGTCCTGTGCAGACCACATTAATTTTTCCGGAACACGGTTATCGTCCAATTCTATTAGAAACTTAATTTCTGAGGTATTTTGATTTGACATTACTTTTTGGGTTTGTATTTTGATTTCACAAATATTTCTTTCGCATCGGTTTTCAACAAATCAGCTATAGGTACTTCATTATTTTTCATATAAGACCGTACCATTTGCCAACCTATCCAGGCACCAACTTGTCCCGGTGATTCATTATCAATTTCCAAATAAAATTTAGAAAATGGAGCAGGATTAATAAATCGTGGTATTAGCTTTTGATCATCACTGTAGAGCATTTCTTTTTCAATAAAATAACGCCACATATAACTTTCATTTTCTTCACACCATTTTATTTGTTCAGGAGTATATCCCATTTTTTCTGCGTCACTATAATTTGGCAAAAGTAAGTCTTTTAAATACAATTGCTTCCCAAAATAAATCATTTGGCTAAGCATATTTTTATCAGTAACAGAAGCAATTTTACGGGATGAAAAACTTGAAACTACATCCGGCATGATTTGTCTTTGCTCAAAATTTTGCTTAATATAATTTGGAAATTGATAAAATTTATGATTTTTTCCCAAATATAATTCGAGTGAAATAATGACCAGACTATCCGTATAAATAACCTTGTTCTTATAATCCATTTCAGAGATTACTGTGATAACTTTTGGCACTTTAGTTTGGGGAAAATAATATTTAATATGTTTAAAAAGTGACTCAAGTTCAACTTTTACAGGTTCAAAATTAGCATACTTTTTCTCAACTTCAGTATATAATTCCCTCCAGATTGGATCCTGCATTTTATTTAACCAAACACTATTATCATTCCCTTCAGGAAAAAAGAAAGGGAATTCTTTTTTTACTTTTTGTAAATCTTTCGGGGAAGTTTCAAAAAATATTTTGTCAAAGCGCTCTACTTTTACTTCTAAAGGAATTGCTGAAACGGTATTTTCTATCTTATTTTTTTTCTCACAGGATAAAAAAAAGAGACAAAAGACTACAAAAAATAGATTTTTTTTCATATTTATTAATTAAATTTGTGTCCTAAGAATTTAAGGAAACGAATGCGCAACTAATTTAGTTTGCAAATATACATTCCTGCTTTTTAAACGTAAACTATTATGACTAAAAAAAGTACAATCCAAGTTGAAAAAGTGAATACTCAAATAGTAAATTGGTTAAAAACTTATGCAGAAAATGCAAAAGTTAACGGATTTGTGATAGGAATTTCAGGAGGAGTAGATTCAGCAGTCACCTCAACATTATGCGCCCAAACCGGATTACAAGTTTTATGTGTTGAAATGCCAATACACCAACCGCACAGCCATGTAACTCGTGGACGCGAACACATCGAACAATTAAAAAATAGATTTCCAAATGTAACAAGTGTTGAAGCTGATTTAACTTATGTTTTTGAAAGTTTCAAAAACATAGTTCCTGATACTATTGACACACATAAACTTCATTTATCTCAAGCAAATACTCGTGCACGTTTACGAATGACCACCTTGTATTATTTCGCTGGGATTTATGGATTATTAGTTGCCGGTACAGGAAATAAAGTAGAAGATTTTGGTGTTGGATTTTACACTAAATATGGTGATGGCGGAGTAGATTTGAGTCCTATTGCTGATTTATTAAAATCTGAAGTTTATAGTTTGGGAGCTTATTTAGAAGTTCCGGATTCTATTTTAAAAGCATCTCCATCTGACGGATTATTTGGTGATGAAAGAACTGATGAAGATCAGTTGGGAGCCAGTTATGATGAGCTAGAATGGGCAATGAATGAGGATGAAGCAGGAAAATTAGCAAATAATTTTACTGGCAGAGAAAAGGTGGTTTTTGAAATTTACAAACGATTAAATACTGCCAACAAACACAAAATGAATGCAATACCTGTTTGTTTGATATAAAAACTCTAAAAAAAATCATATTTTATATTGATTTTCAATTAATTACAGAATTTTTTTATTAAATTTACTATCCAAAAGATAAACAACACTTAAATAAAATTAAATACCATGATTAAAGTATGTTTAGCCGACAATTATCCCGTAGTGCATTTTGGAGTAAAATCTTACTTTAAAGACCATGCAGAAATATCAATAGTTGCCAATGTAGGTAATTTTTTGATGGTTCGGGATATACTGCTTACCAAAGAGATTGATGTATTAATATTGGATTTGGAATTAGAGGGGCTTTCAAGTATTTTTGAAGTAAAATCAGTTTTGAAAAACTTTCCAAAAACAAAAATTATTATATTCAGTGGTCTTTCTGAACAAATTTATGCACCTAATGCTATAAAAGCTGGAGTTTCAGGATTTATTCACAAAAAAGAAAAACTTGAAACTTTAGGAATTTCAATTATCAAAGTACATCAAGGAAAGATAATTATTAACGAAACCGTTAAGAAAAACCTAGCATTAATTGCAAAACAAAGTAAGAGCGAACGATTGTATCGAAAGCTTTCTAACCGTGAGGTAGAAGTATTACGCTATTTAAGTGATGGAAAAAAGAATCATGAAATAGCCGAAATTCTAAAACTCAACGAAAAAACAATTAGTACTTACAAATTAAGATTACTAACAAAACTGAATGTTACTAATTTAGTAGATTTAGTAAACAAAGCAAAAACATTAGAAATTGTTTAGTAATACCTAGACATTACTCTTCCTAATTTTTTTGAAAACGAATGGATTAGCATATTATAATCCATAATCATTGATATTGGCTCTGTATTATCTGAATTCACTTCCGATAATACAGAGCTTTTTAATTCTTCGATAATTCTTCCAACTAAATACCATCGCAACGTTAAAATAGTCTCGGAAACATTCTGAACTATTGTATCATTTTTGGACTTTGGAAAAATATTCTGTCCTTCCCAATTGTGTAAAATAACTCTTTCATCTTCCATCAAAATATCAGTTACCTCTTGTGCAAAATCCACTTGCAAACGCATCAAATACTGCTCCAAACTAAAACTTTCATTTTGATGATAGAAGTTTATCAAATCATTGAATATATCGCGAAACAATGGATTGGCTAATTCAACCTCATCTTCCTGTAAACTCAAATAAATTCTCTGGTATACTTTATATTCCTTTTTTTCTAAAACATTCTCGATTTCACCATCCTCATTTGTTTTCAAAAAAGTATCCTCAAACTCTTCTGTTTTATTTCCATACAACAAAAGAATCTCGATAATTTTCCTTTCCAAACGATAGAGAACATCTACTTTTTCGGCTTCAACCGGATTTTCATTTTTCACAACCTCAAAAGCTTTTTGCTCTTGTTTTTGTTTTTTTCCAACTTCAGAAACATCTTTTTGAACTAATTGCGCCAAAGTACTAACCAGAACTTGCTCTGAAATATCCATGATTCTGGAACATTCCTGGATGTAAATTTCTCTCTGAATTCTATCTGGAATTTTAGAAATACTTAATACCATATCCCGAATTAAATCGGCTTTTTTTATAGGATCATTCTTTGCTTCATTCATCAAAAGCGATGCTTTAAACTGAATGAAATCTTTTGCATTATTTTCGAGATATAAAACTAAATCGTCATAAGATGTTTTTTTGGCAAAACTATCTGGATCTTCACCATCAGGAAAAGTACACACTTTCACATTCATTCCTTCCTCCAGAATCAAATCAATTCCTCTAATAGAAGCACGAAGCCCCGCAGCATCTCCATCAAAAAGAACGGTAATATTCTTGGTCAATCTATTGACTAAACGGATTTGGTCTGGTGTCAGAGCTGTTCCAGAAGAAGCAACCACGTTCTCAATTCCGGATTGATTGAACTGAATCACATCCGTATATCCTTCAACTAAATAACAGTTGTTCAGTTTAGCGATAGCTTGTTTGGCCTGAAAAATGCCATAAAGGACTTTACTTTTATGGTAAATGTCACTTTCTGGGGAATTCAGATATTTTGCCGCTTTTTTATCATTGGTTAAAATCCTTCCTCCAAAACCCAAAACTCTTCCTGACATACTTTGGATTGGAAACATCACACGACTTTTGAAACGGTCAAATGGTCTGTCTTCTCTAGCAATTGTTAAACCTGTACTTTCCAGGAATTCTAATTTGTATCCTTTTCCTAATGCTTCTTTTGTGAAAGCATCCCAGGTTTCGGGAGAATAACCTAAACCAAATTTCTTTATGGTTTCATTGGTAAAACCTCTTTCTTTAAAATAAGAATACCCAATAGCTTTGCCTTCTTCAGAGTTTAAAAGCGTATTATGAAAATAGGTTTTCGCAAATTCCGAAACCAAATACATACTTTCCCGAACATCAGTATTGGCTTTCTCCTCATCTGTTTGTTCCGTTTCTTCAATTTCGATATTGTATTTTTTGGCTAAATAGCGAATGGCTTCCGGATACGTAAATTTTTCATGTTCCATCAAAAAAGCCACAGAATTCCCTCCTTTTCCGGAGCTGAAATCTTTCCAAATACCTTTAGCAGGGGAAACCATGAACGATGGAGAGCGCTCTTCAGAAAATGGGCTTAAGCCCTTGAAGTTACTTCCTGCACGCTTCAAGTGTACAAAATCACCAATTACCTCCTCTACACGAGCAGTTTCGAAAACAGTATCTATAGTGGCTTTTGAAATCAAATTGGGTAAAATATTTAATAGTTTAAAAGTGTGTAAAAATACGCAAATCAAACTTTAAAATTCAATATCTAAAACAAAAAAAGCACTTCTTTCAAAGTGCCTCTCAAAGAATAAAACTAACTAACCAAATTTTAATTTAAATCGAAACGCAGTCCTAAAGAAACGTTATTTTGTTTCACTGCATTTTCTTTAAACAAAGGATTCAAATCATATTTCAGGTATAAACTTATTTCTTTATATCCGATATAAGTACTCAAACCATAGATAAAATTACTGGTATTAAAATCTCCTTTGGTTTTTTCCGTAGCTTTTAAATCATTATCATCGTATTTGATAATTTGTTTTGACTTTAAGTTGATTCCTGCATAACCCCCTACTCCAAGACGAAAACTTTGATGTGTTTTGAAAAATGGCTTGTCCTCTTTCATTTTTTTACCTGAAAAATCAAACTCTAAATGAACTGGCGCCACTAAATATACATTTCTAAAACGCGAATCTTTTATATCAACAGGATTCAACACAAGATTAGTCTCGTTACCGTTTATTACAAAAGTACGATTGTCTGTAGGACGCAAATTATTGTACATCACTGACAAGCCATATTTTGCATGAAGCAGATTATTATTTTTAGCGATTCTGGTATTATAAGAAACCCCTAATTCATAGAAATGAGAACCCAGAAATCTATAGTCCGAATCCTGAACTTTCTCTTCTGTAACCAAATTATTTAAACCCACAGCAAAAACGAATTGAGAAGTTGTTCTTTTTTCTCCTTGAATAGTATCCTTGCAATTGTGTTTACTATTTATTCCACGAAAAGAAACGATAAATTTCCTAGTCGAATCTCGCTCCTTAATTTTCCCGTCCACTTTTTCCTGAACTAGATTTTTTAAGTTTTCTTGTTCCTGAGCTACTTTCGATTCAATATTTATTGCTCTGGCCTCTGCTAATACTTTCTTTTTATTCTCCGCTTCTGCAAAAGTAATAGTTCCGTTTTCCAATTGTTCATTAACCGCTTCTACTTCTATTTTCAAAGCAGCCTTTTCTTCTTTTGTTATATTTTCGATTTTTGAAGCAATATCTTTTGCTCGTTTTTCAAATGTTTCCTGTCCGAGCATTTTGCTGGCATAAAGACATAAAAGTAGCGCTAAGTAAATGGTAAAATTTCTCATGATGATTTGATTTTAATGATGATTGATGATTTTATTCTAAGTTGCGATTGGACAAAGCAACTTTTACTGTTTGGTAATTCTTACCAACCCTATTGATTACTTTTTCTCGAAAGGATAACTCTAATTCTCCATCTACTTGCGAGAGTAAATTACTTGCATTTACATGCACAACCGGTTTTTGATTCAATTGTTTTTCCTTTTTCGAAGGATTTTCAACAGCTGCTAACAGTTCGTCAACTACAACATTGTTGGCTTGAGGTTTGATTGATTTTTGTTCTGTTTTTTGATTACTGATTGAAACTTCTGCTACTTGATTTTGATTTAAACTGTTCTTAATGGTTATTGATTTATCATTCTTAGGAGTTTTATTGATTTTTGAAGTTGATTTTTGGACAACATTAGTAACTACCCTTTTTCCTTCTTCTATTTTTGGATTGACAACAACAGTAGGAGTTACATTGGTTTTAGTATTAACCGTATTCTGAATCACAACTTCATTTTTCTGTTTTCCAATTTCGTTTTTATTTTGGCTAAAATAAACTGTTCCTATCAACAAAAAACCCAGAATACTTGCAGCAATATACATCCAAGGAAACTTAGCTTTCGGTTTTTCTGCAACAGTAAGCATTTCATCCAGTTTGTTCCAAGCCATTTCTGATGGTTTGATCTCCCGAGAATTTAACTGCTCTTTGAAGTTTGCTTCTAATTTATTCCGTTCCATTATCGTAATTTTTTAACTTGTTAATCTGCTCTTGCAACATTTTTCTGGCATGTGACAATTGCGATTTAGATGTTCCTTCATTAATCCCTAACATACTGGCAATCTCTTGATGTTTGTACCCTTCAATAGCATACAAATTGAAAACCATTTTATAACCATCCGGCAAACTGTCTATCAAAAACTGGATAGCATCAATTGAAAATTGGCTTTCAATGTTATTGAAGCTTTCTTCAAAATAGTCTTCATCCTCAATATATTTCACCTTTTTTTGGACTCTAATAAAAGAAATACATTCGTTCACCATAATTCTTCTAATCCAACCTTCGAAACTTCCTTTGTGCTGAAAATTTTTTAGATTGATAAAGACCTTCATAAAAGCAGTAATCATGATATCTTCGGCTTGATGAATGTCTTTTATGTATTGACGGCAAACACTTAACATTTTTGGAGAAAACTGGGTATAAATCTTCTGTTGCGCCTGCCGATTACTTTCGACAGCTAACTGGATTAATTCATTTTCCTCCTGATGTAAGTTGATTACTTTCAAAATCTTTATAAAGTGTTTCTATTAGCATAGACGATTAACAATGCAAAAGGGTTGCATGTTATTTTATATTTTTTTCGATTCACTGTTCGAAAATAAAAAAAGGGAACAAAATCAATGGTTTACGAAGGAAATTATTTTGAAAAAAATTATTTTTTTCTTTCAATAACATAGTTTACCATCAAAATCAACGCATCTTTAAACTCAGAATCTGGATAATTATCTAAAAGTAAAAGTGCTTCTTGCTGGAATTCTACCATTTTTTGTTCCGCATAAAACAATCCATTATTGTTTTTCACAAAAGCAATAACTTCTTTGACGCGTTTTTTATCTTTATTATGGTTTTTAATGGAATTAATCAGCCAACTTTTTTCTTTTGAAGTACAAGTATTCAAAACATGAATAAGAGGCAAAGTCATTTTTTGTTCTTTGATGTCAATCCCCGTTGGTTTTCCAATGGCTTCATCCGTATAATCAAACAAATCATCTTTTATTTGGAAAGCCATTCCAATGAGTTCACCAAATTTTCGCATGTTCTCGACTTGAACTTCATCCTCAATAACGGATCTTGCGCCAAGAGCGCAACAAGCAGCAATAAGTGTCGCTGTCTTTTTTCGAATGATTTCGTAATAAACATCTTCTGTGATGTCAAGTCTTCGGGCTTTTTCTATTTGGAGTAACTCGCCCTCACTCATTTCGCGAACAGCGACAGAAATAATTCGAAGTAAATCAAAATCGCCATTATCAATAGAAAGCAATAATCCTTTGGACAACAAATAATCTCCAACCAGAACTGCAATTTTATTTTTCCAAAGTGCGTTGATGGAGAAAAAACCTCTTCGACGATTGCTATCATCCACTACATCGTCGTGAACTAATGTAGCGGTATGAATTAGCTCAATAACACAAGCTCCTCGATAGGTTCGTTCATTTACAATTCCTGCCGAAACCATTTTGGCAGTCAGAAAAACAAACATGGGACGCATTTGCTTTCCCTTTCTGTTTACAATATAATAGGTGATTCTATTTAACAAAGCCACTTTTGAGGTCATCGATTCGTAGAACTTTTTTTCAAAAAGTTCCATTTCATCGAAAATGGGCTGTTTTATTTTTGAGGTGACATTCATTTAGATTTCAAATATACTATTTTAAATAAAAACCTCTGTCTATTTCCTGTAGTTATATGTGTTTTTTACTCAATTTCTATTTAAAATCAATTTGAATTCTCATTCCGTTTCGTAAGAAAACTTAATCATGATGCCAATTAAAATTTATACATTAACTACATATTATACATTTGCAAAACTATAAATAGCGCTTTCATATAACTAAACTTATGAAAGGACAATTATCTAAATGATTTTTTTGTATTTTTATAACTTAATTATGCCCCAATTAAACCTTTTATGCTTTTATAAATCAAAGCTTTAACCAAAAACCTATCTATTATGAAAAAGAAAATTTTATTTTTCGGAATGATTTTGAGTACTCTTGTATTCACAAGCTGTTCACAAGACTCTAATTCCGCTACAGAAGCAACCGTTACCAGCAACGATGTCGCCGCAACCCAGAAGATGGATAATGCAATAGATGACGTTTCACTTATTGCTGATAATCAATATGAAGTAAGTGAAGGTTCAACAACTGGAAAGAGTGTGGGGAATTATTATTCAATTCTCCCAAGCTGCGCTACAATTAGCGATTTAGGGTCAACCGTTTCTGTTAGAGTTATAACTATTACTTTTGGAACTACAGGTTCTCCATGTGTTTTTAGAGGCCATTCCCTAAAGGGGCAAATTATTTTAACCCGAACTATTGGAACCACTTTTCCTAAAATCATGACTGTTACTTATAATAATTTTTATGTAAATGAAAACAAATTAGAAGGAACATCGACTTGGAAAAGAGAAATGCTGGGTAGTGGAACTACCTTACATCCAAAGACTACATTTACTATGACCGGTATGAAATTAACTACATCAACTGGAATTTACACGCGTAATGGAGATCGTATAAGAGAAATGACTGCTGGATTTTTAACCCGTTTAAGTCCAACCGATGATGTATATTCAACTTATGGGACATTTACAACAACTCACCCAAATGGAACTATTTTCACTTCTTTAATTGAGGCAGCGACTCCATTAGTTCATAAAACAGCCTGTAGTTTAATACCAGTTCCTATGCCATTTCCTGTTTCTGGAATAGTAAAACTTTCAAAAAACTCGCATTACGCAACAATTGATTACGGAGCAGGTGATTGTGATAATTTAGCCATGCTATCTATTGATGGTGGTACAGCAACTCAAATTACTTTAGGTAATTAAAAGCCTTTTTCAATTATATAAAACAAAAGGAGTTCAAAATTGAACTCCTTTTTTTATGCTTCTTTATTTGCCAGTTGACCACAGGCAGCATCTATATCTTTACCACGGCTACGGCGTACTTTCACAACAATACCGCTAGCTTCAAGTGCTTTTATGTACGCATTAATTGATTCTTCTGAGGCTTGCTGGAATTCTCCATCATCGATTGGGTTGTATTCAATCAAATTAACTTTACAAGGAACATATTTACAGAATTTCACTAAGGCATCAATCGAAGCTTTATTATCATTTATGTCTTTCCAAACCACATATTCGTAGGATATTTTACTTTTGGTTTTTCTGTACCAATATTCTAATGCTTCCCGTAAATCTGCCAACGGGAAATTTTCACTGAAAGGCATGATTCTAGAACGAATTTCATCAATTGCAGAATGTAAGGAAACAGCCAACTTGAATTTTACTTCATCATCCGCTAGTTTTTTAATCATTTTAGGCACACCAGATGTTGAAACCATAATACGTTTAGGAGACATTCCCAAACCTTCCGGAGAAGTAATCATTTCAATGGCTTTCAAAACGTTATTATAATTCATGAGGGGTTCTCCCATTCCCATAAAAACAATATTGGACAACGGATGATTGTAGTACAACCGACTTTCTTTATCGATAGCAATTACTTGATCATAAATTTCGGCTGGTTCCAGATTACGCATTCTTTTTAATCGCGCTGTAGCGCAAAAATTACAATCCAAACTACAACCCACTTGGCTGGAAACACAAGCTGTTGTTCGCGTATTTGTAGGTATCAAAACGGATTCTACCACCAGACCGTCATGTAACCGAACCGCATTTTTCACGGTTCCGTCTTCGCTGCGCTGCATCGTATCAACTTTGATATGATTGATAACAAAGTTAGCTTCAAGCATAGTCCGAGTTCCCTTAGAAACATTGGTCATATCCTCAAAACTGTGTGCTCCTTTGCTCCACAACCATTCATAGACTTGATTCCCACGAAACGCTTTATCGTTATTAGCCACAAAAAAATCACGTAATTGTTCTTTTGATAAGGCTCGTATGTCTTTTTTCTCCATTTGCATGGTGCAAATTTAATGACAATTTGTTGATTTGTTGATTTGATAATTTGATAACTTTGCTTCCAATTGAAAAAAAATCCAAAAATGCATTTCATTTCCCAAGAATTAGAAGATTATATCGAGCAACATTCTGAAAAAGAGCCAGCTTTATTAGCTGCTTTAAACAAAGAAACGTACCAAAAAATCTTATTGCCAAGAATGTTGAGTGGCCATTTTCAAGGGCGTGTTTTGAGTATACTATCGAAAATGATTCGGCCAGTGAATATTCTTGAAATTGGTACTTATACCGGTTATTCTGCCTTGTGCTTATGTGAAGGAATGCAAGAAAACGGTGCGCTACATACAATTGACATCAAGGAAGAATTAGTTGATTTTCAGCGCAAACATTTTGATAAATCGCCTTGGAGAAAGCAAATTTTTCAGTACTTGGGAGAAGCAACTGACATCATTCCAACGCTTGATATGAAATTTGATTTGGTTTTCATTGATGCCGATAAAGAAAATTACCTCAACTATTTTGAATTGATTGTTCCAAAAATGAATAAAGGCGGCATTATCTTATCGGATAATGTGTTGTGGAGCGGTAAAGTTCTTGAACCACTGAACCCTAAAGATTTGAGTACAAAAGTATTACTGGAATACAATAAATTGCTAGCAAATGATCCCCGAGTAGAAACGGTTCTATTACCTATTCGAGATGGATTGACAGTGAGCCGGGTTCTATAACTTAGCGCAGAATTCTCAATTCAAATTGTGTCAATTAAAAAAGGTAGTCTTTTAGAAAACTAATGCCCTAGCCCTGATTACAACGAAAATCCTTTCTAGTCCTGAACTTGTTTCAGAATCCTGAAACAAGTTCAGGATTAGAAAGATTGAAGTGAAAAGCAGGAAACAGCTCCAAAAGCTACTAATTATCTGTTCGAAGAAAATATTTTAATTGTGCTGCTTTGTATATTTTAAACATGGAGAAGCCAAAAACAAATCCAACCAAATAGCCTGTAAGAATGTCCGATGGGTAATGCAATCCTAGATAGATGCGGCTGTAGGCAAATATTAACGGCCATAAAAACAGAAAGCCGAAGTATTTGATTTTGTGTTTAAAATTGAAAAATAAAAAAGTAGCTACTGCCATAGAATTTGCCGCATGTCCAGAGAAAAAGCTAAAGGAATTACGAAATTGCACAACGCGTATAAATGAACTTATTTCTGGATTATTACACGGTCGCAATCTTTGAAATTCATTTTTGAACAAATTGGCTGTCTGATCCGTAATTGTCACCAAAACAGCTATAAACAAAAGCATGTACAGCGTTTGCTTTGCACCCATTTTTTTATAAAGCAAGTATGCTAAGAGTAAAAATAATGGAATCCAATTGCTTTGTTTGGTAATAAATAACCATAATCCATCATAGGTTTCAGAACCCAGACCGTTAAGAAAAACAAATAACTCGGTATCAAGAGAAAGAATTTTTTCCAACATTACATTTGGCGTTTTATCGGTCCTGTAATGTCGTCAATTCCTTCTTTTGTTTTTTCTATTTGTGTTGTTGTTTCGCTCAAAAGATTGTCTTTGACTTTATTGATTTCTGACGTTATATTACTGGTCATATCGGTCAACGAGCTTGTATCTCCTAATAGATTATCTTTGGCTTTATTGATCTCTGATGTAATACTGCCCCTTATATCGCTCAATGATTTTGTATCAAAACCATTAGCATCTGCCCCTTTTTGAATTTCACTTTTTATATCGTTGGTTGCATTTTTTATTTGCGCCATCGCTTTTCCCATAGTACGCGCTATTTCAGGCACTTTATCTGAGCCAAAAAGCATGAGTACAATAAACATTATAAAAATTAATTCGCCTCCTCCTATACCAAACATAATTTTAGATTTTTCTTGGATACAAATATATCAAATTTTGAATCGCAGTATTTTAATTTTTTCATAAAAAAAGACTCCATTTTGGAGTCTTTTTGATTCTATTTTAATTGATTAATCAAATTTTGATTTCACTTCTACTTTTGGCCAACTATTATTGGTTACATCTACATCAGCGGTTTCAAGTTTTGGATCAATCTGAATTTTTTTAATTGCTTTTTCAGTGGCATACACTTTTTTGGCTATATCATTATTTTTCCTCCAGATTTGAGCTGGATATTTGTAATTTTCAACCGTGCCGTCCTCAAAAGTAATTTCAACTAGAATAGGCATCAACATTCCTCCCGGTTTATTAAATTCAACTTCGTAGAAATATTTAGGTGTTTTTAAAGTGGCACGTTCTTCTGCTGTAAGTTTTTGATCTACATATTCTGAAAGCAATTTTACTTCCTCCATTTTCAAAGCTTTCTTATCTGATACTTTTAATTCTCCGTTTTTATCTGATATTAAATATACAAACGGACCTTTATCTAAACCAAAACGTCCTTTTCTCACTTTGGTGTCTTTCAAATCTGCTGTCGCAGTTTCAGAAACATAATATTGTTTTACTTCACTGATACCAATATCAACAAAATCTGTCGAATAAAACCAACCTCTGAAGAACCAATCTAAATCTACTGCCGAAGCATCTTCCATTGTTCTAAAAAAGTCTTCTGGCGTAGGATGTTTGAATTTCCATCTATTTGCATATACTTTGAAAGCATGATCGAATAATTCTCTTCCCATAATGGTTTCTCTCAAAATGTTAAGTCCAGCTGCCGGTTTCCCATAAGCATTATTACCAAATTGAATTATATTCTCTGAGTTAGACATAATAGGCTCCAAGAATTTTTGGTCTCCACTCATATAAGGAACAATTTTACTGGGAATTCCACGATTAGAAGGGAAATTAGTTCCTAATTCCTGTTCTGCCATATATTGCATAAACGAGTTCAATCCTTCATCCATCCAAGTCCATTGACGCTCATCAGAATTGACAATCATAGGGAAAAAATTATGACCAACTTCGTGAATTACTACTCCTATCATTCCATTTTTAGTACGCTCGCTAGTCACTCCATTTTCGTCTGGACGACCATAATTCCAACAAATCATAGGATATTCCATTCCTTGATCTTCTGCTGAAACAGATACCGCTTTTGGATAAGGATAGTCAAAAGTATGAGAAGAATAACTTTTTAAAGTATGCGCAACCGTTCTTGTAGAAGTTTCTCCCCAAAGCGGATTCGCTTCTTTAGGATATACCGATTCTGCCATTACTACTTTAGTACTCAATTGTACAGCCATAGCATCATAAATAAACTTTCTTGAAGTGGCTATACCAAAATCTCTCACATTTTTAGCGCTAAATTTCCATGTTTTTTTCTTATCAGAAAAGCCTTTTTCAGCAATTTCAGCCTCAGCTTGAGTTACAATAACTACTGGTTTATCAAATGATTTTTGAGCCAATTCATATCTTTTAACTTGTGCAGGCGTAAACACTTCACTTCTATTCATCAATTCTCCAGTTGCATCCATAACATGGTCCGCAGGAACAGTAACATTTACATCAAAATTTCCAAAGGGCAAAGCAAATTCTCCACCTCCCCAAAATTGCATATTCTGCCAACCTTCTACATCATTGTAAACTGCCATTCTTGGATAAAATTGAGCAATAACATACAATTTATTACCTTCTTTTTCAAATGGTTCATAACCAGAACGGCCACCATCTTGAATGTAGTTATTGATATTGTACCACCATTTAGTTGAAAATATAAATTTTTCACCTGGCTTAAGAGGAGTAACCAGATTAATGCGCATCATGGTTTGATTTATAGTATAAGACAAAGGATTTCCTTTCGCATCTTTTACATATTCAATCTTGAATCCACGATCCAATCCTTGCTTCAAATATTCATTTGTAAATTTTTCAGCAGCTAATACTTGTTCAATTTTTTCACTTTCAGCTAAAGGAGATTGCGAGTTTTTTGCTGCTTGATTTTGATCTAGCTGTACCCATAAATATTCCAAACTGTCTGGGGAATTGTTATAATAAGTTACTGTTTCCGATCCACTCAACTTCGCATTTTTATCATCTAGCTCTACGTCTATTTTATAATCCGCCTGCTGTTGATAATAAGCTGGCCCTGGAGCTCCAGACGCTGTACGAAACATATTGGGCGTTGCCAATAAATCGTACATCTGGCTAAACTTGTTGGTATCGTACTTTCCTGATTGTTTTGGGGTTACCGTAGTGGTTTTTTCTTGAGCAAATAGAATTACTGGAAAAATAAATAATAAAGTGATTTTTTTCATCTGTGGAATGCAAATTATTTTAGAGCGTGAAATTAATAATTTTTTAACAAATTCCCCTCATTCTATTAATATTTTAACATTTCACTTTTTTTAGAATCGGTAAAAAGGATACTTTCTTTATCTCCTAACACGGTTACATGAGTGATATTTTGCTGTTCAGTATTCCAATCTATCAAAACCGAATTAAAAATTTCAATCGAATAAATCTTGTTGATTTCCTTTACATTACAATAACAAACAAGAATATCGCCATCCAGCTCTTTGCTCAAAAAATTAACAGTCTTTGTTTGCCCATTAACTTTTAGAGAAAATTTCTCCAAAAAATACTTCTTTAGCAAAAGCATTTCTTCAGGTGATTCTTTTTCAGATCCTAAATACAGTTTTTTATTGTATTTTTTTTCTAGCGCTTTATTCAAATCATCAACAAAAATCCGAGATGTAATTTGGAGCATTTTCTTTTCTGAAGCATAATTTACCTGATATACTGCCATATAAAATTTATGAACATTAAAAGCAGTTAAACTCAGGAATAAAATTCCAATGAAAGTATATAAGATTGTTTTTTTCATACGAAGATTCTATTTGTTTTTTTATCGGAATATAGTATCGCCTTTCTTAATCTTATTCATATTTTGGAATCATGGCGATTTCATTTTTCAAAAGTAGTAATTCTTTTAAATTCTTTGTTTTTAGTAACCAGAAAATCCATCAGTTGAAACTCATTGTCTGACTTCATAAACGACTTTGATTTAGAATCATTTTCACAAAAAATAAGAAAAAGACCTATTTCATCATCATTTAACTTCAATGTGTTGGTGAAAAAGAAATAACCAACTTTATTCATTGTTAGCTGCGTAAAACTTTTGTCGGTTGTGAAATCAGTTCTTTCAGGATTGTTCTTTCTTAAAACTTTTAATACATCTTTGTAAATTCTAACAAAATTCATGCCGTATTCAATACTTCCGTCAGATGGCATTGTTCTGTTTTTTGGAGAAGACTTCTCATCGTCAAAATATTGCTTATCGACATACTTTTGTGTATTCTCTGAAATTGGGTTTAGGTTTTTCTTTCCGGAAACCAACAGTTCCGGTAACAGGTTGACAAATGCATCCAATTTCACTCTTAATAATGGAGTGGACATTTCTTTTTCAGTAATAACTATTTTCTTAGATTTAAAGGCTAAGCCAGAAAAAACCAATGTGTCTTTGGCTTTTGCCAAAATACTAAAAAACCCTTTTTGGTTTATAACAGTTCCTGTCTTAGAATTCACATTAAAAACAATCCCATTTTCTAACTTGATTGAGTCATTTAACACTTGACCATACAAAGTTTTTCTTGTCAATTGACTAAAACAAAATTGACAACACAAACACAAAACCAGTATTACGATTTTATTTTTCATTTGTAATGATTTTATTATAGTTTTCAGACAATCCAACAATTAAAAACATAATCAATGTTTTATTTCTAGATTTCAATGCCGCAGTAAAACTAGTATCATCAACACAATAATATTGAAAATCTTTGATATAATCAGCAGCAATTTTCAAGGCTTCAGTATAATATTTATCTTCAAAAAGCGGTGCAAGTCTATTCAATGACTGTTCTTTATTCTCTACTGCTATTTCTTTTTTCAACATTGCTTTACGACCCGAAATCGTATTTAGCAATCCATCGATTCCACCACCGGAAGTTGCAGTATATAATTTCCGCTCTGCTGGTGTATATTTTTTTTGACCATAAGGGATAATTCCTAAATTCTCAGCCGTTATTTGTGGATTTTCATTGACAACAACTTCCTTAAGTTCAATACTTTTTGGAGTCATTTGAATCTTAAGAATATCCTGCATTAAATCCTGTTTAGCTATTCTCTTATGTAAAGTTACAAGATTTACAGCAGAAAAAACCAAAATATCGCCTTCTTTTACAAATAGCAAAAAAGAGCCATTCTTATCTGTTGCAGTAGCTTTTTCAGTAGATAAATTAACAATGTTTATTCCTTCAACAGCAGTTGTATCAGCAGTGATTTTTCCTCGAATTTCTTTTTGAATACTAGTTTGACCAAAGGTGATCGTAACTATAAAAAATAAAATCAGCAGTAGTATCTTATTTATTTTCACTGGCTATTATTTCGTTATATTTTGTGGCTAATTCGCCTAATAAAAATTCAATCGTCGTTACATTCTTTGAATCCAAAATTTTGGTGAATTTAGTGTTTTCAACAGCAAAATATTCGAATCCTTTTACATATTCAGAAGGGATTTTTAATTTATTTACAAAATGATCCACATCAAATAGTCGCTCCAATTGTTTTAAATAAGACTCTTTTTTCTCCACTTCCAATTGTTTTTTCAGCATACCTGTTCTTCCGGAAATAAAATTGAGTAACGGATCTGCCGAAACTGAACCACCAGCCATTCCAGATAAACTTGCTGATGCGTTAAGATCTGTTGCCGTATATAATTTACGTTCCGCCTCTGTATAGGATTTTTGACCTTTTGGGATTATACCAAGCGAAACTGCATTGATATTATCATATCCTCTTCTAACTATAACTTCTCTTAATTGATTCATTATTGGTTCCATTTTCACAAAGAGAAAATCATTTTCAAAATGTTTTTGGGTCAAGACAATTCGGATTCCTCTAAACTGAACTGCCGAAAACAGAAGTGTGTCTCCTACAACAGCAGGTATCGAAAAATAGCCCGATTTTTCAGTAATTGCAGCTTTTTCAGTTTTTAAATTTATAACATAAATACCTTCCAGATCTGATATATCTGCAATTATTTTTCCGTTTAGTTTAACCGGAACAGGTTCTTGCGCAAAGGCTTTAGAAGCAACTAAAATAAAAAACAGGCAAACAACTCTACTCATCAGATGATAATCAAATTTCGATTATTGATATATTGTAAAAGTATCTTACTCTCTTCAAAATTAATTACTAATGACTTGGTAAAAATATGTTAATTAAAAAACGTAAAACACAACATTAAAATAGACAATTTTATACCTTTAACACAAACTATTTTTTACAAGAAAAAACGCAATGAAAAACATACTTATCGCCAGTACATCTACCCTTCATGGCGGGGACTATCTAGACTATTTATTACCTAAATTAAGTTTACATTTTCTAAATTGTAAAACGATACTTTTCATCCCCTATGCTCGTTCAGGTGGCATTTCACATGAAGAATATACCTCTAAAGTTGCTTTGGCTTTTTCCAAAATAAATAAAACCGTAAAAGGAATTCATGAATTTGAAGATGCAGCTGAAGCAATCCAAAATGCAGAAGGAATTTTTACTGGTGGCGGTAATACTTTTTTATTGGTTTCGCAATTGTATAAAAACAAAATCATGGTCGTTCTTGCTGATACCGTTAAAAAAGGGACTCCTTATTTAGGAACAAGTGCCGGAAGTAATATTTGTGGACTGACGATGCAAACCACTAATGACATGCCTATTATTTATCCGCCGAGTTTTCAAACATTGGGATTAATTCCTTTTAATTTGAATCCGCATTATTTAGATGCTGATGAACAATCAACACACATGGGTGAAACGCGAGAAACACGAATCAAAGAATTTCATGCTTTTAATACTATTCCTGTTTTAGGATTACGAGAAGGAAGCTGGTTAGATGTTCAAGGCGAAAAAACAACTTTAAGAGGCAATTTATCGGCGAGACTTTTTAGACAAAACCAAGCTCCTGAAGAATTAGAAAGCGGAAACGATTTGAGTTTTATAAAATAAGTCGGAAACGAATTGATACTAAATAAAAAAGCCGAAACAATTAAGTTTCGGCTTTGAAGAGCGAAAGACGAGGCTCGAACTCGCGACAACCAGCTTGGAAGGCTGGAGCTCTACCAACTGAGCTACTTTCGCATGACAAAATTTAAATAAAAAACCTCAAACCAAAATTTGAGGTTTTAGAGCGAAAGACGAGGCTCGAACTCGCGACAACCAGCTTGGAAGGCTGGAGCTCTACCAACTGAGCTACTTTCGCATTAACAACGGTGCAAATATAAATAATAATTCTGCTTCAATGCAAGTTTTTTTTCTGAAAAATCATAAACTTCTCCTCACATTCTTTTTTAATAAAGCATCTGTAAATCATAAAGAATTTATTATGAAAATATTATACCTTTATTAAGCCGAAAAAAATCTTTGAAAAAAAATGCAAAACATCAAACAAATCTCTGCATTGGAGACATTTCTAGTAAGACATCCTGTCCTTCGAGCCGACAAATCCACAGATAATTGTCATTTCGATGGCGACAATTTAGAAACTACTATTCATTTTGGTTTGCTTGACCAAAATAATCTGATTGGTGTTATTTCACTATTCGAAGCAAAAAATAATTTATTTACTGCAGAAAAACAGTTTCAAATTCGGGGAATGGCGGTTTTGAAAGAATATCAGAAAAAAGGTTTTGGCGAAAAACTCATTCGCAATTCCGAGAAACATTGTTCAGACCAAAACGTAAATTTAATTTGGTTAAATGCCAGAAAAGAAGCAATTCATTTCTATGAAAAAATGGGATATCAAGTAAAAGGGTTGCCTTTTGAAATAAATGGAGTTGGAGAACACGTTATCATGTTTAAAACAATGAATAGTGAATAAATTATTTCCAATACTGTTATTATGCATCGTGATTAGTTGTAAAAAAGAAGCACTAAAAAGCGAAGTGGTCTTAGAAAAAGAGGCTTCAAAACCCCGTGTTCAACCTGAAGGGAAATCAATTAAAATTGACTCTGCTTTACTAATTTCCTTTGAGAACAAAATACTCACTGATTTCTATAAATCGACTGGATATAGAACCGTTTGGCAATCTGACAAGAAGAGAAAAATAATTTTAGAGGAACTCCTCAAATCGGAAGAAGAAGGATTAAATCCAGAAGACTACAAAGTCAAAGCATTAAGTAATTTCGAAAAAAATTTAGTAACTCTAGACTCTGTAGATCTAGCTAAATATGACATTTTACTGACCTCTAGTTTACAAAAATACATTTCACATTTAACTAAAGGAACATTAGACCCAAGAAAATTATATAAAAACTGGGACTTAAAAGAAAACCACATTGATCTAAATGAAACGGTTGTCCAATTGTTGAACAGCGATTCGTTAATCTATAAAATAGAACAATTAAAACCCAATCATCTTGTTTACAAAAAATTAAAAAAAGCACTTAAACTAATTAGTACTTTCCCCAAAGAAAACTTTAAAAATTTAAAAATTGCAGGAAACATTACTCCAAATGACACTAATCCTTCCCTAATTGATATCAAAAAAAGATTGATTTATTGGAAAGATTTACAACTTAAAGATAGTTTGACACCAGTTTATGACGAAGAAACGGTAATGGCGGTAAAAAGGTTTCAAACTCGTCATGGTTTAGCTACTGACGAAATTATTAGAGAAGCAACAATTGCTTCACTCAATTTTTCAAAACAACAACGGATCCATCAAATCATTGCCAATCTCGAACGCTGGAAATGGTATCCAAAAGAGATGGGAAAAGAATACGTAATCATAAATATCCCAGACTATAAATTGACATTAGTTAAAGACAAGGATACATTGAGAACACACAGAGTAATCGTGGGAAGAGCAAAAAGAAAAACACCAATCCTAAGTTCAAAATTAACTCAGGTCGTTTTTAATCCCACGTGGACAGTTCCGCCAACTATTCTAAGAGAAGATGTTATTCCGGCTATTTTAAAAAGCCGAAGCTATTTAACAAATTCAAACATTAAAGTATATGATAGTAATGGGAGAATAGTAGATCCTTATGAGTGGCAATTATCCCAAGCCGAAACGTATCGCTATATTCAAAGTCCGGGAACTTTTAACTCGCTCGGCATGGTAAAAATTATTTTTCCAAATCGCTTCTCTGTTTATTTACATGATACAAATCACAGGGATTATTTTGACAAAATAGATCGTTCGTTGAGTTCCGGTTGCGTCAGAGTTGACAATCCACTAGAATTAACAGAATATTTACTGAACGACCCAGTCAATTGGGATCTGGAAAAAATCACAACCATATTACAAAACGAAAGAACAAAATTTGTCAAAATAAAGGAAGATGTTTCCTTTCATTTATTGTATTGGACAGCTTGGAGTGAAAACAATAAATTGATTTTCAGAGATGATATTTATAATCTTGATGCCAATTTGTATAACAAATTAAGAAACTAACTCTGAAGCCAATTTAAAAGCTCTTGAAGGGTGATAAATAAATAAACATGATTTGTTTTTTATTGTACTGATAATTTCTTTAGATAATTCTACTGGTACAGCTGGACAGCCTTGACTTCTTCCTAATCTATGATTGTTTTTTATAAATGAATTAGAAACATATTCTGCTGCATGCATAACTACACCTCTTGCTCTTGCATTGTCATTAACACCTTTTTCTAAGCCATCTAATTTTAGTGACATTCCATGTTTACCACTATAGATTTCACCTGTTGCATAAAAACCTAAACTACTTTTATAAGATTCCGCTGAATTTGAAAAAGTAGAGGCAAATTCATCACCAGTATTTCTTCCATGTGCAACAAGAGTATTGAACAAGATTTCGCCAGTTGCCAAGTTAATTACCCAAAGTCTTTTAGAATTGGATGACAAACTAAAATCGACTAACGTTAAAATGTCTTTCTGGATTAAACCTTTTTCTTTCAACAAATAGTATCCTTTTAACGCTTCTGAAAAACTTTCTAATTTAGGCAGAAGAAATTCATTGGAATGTAAATTATTATAAGCCATTTCAATATTGGCTTCAACGCTAGATTTTACCGTTTTGGCATAAACAACAGACTTAACAGTCTTTGACTCAGAAAAACTTGCTTTGCTCGGTGAGAACGAAAGCAGCATAAACAAAATAGCAGGAAATATCTTATAAATCATTGGTTGTCTTTAAGTTATAGATTAATTCGGGATTGCAAACGTACGTCAAAAAATAGTAATTGAAAATAATTTAACAAAACTTTAGTCCAACTATAACGGATAAGGGAGGGAAATATTGAGTAAAAATTCATAAAAAAATCACTTACTATGTTAATTTTGTTATTTTTGTTTTGATACACTCACAATTTATGTCCAAATTTCAATCTACAGCACTATTTTTTTTACTATTATATAGTTTCAATACCTATAGCCAAAAAAAGGTTCTTTTGGCAAAATCCACTACAGAAAACATCACTATTGATGGCAAAATTAACGAGGAAATTTGGGAGAAAGAATCCGTTGCTACCGATTTTATAATGTTTGAACCTGATAATGGAAGACCAATAAGTTCTAAAAAGAAAACAGAAGTTAAAGTGCTATATGATAACAATGCCATTTATATTGCTGCTTTATTATATGATGATGAACCTAATAAAATAAAAAAAGAAATTACAAACCGTGATGTTTTTGGGGTTTCGGATAACTTTTCTGTTAGTATCAACGGATTTAATGACGGACAACAAGATTTTCGTTTTTTTGTGAGTTCAGCAGGAGTTCAAATGGATTGTTTAGCAATAGAAGACAGTGAAGATTTCACTTGGGACGCTATTTGGGATAGTAAAGCAACCATAACCGATTTTGGCTGGGCAGTAGAAATGAAAATCCCTTATGCAGCGTTACGATTTTCAAATGCGGAAAAACAAACTTGGGGACTGAATTTTATGCGTGAAATAAAACGAGACAATCAAAAATACACTTGGAATCGCGTGGACACAAAAATTGGTGCTGTAATTCCGCAAGCAGGTATTCTAGAAGGAATTAAAAATATAAAAACACCGACCAGACTTTTCTTTATTCCCTATTCATCTGCCTATTACCAAGAAAATGATATTGCTTCAGGAACTACATTTAAAGCTGGTTTAGATATAAAATATGGCATCAACGATTCCTTTACATTGGATGCCATTTTAGTACCTGATTTTGGACAGACAAAATTTGACAATGCTATTTTGAACCTTGAACCCTTTGAACAAAAGCTAGATGAAAACCGACCTTTTTTTACAGAAGGTACCGATTTGTTCAATAAAGGAGGATTATTTTATTCCAGAAGAATTGGTGGAGCTCCAAGCACAGAACCCACAATTGATGCTAATGAAGAAATCATAAATTACCCAAGTACTGTTAATTTACTAAATGCTGTAAAAGTTTCTGGACGAACAGAAAAAGGTTTAGGAATTGGTCTTTTGAATGCTGTTACAAAAAAAACATACGCTACTATTCGTGATAATGATACGAATGAAACTAGAAAAGAAGTCATAGAACCACTTACAAATTATAATATATTGGTATTAGACCAACGTTTTAATCAAAATTCGTCCGTTGCATTTGTAAACACAAATACAACTCGTAATGGTGGCTTTAGAGATGCTAATGTTTCAGCAGCATTATTCGATTTGAAAACAAAATCAAACACTTATAATTTATATGGCGATTTCAAATACAGCTCTATAAATACCATCAAAGATTACGATGGTTACAAAACAGAATTAAATTTCGCAAAAACAAGTGGAAAATATAGATATATACTTTCAGGGAAATACATTTCTAAAGATTATGATATAAATGACCTTGGAATCATTTTTTACACTAACTATAACAGCATTGCTGCAAATGGCAGTTATAGAATATTGAATCCAACAAATAAATTTAACACTTTTAAAGTTTATCAAGAATTAAGTTTAGAAACCCAAAATACAACAGGAAAAACACAGGAGGCCTATTCTATTACCCAAATAAAAGCAACAACCTTAAAAAATAATTATTTCGAATTATTTTTAAGAATAAACCCTATAAATAGATATGATTTTTATGAACCTCGGGAAGCAGGAAGATATGTTTATATTCCTAAAAGTGTTTTGGGATATGTTGCATTTGTTAGTGATCAAAACAAACCATTTACTTATGAAGCTGAAACATCAATAACTAAATTTGATGAAAATCAGAGAGCAACTTATATGTTAAATGGCGGTGTCAAATACAGATTCAACGATAAACTTTCAATAGCACATGGCATCCAATATACTCGAAAAGTAAATGATAGAGGTTGGGTAGACCAAGACAACACGGGAATCATTTTTGCGGAGCGTAACAGGGAAATATTACAAAATGACCTTACTGGAAAATATGCCATAAACAATAAAATGACGCTAAACCTAACGGCTCGTTATTACTGGTCCTATTCTGAAAATCAGGGATTCCTTACTTTACAGGATAATGGTTATTTGGTTCAAAATAATGCGTATTCATTAAATAAAAACAGGAATTTTAATTCCTGGAATTTTGATTTATCGTATTCTTGGTGGTTTGCCCCAGGCAGTGAAATCTCTATTTTATACCGAAACTATGCACTCGAAAGTACTCGAAATGTTCAAAAAGAGTTATCAACTAATTTCAAAAATGTTTTTGACAGTAACCTGACTAATATTTTTTCAATTAGTCTTCGCTATTTTATTGATTATAATGTGGTGAAAAATAAATTTTAAAGTTTTTTGCAACTTGCCACTTTGTCAAAATAAAATTCAAAAACAATCGTTTTTCAACTCTATGAAATAGACTTAATAATGTGACTCTTGCTTTTTTTTTCTAAAAGCTGTAACAATTTGTTAAAAACTCAGTCTATTATTGAAATTATATTTTCGCATCGCTTTATCATCAATCACATCAATCAAAAAAATCATGAGAAAAATACTTTTCCTAAGTTTCCTCTTGTTTTCATTTCTTGGCTACAGCCAAAAAAAAGTGTTACAAACTAAATTCATTCCCAATAATATAATCATAGACGGAAAACTGGACGAAAACACATGGAAATCTCTCCCGGTAGCAAAGGATTTTATCATGTTTGCACCAGATAATGGAAAGAGTATTCCTGAAAATAAAAAAACAGAAGTAAAAGTTTTATATGACAATGACGCTATCTATATAGCGGCGGCAATGTATGATGACGAGCCTAATAAAATAATGAAAGAAATAGCACAAAGAGATAACTTTGGTGCTTCGGACCTTTTTGGAGTTTTTGTAAATGGTTTTAATGACGGGCAGCAAGATTTTCAATTTTACGTGTCCGCATCTGATGGACAAGCTGATTGTATTACGACCGACACTAATGGAGAAGATTATTCATGGGACGCCGTTTGGAAAAGCAAAGCTACTATTACCGATTTTGGCTGGATTGTAGAAATGCGAATTCCGTATGCCGCTTTGAGATTTTCAGGTGAAAACAAACAAACTTGGGGGCTCAATTTTTTCAGAGAAATAAAACGTGATAAACATAAATACAGTTGGAATTTTATTGATTCAAAAATTGGGACTTTTACACAACAAACCGGAGTTTTGGAAGGAATTGAAAATATAAAAACACCTACCAGACTGTTTCTTTTACCGTATTCTTCTTTTTATGTAAATGCAAATTCACAGCAAAAAACATACGGAACAATCAAAGGTGGTCTGGATATAAAGTATGGCATAAACGATGCTTTTACACTTGATGCTATTCTTATTCCTGATTTTGGCCAAACAAAATATGATGATCAGATTTTAAATTTAGGTCCATTCGAACAACAATTTAATGAAAACAGACCTTTTTTCACCGAAGGAACCGATTTATTCAGCAAAGGAAATTTACTTTATTCGAGAAGAATTGGAGGAAAACCTTCAAATTATCCAGCTACTGCAAGTGATGAAAAAATTATTGACAATCCATCAAGCGTTAATCTTATCAATGCCTTAAAAGTATCCGGCAGAACAAAAGATGGTTTGGGAATAGGAATCTTAAATGCCGTTACTGAAAAAACGTATGCGTCAATACAAAACAATGATACTCAAGAAATAAGAAAAGAACTGGTGGAACCATTAGCAAATTATAATGTTTTGGTTCTGGACCAGCGCTTTCGAAAAAATTCCTCAATTTCATTTGTGAATACTAATGTTACCCGAAACGGGAGTTTTCGTGACGGAAATGTTTCTGCATTAGTTTGGGATTTAAACACAAAGAAAAACACCTATAATCTTTCCGGAAATTTTAAATACAGTTACATAAACGACACTGAAGACAAAAAAGGAACTGCGACATCGTTAAACTTTGCTGAGACTTCTGGAAAATACAGATATAGTTTAGGAACAGAAATTCTCTCAAAAAATTTCGACAACAATGATTTAGGAATCAATTTTGAAACCAACTATTATGCAATTTATGGAAATGTAAATTATAGGATATTAAACCCAACCAAATATTTCAATACGTTCAATACAAATATCAATATGTACACCCAGTTTCAAAAAGAGACCGGAAAAATTCAAGGCAATAATATCAATTTTAATATTAATTCAAACAATAAACAAAACCATTATTTTGGATTAGGAATAAATGCCAATCCGATCGAATCCCATGATTATTATGAGCCTAGGACAGAAAACAGGTATTTAATTTTCCCAAAACGATTTGGAGGATGGTTTATGTTTTCTTCGAATTATAATAATAAATTTGCAATTGATATAAATCCCTCATTTGCTATTTTGAGTGAACCTGGAAGAAATTCGTATGGTATCGACATAGGTCCAAGATACCGTTTCAATGATAAATTTTCATTGAATTATAGCTTTAGCTTTTTTAGACAAAACAATAACAAAGGATATATAGACAGTATAAATGATGATTTAAATTCGGTAACGCCAAACACTATCATTTTTGCCAATAGAAATGTGATTACCTACTCCAACTCTCTTTCCGGAAAATACTCCATCAACAGTAAAATGACTTTTAATCTTTCCTTGCGCCATTATTGGTCTTTTGCCGAGAACAAGAATTTTTTATCATTAGAACAAAACGGCAGATTAACGGATTATTCCAATTATACTGAAAACAAAAATTCAAGTTTTTTCTCTTGGAATGGTGATATTTCTTATTCCTGGTGGTTTGCCCCAGGTAGTGAAATTTCTATTTTATATAGAAACAATGCTGCTAATTTTCAAAGAGAAATCGACAAAGACTTTGGAAAAAAAGTTACTACTTTATTGACTAACGATCAACTAAAACATGTTTTCTCAATAAGTATTCGTTATTTTATTGATTATAACGAAGTGAAAAATAAATTCTAAGTTGCATTAATTTTAGAAAAGCTCGTTTTCTGCAACAAAATCATCATTATTTGTTATTGTTAAGTTACGAATGAATAATAGTGATTTCGATTGCTTCGAACATTTTTAGAAATGCTTTATCTTTGCTCAAAATATATTCCTATGAACAAAAAAGTAATTCTTATGATTTTGGACGGTTGGGGAAAATCTCCTGACCCTAAGGTATCTGCAATTGATAATGCCAATGTACCATTTATAAATAGCCTTTATAAAAATTACCCAAGTGCCCAACTTAGAACCGATGGCCTAAATGTAGGTTTGCCGGAAGGACAAATGGGAAACAGCGAAGTAGGTCACATGAACCTTGGTGCTGGACGAATAGTATATCAGGATTTAGCTAAAATAAATCTTGCCGTAGCACATAATACTTTGGCAAAAGAACAAGTATTGGTTGATGCTTTTACTTATGCTAAAGAAAACAATAAAAAAGTACACTTTCTAGGCCTCGTTTCTGATGGTGGTGTTCACTCCCATACTTCACATTTACGCGGTTTGATTGATGCAACACAACAATACGGATTGCAAAAAGTTTTCGTTCATGCCTTCACTGATGGTCGTGATGTTGATCCAAAATCGGGTAAAAACTACATTCAGGATTTAGAAGATTATATTGCAAATACTACCGTGAAAATAGCTTCTGTAATTGGACGTTATTATGCAATGGATCGTGATAAACGTTGGGAAAGAGTAAAACTAGCTTACGATTTATTAGTAAATGGAACTGGTACCCACACTAAAAATCCAGTTGCATCGATAATAGAAAGTTATGAAGTTAATGTAACTGATGAATTTATTCATCCAATGATTGTGGTTGATGATAACGACAAACCCATCGCTACTATTGAAGATGATGATGTTGTAATATTCTTCAATTTCAGAACGGATAGAGGGAGAGAATTGACAGAAGCGCTTTCGCAACAAGATTTCCATGAGCAAAACATGCACAAATTAAATTTGTATTATGTAACGCTAACTAATTATGACGAAACGTATAAAAACGTAAAAGTTGTTTATAACAAAGACAACATTACCGAAACCCTTGGTGAAGTTTTAGAAAAAGCGCATAAAAAACAAATTCGTATTGCCGAAACAGAGAAATATCCTCACGTGACTTTCTTCTTTTCTGGCGGGAGAGAATTACCTTTTGCTGGCGAGAGTCGCATCTTGAAAAATTCTCCAAAAGTGGCTACTTATGATTTGCAACCAGAAATGAGCGCATTTGAACTTACTGATGCTTTAGTTCCTGAACTTGAAAAAGAAGAAGTTGATTTTGTATGTCTTAATTTTGCCAATGGCGATATGGTAGGCCATACCGGAATTATGAGTGCTGCAATAAAAGCTTGTGAAGCCGTTGATAAATGTGTCGAAAAAGTAATTACAGCTGCATTAGCTCATAATTATACTACCATTGTAATTGCGGATCACGGAAACTGCGAAACCATGATAAATCCTGATGGAAGTCCTAATACTGCTCACACAACAAATCCAGTCCCAATTATTTTAGTGGATAAAGACTTAAGGGTTATTCATGATGGAGTTTTGGGTGATATTGCTCCAACTATTTTGCAGTTGATGGGCATTCAAAAACCTGAAGTTATGACGTGTCATTCTTTGTTGTAAAACATAGAAGTGATTTGGATCAAAATATTTAAATCCGATTTAAATAAAACTCAGAAAAGCTGTTCTAATTGGAACAGCTTTTTTATTATCAAATATTTGACATCAAAAGTTCTCATAAAATTGTACTTTTGCAAACTGAAAATTCGAAATTATGATTATTGTAAAATCACGTGAAGAAATAGAATTGATGCGAGAAAGCGCATTGATCGTATCAAAAACATTAGGAATGATTGCTTCTGAAATAAAAGAAGGAGTCACTACTTTATATTTAGACAAATTAGCCGAAGAATTCATTCGTGATCATGGAGCTGAACCAAGTTTCCTTGGCTTGTACGGATTTCCAAATTCACTTTGTATGAGTCCGAATGCTCAAGTAGTTCACGGAATTCCAAATAACAAACCATTAGAAAGTGGCGATGTTATTTCGGTAGATTGTGGTGCTTATAAAAATGGATACCATGGCGATCACGCTTATTCTTTTGAAATTGGCGAAGTAGCCCCCGAAACTAAAAAGCTATTACAAATAACCAAAGAATCTTTATACGTAGGAATCCGAGAATTAAAATTAGGAAACCGCGTGGAAGATGTTGGAAATGCTATTCAAAGATACAATGAAGCACATGGTTATGGTGTCGTTCGTGAATTAGTAGGACACGGAGTAGGACAAAAAATGCATGAAGATCCCGAAATGCCTAATTATGGTAAAAAAGGAAGAGGAAAGCTTTTTGTTGAAGGAATGGTTGTGGCCATTGAGCCTATGATTAATATGGGAACCCGAAACATCAAACAATTAAAAGATGGCTGGACAATCCTTACTGCCGATGGAAAACCAAGTGCCCATTTTGAACATGATGTTGCAATTATCGATGGAAAACCTGAGATTTTATCGACTTTTGGATACATCTACAAAGCATTAGGAATTGTGAGTAATGAAGAAGACGAGTTTAGAAAAATACCTTTAGTTCTATAATGAAAAAACTCTTTAAACTTATACTCAATACCATCCCCCGTCCTCTACTTATCCGTTTAAGTTACGTGGCCCGTCCAGTTCTTGCATTAGCATTAAAAGGAAATACATTTACTGATCCTATTGACGGGAAAAGTTTCAAAATGTTCCTGCCTTATGGTTACGGGACACAACGAAATAATGTGCTTTCGCCAAGTACACTTTCCTTGGAAAGACACCGTTTGTTGTGGCTGTATTTAAATGAAGAGACTGATTTTTTTAAACCTGAACTTGTTTCAGGTTCTTCAGTTACAAATACTAAAAAAATAAAATTAAGAGATACTGAAACGAATTCAGCATTAAAAGTCCTTCATTTTGCACCAGAACAAGCCTTTTATAAATTATTTCGAAATCAAAAAAACCTGGAATATACCACCACCGATTTATTTTCACCACTAGCTGATGTAAAAGCGGATATTTGTGATTTGCCTTTCGAGGACAATCAATATGATGTTATTCTTTGCAATCACGTTTTGGAACACATTCCAGATGATACAAAAGCAATGCAGGAATTATATCGAGTTTTGAAACCAGGCGGAATGGCCATTTTACAAATCCCACAAGATTTATCCAGAGCCACTACTTTTGCAGACGATACCATTACTGATCAGAAAGAAAGAGCAAAAATCTTCGGACAATACGATCATGTTCGTATTTATGGCCGCGATTATTTTGACAAATTAAGAAGCATTGGTTTTAAAGTAATTGAAGAAGATTATACTAATAAAATAGCACCGGAATTAGTAGAAAAATATTGCTTGGCGAAAGGCGAAATCATCCCTGTTTGTTTTAAATAGATTTAGGACAAATCAAATAAAGCTACCTTATAATTGGCATAATAATAGTATTGCTTAATTCGCTATATTTACATTTTAGCAATCCAATATATTATGTTTAAAGCTTTTTTTCAAAAAATAGTTCTGCTTTTTATAATCACTTCGGCTACTGCACAAGTAGAAAAAGAGATTGCTCCGCCATATAATATTAAGACAATTTCTTTTGTACAAAGTGAACAGAATGTAATTCCAATTTTTAAATTAGGAGAAGGATTTCAGTTGCAATTTGACGATTTGTTTGGTAATGAAGCTGATTATTATTACGAAATAACCCATTGTGATTATAATTGGAAACCAACAGAAATCCCTAAAAGCGAGTATTTAAGAGGTTTTGACAACCAAAGAATTTCAGATTATACCAATTCTTTCAATGCCTTACAACTTTATTCCCATTATAGACTAGCTATTCCCAATCAGTTTACACAATTATTGATCAGCGGTAATTACATTCTGAAAATTTTAAACAACAACAAAGAAGCCGTTTTCTCCAGAAAATTTATTCTTTATGAAGATGTTGTCACAATTCCTATCCAAGTAAAAAGAGCCAGAACCGTTAGTAATTTGGAATTTAAACATAACCTGGAATTTACTATTAAATCCAGTACCATTACTTTTCAAAATCCATTGAAAAACGTGAAAGTAGTTTTATTTCAAAATGGACAATTCAATGATGCGATTACAAATATTGTCCCCCAATACACGATTGGAAATGATTTGATTTATAAATACGATACGCAAACCCAATTTTGGGCAGGAAACGAGTTTTTATATTTTGAAAACAAAGACATTAGAGCTGCTAATAATAATGTAGCTCGCGTAGATTCAAATAATGAAATCTATAGTTCTTATTTATATACCAGTAATGCACGAACAAATTTCCCCTATTCTGTAACACAAGATATAAACGGAAATTTTGTTGTCAAGAACATAAACGCAACCAATAATGAAATTGAAGCCGATTATGCCTGGGTGTATTTTAGTCTTTCGGCTCCTACTTTTAGAATGAATAAAGACATTTACATAAACGGTATGTTCAATAATTATAATCTGACACCCGAATATAAAATGGATTATAATGAAAAAAAGGGCGTTTATGAAAAAGCAGTTTTAATAAAACAAGGATTTACAAATTTCCAATATACAATTGCAGACAACAAAGGAATTATCGACCATGAAAATGCAATTGACGGAAATTTTTATCAAACAGAAAATGATTATTTCATAATGGTATATTACCGAGAAAACACCGGCCGATATGACAGAGCCATTGGAAAAGGGACGGCAAATTCATTAAATATCATCAACTAAAAAAAACTTTTCTAAAAATGACTATACAAAATCAAATTTTTGTAAATTTGTCATTATTAAGCACCTATTCACTTATTTATCATGGTTTCTCAAATAACAAGAGGCATAAAGATATCGGTATTGACTAGTTTTGAAGGCACCTACTTCAAAAACTATAAGATTCACTTTGCCTTTAGTTATGAAATCACAATCGAAAACCATAGCAAAGATTCTGTTCAATTAATTTCTCGCCATTGGGAAATTTTCGATTCTCTTAATGATATAGAAGTGGTAGATGGCGAAGGCATTATTGGAAAAAAACCCGTTTTAAAACCAGGTGAATTCCACACCTACAGTTCTGGATGCTTATTATCGTCTCCTTATGGTGCAATGAAAGGGCATTTTAACATGATCAATTTTACTTCTACAAAAAATTTCAAAGTTATCGTACCTACCTTTAGGTTGTGCGCTCCATTCGCCTTGAATTAGAATTTATCTCCATTTTTTTTAGTAGCTTATCCAGCTATTCATTTCAAGTTTTCGTCGCCTCATTTATTTTTTTCTAAGTAAAATAAGGAGCTTCTAAAGTCGCTCTTATTTCACAAGAAAAAATATAACGAGACTACAAAAAGCTTTCCATTTCTATCTGGGCTAAAACACCACTTCCTCTACTATCCCTTTTAGTTTACAGCAAAAAATGTTTTTTTTCAAACAATCCTTCGTACTTTTGTGCATTATTTAAAATACACTACAAAGATTTCTAATTTTATAACTTTACAAATATGTTAAAAGGATTTTTTCATGTACCAAAAGCGGTAAACGAACCAGTAAAAGGGTATGCACCAAATTCACCTGAAAAAGCAGCTGTTCAAGCCGCTTACACAAAAATGTGGAATTCTAAAATCGATGTGCCATTATACATTGGAAGCGAAGAAATTAGAACTGGTAATACAAAAAACATGACCGCTCCTCACGATCATAAACATATCGTAGGAACGTACCATCTTGCTGAAAAAGCACATGTTGAAAAAGCGATTGCAAATGCATTAGAATCAAAAACTGCATGGGCAAATATGGCTTGGGAACAAAGAGCAGCTATTTTCCTAAAAGCAGCTGAATTGATTGCCGGACCTTACAGAGCAAGAATAAATGCCGCAACAATGATTGCACAGTCCAAAAACATCCATCAAGCCGAAATTGATGCTTCCTGTGAATTGATCGATTTTTTACGTTTCAACGTAGAATTTATGACTCAAATTTACGGCGATCAGCCAAAATCTAATTCGGATATGTGGAACCGATTAGAATACAGACCTCTCGAAGGTTTTGTATATGCTATTACTCCTTTTAACTTCACTGCCATTGCTGGAAATCTTCCTGCAAGTGCCGCAATGATGGGTAATGTTGTGATTTGGAAACCAAGCGACAGCCAAGTTTTCTCAGCACAAATCATAATTGAAGTTTTCAAAGAAGCAGGAGTTCCTGATGGTGTTATCAACGTAGTTTTTGGAGATGCTTTGATGATTACTGAGACTATTTTGGCAAGCCGCGATTTTGCAGGAATCCATTTTACAGGTTCAACACATGTATTCAAAGATATTTGGTCAAAAATTGGAACAAACATCCACCATTATAAAACCTACCCAAGAATTGTAGGTGAAACTGGAGGAAAAGATTTTATCATCGCACATCCAAGTGCAAAGGCAAAACAAGTGGCAACAGGAATTGTACGTGGCGCTTTCGAATTTCAAGGTCAAAAATGTTCCGCCGCTTCAAGATCGTATGTTCCAAGAAGTTTGTGGCCAGCAATTAAAGAACAACTAATCACCGATACAAAATCTATGAAAATGGGTTCTCCGGAAAATTTTGGTAACTTTATTACTGCTGTAATTCACGAAGGTTCATTCGACAAATTGGCGAGTTTTATTGACCAAGCCAAAAAAGATACTGATGCCGAAATTATCGTTGGGGGTAATTATGATAAATCTGTTGGATATTTTATTGAACCAACCATAATCGTAACTACAAACCCACATTACACGACAATGGAAACCGAATTATTCGGACCTGTTATGACCATTTTTGTTTACGAAGATGCTAAATGGGAAGAAACTTTAGAGCTGGTTGACACGACTTCAGAATATGCTTTAACAGGTGCTGTTTTTAGTCAAGATCGTTATGCAATTGAGCAAGCAACTACCAAATTGCAAAATGCTGCTGGTAATTTCTATATCAATGACAAACCAACGGGAGCAGTTGTAGGAATGCAACCTTTTGGTGGTGCAAGAGCGTCAGGAACCAATGACAAAGCAGGTTCTGCATTGAACTTATTACGTTGGGTATCTTTAAGAACAATCAAAGAAACATTTGTAACTCCTGAGGATTATAGATATGCGTTTTTAGGAGAATAAATCTTTACGAGCAACAAAGTAATCTCATTTTAGATAAAAAAACCCACAAGAATTCAAGTCATTTGAGTTCTTGTGGGTTTTGTTTTTACACTAAATATACAGGAAGCATTTTTCCCCATTTTATACAAACAAATTAAAAAGGCAGGTTATTAAAAATCATAATTTGAAATTGAGTTCTACTCTTTGTTGGCAAAAGTTGTGACATCACACCCGCCTCAACTTTAATATATTTACTGAAACAATATCCCACACCACCATAAACACGGTCCCTATCATAATGATTTTGTTTTGTATTAATGAAGACTTCGTTTGACAATGAGGCATAAACAGTATTTTTCTCCATCACTTTTTTATTTATTGGAATATTTAACAAGAGAGAATAACGCAAACGCATTTTAAAATCATCTTGAAGAAATCGTTGTTCAAAACGATATCTATGTAAAATACTCACTCGTCCAAACTGTTGTTTTGTAATAAATTGCTGAAAAATCCTATGCTCATCTGTTAGAGATTTATCATCTGTTCCCGCTATATAAGGTTCTGAATGAATATAAGCATAACCAAGCAATACATTATTATTATTTTCAGATAAATTATAACCTAAACCTGTCCTAATAAGCAGTTGTTCGAGATCGCCTGCGAAATTAAAATTTCGATATTGCACTTCATTATGAAAATTCCATCTGTCATTTATTTTCTGGTTGCCCAAATAAGCAAACCAATTCCCTACATCTGATTTTTGTGCAATACCATTAGCTGCCACCAATAGCAACAACAAAAAGCAAACTAATTTTAATTTATTTGTCATTAAATTATTATTTTTAAATTATGTGTTTTTCTAGTTTACAGACACAAATTCGATATCACAAAACAAACCTTACACCACAAACTTCAACGGAACATGAACTACTTTCTTTGTTTCAAAAAACTCATCTTCGAAAAAGTCCGCTAAATTGTATTCTGTAGCTTTTGGAAAATCTTTTAACTCTTCGGTTAAATCGCCTCCTTTTAGATAGAGAATACCATTTTTCAATTCGTGTTTGTTATTTTTTTTGATTTTGGTTTTCACCCAAGAAACAAAATCAGGCATATTTGTTACCGCACGACTCACGATAAAATCAAAATCCCCTTTTACATTTTCGGCACGCAATTGTTCGGCTTTTACATTTTTCAGTTCTAATGCTTCGGCAACAGCCTGAACCACTTTTATTTTTTTGGCAATAATATCAATCAGAAAAAAACGCGTTTCCGGAAAAAGAATCGCCAATGGGATTCCAGGAAATCCACCGCCTGTACCAACATCTAAAACATAAGTTCCCGGTTCAAATTTTATAATTTTTGCAATTCCCAACGAATGTAAAATGTGTTTGGTATATAAAGCATCAATATCTTTTCTCGAAATGACATTGATTTTTTCATTCCAATCGTGGTATAGCAAATCCAATTTTGCGAATTGCTCTTTTTGAATATCGGTTAAATAAGGAAAATACTTAAGAATCTCGTCCATGTTCTATTTTTTTAACAAAAGTACTATTTTTAGATTGTAAATATTTAACTCAATTTTGCATATTGAAAATTTATAATAATTATCTTTGGGGATTATTATAAAATTCTATGAACAAGACCGCTCCTACATTTGCAAAGCAAGACAATCTGAAGTTTTTCAGAACGCTTAACTCGCGGGTAAACAATTACTTCAAGGAAAACAATATTCAAAAAACAGGAAATTGGAAACTTTATTTGAAAACCATAATTCTGTTCACTGTTTTTCTTGCGCCATATTTTTTGATACTAACTTTGGGTATGCCATTTTGGGCACATGTATTATTGACTATTGTCATGGGAATTGGTATGGCTGGAGTGGGAATGAATGTGATGCACGATGGCAACCATGGTTCTTATTCTAATAAAAATTGGGTAAATAAATTCATGGGAGGAACTATTTATGTTCTTGCAGGAAATGTTTATAACTGGCAAGTGCAACACAATGTTTTACACCATACCTATACTAACATTCCCGGTCATGATGAAGATTTAGATGCTGGACGTGTCATTCGTTTTACAAAAGAAGCAAAATGGTATAATTTTCACCGTTTCCAACAATATTACTCTGTTTTTTTATATGGATTATTAACTTTCAACTGGGCTATAACAACTGATTTTAGACAAATGAGAAGTTACCTAAAAAGAAAATTATCCTATGGTGAAGCGAAAAGCCCAAAAATACTTTGGACCACTTTAATCATTACAAAAGTAATTTATGTCTCCATTTGGATTGTTTTGCCAATCGTTATTGGAATCACGTGGTGGAAAGTACTTATTGGATTTTTTGTAATGCATTATACAGCAGGATTAATACTAAGTGTTGTTTTTCAATTGGCACACGTAGTTGAAGAAACCACTAATCCTTCGCCAAATGAATTAGGGGAAATGGATAATACGTGGGCGATTCACCAATTGTTTACCACAACCAATTTTGCACCAAAAAACAAAATTGTAAACTGGTATACCGGAGGATTAAACCACCAAATCGAACACCATATTTTTCCAAATATAAGTCATGTGCATTACGGGAAAATCGCAAAAATTGTAAAAGAAACTGCTCAAGAATGTAACTTGCCTTATTACGAATATAAAACGATGCGAAGTGCAGTTATCGCTCACTTTAAGCATTTGAAAGAATTGGGAATGAAACCGGAACTTATATAATCACACTAGAACACTAGTGCATCAAAATAAAAAACTAAAAAAACTAATTACAATTAACTAAAAAATGAATCCACTTTCAGACAGAATTAACAACTTAGCTACTTCACAAACACTAGCAATGGCTGCTTTGGCCAGAGAATTAAAAGCACAAGGAAAAGATATCATCAGCTTAAGTTTAGGCGAGCCTGACTTCAATACGCCAGACTTTATTAAAGAAGCGGCAAAAAAAGCGATTGATGAAAATTACAGCACGTATTCTCCAGTAGAAGGATATGCTGAATTAAAAGAAGCAATCTGTAGAAAATTTAAAAGAGACAACAATTTAGAGTACAAACCATCGCAAATTGTAGTTTCAACGGGAGCAAAACAATCCTTATACAATATTGCGCAAGTAATGTTAAACGATGGTGACGAAGTAATTTTACCTGCTCCTTACTGGGTTTCTTACTTCGAAATCGTAAAATTATCGGGTGGAGTTCCTGTAGAAGTTCCCACTTCTGTAGATACTGATTTCAAAATCACACCAGAACAATTAGACGCAGCTATCACACCAAAAACAAAAATGATGTGGTTCAGTTCTCCTTGTAATCCAAGCGGATCGGTTTACAACAGAGAAGAATTAACAGCTTTGGCAAAAGTATTGGAGAAATATCCAAACGTTTATGTTGTTGCTGATGAAATCTACGAGCACATCAATTTCTCAGGAACTTTTTGTAGCATCGCTTCCATCCCGGGAATGTTAGAAAGAACAATTACCGTAAACGGAGTAGCTAAAGCTTTCGCTATGACAGGATGGAGAATTGGATATATTGGAGCTCCTGAATTCATTGCTAAAGCATGTACAAAAATTCAAGGTCAAGTAACAAGCGGCGCTAACAGTATCGCACAACGTGCTACCATTACTGCTGTAGACGCTGATCCAAGCGTTTTAAAACACATGGTTGACGCTTTCCATAGCCGTAGAGATTTAGTGGTTGGATTATTAAAAGACATTCCAGGAGTAAAAATCAACGTTCCAGAAGGTGCTTTTTATGTATTCCCAGACGTTTCTTCTTTCTTCGGAAAAACATTGAAAGGAACTTTCATCAAAGATGCTAACGATTTTTCTATGTACCTTTTAGGCGAAGCGAATGTAGCAACTGTAACTGGTGATGCATTTGGAAACCCAGACTGTATCCGTTTTTCTTACGCAACAAGCGAAGATTTATTGAAAGAAGCATTACGCAGAATCAAAGAAGCGGTAACATTAACCGAAGTTCCTGCATAATATAAAATTTGTTTAAAATTTAAAATAGTTTAAGGTTTAAAGTTTCATCGCTTTATACTTTAAACTATTTTTTTATGGGCATGCCACGCTGAAAAAGCGGGTCGGGCTATCCGCTGCAATCTTTTTATTACCTTCGCTACCGCTACGGGAATAAAAAGGATTTCCACTGCTATCCCTCATGCAAAAACAACAAAAAAGTACGTATAGCTCGCGAGCTGTTCCTAACACGATAAATATGAAAATACTACTTCTTGGCTCAGGCGAATTAGGAAAAGAATTTACAATCTCCGCCCAACGCATCGGACAAATTGTAATTGCGGTGGATAGTTACGAAAATGCTCCTGCCATGCAAGTTGCCCATGATTTTGAAGTCATCAATATGCTTGACGGAGAAGCTTTAGATAGAATCGTTGCTAAACACCAACCTGATTTTATCGTTCCGGAAATAGAAGCCATACGTACCGAACGTTTTTATGACTACGAAAAGCAAGGCATTACTGTAGTTCCATCAGCGAAAGCGGCAAATTTCACCATGAACCGAAAAGCGATCCGCGATTTAGCTGCCAAAGAATTAGGTTTAAAAACCGCCAAGTATCGCTACGCTACAACTGCCGATGAGTTACGAAAAGGTGTTGAAGCCGTTGGAATGCCCTGCGTGGTAAAACCATTAATGTCTTCGTCCGGAAAAGGACAATCGACGATAAAAACCAAAGCCGATATCGAAAAAGCGTGGAATTATGCCGTTGAAGGTTCCCGTGGCGATGTGGTGGAAGTAATTGTAGAAGCTTTTGTCAAATTCAATTCCGAAATCACTTTATTGACTGTAGTTCAAAATAACAATCCTACTTTATTTTGCGCACCAATAGGTCACCGCCAAGAAAGAGGTGATTATCAGGAAAGCTGGCAACCCGCCAGAATTTCCGACAAGGATTTGTATGAAGCACAAGACATAGCCGAAAAAGTAACCGAAGCTTTGGGTGGCGCAGGACTTTTTGGTGTGGAATTTTTCTTAGCTGATGACGGCGTTTATTTTTCAGAACTTTCCCCAAGACCACATGATACCGGAATGGTAACATTAGCCGGAACACAAAATTTCAACGAATTCGAATTGCATTTAAGAGCGATTTTGAGTTTGCCTATTTTCGAAATTACATTAGAAAAATCCGGAGCGAGTGCCGTGATTTTAGCTTCGAAAAACTCCACAAATCCAACGTATTCTGGTATTGAAAAAATGGCTTCTTTACCTAAAACTGATTTCAGAATCTTTGGAAAACCAACTTCAAGACCGTATAGAAGAATGGGAGTCGCTTTAGTCAATGACACATTAGAAACTCCTATTGAAGAAGTAGTGGAAAAAGCGAAAAAAGCAGCCAGTTTAGTTACGGTGAATTCATAACTACTTTTTAGAAACACGAAAAGCTGACGGAGTTATCCCAGTATGTTTTTTGAAAAGTCTTGTAAAATAAGAATAATCATCATAGCCTAATTCCGTAGCGATTTCATTGACGGTAAACTTTTTATCCATCAGCATGCGTTTCGCTTCGAGTAAGATTCTATCCGAAATCACTTCGGTTGTTGTTTTTTGCAAGATTTCATTGCATATCCTATTCAAATGCTTTAGCGTGATGTGGAATTGTGCTGCATAGAAAGAAGGTGCTTTTTCTATTTTAAAATTCTTTTCTAAAAGCACTTCAAAATTTTTAATTTTCAAATTATATGGGTGCGCTTCATGGAGACGCGTTTCACTATATTTTCTGGCAATTTCAATATGTATGATATCCAATAGGTTCATGATTTTATCCTGCTTTAACATTTGATTTTCTTTAGTTTCAGAAATTAAACTCTCAAAATAAGGCAAAATAGCTTTTGATTCGGGACTGTCAAATACAATTTCAGGCTTATTATTCACCGAAGAATAAAAAGGGTAGTCGCCTATGGTTTTTTGTCCAAAATAGAGATTATACATTTCCTGCGAATAGAAAATTACAAATCCTTCTACATCATCCGATAAATCCCAATGGTGCATTTGTCCGGGTTGCAAAAAAAACATACTTCCCGGCTGAATTGAAAATACATCAAAATCGATTTCATGTGTTCCTGAGCCTTTCGTAAAAAAGACCAAAACATAAGAATTATGCCGATGCGGTTCTTCAACAAAACTATGGTCTATTAAGTGATTTTTGAATGTGTTAATGTACAAATCACTATTCACGGAATTGCAATTAAACCGCTGAATGTTATAAATAGGATATTTTTTCATAATTCCCAAATGTCTTTATTGTGCTATAACTAGCGAATATAGAAAACATCCATGACGTGGATAAGAAATACCTTTGATAAAAATAACAAAAATGTCAAACGCTATTGCTCATATCCTAAATAATGATTGCCCTCATTGTCTTGAAGGCAAAGTATTTAAAGAAAAGAATATTTTTTTCAATATTGGATTTCCTAAAATGAATACGTATTGTTCGCATTGTCAATTCAAATTTGAGAAAGAACCTGGGTATTTCTTTGGTGCCATGTATGTCAATTATGGCTTAACAGTAGCTCAAGGAATTGCTACCTATGTTATTGCCCAATTTTTCTTTAAGGAAACTTTCGATTTAAAAATCATTCCTATTATTGCGGTTGTTATTGTTACAATGGCTTCTTTTAACATTCGTTTTTCCAGATTATTGTGGATTTATATGTTTAAAAATTATTCAAATTAAGAAAAAGAACAAAACCTTACAAATAGCTATATTGCAGAGTCAATTTAAAGAAGATAATGTCTCTGACATAACAAAAAAAGAAAGACCACTTACCTGTCTATTCGACAAGGAAGCAGTCTATACTCCTAACTAAACTAACACTAACTCAAAACCCTAATTTCTATTTATAAGCTTCATTTTGAGTAATCACACCTGGATTTTGGTTAATTACCAAAAACGGAATAGGCAATAATAATTTCTCTTCTATAATAGTGATATTTTTACTACTGCTTTTAATTACTGGAATTGCTCTTCCAGTTCTTATTAAATCAAACCAACGATGGAATTCGCATGCAAATTCAACTTGACTTTCATGTTCCAAAGCTAACTCAACCGTATTGTACTTGGTTGGATAACCTATAGTTCCATAAGCTGGTAATCCTACACGGGCACGAACTTCATTCATGTATTTTGGATCAGAAGTTGCTTCTGTCAACATTAAAAGAACATCTGCATAGCGAAGAATGATAAAGTTATTATCCGAAGCTTCCCTTAAACCAGCAACTGGAGCTGTTTTATCTTTCCATTTAATTGGGAATTTTACATTTACAAATGAACCGTTAGCCGTTGTGTACCCATTTTGAATAGAAATATCTCTCCTTGGGTCCCCAGTTTCATAGGCATTCCATAAATCATTGGTAATCTGATTAAATCCTCCTCCCCAAGCTGTAACCACACGATTGTCAACTGGTGAAAACATGGCCCAATATAAACTGTATGGATTGGACACACCGCCTTTATATTGAATCTCAAAAATAGACGACGCACCATTTTTCTTAGTTAAATTCCATAAATCGGCATAAGGTACCAGACTAAACTTGCCATAAACTTTCAACAAAGTTTCAGCAGCTTTTGTTTTATTCCCCATAGTTAAATAAACCTTACCAAGTAAAGTATTGGCGGCTTCCTGGCTGGCAGCACCTACAAAACGCTGACTTGTTTTTACCGGTAATTTAGCTGCCGCAAAATCAAGATCGGCAACAATTTGGGCATAAACTTGCTCCTTTGGCGTGCGTCCTTGTGCGTAAGCATCAGCAATACTGATTGGAGTAATAACTAATGGCACATCTCCCCAGGCACGAACCATGTCAAAATAGTATAACGCACGTAAAAACTTAGCTTCTCCAATTAAAGCATCTCGACTAGCAAAATCAAGTTTTTCGGCACTGACAATACTATTATTTACAGTATATATTGCTTTATAGTAATTATTCCAAAAATTGAAGACTAACTCATTATCGATAGTCATCGTGTGCAATTCAAAGCTTTCATAGTCTTGTATTCTTCCCGCAGCATTATCACTATATGCATTGTCGGACATTAACTCGCCATAGAACGACGGCAGACTTTCAGGACCGTACAAGGTATAAAGCGAATTATAAGCAGACCACATCCCTGTTTCAATATCCTTTTGGGATTTATAGAAATTCTCTTCATTAGCATTTGAAATAGGCGCTTTATCTAAAAAATCTGAACTGCATCCCAATAGGAATAAGTTGCAAAAAAGTACGATATATATTATTTTTTTCATTTTTCTTAAGTTTTAAATGATTGGTCTAGATTTTTTTAAAAACTAACATTTAGTCCAGCAGTAGCAGTAAAAGGATTTGGATAAGCTCCGTAATCAAAGCCTACCAAGACACCAGATTGATAAGTACTACCTTCCGGATCAAAACCTAAATAATCAGAGAACACATGTACATTTTCCATATTTAGATATAACTTGATGTTACTTACCTTCATTTTTTCAGCTAGTTTTTTCGGTATATTATACCCTAGACGTATATTTTGGATACGAACGAATGATCCATCTTCAACCCAATAACTGGATCCAAAATCGCGAACAGTAGTTGGCAACATACGAGGTTTAGGAATCATTCCGTCGCCAGGATCAGCATCGGATTTCCAGTAATTATTTACAACAGAATACATGTTACGGTTACCTCCACCTACACCAGATTTCAAATATCGGGCATTATGGTTAAGAATTTCTCCACCTTGTGAACCGCGCAACAAAACGGAAAGTTCAAATCCTGAGAAAGAAAAATTATTAGTCAATCCCCATTGAAAATCAGCTTGATTGTTCCCAAGGTAGGTACGATCGTTAGAATCAATTTTACCATCATTATTAACATCCTTTACCCTTGGATCACCCGCTTCACTGCCTGGCCATACTGGATAAGCTTTGCTATCCAACTCCGCTTTTGACATAATTACACCGTCAACAACATAACCATAATACATACCTATTGGTTCTCCTACAGCTGTGCGTGATGTCATACTACTAACATTAATATCTATTGGAGCATCATTTACACCTAGTTTTAACACTTTATTTCGGTTGGCAAAAATATTAAAGTCTGTACTCCATTTGAATTCACTGTCGATATTTTGTGTACTAAGATTTATTTCAAATCCTCTGTTTTCTAGTTCCCCTATGTTCGTCAAAGTAGAAGAAAAACCTGAAAGAATTGGAATAGGTACATTAAGCAACAAATCCTTAGTTTTTGAATAATAGATATCACCAGTAAATTTCACACGTCCATTAAAAACACTGAAATCAACCCCAAAATTGGTCTGACCAGTTTTTTCCCATTTCAAATTTTTATCAGCAAAATTTGATGTATAAATTCCCTGGTTCACGGTGCCTGAACTTACATATGGGCTATAACCTAATACCCCAATCGATCCGTAGTTTGGAATCTGATTATTACCCGTTGCTCCGTAGCTTAACCTAACTTTCATATTAGTTAACCAAGAAACATCCTTTAGAAAAGATTCTTCAGACATACGCCATGCAAGCGATCCTGACGGAAAATACCCCCATCTGTTATTAGCCCCAAAACGGGAAGAACCATCAGCTCTAACTGCTGCAGATGCCAGATATTTACCTTTATAAGAATAATTAGCACGAGCCAAATAGGAAACTAATGACCACTCTTCTGAAAAAGTGTTACCTGCATTCACAACACCTGCATTCAAGGTATGCACTAAATCATTCGAGAAACTACCCGCTGTCATACTACTCAAATCTGTACGTTGTTCTTGAGCAGAATACCCAGCCAATAAATTTAAATTGTGATTTTCATTAAATTTCTTATTGTAATTCAGTGTAGTTTCCGAAATCCAATTATTAGATTGCAGCGTTTTGAAATCGGCTTGGGCTGGTACCCATCCTGAATACCCCCAGTTCTGGCCTGCATTCCAATAGAAATTATGAACTGTATTCTCAATATTAGAACTCGCAGAAGTTTTAATAGTTAAATCTTTAATAATATCCCATTCTAGATAAGAAGTAACCGTAGATATATTCGTTATTTTTTTAGCAATTGCTTCCCTAGTTAATGCATAAGGATGCCAAAGCTGGAAACCATATTTAGAAAATGTATTCCAAATTGAAGTAGGATCTTTAAAGCCCAGACTTCCCGTTTCAACATAAAGGGGAAAAAATGGATCACTTTGCAAAGCCAAACTCACCACGTCACTTTTTCCACCTGTGCCGTATGGTGCTTCTTTTGCGCGGCTAAGACCAATGTTCATTCCCATACGAACTTTATCATTAAACTTATGCTTGATATTTGACCTTAGATTAATTCGTTCGTAAGTGTTACTATCAACAACACCTTCTGAATCGAGATACCCCATTGACACCATGAATTGGGTCTTCTCGTTACCACCAGAAGCCGACAATTGAAAATTTCTGTTTTGTGCAGTTCTAAATGCAACATCCTGCCAGTCAGTCCCATTTCCGATACGGGCAATCCACGCCGGATCAGAGAATTCCACAGGAACAGTTACATTAATTCCTCTTGTAGCCGATGGATTAGCGGCAACAATTGTCGCCCATGAATTATTTCTTGCAGCCGTGTTGAAGGCAATAAATTCTGAAGCATTCATCACATCAGTCTTACGGTTGACATGAGAAAAACCAGACTCAAAAGTCGCGTCAATTTTGGTTTTACCTGCTTTTCCTTGCTTGGTGGTAATGATAACAACACCATTTGCCCCCCTGGAACCATAAATGGCTGCTGAAGATGCGTCTTTCAATATATCAATCGACTCAATATCGTTGGGGTTAATAAAATTCAATGGATTTCGATTAAAACTCAAATTACTCCCTGTAGTAATTCCTGTATCTGTTGAATTTGTTGAACTATCTTCCAACGGAATTCCATCAATAACATAAAGCGGGGTAGTACCTGCATTTATCGAAGAAGCACCACGTACTTTTACTGTAGGAGCAAGACCAGGAGCACCTTGGGACTGTGTAATTTGAACACCCGTTGCCTGTCCCGCAAGTGATTGAAGTACATTACTATTTGACCTACCTTGCAATTTTTCTGCGCCAACAGAAACCACTGATCCAGTCAAGTCCTTTTTCTTAATGGAACCGTAACCAACCACCACCACTTCATCTAGCTTAGCTGAGTCTTCTTCTAATTTAATCAAAAGATTAACTTGACCATTTAACAAAATTTCTTTTGTTTTAAAACCAATATAAGAAACCACTAATATTGCTTTTTCGCTATTTATCTTTATTGAAAAATTACCATCAAAATCGCTTTGGATTCCATTTGTGGTTCCTTTTTCGATAATATTAACTCCTGGAATAGGCTGTCCAGATTCATCAGTTATTTTTCCGCTTATTATTTTCTGCTGTATTTTGTTAGGAACAATTACAGTCTTTTCTTTAATTAAGATGGTATTATCTTCCGTTAGCTCAAAATTTAGATTATTACTTGAAAGACATTGTCCTAATAATTTAGATACTGCAATTCTACCTTTTTTTAATTCAACATTCGGAATGTCTTTAAAAACTTTTCTAGGATAAACAAAATTTAAATCAGTCTGCTGTTTTATAATTTTAAATACCTGATAAATTGTTGCTGATTGATCCTTTTCAATAATTACATTCACTTGTGCAAATGTGTTGTGTACATTGAGACAAAAAACATTTGTACACCATAAAAAGATAAATGCTCTCATAACAGTTTTAATTAGCCGTTCTCTAACAGGAACAAAGACATTAAGTACTTTAATAATTTTCATATTTTTTTTGGGTTGGTTGGTTATACAATAGGTTAATAGATTAAAATGGTGTGATGACGTAAGCGTCACAGAGGAATGTATGCTTCCTACCCGGTTTTTATTCCAGAATTACTTCTTTATCTTTTATTTCATAGTTTTTTATAATTTTAAAATATTTAATACTTCTCAAAATTTCATCTAAGGTTTGGGTTTTCCTTAAAACGCCATCAAAAATTTCGTTTTCAATTTCTTTATTTTTGAATATAAAATTAAAATCATACCAACGAGACAATACTTTCATCATATCCTTAAGTGTTATTTTTTCGAAACTAAAAACCCCTTCTTTCCATGATATGTCATTATAAACATCTACATTTTTTACAAACGAACTGCTTGTTGTGATGTTAAAATTTAATTGTTGATTTGGCATTAATCTTTGTTTTCTATTTTCAATATTCACATCCACCTTCCCCTCAACTAAGGTTGTATAGGTATTAGCTTCATCCTTATAAGCTTTGATATTAAATTCTGTACCAATAACCTCTACTTCCTGTTTATTACTAAACACTTTGAAATGAGCCCCTTTATGCTTTTTACTAGGTGACACATCAAAATAGGCTTCTCCATAAACTAATTCTACTTGTCTGGTTTGTCCTTCAATAAAAGCTACTGGAAATTTTAATTTAGTTTCAGAATTTAACCACACTTGGGTACCATCAGACAATTTAATAAAGAATTTACCTCCTCTAGGAATTGTCAAATAATTATAAACTACTTCACTTGTATTTCTTTCTTTCGCTTCATAAATAATTTCCTCACCATTACTTTTGGCATTTTGTGTTTTCAATGAAGTTCCATTTACTAAAGCTATTTGCGATCCGTTCCCTAAGGTAAGTGTCGCTTTATCAGTACCTGGTTCAAGGGCATTTACATCTTGCTGGACTATTACTGGAATAGCTTGAACTGGCTTGTTGAAAATGACATTCTTAAAAAAATAAGCTGTAGTTAAAATCCCTACGAAAACAGCGGCAGCTGTATATTTCATAAAATGAGATTTCCTTTTTAACGATGTCTTTTGTTGTTTTTGAGGAATCGCTAGTATTTTGTTCCGAATGCGAATAACATCAAGCTCTGTCATCATTGGCTTTTCGTCTAAAATTGCCAACACGTCTTCTACGTTTGGTAGTCCACTTGATTCAGTTAACCCTTGAATATACTGTACAACTTCATCAACTTCCTCTTTAGAGCATTGATTCAGAATGAACTTTTTTAGTATTTTTTTGATATGGTTATCGTGTTGCATAATATACTTTCTTATATATAATACAGATGAGAAAAGGAAAAGTACTATTGACTATTATTATTTTTTTTGAATAATAATACTAAAACAGAAAAAATAAAAAGAAATAAAAAGAAAAGAAGAAAAAAAAACGATAATAATTAACGAATAATTATTCCAGCCAACGGGATGAAAGAAGGGTAATAAGGAGTGTAACATCTCCATGAGTTTCCAAAAAATTTCTAATATCTGCTAAGGTTTTGCTCATTTGACCTTTTACGGTACTTACAGAAATATTCAATTCCTTACTTATTTCCTCGTAACTCATTTCTTTATTACGTGACATTTCAAAAATAACTCTACGCTTGGGAGACAATTGTTCAATAGCCTTATTTTTTATAACATCATAATCAGCTTCAGCAATGATGTCCTCAATTGGACTATATGACTTTTGACTTACGTAAAAGACTTCTTTCTTAAGCTTATGGATGTTTGCTACTTTACTAATAAGATTAAATGTTAAGTTACGTGTAATGGTAAACACATAGGACTTGAATGACAAATCAGTATTAAGTCTGTCTCTATGTAGCCAGATATTTAAGAATACATCTTGAACAATTTCTTCTGCAAGGACTTGATTTTTAAGCATACTTAAACTATAAGCATAAACATCATTACAATATGTATTAAAAAGTTCAGTGAAGGCTTTTTCATTACCCACGATAAGTTCTGTAACCAACAGTTTATTATTAATTGCTTTTGTTTCAGACATTGTGAATAGCTTCTATATACATATAAATTATTGATTTACTATAAAATAACTTGTTTTGCATCAAAATTCTCATTTAGAACCCTACTCAATACTAATATAGCAACTTGAATTACAATATTAATTAAATTAAACATATAAACAAACATACAATATTAGAACTAACATAAAATCCTTTTTCATAATCTGAACTCGATTAATAATTTGGATTAAACCATTGCACAAAAAGCAAAATTTAGCATATTTAAGTTTATTGACAAATAGACACTTAAACCAACTTTTCCTTATGATTTGTTTCAATAAGATTACTGATATTGTTGATGAATTATTCAAATTAAGAAAAAGAACAAAACCTTAAAAATAGCTATATTGCAGAGTCAATCTTTAAAAAAGAATAATATCTCTGATTATAAACAATATAGAAAAAACACGTCCAACTTACTGCTTTAACATACGTTTTTCCAGGTTATTGAGGATTTATATGTTTTAAAATGATTCCCTGTAAAAACTATTATCGGGGTTCAAGGAAATTAAGCATTCCTGAAAAAGTTAAACCCTAATCTTTTTATTTTAAGCTGTATTAATAAAGATATGATAGAAAAGGAGAACTAAAACACAGATTATTCAAGCTTCATGCGGATAATACCCGTTTAGAATGGAAGTTCACACTTGTGAATTAACCATACATTTTTTCGACCAAAAATGAATCTAAAAGAACCACTTAATCTGATTGCAAAAAAATTAAAATTGAAACTTTTGATAATTATAAGATTTTGTTAATATTGGCTCTATAGCTCTATTTTAAAAAAAAACAAAAGTTAAATCATTAGATTTGTACAAATAGTACATCTTAATGAAGTTATTAATAGTTGAAGACGAACCCAATCTTTCGTCAATTATCCGGAAAGGGTTTTCAGAAAAAAATCACGATGTAAGTGTTGCACTCGATGGCACAACAGCATTAGAGCTGCTTTCTAATCATGATTTTGATGTCGTGCTATTAGATGTGATGTTGCCTGATATTAATGGTATTGAAATTTGTAGACGTTTGAGAGCTGCAAAAAACTTTGTTCCCATTTTATTATTAACTGCTTTAGGAAGTAGCGAAAATATAATAAATGGATTGAATTCCGGCGCCGATGATTATTTAGTAAAGCCTTTTAAATTTTTGGAACTTGATGCCAGAGTCAATGCGCTGTCAAGAAGAGCTGGTCAAATACAAAAACCGCATGAAATTATCAACATTGCTGATCTTGAAATTAATTCCAGAACAAAATCGGTAACTAGAAATGGCGATACTATTCTGTTAACAGCCAAAGAATTTAAACTTTTGCATTATCTGGCAATAAACTTTGAAACCATTTTATCCCGAGAACAACTTCTAGACAATGTTTGGGACATCAATTTTGAGATGAATACAAATGTTATCGACGTCTACATTAACTATTTGAGAAAAAAAATTGACAAACCATACGACACTAAATTAATTCACACCATGAAAGGTTTGGGCTATGTAATGAAACAATAAAAATGCAGATTAAGAAAAAAATTACCCTTACCTATATCGCTCTTTCAACCCTCAGCACCCTTTTATTGAGTATGGTGGTTTTCTTTTTGTTCAAACAAAATAACCAGTATTATTTTTTGAAAAGATTACAAGATCGAGCAAAGATTAGTGCTTCGATTCATTATCAGAATGACTCTGTAAAAACTCGTTATTTCAAAGAATTTAAAGCAAAGGGACTTGAAGAACTGATTGATGAAGAAGATTTTGTTCTTAAAGTCAACGGGACAAACACATTTGAATACAACACCAATCTTAATTTACCTGCTGATTTTTATAAAAAAGTGATGGCGAATGGCTCCGAATGGATTGAAGATGATAACCGTTATTTTTATGGCCAGACTTTTACCGAATCCAATCAAAAATACATTATAATCATTACTGCAAAAGACCGTAGGGGAAATACCAGCAGCATTTATATTATTCGGATTCTATTTTTTGGAGGATTGGCTTTCATACTGTTAGCCTATGTTTTTGGTAGATTTCTGGCGAGAAGAGTTATAGATCCAGTCGCCCGAATTACTTACGACGTAAAAAGAATAAGCGCATCAAACCTACACAACAGACTTCCCGAAAGCAAAAGCACCGATGAAATTAGCGATTTGATAAAGACATTTAACAATATGCTGGACCGACTGGAAACCTCATTTGAAATTCAAGCTAATTTTATCAACAATGCTTCACATGAACTAAAAACGCCAGTAACAACCATAATTGCCGAAGCAGAGATTATGCTCTTAAAAGAAAGAAGTGTTACGGAATATATCTCCTCTTTAGAAAACATTCACAGTCAGGCCTCCCGACTGGGAGATCTTACGGAAAGTCTTTTAAAACTGACACAAACCGGTTACGATGGAAAAAAACAATTATTAGATGTTGTCAGAATTGATGAACTTCTTATGGATGTAAAATCGGATATTGATAAAATCTATCCTAATAACAGAGTAAGGATAAAAATCAATAAAATTCCTAGTGATCCGAGTTTACTAGAAATCCCGTGTAATAGACCCTTATTGGAACTTTCATTGAATAATATTATTGCCAATGGTGTGAAATATTCAGATAACGAAACCGTTTTTGTTACTTTATCAGGAAATAATTCATCTATCAAAATTTCGATTACTGATATTGGAATTGGTATCCCGGCAGAAGACATTCCACACCTTTACGAACCTTTTTTCCGGGGCAAAAAAGCGTCAAAATACAATGGCTATGGATTAGGACTTCCACTTGCCATGAAAATAATTAGGATGCATAATGGAGAACTTAAAATTCAATCTGAGCCAGATCAAGGCACTATTGTAAGCATCACGTTTAATACCGCCAACATTAGAAATTCTAATGTAAATTCTTAGAATATTCTAATTTTAATTTAAGATTGCTATAAACTGGGTATTGTTATTTTGTATGTATAAATAAATCAAATTTAATACATATGAAAAATATTCTAATTCCTACGACATTACAAAGTGACACAATCAATGCAATTAAAGCAGCAATAAAATCATCTAATGCTGAGCAATGCCAGCTTATCTTGATGCTGATAACTGACATTCCGGATACGTATTCATCTAGCAATTTATTAAGAAACATCAATCAGGACCTAAGCACTACACAGGAAAATGTTTTACAAATGTGTAGAGAAATTATTTTAGAATCCAACAATTGCAGCTTAAAAATTCACCATCAATACGGTATTTCTTCTCCCCTTTTTAGAAATCTAATGGAGCATTTCGCTATTGAATTAACAATACTTACTCCTTCTTTTAAATCTTCTAAAAAGAAAATAAATATGTATTGTGTCCAAATCATTTCTAATAGCAAATGTCCCATTTTACACCTCAACACGAACTTTGAAGAAGAACCATTTAGCCAAGCGTTGTATATTAAAAATTCAGATTCAGTCCTTCAAGTAGAAGATTTACAAACCTATGTAGATGCTCTTTTTTCTTTAAAAATTGTAAGTCAAACCAAGATAGATGACCGACAAAAAGCGAATGAAATAGAACATTTTTTAACCGATACAATATCAAAAAACAACATAAATATTCTGATTGAAACACGAAAACCCAAGAAACTAAAGCTGCTAAAAAAAGAAAAAACTGCTCTTAACGAAACATTAGGTTTACCCGTTCTTTCTTTATATGAAGAGATTTATTAATAATGATTGTTTAAAATTTTAATTCAAAATATATGTTACTAAAAAAGAAAATTCCCATGAAATATGTATTGGGTAAAATAAAAAATGAATTAGCATTAGTCATTTTCTTTTGCATTGCATTTGAAATTTTTCGCTATTTTTTCAAAACTGTGTCTATTAATATTCCTATTGCAATCCCCACAATAATTGGTACAATTATTTCATTACTACTGGCATTCAAATCCAACCAAGCTTATGACCGTTGGTGGGAAGCTCGAATAATTTGGGGTTCCATCGTTAACGATTCCCGAACACTATTGAGACAAATTATTATTTTCTACAATGATCCCGATTTTTCGGTAGAGGCAAACGATTTCAAAGAAAAATTTGCAAAAAGACAAGCTGCTTGGTGTTATAGCCTTGGACAAATGCTGCGAGAAAAAGATCCTACAAAAACAATAAAGGATTTACTGGATGAAGATGATTTGCGATTTGTAAAAAGACATAAACATGTTCCTAATGCTATTTTAATGTTACACGCCAAAGATTTAAAAAAGGCACTTAGTACCAATAAAATAAATGTTTACCAGCAAGTGGAAATTGACAATACATTAACACGATTGTGTGATGCAATGGGAAAGTGTGAACGTATAAAAAACACTATTTTCCCAACAACATACAGTATGTACATCCGATTTGCGCTGTGTTTATTTATAATACTCTTACCTTTTGGATTAATTAACATTATCGGCTGGCTTCAAATTCCATTAGTGACCACTATTGCCGCTGCTTTTTTCTTAATCGAAAAAATGGCTATTCATTTACAAGATCCATTTGAAAACAGACCTACAGACACTCCCGTAAGTGCCATTTCAAATGCAATTGAAAAAAACCTTATGCAGATGGTTAACGAATATCGAGATGAATTTGATGAAGAAGTGCATGCTTCTGAAGCAAAAGCACATCATATACAACCTTTAAATAACGCTTATTTCGTTCTTTAATTTTGACTTGTAGATCCACTCCTTAATTTGAGTGGATTTTTTTTTGATTGAATCTTAATTATCTACAATAAAGGCAAACTTTTCAGTAGCAAAATGAACCCAAACAGATGGTTTCAAATACCGTAAAAAATAGTATTTTTGCGTTCTGATTGAAACTAATTTTTCAATCTTTAAATTTTTCAATCTTTAAATTAGACACATGAAAGCATACGTATTTCCGGGTCAGGGCGCACAATTTACAGGAATGGGCAAAGACTTATATGAAAACTCCCCATTAGCAAAAGAATTATTCGAGAAAGCCAATGAAATTTTAGGTTTCCGCATCACAGACATCATGTTTGAAGGAACCGCCGAAGAATTGAAAGAAACCAAAGTTACACAACCCGCAGTTTTCTTGCATTCGGTCATTTTGGCAAAAACATTGGGTGAAGATTTCAAACCGGAAATGGTAGCGGGACATTCATTAGGCGAATTTTCAGCATTAGTGGCAAACGGTGCATTGTCTTTTGAAGACGGATTGCAATTGGTTTCAAAACGGGCGCTGGCGATGCAAAAAGCCTGCGAAATAAAACCTTCGACTATGGCGGCCGTTTTAGGATTAGCGGACAATATCGTGGAAGAAGTTTGTGCTTCGATTGACGGAATTGTAGTCGCTGCTAATTATAACTGCCCGGGACAATTAGTGATTTCAGGGGAAACATCGGCAGTGGAAAAAGCCTGTGAAGCGATGAAAGCGGCAGGTGCAAAACGCGCTTTATTATTGCCTGTTGGTGGTGCTTTTCACTCTCCAATGATGGAACCGGCAAGAGAAGAATTGGCCGCTGCTATTGAAGCAACGACTTTCTCAAATCCTATTTGCCCTGTATACCAAAATGTAACGGCAAGTGCTGTTTCTGACGCTGACGAAATCAAGAAAAACCTAATCATCCAATTGACAGCTCCAGTAAAATGGACACAATCCGTACAACAAATGATTAAAGATGGCGCGACTTTGTTTACTGAAGTAGGTCCAGGAAAAGTATTGGCAGGATTGATTGGAAAAATTGATAAAGAAGCAGTGACTGCGAATGCGTAATTTCTGATAACGGATCTTAAATTGATTTAAAATAGAATCCTCACGAATAAAATTTTGTGAGGATTTTTTTTATCTTTATAGGATGAGTTCATCCAATTATCAATTTTTAAAATAAAAAAAATGAAAAAAGCACTTTTAGGATTAGCATTTGTTGCAACTTTAATGACTTCTTGTAAAAAAGAAACAAAAGACGAAGTAAAAGAGGCTACCGAAGCTGTTGGAAATGAGATGGAAGAGGCTATAGATACAGCAGCTGTAAAAGTTGATGCTGCAGCTGATTCTACTAAGGTTAAAGCAGGAGAAGTTCTTGAAAAAGGGGCTGATAAAATGAATCAAGCCGCGGAAAAACTAAAAGAAGCAGCAAAAAAATAATAAAAAAAAGCTGCCAATGCATTACCCCAAATAGCGTCTAACTTATTGGGGGTAATGCATTGGCAGCTTTTTTTTATTTCCTGATTTTCTGTTCCCACTTCCATGCACTTTCCATAGCTTCTTCTAAAGTGGATTGCGCTTTCCAGCCCAGAACATTATTCGCTTTATCCGTATTGGCGTAAGCCGAAGTAATATCTCCTTCTCTACGGGCAACTATTTTGTAAGGTAATTTTTTACCGCTTACTTTTTCAAAAGCTTTAATCACTTCTAGTACAGAACTTCCTGTTCCGGTTCCCAAATTAAAAGTTTCTACTTTAGCCGTGTTTTTTTTATTCAATAGTCGTTGTAAAGCAATAACGTGGGCTTTCGCCAAATCAACTACGTGAATATAATCCCGTACTGCTGTTCCATCTGGCGTAGGATAATCGTCGCCGTAAACAGATAATTCTTTTCGCAAACCCAATCCGGTTTGAGTAATAAATGGCACTAAATTTTGTGGCACTCCAATAGGTAATTCCCCAATTTCAGCAGATGGATGTGCTCCAATCGGGTTGAAATAACGCAATAAAATAGCATTAATATTGGTTACTTTAGCAGTATCAATGATAATTTCCTCCCCAATCTGTTTTGTATTTCCATAAGGAGACATCGCCGTTTGAATAGATGCATCTTCAGTAATTGGCATTTTTTCAGCTTGACCGTAAACCGTGCAAGACGAACTAAAAATAAAACTAGCTTCTGGTTTTTGTTGCAATTCTTGAAGTAGATATACCAAGGTGTTGATATTGTTTTCATAATATAACAATGGATTTTCAACGCTTTCACCAACTGCTTTTGAAGCTGCAAAGTGTATCACCCCTGAAATATCGTGATGTCTTTTGAAAAAATCCTGCAGTTTTTCTTTTTCGCGCAAATCCAGCTTTTCGAAAGCGGGAACTTTTCCAGTAATATTCTGAATTCCGTCCAGCACTTTCAAAGATGAATTCGAAAGATCATCGATAATGATCACTTCAAAACCCTGATTTTGCAATTCGACAACAGTATGCGAACCGATAAAACCCAACCCTCCTGTTACTAGTATTTTCATCTTTATTTTTTATGACGGTAATTTAAACGCCTGTCTGGCGATTAACAACCATTTGTTTTTTTGCTTTTGCCAAACGAGCATTATTCCAATTTTTATATCCTTCTCAATCCCGCCATCTTTGGTGTGAGCAGCCAAATTATGGCGAACTATGGCAACATTGCCACTAATACTAATTATTTGATTTTGGAATTCAATCGTAACGAAATCAGACTCTCCATTGACAATTTTTTCTATAAAAACAGCTTGATTTTGTACAAGTCCACTCGAATGTCCGTAACTCAAAGTTGCAGACGTCAATTCCTTCAATTTACTTCCATCTGCATCAATCAATGCTTGACGCAAATTTTCGACACGAGAAGCAACGGCGATTTCTTCTTTAGATTTGGAACTATTTTGAGCAAAACCTGAAAATTGAAATAAAACCACCGCAATAGTTGCAAAAAAATATTTCATCTTATTTAGTTTAAAAATTCCAAAACGCTGTCAGTAATAAACTTGATTTGTTCCTCATCTAATTCGGTGTGCATGGGTAAAGAAAGTACTTCTTTAACTAACTGATTGGTTACAGGAAAATCTTCTTCTTTGTATCTTGAATCTAAATAAGCCTTTTGAGAATGCAACGGAATTGGATAATAAATAGCACAAGGAATTCCTTTATCTAATAAATGTTGCATTAAACCATTCCTGTCGGCATCTATAATTCGTAAGGTATATTGATGAAAAACGTGGCAATCACAAATATCACAAATGTTTGGCGCAATTATATTTTTATGCCCTTCAAAAGCTATAGAATATTTTCTGGCAGCATCTTGTCTTGCTTTGCTGTAATCATCCAATAAAGGCAATTTAGCATTCAAGACCGCTGCCTGAATACTGTCTAAACGAGAATTCACACCTACTACATCGTGATGATAACGCTCATACATACCGTGATTTACAATTCCGCGAAGTTTGTGAGCCAATGCATCATCATTGGTAAAAATAGCACCGCCATCACCGTAACATCCTAAATTTTTAGACGGGAAAAATGAAGTAGAACCGACGTGTCCAATTGTCCCGGCCTTCTTTTTGGTTCCATCCGAAAATTTACAATTAGCGCCTATCGCTTGTGCATTATCTTCAATAACATATAAATTATGCTCTTTAGCAATAACCATAATTGCTTCCATATTGGCAGCACGACCAAACAAATGTACAGGTACAATGGCTTTGGTTTTTGGCGTAATCGCTTTTTTAATTCCTTCGATAGAAATATTCATATTTACCAAGTCAACATCGACTAAAACAGGTGTTAATTGCAATAACGCAATTACTTCCACGGTTGCGGCAAAAGTAAAATCGGCAGTGATTACCTCATCACCCGGTTTTAAATCCAATCCCATCATCGCAATTTGCAAAGCATCAGTTCCATTGGCACAAGGAATTACATGCTTTACTTCTAAATATTCTTCTAAAGATTTTTGGAATTGATGAACTTGAGGCCCGTTGATATAAGTATTGGTATCTAAAACTTCCTGAATAGAGGTATTTACAACGTCTTTTATTTTATCATATTGACTTTTTAGGTCAACCATTTGGATTTTTTTCATTGAAATTTTTGTTTAAAGTTCTAAAGTTTAAGGTTTCTAAAAACAACAAACACTTTCTTAAAACGAAAAACAAAAATAGTTATTTAATGAGTTTAAACCAATGAAACCCACATTAAAAAATAGTCTTCCAATGAAATAAAAAAGTAGGTTCCTGACAACCAAAATTTAAATATTTCTTTCGGAAGAAATTAATATAAAGAAAACGTATTTTAGCCCCAAAATTTCAATGATGCTTTTTCTTTATAATCTTATTGTTCGGATTGCTGGTTTTTTATTAAAAATAATAGCTTTCTTCAGTCCAAAAATCAAACTTTTTATTGAAGGTCGGAAAGTTGTTTTTCCTACTTTGGAACAAAAAATAAAACCTTCTGATAAAACAATTTGGTTTCACGCTGCCTCATTAGGCGAATACGAACAAGGATTGCCTGTTATTGAAAAAATCAAAGAAAAATTCCCTTCACATAAAATTGTGGTTACCTTTTTCTCCCCTTCGGGATATGAAGTTCGTAAAAACAATACCGTTGCTGATGTCACGGTTTATTTGCCTTTGGACACGCAAAAAAATGCACAGGAGTTCTTGAAACTTGTTCATCCGGATTTGGTGTTTTTTATCAAATATGAATATTGGCTGAATTATTTAAGCAAACTTAAAAAGCTAAACACGCCAACTTATTTGGTTTCTGGCATCCTAAGAGAGAACCAAATGTTCTTTAAATGGTACGGTGGTTTTTACAGAAAAGCGCTGGATACCTTCACTTATTTTTTTGTTCAAAATGAAAACTCGAAAAAATTATTGCTCCAATTAGGCAAAACCAATGTAGCCGTTTCCGGAGACACTCGTTTTGACAGAGTTGCTGCAATTTTAGAAAAAGACAACACTTTGGACTTTATTGCCAATTTTAAAAACGATACTTTAACTATTGTAATTGGCAGTTCTTGGCCCAAAGACGAAAATTTATTAGTCGATTTTATAAATTCGAATACGTGCAATGTCAAATTTATAATTGCACCACACAATATAAAAGACGAACAGATTCAACAGCTAAAAAATAGCATTACCAAGAAAACCATTCTCTTTTCTGAAAAGGAAAATGCTGCTCTTGCTGAGTATGATGTCTTGATCATTAATACCATCGGGATTCTGACCAAAATATACAGTTATGCCGATATTGCTTATGTTGGTGGTGGTTTTGGAAATCCTGGCGTGCATAACATCCTTGAACCGGCAACTTTTGGCGTCCCAATAGTTATAGGGCCAAACTATTCCCATTTTGCCGAAGCAACTGCTTTAATGAATCTGGAAGGCTGTATTTCTGTTTCTAATAAAAAGGAACTGGATGCTGCTTTCACAAACTTAATCCTAAACGAGATAGAACGACAAGAAAGAGGACATATTTGCAGCACTTTTGTACAAATGAATAAAGGCGCCACAAATGTGATTATGAATACCATTTCAAATTTTGGGGCACATTAATATTTTAATACTGATTTAATAAAAGCATCTCTTAACAATAAATTAATCTAAAAATTTTCTTTCGGACAAACGATCCGTTATTAAGCGAACTCTTAATAACTTTCTGTAAGAAGCTTTGATACTCACCAAAATTGGATTATAAAAAAGTTTGTAAGAGTATCATTCATTAAATTAGCAACAATATATTTCACTCCATTAGCCTTCTGGCATAATAGTTGTTGTAAATGAGAATGTTGACAAAAAATATTATTTTTTAAAAAAAAAATAAAAAAATATTTTACATATTAAAAAATTTATATCTTTGCCACGAATTAATAATTAACCTTTTATAATAAAGTAAGATGAAAAAAGTATTTTTAAGTTTAGCTGTTGTTGCTGTTTTAACTGTTGTATCATGTAAAAAAGCTGACGCTCCTGCTGGTGACGCTGCTGTAGTTGACTCTGCTGCTGTTGTTGTTGACTCTGCTGCTGCTGTAGTTGATTCTGCTGCTGTAGTTGTTGATTCTGCTGCTGCTGTAGCTACTGAAGCTGCTGCAACTGCAACTGACGCTGCTAAAACTGCAACTGAAGCTGCAAAAAAATAATTAGAACTCAAATTCTAAAAATTTTAGAGCCATCCGCCTAGCGAGATGGCTTTTTTAATTATTTATAGTAGCGTTTTTTTAACCTCATGATAAATAACAAAAAAGAGAGCATTGGTAATCACCAATACTCTCTTTTTTTGTTTCAAAACAATTGTTTTCTAAATCTTAATCAGAGAAAATAAAATCATTCTCCGAAAAATCTAATATTTCCGACTTTGACCCGTAGAGTACAATTTCACTTATTCCTTTTTGCAGACGCAAGGAAGTGGTATATTTTCTACTTGTCGCAAAATGATTCCCTCCTGACATCAATTTAAAGAAGTACTTCCCATTAGAAGATTTAAACTTTAAAAAATCAGCTGATGCAATGTCTTGTTTAAACTTTTCAATATCTTCTTCACACTCAAACTTAAGTTCATAACTTAAACTTGTAAAAATAATTTTCCCTTTTCTAGAAGTGAAAACAAACTTATACTCGTCATTATTTCTTTTACTAATCACAAAAGCTCCCATAATACATCTTTAAATACACCAAATCATTAAAAACCAACTCTCCTAACAAATATGCTTTACTTCACCCTTGCCACGCTAAAAACACTGCAATAGCAGTTGTTTAAATTGACATTCAAAAAATTAAAATGGATTTGTTATAAAATAAAAAAAGCTCCAAACATAGTTTGAAGCTTTTTTAGTACTCAGAGCGGCTCCGAAGCTTCGGAGTTGAACCCGTTTTAAAATTATATTTTATTTTGAATATCTAATAAAATACCCGGATTAACTATCACTTTCTCCAAAAAAATCCTAGACTTCATTCTTTTCAAAAACTTCTCTAATCCATAAGCTTTCTCACTCGATTTACACTCGAATTTTAAACTCAATTCCCAAGGAACTCCTTTTACTGTAAACGCTTCGCTATAAAATCCTGAATTATGCTCAGCCAATCTTTTTTCGACATCATCCGTAGTTCCGACGTAAAATCTGTCTAATTTTTTAGAATAAATTATATAAATAAAATACATTTAAAAAATTGTTTAATAAAAAAAGCTCCAAACATAGTTTGAAGCTTTTTTAGTACTCAGAGCGGGACTTGAACCCGCACGAACATTGCTGTTCACTGGATTTTAAGTCCAGCGTGTCTACCAATTTCACCATCCGAGCATTATGTGGTGTTGGAGCGAAAAACGGGGCTCGAACCCGCGACCTCGACCTTGGCAAGGTCGCGCTCTACCAACTGAGCTATTTTCGCATTTTCAATTCTTAGAAAGAACCGCGATACTTGTTCTGTATTGCGGATGCAAATTTAGGACATTTATTGAATTATACAAGCCTTTTTTATAAAAAAATCACAGATAAAAGTTAACTTTCTGATAACGTAAACTTTAAAACAAAATAAATTATTTTCTGGTCAACATTCTTTTAATTTCATTAAGTTTCATCAATGCTTCCATAGGTGTAATGGTATTTATATCTAAACTTATGATCTCTTCTTTGATTTCCTCCAACAAAGGATCATCCAGATTAAAGAAGCTCATTTGCATTTCATCTTTTACAGCTTTAATTCCGTTCAGTGCATCGCTCGAATGATTCTTTTCTAATTTTTTCAAAAGCTTCTGTGCTTTCAAAATTACGATTTGAGGCATTCCGGCCATTTTAGCGACATGTATTCCAAAACTATGCGCACTTCCTCCTTTTACTAATTTCCGAATAAAAAGCACGGTATCTTTCAATTCTTTGACAGCAACATTATAATTCTGAATCCTAGGCAGAGATTCACTCATTTCATTCAACTCGTGATAATGCGTCGCAAACAACGTTTTAGGCCTAGAAGGATGTTCGTGTAAGAACTCTGCAATTGCCCAAGCAATAGAAATTCCGTCATAGGTGCTCGTTCCTCTTCCAATTTCATCCAACAGCACCAAACTTCTATCGGAAATATTATTCAAGATAGAAGCTGTTTCATTCATTTCGACCATAAATGTAGATTCTCCCATCGAAATGTTATCGCTAGCCCCTACTCTGGTGAATATTTTATCTACAATTCCCATTCTCACGCTGTCCGCAGGAACAAAACTTCCCATTTGAGATAAGAGCACAATCAAGGCCGTTTGACGTAAAATAGCCGATTTTCCGGACATATTGGGCCCCGTGATCATTATCAGCTGTTGCGTTTCTCTATCCAAGAAAACATCATTAGCAATATAAGGCATTCCAACAGGCAGTTGTTTTTCGATAACAGGATGTCTTCCGTTTTTAATTTCTAGTTCGAATGTTTCGTCTAGTTCCGGACAAACATATTTATTTTCGATAGCCAATTGCGTGAAAGAACACAAACAATCCAATTGCGCAACTAAATTTGCATTCATTTGAACCGGCTTGATATAAGTAGCAATCCAACTCACTAATTGTTCAAATAACTCTACTTCTATTTTATGAATTTTTTCTTCGGCACCAAGGATTTTAGTTTCGTATTCTTTTAATTCCTCCGTAATATAACGTTCCGCATTGACCAAAGTTTGCTTTCGAATCCATTCAGCAGGAACTTTATCTTTATGCAAGTTTCTAACTTCGATATAATAACCAAAAACATTATTAAAGGAAATTTTCAACGAGGAAATTCCTGTCAATTGTGATTCTCGTTTTTCGATTCCGTCCAAGAATTCTTTCCCGGAAGTAGATATGGCCCTTAAATCATCTAATTCCGCATTGATTCCTTTAGCGATAGCATTCCCCTTGGCAATAGCCACAGGAGCATCTTGATTTAAAACGGTTTTGATTTTTTCGCGCAATAATTCGCAACTGTGTAAACTATCACCAATTACTTTTACTGCTTCCTGCGGACTTTCTAAAGCCAAGGTTTTTATCGGAATAATCGCGTCCAATGATTCTTTCAAATAAACCACTTCACGAGGTGATACTTTTCCAGCAGCAATTTTCGAAATCAAACGTTCCAAATCTGAGATTTGTTTGATTTGATTCTGTATATTTTTCAAAACATCCTGATGTTCTTTTAAATAAGAAACCACTTGATGACGGCTTTGAATCTTAGCACTATCTTTCAAAGGAAGCGCTAACCATCTTTTTAACAGACGGCCACCCATTGGCGAAAGCGTTTTATCAATCACATCGAGAAGCGTAACTGCATTTGGATTATAACTATGATACAATTCCAGATTTCGAATTGTAAATCGGTCCATCCAAACATAAGCATCTTCGGCGATACGTTGAATAGCAGTTATATGCTGTACTCTATTATGTTGCGTTTCGGATAAATAATACAAAATCGCTCCCGAAGCAATTGTTCCTTCTTTCAATTCTTCGATTCCAAATCCTTTCAAAGAAACAGTTTGAAAATGCTTAGTTAAGGTTTCGAATGCATAATCTTCTTTATAAATCCAATCTTCCAAGTAAAAACTATGATAATCATCTCCGAAAATTTCGCGAAAATCATTTTTATTGTTTTTTGGAATTAAAACTTCGCTAGGATTAAAATTCTGCAATAACTTATCAATATATTCTGCATTTCCTTGTGCTGTAAGGAATTCACCGGTGGAAACATCAAGAAATGAAATCCCTATTGATTTATTGGCAAAGAAAACAGAGGCTAAAAAGTTATTGGTTTTAGATTGTAAAACCTCATCATTCATAGAAACACCGGGAGTTACAAGCTCCGTAACACCGCGTTTCACAATCGTTTTGGTCATTTTCGGATCTTCGAGCTGATCGCAAATAGCGACACGAAGTCCCGCTTTGACTAGTTTTGGTAAATACGTATTTATAGAATGATGCGGAAAACCTGCCAGTGCAGTCTCTGTTTCTGAACCTGCCCCTCTTTTGGTCAATGTTATTCCGAGAATTTTTGAAGCACGAACGGCATCCTCTCCAAAAGTTTCATAAAAATCCCCTACTCTAAACAATAAACACGCATCCGGATATTTCCTTTTGATATCATTATATTGCTTCATTAAAGGCGTTTCTTTAACTGTTTTCTCTTTAGATGCCAAGTTATTTTATATTTAAAAAATGAAAAAAAATGTGTCAGCGAATTTAAATATTTTAATGCGAATAAGTAACACTTCAAAAAATTAATTTTTTTAAGGAAAAATTAAGCTAATGGCATGATTTTTTCTTTAAATTTGTTTAACGAATTAAAAAAACAAGAAAATGAAAAAAATAGTTACACTAGCGTTATTATTAGTATTAGGGGTTACAGCTTCTAATGCACAAGAAACATCAAAGGTTACAAAAAAAATAAAAGCTACAACTGCTAAAGTTTCAACTCCAAAAGTAGATGGCGCAGGAATGGTATTTGTAACTGAAGTTATTGATTACGGAACAATTGCACACAATGCAGACGGAAAACGTGAATTTGTTTTTACTAATAATGGTAACAAACCATTAATTATCACAAATACTCAAGGTTCATGCGGATGTACTGTTCCTACTACTCCAAAAGAGCCAATTGCTCCTGGTGCAAAAGGTATTATTGGTGTTAAATATGCTACTGATAGAATCGGTGCGTTTACAAAAACTGTAACTGTAACTTCAAATGCTGCAGGACAACCAACTAAAGTACTTACTATAAAAGGAACTGTTTTAGGAGATGATGCAAAAAGCTAAATTCTAAATTAATTTATAATAAAAAAGCTTCCCTAATTTCGGAAGCTTTTTTTATTCAAGTAAAATCCAAAAATATATGAGAAAACTGGAAAACAGCGAACTCGAAAGAAAAACTATCGAAGCTTTTAAAGAATCCGAAAAAACACCACTTATTTTAGTGTTAGACGACATTAGAAGTTTACATAATATTGGTTCAGTATTTAGAACCGCTGATGCTTTTTTGATAGAAAAAATATACTTGTGCGGCATAACAGCAACACCTCCAAACAAAGAAATCCATAAAACAGCACTTGGCGCTACCGAAACTGTGACTTGGGAACACAATGAAAACGTTCTGCAAGTTATTGAAAAATTAAAAAAAGAAAATATTACCACACTTGCAATCGAACAAGTTGAAAGTGCTGTTTTTCTTCAAAATTTTGAAGTTGAAAAAGAAAAAAAATACGCTTTAGTTTTCGGAAACGAAGTGTATGGGGTTTCTCAGGAAGCTGTTGCTTTATGCGACGGATGTATCGAAATTCCACAATTAGGAACCAAACATTCGTTAAACATCTCAGTAAGTGCAGGTATTGTAGTCTGGGATTTGTTTCGAAAATTAAATTGGCCGAAATAATTTTTTTTTTGAATATTAAATAATTAATACTTTTACAAAATGAGATTTAGTCATTTTTTTAAAATCATAGTGCTGCTATTATTTATCTGTTCAAAAGCTACTTTTGCCAGTACCTATAATTTGTCTGCCAAAAAAGATGGTAGAAACAAAACTAATTCGATTAAAAATCCATTACGTAAAAATTCGGAAAAAAACGCAGTTACTATAGATCCCCCTAAGATTAAGGCAGAGGGAAATCAAACATACTGTCCACAAACCTATGTCAAAATTGCCACAAGCTTAACCATAACAAATGACCCCGCAGAGACCAGTACCAATGCAGTTTACATTCAAATTTCATCAGGTTATGTTAATGGACAAGACCAACTTACTTTAACGGGTTCTTATCCTAATATCATATCCAATTGGATTCCTGCTGAAGGAAAACTAATCTTGTCTAGTTCAACAGCTAGTTTAGTTCCCTATAGTGATTTTGAAACTGCAATAAAAAATGTTGAGTTTTATAGTTCATCTCCTTCACCATCAGGAATTAAAAATTTTTCTATCAGTTTAGGGCCAGGACAAGCCAATTATTTACCTCGAAATGGTCATTTTTACGAATATGTACCAAGTTTAAGCATCACTTGGTCTGCAGCAAAAGCAGAGGCAGAAACAAAAACATATTATGGCTTACAGGGTTATTTAGCCACAATCACTGCTGCAGATGAGGCGCAATTAGTAGGTAAACAAGCACCGGGCGCAGGCTGGATTGGAGGCAGCGATGCTGAAACAGAGGGAGTCTGGAAATGGGTAACTGGTCCAGAAAGCGGAACAGTATTTTGGAACGGAACAGGCAATGGTTCAACCCCTAATTTTGCTTTTTGGAATACCAATAATAACGAACCAAATCAATCTGGAAATGAAGACTATGCACATATTACTGCTCCTGGCGTTGGAATTCCCGGCTCATGGAATGATATGTCCAATACTGGTGATTCAAGTGGTAATTATCAACCTAAAGGTTATATTATAGAATATGGCGGAATGCCGGGTGAACTTCCTCTTCAAATTTCAGCAAGTACAACAATGACAATACCAGTAATAAACAGCACAATACCAGCCTCAAGATGTGGTTCAGGAACAGTTATGCTCCAAGCAACTGCTACTGACGGACTCGTAGATTGGTATACCTCTAGTACTGGCGGAATTCCAATATGGACAGGAAATTCATTTACTACCCCCATAATTTCCACATCTACTTCTTATTATGTGGATGCAACAAACGGGAATTGTCCAACTGTACCAAGAACTGAAATTATTGCTACTATAAATGCTATTCCATCTATTACTTCAACAACATCAGCATCACGTTGCGATACAGGCATTGTAACATTGGGAGCGTCAGCCTCGGCTGGAACTATAAACTGGTATAATGTCCAAACGGGAGGAAGTTCATTAGGAACCGGAACCTCATTCACAACTCCAAGCATAGTGTCGACAACTACATATTATGTTGATGCAGTTGTATCTGGATGTACAACAGCAACAAGAACTGCAATTACTGCCACTGTTAATATTTCGCCATCGATCACTTCGACAACTCCGGCTTCTCGTTGCAATACAGGAACAGTAACGCTTACAGCGAACGCTTCGGCAGGAATAATTAAATGGTATGACGCACCAACAGGTGGAACTTCATTAGGAACCGGAGCTTCATTTACGACCCCGAATATTGCATCAACAACTACCTATTATGTTGATGCTACTGGTTTCTCATGCACAACCCCAACAAGAACTGCCATTGCAGCCATTATTAATATTACCCCAACAATAACTTCAACAACGCCAACATCACGTTGCGATACAGGCACGGTAACATTGGGAGCGTTAGCCTCGGCTGGAATTATAAATTGGTATGATGTCCAAACGGGAGGAACTTCATTAGGAACTGGAACCTCATTCACAACTCCAAACATAGTGTCGACAACTATATATTATGTTGATGCAGTTGCATCTGGATGTACAACAGCAACAAGAACCGCAATTACTGCCACTGTTAATATTTCACCATCAATTACTTCGACCACGCCAGCTTCTCGCTGCGATACAGGAACAGTAACACTGGGAGCGACCGCTTCGGCAGGCACAATAAACTGGTACAATGTTCCGACAGCTGGAACTTTATTAGGAACAGGAACCTCATTTACGACCCCTAGTATTGCATCAACAACAACCTATTATGTTGAAACTACAAATCAATGCACAAGCCGAAGAGTGTCAGTAACAGCAACAATATACCCCGTTGTCAACATCAATGAAGAAGTCATTTTATGCCAAACTGAAACCGCAACATTAGATGCTTCCATACCGGGAATGAATTATTTGTGGTCTCCGGGAGGCGAAACCACCCAAACCATTGTCGTTTCAACCACAGGGGATTACAGCGTAAAGATTAGCTCCCCTTTTGTGGTTTCTTGTGATTCAAAAAAAAATATTAAAGTTATAGAGCATCCCGCACCAATTATTAAGGCAATAATCGTGAACGAAAACTCGATAACAGTCGAACTAACCAATCCGGAAAATTATTATGAGTATTCAATTGACGGAGAATTATTCCAGGGTTCCAATAAATTTTCCTACATCCAAAGTGGACAACACACGGCATACGTTAGAGAAAAAAACTTGTGCAATCTAGTACAACAAGATTTTACAATATTTACAATTGCAAAATATTTTACCCCAAATAACGATGGATTTAATGACGTTTGGGAAATAAAAGAAATGAAAAACGCTCCCAATTCAAGTGCTTTAATTTTTGATCGTTACGGCAAATTAATAATAACATTAAACGCCTTAAAATATAGTTGGGATGGCAAATACAATAACAATATCTTGCCTGCATCCGATTATTGGTATGTTTTAAAAATAGACAATACAAAACCCGAAATAAGAGGTCATTTTTCGTTAAAAAGATAATTATTTCTAATTTCTATTAACTGATTTTCTGGTGGATTTGATCCAGAATATAAAGGTAATCTTCTTGATTTTTTACAAAATCTCGATTAGACACATCTATAATCAGAACATTCAGTTCCGTTTGTGATTTAATATAGTCTAGATATCCGTTATTAATTTTATCCAAATATTCTGCTGGAATTTTTTGTTCGTAGCTTCTGCCTCTCTTTTTAATATTTTGTAAAAGACGCTCTGAATTTTGGTACAAATAAATATACAAATCTGGTTTCGGCATTTCTCTGTAAATAATATCAAACAGGTTTCGATACAAACGATATTCATCTTCAGCCAGTGTTATTTTCGCAAAAATCAAAGACTTAAAAATATGATAATCGGCTACTAAAAAGTCTTTAAACAAATCAAATTGGGCTAAATCATCTGACAACTGTTGGTACCTATCGGCAAGGAATGACATTTCAAGCGGAAAAGCGTATCGATTTTGATCTTTATAAAATTTAGGCAAAAATGGATTATCTGCAAAACGTTCTAAAACTGTTTTTGCATTAAAATCCTCAGCAATTTTCATAGCCAAAGTTGTCTTTCCTGCTCCAATATTCCCTTCAAAAGCCACATAATTGAATTGCTCCAAAGCAATACTTTGCAAAGGACTTTCTAAATCTTGTACTACTTTACAAACGCTTTGATCTGGAGAAAATTCAAGCAATTCCGATACTGTTTTTTTAAGAATAGGATGTTTCCAATCTAAATTCAAATCCTGAATGGGTAACAAAACAAATTTTCTGTTTTGCATTAATGGATGTGGAATCTGAAGCTTTTCGGTTTCAATAATTGCTGAATCGAAAGCAATCAAGTCAATATCTATAATTCTAGATTGGTATCCTAGTTCTTCATTGCGAATACGGCCCAATTTTTTTTCAATTTTTAAAACCCGGGCCAGAATTTTATTTGCCGAGCTAAAAGTGTGAATCATCAATGCACAATTATAGAATGCATCACTGTCAAAACCCCAAGACGGCGTTTCATATAGCTTTGAAACTTTGATTACCGTTCCCACTTCCTGATGGAGCAATTGTAAGCAGAGTTCAATATTTTCTAATCGGTTTCCTTGATTGCTTCCTATCGATAAAATAACTTGATGTTGTGATTTCATATTAAGCACAAATTAACTAAAAGAATTTTAGAATAGAAGTATCTTTGCAAAGAGTGTTGATAACTAATTCTAGAATTATAAAACCTGAAATTTGTAACAATTTGACCTCTTTTTAGACTTATTAAAAAAAAATAAATATGAAGTTTTTAGGAAATGTGTTGGCGACCATCATAGGTATTTTCATCTTTTTTATGCTGTTCTTTTTTGGAATACTAATTATAGGAGCCATTTTTGGAGGTGAATCGGAAGGAATTAGCGTAAAAAACAATTCAGTTATCGAATTAAATTTAGAAGATATAAAAAATGATTATGCCGGTAAATTCAAAGATCCTTGGGTAACTATTTTTTCTGATGGAAAAAACATAGGTCTCACTGATATTATCAGTGCCATTGAAGAAGCAAAAACTGACGATGACATCAAAGGAATTTCTATTTTGAACGACGAATCTCAATTAGGAATGGCCCAAAGTAAAGCTTTAAGAGATGCTTTACAGGATTTTAAAAAATCAGGTAAATTTGTAATGGCTTATGCCAATTCGTATTCTCAGAAAGAATATTATTTAAATTCAGTTGCCAAACCTATTTATTTAAATCCTGTAGGCGAAATGGATTTTAAAGGACTGTCTGCGGAAATTTTGTTTTTCAAAGATTTTCAGGAAAAATCAGGTGTTAAAATGGAAGTGATTCGTCATGGAAAATACAAAAGTGCTGTTGAGCCTTTTTTGGAAAATAAAATGAGTGATGCTAACAGAGAACAAACTTCCGCTTTATTGAATTCTATTTGGAATTCTGTGGTAACAGAAATTTCAAAAAGCAGAAATGTACCGGTGGTGAAACTAAACGAAATTGCAAACGGACTTCTGGCAAGAACTCCTCAAATGGCAAAAACAAAAGGTTTAGTTGACATTGTGGCTTACGAAGATGTATACCATGATGCCATTAAAAATATATTAAAAGTAGAAAAAGACGAAGATTACAACAAAGTATCTATTTTGGATTATGCTAAAAAAGTAGCGGCTACTTCAAAAAATACCGATGCCAATGACAAAATTGCCATTATTTATGCTCAAGGCGAAATTCGTAGCGGGGAAGGTGATGTAGATGTTATAGGGGAAGGATCGATGCGTCGTTCATTACAAGAAGCCCGAAAAGATAAGAATATAAAAGCCATTGTACTTAGAATCAATAGTCCCGGTGGAAGTGCTTTGACATCAGATTTGATTTGGAGAGAAGTTGAATTAACGAAAAAAGTAAAACCCGTAGTAGTTTCGATGGGAAATTACGCAGCTTCAGGAGGGTATTATATTGCCTGTAACGCGAATAAAATTTTTGCCGAAAACAATACCATTACCGGTTCAATAGGTGTTTTTGGGATATTGCCTAATTTCAGTCAATTGACAAAGAAAATCGGGATAAATGTAGAACAAGTAAAAACACATGAAAACGCTGCGAGATACAGTCCTTTTGTCCCATTGGATGAAAAACTAAAAGCAGTTACACTTGAAGAGATTGAACATATTTATAAAACTTTTGTTATGCATGTGGCACAAGGAAGAAAAATGACTTTTGCGCAAGTAGACGCTATCGCACAAGGAAGAGTTTGGGCTGGTTCCGAAGCAGTTAAAATTGGGCTTGTAGATAAAATTGGAGGTTTGAATGACGCTATACAGGAGGCTGCCACTTTGGCAAAAACAAAAACATATTCCACACAAAACTATCCTGAATACGAAAAAGATATTAATGATCTTTTAGCTAATCTGCCATTTGGTAAGTCTAAAGAATCTTTTATTAAGGAAGAAATTGGGGAAGAAAACTATAAAATCATCGAAGAAGTAAAAAGATTGCAATCTCAGAAAGGCGTTCAAGCCATCATGCCTTTTGAAATTAATATTAAATAAATACTTACAACATCTGATAGAAAATCCGTTTAAGCTCCCTTAAACGGATTTTTTTTTGCAAAGAAAAAGAGAGTGTTTCGTTATTTATGAAAACATTACAAATGTCCTAAATTATAATCCGCTATTTTTGTGGGAAGAAGACACCATTTTTGCTAAACTTATAAAATCTTAAGAAATCAAATTATGCTAAAGAAAATTTTAAAAATCATTGGGATTATAATCGTCCTACTCGCAGCAGCTTTATTTGCTATCCCCTATTTTTTTAAAGATCAAATAAAAGCCAAAATTGCCGCAGCTATCAATGAAAAAGTAGATGCAAAAGTCTCTTTTGCTGATGCCGATTTGAGTCTATTCAAAAATTTTCCAAACGCGAATGTAACTCTCGATAAATTAATCATTATTAACAAAGCTCCTTTTGAAGACGACACTTTGATATCATTAGGTGAATTGAATTTAAAAATGTCCATAAAAGAACTTTTTAAAGGCAAAAACGAAGCAATGAATATTGACGGAATAACTTCAAAAAATGGGTTAATCAATATCATATTCAATAAAGATGGAATTGGGAATTATGACATTGCCCTGAAAGATAAAAACAATAAAGATGAGGGTAAAAGCAGTCCTTTGTCATTAAAAATTCAGAATTATAAAATCGAGAACTTCAAATTCAAATATTTTGACGAAAGTTCAAAAATCAAAATGGTAATTGATAGTTTAAACCATGAAGGAACCGGAGATTTTGCCGCAAAAAAATTGGATTTGGTTACCAAGTCAACAGCAAAAGTCACGCTAGACATGGATAAAGTCAATTATATGAAAGATGTCGCTTTGACTTTAGATGCCGTTTTGGGTATTGATTTAGAAAAAAGTAAATACACATTCAAACAAAACAAAGCGTTAATCAATCAATTGCCGTTAGAATTTGATGGGTTCATTCAAATGGTTGAAGCGGGTCAACAATATGATTTGAAATTCAAAACGCCAACTTCTTCTTTCAAAAATTTCTTGGGAGTTATCCCGGCGGCTTATGCGGCAAGTTTGGACAATGTGAAAACAACTGGTGATTTTACCGTTATGGGTTTTGCAAAAGGATTATATTCTAATACAACTGTTCCGAAATTCAACATTAAAATTGCATCAAACAATGCTTCATTTAAATATCCTAATTTACCGAAATCGGTTCAAAATATAGTTATTGACACTAAAATCATTAATGAAACAGGAATTCTGAACGATACTTATGTCAACCTTGATCAACTTTCTTTCAAAATAGATCAGGATGTTTTCAATGCTAAAGCCAATATCAAAAATATAACGCAAAATGCCATTGTCGATGCGGCTTTAAAAGGAACCATCAACTTGGCCAATCTTTCCAAAGCATATCCTATAAAGTTAGACAAACCTTTATCAGGTATTTTAAAAGCAGATGTAACGACAAAATTTGATATGCAATCCGTAGAGAAAAGTCAGTATCAAAATATTAATAATGCCGGAACGATGAGTTTGTCTGGTTTCAACTATGTGGATGAAAATGGCAAAACAATGAACATTAGCAATGCCTTAGTCCAGTTTAATCCAAGTCAGGTCAACTTGAAAGAACTTAATGCGACAACTGGAAAAAGCGACATTAGTGTAACGGGAGTTTTAGAGAATTTTTACGGTTTTATTTTTAAAAACCAAGAATTGAAAGGAAACTTCAACATGAATTCCAAACAATTAGCCATAGATGATTTCATGACAACTGGCGAAAAAACTAAAACTGACCCGAGCGACAGCGAGCAGGCGAAGCAAACTAAAAAAGCGGAAGCAATGAAGATTCCAGCTTTCTTAAATTGTACGCTTACCGCAAAAGCGACTACGGTTTTATATAACAATCTGACCTTAAAAGACGTTTCGGGAAAACTAATAGTAAAGGATGAGAAAGTAACATTAGAAAACGTAAAAACATCAATTTTTGGAGGAACAATTGGCGTAAATGGGGCAGTTTCCACAAAAGGAAAAACGCCAGTTTTCAATATGGATTTGAATTTAAATCAAGTTGATATTGCACAATCTTTTACGCAACTTGATATGTTGAAAAAAATCGCGCCTATTGCTGGAATCATTAACGGGAAGCTGAATTCAACCATCAAATTGAACGGAAATCTTGATGCAAAAGAACTAACGCCTGATTTAAAAACACTGACCGGAGATTTATTGGGACAGTTGCTTTCAACCACTATAAATTCGAGTAATTCGACTTTGCTAACGGCTCTGGGCTCTAATTTGAAGTTCATTGATGTAAGCAAAATCAATTTGAATGATTTGAAAGCGGCTATTACTTTCAAAGACGGAAAAGTGAATGTAAAACCATTTAATATCAAATACCAAGACATAAAAGCAACAATTGGTGGCTCTCATGGTTTTGACCAAAGTATGAATTACAACATCAAATTTGATGTTCCGGCAAAATATCTGGGTTCAGAAGCCAATGCATTAATTGCTAAACTGTCTCCTGCTGATGCTGCTAAATTGGAAAACCTTCCTATAAATGCCATTTTAACCGGAAACTTCACTAATCCAAAAATTTCAACTGATATAAAAAGTGCTGTTAACAATCTGACTTCTCAATTAGTGAAACAACAAAAAGAACGATTAGTAAAACAAGGAACTTCGGCCTTAACTGATTATATCAATAAAAACAAGAAACCGAGCGATACCACAAAAACGGCAACTCCTACAACAAAGGAAGAAACTACGAATGCTGTAAAAACAAAAGCAACCGATTTATTAAATGGATTGTTTAATAAAAAGAAAAAAGCAGAAGAACCTAAGACAACGCCTTAAACTATTTTCTAAACTAAAAAGCCTAAAAATTTCAAATACTTTTAGGCTTTCTTTTATACATTAATCGTTACCACATATCCTTCAGAACCCCGGATATTGAAAACTGTCCCATCATCAAAAAGAAGGTATTGCCCTTTTATTCCAGTGAGTTTTCCTTGAAACTGTGGCGTTTTATCTAAACTCAGACTATTTACTTTATTTGGATATTGCAAAACGGGATAATCCATTTCGTACAAATCATTTTTTTGTGAATAGAAATACTCCTGAACTTCTGTTGGAATTAGATGCTCCACTTTCAATCTTTCAGCAATTAAATCGATTTGTTCGACATTATTAGTTAACATTTTACGCCAATTAGTTTTATCGGCATAATGGTTTTTCAAAGCTACCTCAGTAATCCCCGCCAAATACCTATTTGGAACTTCCACAATAGAAAGCGCTTGGGTTGCGCCCTGATCAATCCAACGGGTTGGCATTTGAGTTTTCCTTGTTACCCCTACTTTTACTTCGCTTGACAAAGCCAAATACACAATATGCGGTTGCAGCTGTACTTTTTCTTCATAAACTAAATCCCTATCCTGAATTCCAAGATGTGCCGTACTCAATTCGGGTTTCATAATCCAATCTCCCACAGCAGCACTCGAATAAAAACAATCATAGCAAAATCCTTGACGGAAAATCTTTTTCTTCTTTCCGCAATTCAAACATTGGTATCCGACAAAATTAATTTCGATATTTTTATTCAGCAACTGATTCACATTCAAAAAACTATTCTCAAAAACTAAATAATATTGAATTGGATTTCCAAATTCAGTCTGCATTTTTGTAAGTACACCTTCGTAAGTCATTCTATTTAAAGTTTCAGGTTTAACACATCAAGTTAAACAAATTTTGTTATTTTTGGTAAAGTTATAATTCGTAATTCATAATTCATAATTTAAAAATGCCACTAACCATAATCAATTCGTTTGCCTCTTGGGTTCTGAAACAACGCATCCATCAGATTGAACTTTTTTTAAAATACCCGAACGAGGTTCAGGAAGAATTGCTTATGAATTTAATTCAGTCATCAAAAAACACTGTTTTAGGCAAAGAATATGATTATGCTTCGATAAATTCCTATGCAACTTTTGCTGATCGAATTCCTATTTCTACTTATGAAGAATTACAGCCGCTAATTGAGAGAACTCGTAAAGGTGAACAAAATGTTTTTTGGGAAGCCCCTATAAAATGGTTTGCAAAATCCAGCGGAACAACGAATGCCAAAAGTAAATTTATTCCGGTAAGCAATGAAGCGCTGGAGGATTGTCATTATAAAGGAAGTAAGGATTTGTTGTGTTTGTATTTAAATAACAACGAAGAATCAGAACTCTTTCTTGGAAAAAGTCTACGTCTTGGCGGAAGTTCACAAATCTATGAAGACAACAATACGTTTTTTGGAGACTTGTCTGCGATATTAATCGAAAATATGCCTATTTGGGCTGAGTTTAGCAGCACGCCAAGCAGCAAAATTTCCCTAATGAGTGAATGGGAAACAAAAATTGCAGCGATTATAAACGAAACGAAAAACGAAAATGTAACCAGTTTTGCAGGAGTTCCTTCGTGGATGTTAGTTTTAATGAATAAAATGCTGGAAGAAACCGGGAAAGGAAATTTATTTGAAGTCTGGCCCAATCTCGAAGTGTACTTTCACGGCGGTGTAAATTTTGAGCCCTATCGTGAACAGTATAAAAAAATACTCCCGAAAAAAGATTTTAAATATTACGAAATATACAATGCCTCCGAGGGATTTTTTGCCATTCAGGATTTAAATTATTCCAGTGATTTATTATTAATGCTGGATTACGGAATTTTCTATGAATTTATTCCAATGGATACTTTTGGCACACCTGATCAAAAAGTAATTCGTTTGGCCGATGTAGAACTTTTCAAAAACTATGCATTAGTGATTACTACGAATTCTGGTTTATGGCGCTATTTGATAGGCGACACCGTACGTTTCACCTCATTAAATCCCTATAGAATTCGGGTTACGGGCAGAACCAAACATCATATCAATGTTTTTGGGGAAGAATTGATGGTCGAAAATACGGATCAGGCTATTGCCAACGCCTGTAAAATAACGCAAATGGAAGTCGTTGAATATACCGTTGCTCCTGTATTTATGGATGGAAAAGAAAAAGGTGCCCATGAATGGATGATTGAATTTAAAAACAATCCTGCTGACGTATCCCAATTCCAGAAAGCATTGGATGAATCCATACAATCCTTAAATTCTGATTACGAAGCGAAACGCTACAATAACATGACTTTGAACCCATTAGTAATTAATGTAGCCCGAAAAAATTTGTTTTATGACTGGTTAAAAGGGAAAAATAAACTGGGCGGGCAACATAAAATTCCAAGATTATCAAACCAAAGAGATTACCTGGAACAATTGAAAAGCATGCAGTTTCAAACAGCTTAAAAAAACGGGAAGATGAAAAATATTTTTTACATCTTGATAACGGTAATTTTTTTGTGTTCCTGCGGACCACACAGAATGCGTTGTGGAGCCAGAGGAATTTGTAAATCTCCCGAAAAACAAACATTGGAAAAATCTGAAAAAACAGCTACTATTAAAGCATAAAAAAGGCTATCTAAAACTATTTAGACAGCCTTTTTTATGTATTTTCATTTGCACTTTTTACTCCTCATCCATCATATCAATATGTCTGTCGTGGTAGCCTAATAGGTATAAAACGCCGTCTAGTCCCAGGCTAGAGATTGATGTAGCTGCATTTTCTTTGACTGTAGGTTTGGCATGAAAAGCAATTCCTAAACCGGCTAAGTTCAACATAGGTAAATCATTTGCACCATCACCAACCGCAATGGTTTGATTGATATTTATGCCTTCTTTTTCTGCAATAGCTTTTAGATATTCGGCTTTCTTTTGTCCATCAACAATTTCACCTAAATATTTGCCCGTCAATTTACCGTCTTTAATCTCCAATTCATTGGCATGAACGTAATCAATCCCTAATTCCTTTTGTAAATAATGACCAAAGTAGGTGAATCCGCCCGATAAAATAGCGGTTTTATATCCGTAATATTTTAAGGCTTTCATCAAGCGATGCGCTCCTTGTGTTATAGGAAGATTTTCAGCAACTGTTTGTAGCACATCTTCACTTAGGCCTTCTAACAAAGCCATACGTTGTTTAAAACTTTCACTAAAATCAATTTCGCCATTCATAGCCGATTCAGTAATGGCTCTAACTTGTTCGCCTACACCTGCTAATTCAGCTAATTCATCAATTACTTCGGTTTGAATTAAGGTAGAATCCATATCAAAACACACCAAACGTCTGTTTCTTCTATACATATTGTCTTCTTGAAAAGAGATATCCACATCTAAAGTTCTAGAAATTTCCATAAAACTGGCAGTCATCAACGTTTTATCGACAATATTACCCGTTACAGATAATTGTACGCAAGAACGAGGATATTCTTCTTTTTCAACCACAGAAATTCTACCGGTTAATCTTATTATAGAATCTATATTTAAATTTTGGTCCGACATTATTTTGGTCACAGCCGCCAATTGTACAGCTGTCAATGTTTCTCCTAAAACATTGATGATGTAGCGTTGTTTGCGCTGTGCTTTTACCCAAATTTCGTAATCCGGAATAGAAATTGGAATAAAGTTAACCTTAATCCCCAATTCATAGGCTTTGAACAATAAATCTTTCAAAACAGGCGCAGAACTAGACCCTGCTTGTATTTCAAATAAAATACCCAAAGATAGCGTATCATGGATATCGGCTTGACCAATATCTAAAATAATGGCATCATAAGTCGCTAATATGGATGTTAAACCAGCTGTTACTCCAGGTTTATCCTGACCAGAAACTTTTAATAAAATAATCTCTTTATCTTCTACTGCCATTTTTATTACTATTGATTTTACGAAGGGCAAAAATCGACAATCTATTGCTTATAAAAAAGGAAATCCTTGTTTTTTCACAAAGAGAAAAGTGAAGTTTGAATTCCTCACCCCTCCCGAAGTTTCGGGACTCTCCAAAGGAGAGGGAGCCGAAACTGGATTAAAGTACATTCATATTAGTGTTTCTTTATCACCAATAAGTAGATTAAATAATTCTTAGCTATAAAAAAACCTGCTCCAAAATGAACAGGTCTAGTTTTACCCTCTTTCAAAGTTTTAATCTTTGACAAAGGTATTTTTTCAAACTAGAATTTGCTTTAACGATAATTATTTTTCATTTTCATCAAAATTCATCATCCAACTGATTCCAAATTTATCGACAAACATTCCAAAATAGGCACCCCAAAAGGTTTGATTCATTGGCATCGTTACCGTTCCTCCTACCGAAAGTCCGTTAAACAATTTATCAGCTTCTTCTTTACTCTTAGCATTGATTGAAAGCGAAACGTTTTGTCCAAAAGCAACGTCCCCACTTGCTGAATTGCTGTCGCTTCCCATTAATACGGATCCATCACCGATTGGCAATGTGACATGCATTATTTTATTTCCATCTGCTTCAGAGAGCACGGGATTACCTTCCGCTGGTGGCATATCTTTAAACTTCCCAACATAAGGGAATTCACCACCAAATACAGATTGATAAAATAGAAATGCTTCTTCGCAATTTCCATTAAAAATTAAATACGGATTAATTGATGCCATAATGCTATTTTAAGATTAATATATTATTTTACTTCTGAAAGTTTCTTTACCAAATCTAACGCTTTTGGCCATGTCGTTTTGAAATAATCGATATACTTTTCGACTGAATCCATTTTAGCTTCTAAAACAGTAATTCCTTTGTCTTCGGTCAAACGGTACATTTCCATGGCACCCGCCCATTCTTGAGTCGCATCATCAACAGGCATTTCCTGAAAGTTTTTGATTTCACTCAAATGTTTAAAAGCCATGTATTCATTATCAATTTTCTTATAAATAACACTATTCATTCCGTCCCCATTTGGAGATAAAAAATGAATTTTACTGCCTTCTTTCCAATCACTTACTGCATAAGACCCTTCACAAAAAACGGAGGTCCATTGTTTGTATGTTTCTTCATTCCATAAAATGTCCCAAACTTTTTCTTTTGGAGCATTTATCTCGATTTTAAATTCCAGTGTTGTCATTTTGTGTTTTTTTAGATTAACTTAAAACCTACTGTTTTGGTACTTTATTAAAATCCATATATAACATATTCCAGCGATGTCCGTCTAAATCCGCAAAAGCACAACCGTACATCCAACCTTGATTTTCCGCAGGTTTAGCAAAAAGCGTCCCTCCGGCTTCTTCTACTTTCTTTGCGAATTCATCCACTTCTTCTCTACTTTCTGCATCAATTGAAATTAATACTTCGGAACTTGATTGCGTATCTGTAATTTTATTTTGCACAAAACCTTCAAATATCGCTTCCTCAAAAAGCATGACCGCAAAATTAGTAGCGCCAACTGACAGGCATGTTGAATGCGGAGTAGCATATTGCTCATTAAAAGAAAAACCTATTTTAGCGAAAAATGCTTTTGATTTTGCCACCTCTTTAACCGGTAAATTAAGCCATATTTGCTTTGTCATATTATTATTTTTAGAGTCAAATTTTTTAATTATAAATTTACACATTATTTAAACTCCATTTGATTTTATAATCAAAAACAGGACTTTGAAAAATCTACAGAAAATAATTCATAAAAAAAACCTGCTCAATAAATGAACAGGTTTAGTATTTATGAGAAAAATGCAATCTTTAAGAAGCAATCTCCAATCGTTTCAATAAGTTTTTATTCAACGTTTCTTTTGCATAATCCACGTCAATTTCTAATATTTTATCATCAGAACTTGGCAATTCATACATCGCATCGGTTAAGATTGCTTCACATAAAGAGCGCAATCCACGAGCTCCTAATTTGTATTCTAAAGCTTTGTCAACAATAAAATCCAATGCTTCATTTGTAATGGTAAATTCAACATCATCCATCAAAAACAATTTCTCGTATTGTTTGATTAACGCATTTTTAGGCTGAGTCAAAATTGCACGCAAAGTTTCTCTGTCTAAAGGATCCATGTGTGTCAATACTGGTAAACGACCAATAATCTCTGGAATCAATCCAAAATCTTTGATGTCCTTTGGAATAATGTATTGCAACAAATTGTCTTTATCAATATTATCCACATTTTTAGAAGTAGAATAACCAACGGCTTGACGGTTCAATCGTTTAGAAATAATTCTTTCGATTCCATCAAAAGCACCACCGGCTATAAACAAAATGTTTTGCGTATTTACCTCAACAAATTTTTGGTCCGGGTGTTTACGTCCTCCTTTTGGTGGCACATTCACAACGGTTCCTTCCAATAATTTCAATAATGCTTGTTGCACACCTTCACCAGAAACGTCACGAGTAATAGACGGATTGTCACTTTTACGTGCAATTTTATCTATTTCGTCAATGAATACAATTCCGCGTTCGGCTTTGGCGACATCATAATCAGCAGCTTGTAAAAGACGCGTCAAAATACTTTCGACATCTTCTCCAACATATCCTGCTTCTGTTAAAACAGTCGCATCAACAATAGCCAAAGGTACATCCAACATTTTCGCAATAGTTTTAGCCACTAACGTTTTTCCTGTTCCTGTTTGTCCCACCATGATGATGTTGCTTTTTTCAATCTCAACCTCATCGTCCAGTTGCTGTTGCATCAAACGTTTGTAGTGATTGTAAACCGCAACCGACATTACTTTTTTAGTTTGGTCCTGTCCAATTACATACTGATCCAAGAACGCTCTGATTTCTTTTGGTTTCTTCAAAATCAAATCTCCAACGACTTTTGAACTTCCGCTGGATTTTAATTCTTCTAAAACAATTCCGTGTGCTTGTTCGATACATTTATCACAAATATGTGCATTGATACCAGCAATCAACAAATTGGTTTCTGGCTTCTTTCTTCCACAAAACGAACACTCTAATACTACTTTTGCCATTCTTTTTTTGTTTAAAGTTTTAGAAGCTTAAAGTTTAAAGTTCCCACAGAAACCTTAAACTTTAAACCTTAAACTTGTAACTAAATTATCCTCTTACTAAAACTTCATCAATCATTCCGTATGCTTTTGCTTCTTCGGCAATCATCCAATAATCACGCTCGCTGTCCCCATGTACTTTCTCGAAAGTTTGTCCGGAGTGGTGAGAAATAATTTTGTACAACTCATCTTTCAGTTTCAACATTTCACGTAAGTTGATTTCCATATCAGTAGCAACTCCTTGAGCTCCGCCTGATGGTTGGTGAATCATTACTCTTGAATGTGGCAATGCCGAACGTTTTCCTGCAGCTCCTGCACACAACAGCACCGCTCCCATTGAAGCTGCCATTCCTGTACAAATAGTTGCAACATCTGGCTTGATGTATTGCATCGTGTCATAAATCCCCAATCCTGCGTAAACGCTTCCTCCTGGAGAATTCAAATAAATCTGAATATCTTTTGAAGCATCAGCGCTTTCAAGGAACAATAACTGTGCTTGAACGATGTTTGCGATTTGGTCATCAATTCCTGTTCCAAGGAATATAATTCTGTCCATCATCAGCCTTGAGAAAACGTCTAATTGTGAAATATTCAACTGACGCTCCTCGATGATATATGGAGTCATGTTTTTAGGAGTCATTGCGCCTACGATTTTATCGTAGTACATCGAGTTTACGCCGTGGTCTTTTGTCGCAAATTTTTTAAATTCTTTACCGTAGTTCATATTTATTTGTTCTAAGTTTTACGTTATTATCTTGAATTCCATTTAATGCAAAGGTCATACCTCTTTACAAATGATGTCAATATGTCTTATTTTTAGCCCAGATAGCAGTGAAAAGCTTTTTGAATTCCGTTTTTTAGTTTTTTTATTCTTACAAAGCGACTGGAAGAAGCTCTTGAAAGAATTTAAAAAAACTTAAACGGAAGAAAAAACTTGTAACGAATAGCTGGATTGGCTCCTGAAATTAATTCAAATAAAAGAGCGCCAAAAAAATTATTCTTTTGACGCTCAAATATACTTATTTTTTTAGAAATTATTCTCCGTATGAAGCGGCAATAAATTCGTCGTAAGTTACTTCTTTAGTTGTAGGATTTGCTTTCTCTTTGAACAATTCTAATAATTTCTCAGCAACAACTTGGTCAGAAAGTCTTTTTACTTCGTCTTGGTTTGACAAAACTCTTGCAACAATTCCTTGAACTTCTTCGTCAGTAGGATTTGTTTGCCCGAATTGCGCCATTTGTTGTTTGATTGATTTTGTAGTGAATGTTTTCAAGTCTTCAAAAGTAATTTTGATATCGCTTGAAGCCATTGCTCTACCTTCGATTAACTGAAAACGCAATCCTCTTTCAGAACGTGCATATTCTACTTCAGCTTCTTCAGGAGACAATTTTTTCTCTCCAACGGTTTGCAACCATTTTTTCAAGAATTCAGATGGCAAGTCGAATTTTGTATTTTCGATCAAGAAATCCTGAACATCAGCCAATAATTTTTGGTCTGCTTGTTGCGCAAATTGATTTTCAGCATCTTCCTTGATTTTTGCTTTCAATTCTTCAAGCGAAGCAACAGTTCCTGCTCCAAAAAGTTTATCAAACAATTCTTGGTTCAATTCAGCCAATTCTGCTGTATTGATTGCTTCAATTGTGAAATCAACATCAACTTCTAATCCGTGAACGTCATCATGATTTACTTTCATAACATCCATCAATTGATGATCGTCTTCGAATAAGCCTTTAGTGTTTACAGTTACTACATCACCTACTTTTTTACCAATGAATAAATCAAAAGTCGCTTTGTCTTTGAAAAGATCCGCAGCAATAGTGGTAGCGTTATTTATTCCTTTTTCTTCGTTTGTGAAAGTTCCTGTTACATCTGAATCTGCAGCAACAACTTCTTGAGGAATTGCAGTTCCAAATTGTTTTTGGATACGTTCTACTTGACCTTCGATTAATTTATCATCAGCAGAAACTACATATTTAACGATGTCGTTTTTAGCTTCTAGATCCAATTCGAAGTTGGGCACTAAACCAATTTCATATTCAAAAACCAATTCTTCAGTATCCCAAGAAAAATCTTCGTTTACTTTAGCAAGTGGCGTTCCAAGAAGGTTTAATCTTTCTGATTGTACAAAACGCTCTAAAGCTAAATCCACAACTTTCTGAACTTCTTCTTGTTTAATCCCTTTACCATATTGTTTTTCAACAAGATCTTTAGGCACAGCCCCTTTTCTAAATCCTTTAACAGTTGCCAAAGGCATTTTTTCGTTTATTCTTTTTGCTACTTGCCCTTTGTAATCCATGTGAACAACTGTCATTACAATTGTCTCAGTTACAGCGTCTATTGCTACTCTTTTAATATCCATCTTCTTCTTTAATTTACATAATAAAATTGGACTGCAAAATTATAAAATTTTTCCAACCCAAACAAGCTTTTTATTCACGATCCCAATCCCGAAGCGTCAGGAAGAGACGGGATTGAATTTTAAGCAGTTATTTGACAAAATCACAGGTCTGAAATGGAAAATAATTTGGGCGTGCCCCTCCGTAAAAACTACGGGTCAGGCTGTACGTTGCAATCTTTTATTGCGCTTCGCTTAATAAAAGGATTTTCACTGCCATCCTTCACGCGGGTCGAGGTATACGACAATAAAAAATCGCTTTGGAAATTTGTAATAATTTATTTATATATTTGGATTACTAATAATGTATCACTTTTATCATCCAAAGCTAGCCAGCTGTGGGTGGATATGTATGACTTTATCATACATATAAACGAGTTAGCACCAATTTAGAAACCAAAATAACCGAATAATGTTTAACGAACCCTCAAAGGATTTTTTATACTCTGCATATAAAATTTACGCCGAACATTCTGACGGAATCAAGACTATTAGTGGAATTGCTACTGGATTTATTCTTGAAATTTCTCCAGGTGTAGCTTGGATTATTACCAACAGACATGTAATTGATTTAGATTATAAAAAACCTACTGCAAAATTTAAAGACTTTGAATTGTCAAAGTTTATAATTACTGGTCGCAAACAAGATGATACAGAATATTCTTTTAAGCTACACGAAAATGCCGAAATTTATTTTCATGACGACTGTGAGAATGATATTGCAGTAATCAGGGCTCACATGTATTTAGTTGATGGGCAACAGCTCCATTGGCATTTTGGATTAGAACATTTAGCGGATGAAAATATTTATAAAGAAATTAATGTTTTCGACTTAGTCTGTTATTCTGGATTTCCCAAAACACATGATAAATTAGCAAACAGGCCGATATTAAGAAGTGGAAATATTGCAAGTGACCCATTATATGATTATTCTTGGGACAGCGAAAATCAAGGACAATGTGTAGCATATGAAGGATTTTCGTCTGAAGGCGCGTCAGGAAGTCCCGTTTTTGCACCTCCAAGAGGTTTAAGAAATATTCCAAATTCGAGGCATGGTTATTTAATCGGCGTGAATGCAGGGCATATTCCTGAAGGAAATGGACATAGTGGAATTTCATTTTTTTATAAGTCTACAGTTATTCATGAAATAATTAAAAGACATAATCTATTTGATAAAAAAAATGAATAAACTGGCGCTACCCCCCCGCTAGCGCGAGCGTCCCGCTCGTGACACCTAACAAGAGCAAGAAGAACAAAAAACAAATCTAAAAATCAATTCTTAAGAGACACGAGCGGGACGCTCGCGCTAGCCTAAGTGAACCAATTTAACCTGCGCTCGTGACCGCAAACAAAAACAGGAAAAACAAAAATCTAAATCTAAATCTAAATTTTCTGCTTCTAAAAAAACTAGAACTAATACATTTACTTTTAGTTGACAATTAGATTAAACACAAGCAAATCTATGAGTACAAAATATAAATTTGGAGAAAGCTCTGGAGCTTATTTTGTAAGCTTTGCCACAGTAAATTGGATAGATGTATTTACAAGAGATACGTATTTTGGGAATATCATAGAATCATTGGACTTTTGCAGAAAAAATAAAGCGATGGAAATTTATGGGTATTGTATTATGCCAAGCCATGATCATTTAATATTTCGCTCAGGAAATGGCGATCCATCAGGGTTAATGAGAGATTTCAAAGGATTCACATCAAAAAGAATACTTCAAACAATCGAAGAAAATGCTCAAGAAAGCCGACGAGAATGGATGCTTTGGATGATGGAACGAGCAGGAAAAAAGAATAGTAATGTAAAGCATAGACAATTTTGGCAACAGGATAATCAGCCAATAGAAATTTGGTCATTAAAGGTTTTTGAACAAAAAATTAATTATATACATTACAATCCAGTCGAATCTGGTTTTGTAACTGATCCCATAGATTGGAAATATAGTAGTGCCCGAAATTACGGAAATAATGACCAAACGATTTTAGAAATAGATTTGAATTGATTTTGATAGTGGGCACGAGCGGGACTCTCGCGCTAGCGTAAGTGAACCCAGCTCAGCAAAATCTTCATTCAAAGAATAAATTTGTCATTAATGCTGCGCAAACGTCTCTGACTTTGCGTCCATAAAAATGCCTCCAAATAGCTTTTGACTTTTTTGGAGGCATTTCATTTAAACAATAAAAAATAGCTTTTTTTAAAGCGATTAGTTGAACTGTGCAGCTACATATTCAATTAAACTTTCATCATCCATTTTATTAGAAGTACTTTCTTTAGTCTCAACATTTTTATACTGTGGAGTCTCACTCAAATACTTAATAAATTGTTCTTGTGCAGTACCAGTTCCTGTCACATGCAATTCATCAACATTTTGCATATGAGCAGAAATATTTTTGAATAGTTTATGAAGTAAATCTCTTTCAGCATTGTTTGCTGCGTTTTCGCTTGAATTACGACCTTGTCCGTCAACTTTTTCGTGACCTAATATTACGAACTCACCTGAATCTACATTTTCTCTTCCTACAATAGTTGCATGATGTGAATCCATCCAAACACCAAATTGTTTTTTGTTTTTTTCTGACATTATTATATATTTATTATATTAATACTTGTTTCTCATCCTAGCATAATTTCTAATTATTTAAACTCCTTTTACAGTTGTTCCTACTGCCAAAACAACAAAACCAATAAGTAATAACGTGTAATTATATTCTGTTAAAATCTGAATATGTACAAAATGTCCGATGATTCCAAGTATACCGCAAATCAATCCTATAATCCATGTAATTTTCTTTGGTGCTGAGGGGTTATTCATGTAAATAATTTTAAATGATGGTTCGAATAATTTGTTCCATAAGAAGCAAAAATAACCCTATACATTTGCAAAAATGTAATACAATTTTTGGCAATAATTGTATAATTCACACATTTCCAACAAACAAGCTGCACAATTGTCTCTTTGCGACCCCAATAATGAGCTAATAATAACGTGAAAAACCAGGAAATTTCGCAAAAGTGTTAAGTCTATCTTATGAAGAAAAAACGGAACTTAAATAGAAATCAAAACGGCAATAGCATCACCAACAGTAACAATACCAATTCCAGAACCTATCAAGTTTTGCCCAAACAACACTTTATTTCCCACATTCCTGTATTTTGATAAAGTCAGCAAAGGCTCTTTTCCTGATGTCACTCCATTTTCTTGGTCTATTGTTGTGATTACACATCTTCCGCAAGGTTTCACGCCAAAAAAGGTCAGTTCACCAATTGTAAATTCTTTCCAAGATTCTTCTTCATAAGCGTCACTGCCTGTAAAAACAAAATTAGGTCGAAACCGATTCATCGGCAGTGATTTCTTCAAACGTGAATTCAAATCATCCAATGACGATTGACCAATCAACAAAAAAGGATATCCATCCGAAAAAGAATTAATATCAGCTTCCGTAACTGCATATTCAGCCTCCACTTTTCGGTGACTTTCCTCGGGCATATAGACCAAACGAACCGAAAATCCCAATATTCGGGAAAACCAATCTGAAATAACCGAATCTACTTCATACGCCTGAATAGAGTCCTCCCAAACCATCACATCAATTTTAGTTTCGGTTTCCAAAAAAGATTGATGTAGCGGAAGTTGTATCTTTTCTAATTGTACCCGATGTGTAATATTCAGAAAATTCCCTGTAATTTCAGGTTGAAAAAGAGCTAATTCCGGATGTTCCCTTTGCGTCAGAAATATTCCGTTTTCATCAACTAACAGCCAACGGCGATCGTGCTCCAAACCTCGATCGGTCACTTGAGCTTCTTGCAATTTAATTCCACCTAATGATTTTACAGGATAAATCCAGATTTCTGAAAGTTGTAACATAGTACTATATTTTTCTCAAAATTACAAAACAAAGTATTCCGTTTTTAATAATTCAAACTCAACCCAAAACCAAATCCCATATCACTGTCATAATGCGTGGTTATTCCAAAATTTCTCTTGACAATATACCGCAATCCTGCCATGTATTCGTTATCCGTATTCCACATTAAATTCATGCGCAATCTTTTGGAAACCGGAATATCCATGCGTTCAAATTGCAGCCTGAAATTTCCGTCGGTAAATACTTCTGCTTGTGCTTTGATGAGCATGGGCAAGGTATATTCGACTCCGGCACTGAAAACGGCGCGATTGTCTTTGGTATTGGCTTGACCAAAAAGATTCTCTTCCATTGGTCCCATTTCCATTTTTCGATACCGCCAGTCAAAACCGATGAACGGCATCAGCCATTGCATTTTCCCAATGTATCGTCCTATATGCGTTTCGGTTTCATACCCATGATGATTGGTGTAGCCCAAACGCCATTCTGTTCCAATACTCCAACGTGTATTTCCTAACATTGCCATTCCATCGTTTCCATTGGTGGCAAAATCATTTTCGGCCATCACATGAAAAGCTCTGTCATCAGCAAACAATTTGCGTTGCGCTAATTTTGGATTTGGAATCAAAGGATTTGGCTCTTGATTTTCATAACTAAAAACCCTGCCCATTCCCGCCATCATGTGATAGAGAATGTGACAATGAAAAAACCAATCGCCTTTAACATTCGCATTAAACTCAATCGTATCGGTTTCCATCGGCATAATATCGATGATGTTTTTCAGCGGCGCGTATGCTTCTTTTCCGTTCAGCACTCTAAAATCGTGTCCGTGCAAATGCATCGGATGGCGCATCATGGAGCCGTTGAAGAGTACTATTCGAACATTCTCTCCTTTTTTAATTAGAATTTTGTCGGCTTCCGAAACCACTTTATTGTCCAGACTCCAAACATAGCGATTCATGTTTCCTGATAATTCAAACCGCAATTCTTTTACCGGTGCGTCTTTTGGCAATGTTGTTTTAGTAGGTGATTTCAGCATCGCATAATTCAAGGTCGTGATGTCAGAAAGTGCGTTGGAGTCGTATTGATTATGATTGGCATGTTCATCATTTTTCTGACTTTCGACTTTTGACTTTTGACTGTTTCCAGTAATTTCAGGATACATCACCACATTCATGTCCATTTGGTTGAGTGACATTTGCATGCCCATATCATCTAAATCGCCATTCATTTTCATCATGCCGTTCATCATTTTCATTCCTTCAAAATACTTTAATTTAGGCATAGGCGCAATCAATTGCTTGATGCCATCTCCTAAATACAACGAAGCCGATTTCGTCCTATCCTCCGAAGTGACTAAAAACTCATACGCCGTTTTATCCGCAGGTATCGTTACAACAACATCATACGTTTCAGAAACAGCAACGATTAATCGATCGACTTCAACAGGTTCCACATCATTTCCGTCACTAGCAACAACAGTGATTTTTCCTCCGGCATAATTCAACCAAAAATAGGTAGAAGCACCACCATTGGAAATTCTTAAACGTACTTTATCACCTGCCTTGAACTGTGAAAGCTGGCTTTCATTTTTCCCGTTGATCAGGAATTTATTGTAATATACATCACTGACGTCCATGGCGTTCATCCGTTTCCATTCGTTGGTGACTTTAGTCTTGAAATGTCCCGCTTTTATAGCTTCAGAATAGCTTTGCGTAGTTCCTTTTTGAATCGCAAACCAGTCCGTCGCATTGTGTAACATCCGATGCACATTTTCCGGTTTCATATCCGTCCATTCGCTCAGAATAATTGGAACGGTTGGCAAATCATCAATCCCTTTTCTAAAAGTCGAATCACCTGCTTTTTTATTCATAATAAACAAACCATACATCCCGATTTGTTCCTGCAAACCGGTATGACTGTGATACCAATGGGTTCCATTTTGGATAATTGGGAACGTATATTTATGGGTTGTATTTGGTTTGATTGGCATTTGTGTCAAATTAGGCACGCCATCTTCTTTATTGGGCAAAAACAATCCATGCCAGTGCAGCGAAGTACCTTCATTTAACTCATTATGCACATAAATTTCGGCAATATCGCCTTCGGTAAACGTGAGCGTGGGCATAGGAATTAGTCCATTTACGGCAATCGCTCTTTTGGGTTTATCACCAAAAGTGACAATTGTATCCCGAACATATAAATCGTAACGAACTACCTTTTGTGCGGCAGCATTCAAAGCAAAAAGCAAGATTATAATTATGGAGTATTTTTTCATCTTTAATTTCTTTTGTGACTTTTAACAACATTTATCTCCTGCCTGAATTGGCGGACATTTTACAGTTCCATAACTACAATAAACGCAACAATCTCCCTGTTTAGGTTTTAATACAGTCTTACAATTTTCGCATTCGTAAAAGAATTGACAAGCATCGGTAGGCATTATTTCGTCTTTTTTATGTCCACAATTTGGACAGGCTAAAGTTGATTTAAGTTCTACTGACTTCCCGTTATAGATTACACAAGTATTGCAGGTACCGTACAATTTATTTCTGTAATAATTAATTCCAGTTGCTAATAACAAACCAAACATCCCCATGTAAATAAAATAAGTATTGCTGTTAAAATAATATTCGTAATAAATTAATACAACCGATGGTATGGCAATTAATAGCGAAAAAAAATTCCGATGCTTTTGATAAGAAATAATTAAACCTATAATTGAAATTAAAACCATGATGAGAAATACCCACATAGTCCATCCACCAAACAATTCAAAACTACCCAATCCAAATATTGATGCTACAAATGCAAAAAGCGGAAAACAGCAAGGTGAAAATAGTGCTATCGTAAAGAGACCGATTGTTCCTAATTTGTCTATGTTATTTGTTAATTTCATTTTTAATATATCAGTTATTTGATTTTTAATTTAAAGTTTTAAACCACGCAATCGCAACGCATTTACAATTACTGAAACCGAACTAAAACTCATCGCCAAAGCCGCTATCATTGGCGAAAGCAAAACTCCAACAAACGGATACAAAACGCCCGCAGCAATCGGAATTCCAAGTACATTGTAGAAAAAAGCGAAGAATAAATTTTGCTTGATATTTTTCATCACGGCATGGCTTAAATTTTTGGCTTTTACGATTCCTTGTAAATCGCCTTTCACCAACGTTATTTTCGCACTTTCAATAGCCACATCCGTTCCGGTTCCCATCGCAATTCCTATGTCGGCTTGCGCCAAAGCCGGAGCATCGTTGATTCCGTCACCCGCCATCGCTACAATTTTCCCTTCAGATTGCAATCGTTTAATTTCCTTGAGCTTGTCTTCGGGCAAACAACTCGCTTTAAACGAACTTAAATTCAATTGTGTCGCCACTGCTTTTGCTGTATTTTCATTATCACCAGTAAGCATAATTACTTCAACTCCCTGGCGCATCAGTTCTTTTATGGCCTCGACACTTGTTGCTTTTATAGCGTCAGTTATCGATACAAATCCCACCGCGATTCCATCAACTGAAATATAAGAAACCGTTTTCCCCAGTTTTTGTTCGGCACTGATTTTATTTTCTAATTCATCCGAAACTGAAACATTCACTTGCTCCATTAATTTTTTATTTCCGAGTGCCACTTTTTTATTGGTAACCGTGCCAATGACTCCTTTGCCGGAAATCGCTTCAAAATCCTTGACTTCGATTAATGAAACTCCTTTCGCTTTCGCAAAATTGACTACGGCTTGTGCCAAAGGATGTTCGCTGTATTGATTTAAGGAAGCAATACTTTGCAATAGCGAATTTTCATCATTATTTATAGCAAATACTTTTTCAACAGAAGGTTTTCCTTCCGTGATTGTTCCTGTTTTATCGGTAATTAAGACATTTACTTTGTTCATATTTTCAAGTGCTTCGGCGTTTTTTATCAAAACTCCCGATTGCGCTCCTTTCCCAACACCAACCATGACTGACATAGGCGTCGCTAATCCCAAAGCGCACGGACAGGCAATTATCAATACGGCAATCGCATTGATAAACCCATAAACCATCGCGGGTTCCGGTCCAAATTTTGCCCAAACAAAAAAGGTGATTACCGAAACAAAGACAACAATTGGCACAAAATATTTAGCGATTTTATCCGCTAGTTTTTGGATTGGTGCTTTAGACCTACTGGCAGTATTGACCATTTGTACAATTTGCGAAAGCAAGGTTTCCGAACCTACTTTTTCGGCAATCATCACAAACGATTTATTTCCGTTTATTGTTCCTGAACTAATGCTATCTCCTATTTTTTTATCAACAGGAATGGGTTCGCCAGTAATCATCGATTCATCAATGGTACTTTCTCCATCGGTGATTTTTCCATCCACCGGAATTTTATCTCCCGGTTTTACACGCAATAAATCCCCTTTTTTGATATCGTGAATTGAGATTACTTTATCCACTCCATCGCTAACCAAAGTTGCTTCGGTTGGTGCTAATTTCAACAATTCTTTTATCGCACCACTGGTTCGACTATGTGCTCTGGCTTCTAACAATTGCCCCAATAAAACCAATGTCAATATGACTGTTGTTGCTTCAAAATAGAGCGAAACCGTTCCGTTATGGGTTTTAAATTCATTTGGAAAAATATCAGGAAAAAACATTCCGACTAAACTAAATAAAAACGCCACTCCTGTACCAATGCCGATAAGGGTAAACATATTGAGATTCCAAGTAATAATGGATTTCCAAGCACGCTCAAAAAACATCCAGCATGCATAAAAAACTACAGGAAGCGATAAAATCAGTTGTACCCAATTCCATTTTGAAGCATCCATAATTTTCATTAATGGATTATTCGGAATCATATCCGACATGGCAATTAAGAACACTGTAACTGTAAAAATTACTGCGATTTTCATTTTACGAACCAAGTCATTATAGACCTTATTTTCTTCAGAATCGGATGGTTCCATTGGCACTAAATCCATTCCACAAATGGGACAAGAACCGGGACCGTCTTTAATTACTTCAGGATGCATGGGGCAAGTGTACAACGTTTTACTATTTGTCAACGCTGCTTCTTGGACCAAATCCATTCCGCAAACGGGACAACTTCCTGGCTTATCATAGACTTTTTCACCCTCACAATGCATAGGACAATAGTATTTGCCTTTCGCATTATTGGGTAAAATCACTGTTGGTTTCTCTTGTTGTTTATTCGAACTGCAACATGATTTTTCCATTGATTTCTCAGTTGTTCCATGAGAATCAACCCCGTTATTCATTGCTATTGTATAATTTCCGGCGGCTGTCAATGCCTCTTTCAATTGAGTTGTAGGAATGTGTTTATCCATTGTTATCGTTGCCATTGGCGGATCCAAAGTAACTGTTGCTTGAATCCCGTCAATTGAATTCAATGTTTTTTCGACTTTGGAACGACAACCGTCGCAAGACATTCCGGTGATATTATAGGTGTGTGTCATTTTTTTGTTTTTATTTTTAAATATTACATTTTCATTCCCTCCATAGGGTCGCTTCCTTTGCGGAATTTGTATTCGCTGTTTATGGCATACGCTCCCGTAATGACTACTTTTTTTGTTGGATCCATTTCTGATTTAATTTCTATCATCCCATTGGCTTCAATTCCTGTTTCTACCATGAGGTTTTCAAATACACCATGTCTTTTTTCAATCCATATATAAGTGGCATGTTCTTCTCTGATAACAGCATCCGTTGGAATAAATAATCCTTTCACATTTGGTTGGGTTAATTTAGTCATTGCCTGCATGCCTGGTTTTAAGAATAAGTTCGGATTTGGGACTTCCATCCGAATTAAGAGTAGTCTGGTGTCTGGATTTATTTCCGGATTAATAAATGAAACTTTGGCATTTATTGTTTTATCTGGATAATCAGTAAATGAAATTTTTGCATTTTGTCCAATTTTTACACCTTTAACATAGTTTACATTTAACTGTGCTTCAAGCCAAAGACTATTTAAATCCGCTAATTTAAGTATTCCCGAACCCTCCATGATATAGCTGCCTTCTGTGGCTATTATTTCCGTAACATACCCACTGAATGTGCTGTAGAAAGTAGTGTAAGGAGAAATTTTATTGCTCGCTTTTATACTTTCAATTTGGGTATTGGATAAGCCAAAGAACAATAGTTTTTGTTTGGCTGCATTTAGCATAGTTTTAGCATTTTTCCCAAAATCACCGGGCATTGCAAGCTGTTTATACGCTGTGAAATAATCTTGCTTGGCTATCGCAATATCTTCGCTGTATAAATGATAAACCGCTTCGTTTTTCCTAATATAATCCCCTGTAGTTTTGAAATATAGCTTTTCGATACGTCCCATCGCCCTGGAGGATATGGTTTTAACTTTTTCCTGATTGATCGTTAAAACACCTGTATAGGTTTCTTCTAAACTATTTCCTGATTCTGCTATAGTTTGCATAGTGATGTTACCCAATTTTATTTGCTGCTCACTCAAGGCTATTTCGTTAGCCGCAGAATCGTCGTTTTTTATTGGCGTTAAGTCCATGTGACAAATAGGACATTTTCCCGGTTTACTTACCCTTATCTGCGGATCCATAGCGCATGTATAGTAAACACTTTCTTTTGTAGCATGTTTGCCATGGTCTTCCTTGTTTTTAGTATTACAAGCTATTACTATTGTAAATAGTATAAATAGGATACTGATGTTTATTAATGCTTTCATGTTTTAGTCTGTTTTAATAAAGCTTTCGCTATCAATTAAATATTGTGCATTTTTAGCAATTGTATCTTCAACCGAAATACCATCTATAATCTGGATAAAGTCATTGATTTCCATTCCTGTTTTTATCTCTTTCGCTTTAAAGCCATCCTCCATTTTTATGAAAACTATTTTCTTATTTCCAATGGTCACCAAAGCTTCTTTTTCCAGCCAAATCCCTTTCGTTGGATTTGTTTTCACAACCCCTTGTAATCGTAAACCAATTGGTAACTTTAGCGAACTGTTATTTAAATAAACTCTAATTCTATTGGTTCTGTCCGTCTGGTTGAATTGTGTTTCAATAAAATTTACTTTGGCGGTTATAGGCTCATTTTCGTTAAATTCTGATGAAATATCTATAGGCTGGTTTATTTTAATTAAGCTATTATATCCAGGCAAGACATTAAAAACACCCCATACTTTATCGGTATTCACTAATTTAAAAACGCCTTCATTTTTTTTAATATAATCTCCTTCTTTAATGGTTAAAGCTTCTGTAGTTATATTAGAATTTTGCATACTGCCCTCCGTGCTTTTGGTCATGCTTTCGGTTCCCTGAATAATTCCGTAAGCAGGACTGTATATTGAAATTAGAGGGTTTATCCTTTTGGCAGAAGCCAATGCATTTACTTGATTAAGCGTCATTCCGTAGAGCAGTAATTTTTGTTTTGATGCTTTAATGATAGAATGGTTTTCAGCGTCATTAGTCATTAAATAGATGAAATTTTGCTGTTCGGTGAGTAATTCCGGACTGTATAAATCAAAAAGCTTTTGTCCTTTAGTTATTTTTTGGTATTTATAATTGACATACATTTTTTCTATTCTACCACTCATTCTTGCTGCAATATTTATGGAGGAATTGGGGTCGTATGCTACAATTCCAGGCAAATTTATTTCGCTGTTTAAAATGGTATCTTTTGGTGTTGTGGTTTTATAATTACCTACTATAAAATTATCGGTACGCTTTAAAAAATTTTCGATTGAAGTGCTTTTTATAGCATGACCGGAGTCTTGCTTTTTTACTAAAGTCATTCCGCAAATAGGGCAGTTTCCCGGTTTGTCCCGAATGATTTCAGGATGCATGGAACACGTATAGACTTCTTTTTGATGCTGAGTGTGTATTGGTTTATCTGACCTTATTGCGAAGTAATAGATTGCAAATCCAATAATAGAAATTACTATAACGACCAAGCTATATTTTAAGTATCGGCTCATAATTAATTAGTTTCCAGTTGTTTTTCAATTTCTACTTGTGTATTCAGAATGGCTTGTAATTTATCCAAAGTATCCATTTGTGCCATGTTTAATGCTTCCCAAGCGTCAAGAACAACAAACAAATCCCCAGTGTTGTTTTGCCAGGCTATAATGGTGGTATCATAATTTCTTCGTAAGGCTGGAATAATATTTTTTTCCGAAATATCATATTGCTTTTTTAAGTTTGTCAGCTCTATATTCATCCCTGAAATCATCCCTGAAGCTTCATTGAGAATCATCTGCTTTTGAAAGTTCAGGCTTTCGTTTTTTATTTGAAAACTATTGATGTTGGCTTTGTTCATTTTTGATGACCATGGTGCGAAAGGAATATTAACCATAAGCATTAAAGAGAATTGTTGGGGTTGCTCCCCAAAGGCAAACATGTGGTCGTACTTGACACCAAACTCAGGTAATAATTTTGTTTTTTCGGCGGCTATTTTCAATTGATTTAATGCCATTGCTTTTTCAATAGCTTTAACATCGCTTCGGTTTTGGGAAAGTGCTGTGGAGTCAGATTTTATAATATCAAAATTATTTAATTTATAGGTTGGATCTATTTCAAAAGCAGTGTTTTTTTCTCTTGCCATCAACGTATTGAGCATAATTCTTTTTTGAGAGATATCATTTTGTAACATTACTATCATATTCTCTAATACACTGTATTGCGATTTTGCTTTGTAATACGTTGGTAGCTTATCCATATTATACTGATATCGTATTTCCATGCTTTTAATCATATATTCCAAAAGCAATAAATTATCATTAGCAATTTTTAGTTTTTTATTTAATATTAACCATTGATAATAATTCGTTTTTGCAATAGTATTTAATTGATTACTGGTGTAATTTTTGTTTTCGGCTTCGACCGAAGACATCGTATTCATATAATTAAAATCGGCTTTTAGTTTGGAAGCATTTGGAATCATTTGTGTAACTCCTAACATGAAATTTCCCATTCCGGGGCTCATTTCATCTGCCTTCCACATTTTGGTATTGTAAGGTGTCATAAAAAATCCCGTACTGACTTGTGGTGCCATCCAACTTTTGGCTCCTTTTGCCGCGGCATCCATACTTTGTATATCGGCATCATACATTTTTAATTGTGGATTATTTGTTTTGATATTGGTCAAAACTTCATCCAACGAAAGTGTTTGTGCCTTAACAGTAATACAGCTTAAAATCAAACCTAAAACGAAATAATATTTACTCTTTATCTTCATTTCAAATATCTTTTATTTATTGTTTTTTTTCGAATTAATCCTCCAATTCCTTTACTATTAGTTTACCATGTTTTTTTAATTCGTATTCCCTGACTAAGGCATACAATACAGGCAATACAATCAGTACAAATAGAGTGGAGGTCATTAACCCAAAAACAAATGGAATTGTAATTGGTTTCATTACATCACTACCCGTTCCTGTGGCTAATAAAACAGGCATTAAGCCAATAATATCAACCAGAACAGTCATCAGCTTTGGTCTTAACCTTAAAGCAGCACCATCATAAATGGCATCTTCGATATCCTGTTTTGTCATTGATTTATTCTCCGCAGTAATCTTACTTACCTTTTTGTGTATTGAATTATTCATGTAAACCAGCATTAATACCCCTGTTTCTACGGCAACTCCAAATAGGGCAATAAAACCAACGGCAACGGCAACCGAAAAATTGACATCGAAGAAATACAGTGAATAAGCTCCACCAACCAAAGCAACCGGAATGGCAGAAAGGACTATCAGTACTTCCCTGAAAGTATGGAAGGTAAAATAAAGGATAGCCATAATGATGAGTAACACAAAGGGAATAATCATTTTCAATCGCTCCTGCGCCCTTACTTGGTTTTCGTATTGTCCGCTCCAACTTAAAAAATACCCTTTTGGCAATTTTTTAATCGCTCCTTCGAGTTTCTTTTTGGCATCATTTACAGTACTTCCTAAATCCCTTTCTCGAACATTAAACAGAAGCGTTCCTCTTAGCATCGCATTTTCTGAACTTATCATGGGAGGCCCTTCGGTAATACTGATATCAGCAACGGCAGAAAGTGGTATAGAACCATACTCCATGGTTTGTAATGGCAAAATTTTCAACTTATGGATTTCATCACGAGCATCCTGAGCAAATCGCACATTAACAGAAAACCGTTGCCGGCCTTCGATTGTAGTGGTAACATTCATTCCTCCAATGGCTGTTTCGATAAACATGTTTACATCATCCACTGAAAGACCGTATCTGCCAATCTCCTCTTTATTTATTTTTATGTCAATGTACTTTCCGCCTACGATGGGATCCACATACAAATCTTTTACACCGTCTAATCCTTCCAGTTCTTTTTTAAATTGTTGCGCCAACTTATTGATCGTGTCAATGTTTTGCCCATATAATTTAATCCCCACATCTGTTCTAATTCCAGTTGACAGCATGTTGATCCGATTGATAATGGGTTGTGTCCACCCGTTTATAACTCCCGGAATTTGTAGTTTAGCGTTTAACTCGTTAATGATATCATCCTTGGAAAAATCCTCTCTCCATTCCGATTGCGGTTTCAATAGTATGATGCTTTCAATCATATTCATAGGTGCGTTATCTGTGGCTGTATTAGCCCGTCCGGCTTTTCCGAGAACATTTTGCACTTCAGGGACAGTCATAATTAGTTTATCCTGTACTTGCATGATTCGCTTTATTTCGGAATTGGAAACATCAGGCAAAGTTACTGGCATAAAAAGTAAAGATCCTTCATCTAACGGTGGCATAAATTCAGTTCCAAGACTGAGCACCAGAGGAACGCTTCCCAATACTAATGCGATACTTAACGCAAGAGTTGTTCTTTTCCATTTTAGACACCAACGGATTATCGGATTATACATCCAAAGGAAAAAACGGGAAACGGGATGTTTACTTTCAGGACGCACGTCTCCCTTTAAAAATAGTGTCATAAGCACCGGAACAAGAAATACAACTACGAAGGCAGAGCCAATCATAGCAAAGGTTTTAGTCCATACTAAAGGTGAAAATAGTTTATTTTCCTGCCCTGTAAGGAATAGTATAGGACTGAATGATACCAGCGTAATCAGTATGGAATTAAATACGGCTTTCCCAATCAGCTTAGATGACGCTTCAATTTTCTTTTCTCTTTCTTCGTTTGATAACATTTGTTCTAACTTTAAAAAAAATTAATCTTCTTCTCCACTTATTGATTTCATTGCATTTTCAACCATCACAATTCCGGCATCCACTAAATCACCCACGGCAAGAGCAACTCCTGCAAGAGACATTATGTTTGAAGTGATGTCAAACCAGCTCATCATAATGAATGAAATAAGAACAGATATTGGAATTGTAATTACGACTATTAATGCACTTCTTACATGAAGCAGAAAGATGAATAGGACGATGGCGACCACTATAATTTCTCCTATTACCGCTTCCTTCAATGTGCTTATAGTAGCATCGATGAGGTTGGCACGGTCGTAAGCCGTTTTAAATTTTACTCCGGGAGGCAAGCCTTTTTCGATATCCGGTAATTTTTCCTTAATTCTTCCTATTACATCTTTTGCATTTTCTCCATAACGCATTACGACAATTCCTCCCACTTTTTCTCCTTCACCATTCTCATCAATAATGCCAAGCCTCAGTTCTCCTCCCATTTGAACAGTAGCAACATCTTTTATTCTAACAGGAACTGAGTTAATGGTTCTAAGCGGAATATTTTCAATTTCTTTTATGTTTTTGATATAGCCGGATCCTTTAATGATATATCCGATATCCGATTGCTCAAATTTTCGTCCACCAACATCGTTATTGTTTGCTTTAATTTTTCCGGCAACCTCCATTAATGGGATGTTATGATAACGCAGTTTATTAGGGTCAACAACCACTTGGTATTGTCGTTGAAAACCTCCAAAAGAAGCTACCTCACTAACACCATCAACAGTCTGTAAACCAAAACGGACATACCAATCCTGCAAAGCACGAAGTTCTCCTAAATCATAGCCTGGAGCATCTAAAGTGTACCAATAAACATGACCCAATCCTGTTCCGTCTGGACCAAGTGTAGGTATGATTCCTTCGGGTAAAAGTCGTTGGGCATAATTTAATCGTTCTAAAACTCTTGTTCTTGCCCAATAAATATCAGTATCATCATCAAAAATCACGAATACAAAACTCATCCCAAACATGCTGTTTGCCCGTATGTTTTTTACCTTAGGAATCCCCTGTAAATTACTTACCAAAGGATAGGTAATCTGATCTTCGATGATTTGCGGATTACGTCCCATCCATTCAGTGAAAATGATGACTTGATTCTCTGACAAATCGGGGATAGCGTCAACGGGCGTATTTTTTACTGCATAAATACCGTAAGCCGCAACTGCTGCTGCAATGAGCAAAACAATAATGCGGTTTTTAAGTGCCCAGGTTATGAAATAATTTATCATTATTATTTTCTTTTAGTCTAAATTTTACACTTGAAACAAGTTTTATTATTTACATTGATCACTAAAGATTTTTCAATATAAAATTTACCCGCTCTTCTGCCGGAAGTACAGGAACATGTACAACGGGAAAAGGCAAGGATTCATAAACGGCTGTTATCAGTGCATGGATTTTCTTTTGCGCTTCTGCATTTTCATTCCTAGCATAATCATTTTTTAAGGGAAGATAATCCATAATAAAAATTTTTTTATAGGAAACATTTCTTAATGCATCTGTTAGTTTGTCATCTACGGAAAGATTTAAAAAACGATAGTAGGCAAGCGCATCAGGAATTGCCCTGTCAAGAAAAACCTGGACGTGTGGTGCAATTTCTTTTTCTTGCTCAATCTGCATATCTAAAACACCTAATTGAAACTCCCGTTGGTTTTTTCTAACTTCTTCAATAGTTTTTCCTTTTAGCCGTTGTGTGTCAAGAAAATGTCGGGCATGCTCCATAGTTGTAATATAACCTCGTTCTCGAAGTATATTAACGGTGGTAGTCTTCCCAGAACTTGGTCCCCCTGTTATGACATACCAATTGGTTTGCCTTAAATGATTATTGATGATTCCTTTTTCCATTTTAAATACTGTAATTATTGCTCCTATTACTATTTAATGTTGTTTTCTTTATTTCTCTTTAAATCAATCCACGTCCCAATTCCACCCATTCCATCTACAATTCCAAAAGATAAAAAATGCTAATCCGCTTTGCCTGTTCCAATCAAGAAAATGACTACCAGTGGGGCGAATAATCTTGTATGCAAAATGTATCGAGCAAAATCAATATTTCCCTTTAAGGCGGATCGCAAATAATAGAATGATGAAGATATCAATACAAAACCAAGTAAGTGAAGCCACGGTTCTTTAGAGATGGGTAAACCCACCATGGGCAACACAAGGATTGCTAAAAACAGCAAAACCATTCCCATTGACAAGGAATACAAACCAAAAACGAAAATGCTTTTATTTATGCTGTTCATTGTTGTGCAATTTTTAGTTTCTTACCAATCTGAATTATTATTAATGAAACCACACTTGCTCCAATTGAAATGAACCAATCGTTAATAGACATGCTATAAAGTGTCAATACTTTTCTCATTGGTTCAATATTGTAAATACCAACCAAAATGATTAATGAAAGTATAATTGCTCCCCATACATACTTGCTCCTGATTACTTCTGATTTGAAAAAAGAGGAATTGCTCCCCATATTCAGTACATGAAGAAGCTGTGAAAAGATTAGCGTAAAAAATAAAATATTGTTACAAAGTTCTGGTTTCCAGGTTTCTGCTTTGTGAACTGTATAATGGCTAAAAAAAACTGCGCCTATACTACTAGCTCCAATAACAATTGAATAAAAGAAAATATTAATCCATCTTTTTCTATCAATAATAGGTTCGTCAATGCTCCTAGGCGGTCTTTGCATTATATCAGGACTGCCTTCCGTTACTCCCAAAGCAAGGGCAGGCAAAACATCTGTAATAAGATTTATAAAAAGAATCTGAATAGGGAATAATTGAAAATGAAGGCTAAATACTGATGCAGTTGCAATCACTAATAACTCACTTAAGTTACATGAAAGTAGAAAAATCACAAACTTTCGTATGTTCTCAAAAATAACACGTCCTTGTCTAATGGCTATTACAATAGATGAAAAAGAATCGTCTTTTAGCACCATGTCTGCCACCTCTTGCGAAACCTGCGTTCCTCTTAACCCCATTGCAATACCGATATCGGCTTTTTTCAATGCCGGAGCATCGTTCACTCCATCACCTGTCATCCCCACAATGTTTTTCCTTTCTTGTAAGACCGAAACAAGATCCAGTTTTTGTTTAGGGCTTACTCTTGCAAAAACTTTTGTATCCAACCAATTTGATTTTTCCTGTTCCGTCAAATGTTCGTAATCGGTCATTTCTTTTCCTACCATTGCCTTGAAGGTATCATTGCTTGCAATGCCAAGTTCAAGAGCAATATTTTTAGCAGTGGCTGGATGATCCCCAGTTATCATTATTACATTGATTCCCGCTGTTTTACATTCCTCGATTGCTTCAAATACTTCCTCTCTTGGTGGGTCAATCATTCCAAATAACCCTACAAATACAAGATCGACTGCCATATCCTCATTTAAAGCAGTCGCAGGTTTATATGCCCCTGCAATTACCTTTAATCCTGAATTAGCAAGTTCTTCTGCTTTTTGGATCCAAAGCTCTTTTTCTTCAGCATTCAGTTCTGTTATACCTTCGGTCTCTAAAATACGATTACAACGCATTAGCAATTCTTCTGTAGCTCCTTTAGCATAAGAAGTAAGCTCCTTTTCAGACTGATGGAGTGTAGCCATTATTCTGGTTTCGGAAGAAAAAGGTTCTTCCTTTATTTTAGGAAATTGGCTTCGATAATCCTGAATATTAAAATTATTTTTCAAAGCAAACTTTAGCAACCCGATTTCAAGAGGGTCTCCAATTTCTTTAACAGCACCATTGTTGTTTTGCAACTCTGCCGTATTGCATAAAACAGCTATTCGATTAATAACTTCTAAAGCTTCTGCATTATCAGCAGGGGTCATAATTGTATTGACTTCTATTTTATTTTGCGTAAGTGTACCTGTTTTATCAGTACATATTACATTGGTTCCACCAAGTGTTTCAACAGCCGAAAGTTTTTTTACAATCACGTTAAATTTTGCCATTTTCATCATTCCCTGTGCCAATGCCATAGTCGCAACTATAGGCAATCCTTCGGGTATGGCAGCAACAGCAAGCGCAATGGAAGTTTGAAGCATTTCAAGTAGCTTTTGCCCATTCAGAAGTCCTATAATAAAGATTACGATTACCAATGCTACTGTTATCCAAATCAACTTTTTGCTAAAATCTTCCAGTTTCTTTTCTAAAGGTGTAGCAGCTTGTTCTGCTGTTTGTACCATTTGTGCGATTTTTCCAAGTTCGGTATCCATTCCGGTTTCCGTAACTACCATATAGCCGTTGCCTTTTGTAGCGTAAGTTCCCTTATAGAGCGTGTTATTTCGTTCAGCTAGAGTAGTGTCTGTTTCCAACTTTTCTATTTGTTTTTCAACAGGAACAGATTCGCCTGTTAATGCCGATTCGTCAATCTGCATTTGTGAGACATTAAAAATTCTGCCATCTGCAGGAATCATATCTCCCGCTTCAATATAAACCACATCACCCGGAACAATATGTTCCGCATTTATTTCTTCCAATTTTTTATTCCTCAGCACTTTGGCGGGTACGGCAGATAATTTTTTTAGCGTATTCATGGAACGCCTTGCCTGGAACTCCATGTAAAATCCAATAAGCGCATTAATCACTATCACGGTAAGAATGGCAATACCATCTACCCATTCTCCAAAATAAAAAGATAAGCCAGCAGCAAAAACAAGCAGCCATACAATTGGACTTTTAAATTGATCTAGAAAAATAAGCCAAAGGCTCTTGTTCTTTTTCTCTTCAATTTTATTGGTTCCATATTCTTTCAAGCGTTTCTCCACTTCTGATGAAGATAATCCGCTTTCACCATCAGATTGTAAAGCAGCAATCACCGCTTCGGCTTCTGTAGAATATGGAATACTATTTAGTTTAATGTTTCCCATTGTCTATTAATTGATTACAAAGCTGACGGCCTTCTTCAAGTATTGATTTAATCCGGGGAGATTCTATGCCAATAGTATTCAAATGATTTTCGTTATCGCAAATTTCTTTGCACAACACGATATCATTTTCTAATAATTGTTGTTTTTCAATTTTTGTAAGTGTAGTGAGACAGGTAACCGGATATAGTCCCAACGTATCAATCTGTTCTTTTAAACTGTCTTTTTCAGGAAAGTCCCATCCCAGCAAGTTAAGACCGGCACAATTCCGGAGACTGTTGACCACTTCCTTTAGTTATAACTATTTGATTTTTTTTACTCATTTAACTGATGTTACAATTATGTTCTGTAAATTTATTTACACCTGTTACTATACAATATACAAAAGACGTTCATCGTTTATAAAGCAATATGAACCAGAATCTTTTTCATATTGAATTTAACATTTCATTCCCGCAATAAATTTTCTTATCGCTTACCTGCGGCGGTATTTTTTGTTTCAGCTATTACTTCAGTTAAAGGATTTGAAGTTTACTTTGTCGTTTGAACGACTGGTTCTGTTAATTCCATTCCACATTTTGGACATTTGTCGTTCAGTTTTCCTTTGACTTCTCGATGCATTGGACAAGAATACATTTTTGCTTGGGTGTCTTTCATCATTGTTGAATCTTTTTCCATCATTGGAGTATTTGTTGTTTCGGGTTGTTTGTTTTTTTGGTTGCAGGAAACCAACACGAATACCATTGCAATGGCTGAAAGAATTATGTTTTTCATTTATTTAAATTTTAAAAGAATTAGAAAAAAGCCCATAGCTATATAGTCCATAGGCTTATTTAGGGCTAAAATTAATGTTTGTGCTTTTTTTCATTTTTTTGCTCATCCATTTCTTTCATTTCCATTCCACATTTAGGACATTTACCTGCTTTATCAGAAGTTGTACTATCCATAGAACAAACATATTTCGTCGCAACATAGGTGCGAGCTTGACTTCCCTTTACAGCGTGGTCGTATTTCCTCTGTGTAGTTTTTACCAATTTCATTCCGCATTTAGAACATTCACCTGCTTTGTCGGAAGTTGTACCATCCATTGAACAAACATATTTTGTCACAATTGTACTCTTAGGTTTACTTCCTTTTGTAGCGTGGGTATCAACTTTTTCGGTGGTTTTCACCAATTTCATTCCACATTTAGAACATTTCCCAGGTTCGTCAGTAGTTGTGCCGTCCATTGGACAAACATATTTCGTCACAACTATACTCCTAGGTTGACTTCCTTTTGCAGCATGAGTATCAATTTTCTCGGTGGTTTTTACCATTTCCATTCCGCATTTAGAACATTTACCTCCTGTCATGCTCATCTGATCAGGATGCATTGGGCAGGTGTAAGTTGTGTTTTGACCTTCATTTTTCACAACTTCTTGAGCTGATGCCATTGAATTCACTACTAAGAAAACGCTTAGTGCGATAATTAAATTTTTCATTTTTTTGTTGTTTTAAAATATTAAAATCAAGATTCATTTTTCTACTACTCAAAGGTACAAGACCTATTATTTTGACTCGTTGTAGAATTTTGGAAATGATTTGTAAATTTTACAAACCATCAATTTGCAATCTGTTATTTTCTTTTAATTGTTTAAAATGAGTTGGCGTAACGCCCGTAATTTTTTTAAACTGATTACTCAAATGCGCTACATCGCTGTAATTCAATTTAATTGCAATTTCACTTAATGTCAATTCTTTATACATTAATAATTCCTTCACTTTTTCAATCTTTTGAGCAATAAAATAATGCTCAATAGTTGTGCCTTGAACTTCTGAAAATAAATTACTCAATGCGTTATAATCTTGACCTAATTGTTCTGACAAATAGCTTGACAAATTTGTTTTTATTTCATTATTTTGATGATGAACCAAATTAACAATTAAACATTTCACCTTCTCAATAGTTATAGTTGTTTTATCCTCTAATAATTCAAATCCAAGTAATTGTAATTTTATTTCTAAATCTTGCTTCTGATTCTCTTTGAAATCGCCTGAAAATTCGACTTCGCCCAATTCAACTGAAATAGGGAAAATTCCAATTTTTTCGAGTTCTGATTTCACAACCATTTTACAGCGATCACATACCATATTTTTGATATAGAGCTTCATAATTATTGAATCGTTTTTTCTATTCTACCACAGCTTAACATTTCGGAACCATAATACGGATTTCTAATTTCTTTTGTTTCACTTATCCAATAGCCGCTTTTTCCTTCATCATACATTGGACAATAATCCTGATACAATTTTTGTTTTGTTCCAAAGGTTTTTATCAAATCATTTACATCTTTACTTAGCATCGCAAAATGCGCTCTTTGTTGATCAATTTTCCCTACGTTATTACCAATAAGTTCCGCATGTTCTTTAGCATCAGCCGCAATATCATTGTATTTCTTCTTTAGTTTTGCATCTAATGTATTTGTGCTAGCCTCATTTAAAGTTACGGCTATTGATTTACTTGCATTGGCCGCAGCTTTAGAATCGTCTTTTATCAACTCATTTTTAAGCTTCAAATAGCCACTTACAATTCCATCAATAGCAAACGAAGAGGAAATAACTGATTTCGCTTCAGATGCAACTATAGTGGTTTTTGCTTCCGTTATCGGAGTTTCAGCAACAGGTTCTGTCAATTCCATTCCGCACTTAGAACATGCTTCTCCTTTTTTTCCTGTAATTTCAGGATGCATGGAACAGGCATATAATTCTGAAGAACTCTTAGTTGTTTCAGGATTTGTTGTTTCGGCTTGCTTGCTTTTTTGGTTACAAGCTGTAAATAGGAATGCGCATGCAATCGAAGAAAGGATTATATTTTTCATATTTTATGTTTATTGATTTTTAGTTCTAATTTAAAGGTATATTATAATTCTGAAGTAAATTACTTAATCGTTTCAACCGTTTTACCACAACTCAACATTTGGGAACCATAATAAGGATTTTTAATCGTGTCCTCTTTGCTCAACCAATTAGCGCCTTTTCCATCATTTGTCATTGGGCAAAACTGGTAAAAAACAGGAGTTTCATACTTAGCGACTTTTATCAAATCGTGCATGTTTTTGGACAAAGACATAAACAGCGTTCTTTGTTTTTTAATGTCTTGTGTTTCAGAAATATTTTTGGCTCCAGCCATCAAATCTTTCATAACTTTCATCCAAACCAGGTGAACATCCATCGTTAGTTCATCCATTTTAACCCCATTTAAGGAAACTGATAAATCTTTTGCTATCGAAGAAGCCGCTTTACCATCGGTTTTCACCAAGGCATCTTTCAACAAAAAATAATTATCAAAAACTGGTTTCAATTGATTATTCGTTGTTTGTTCTTGATTTAGAGTACCTAAATTTTTATTGTGCCTTTCATGATTTGTTATAATTTCAGACACAGCCACTTTAGCTTCTCTGTCGTATTTACAGCATCCGGGAAGATTATTGTAAGCGGCTTCTGGAGCAAGAAAACTGTTGCTGTCATAACCAACTAAAGCAATGCGCTTTAAGATTTCCTCTTGATTTGTTTTTTGCGAATCATAGGTCAGCATAGCCATTTTGGTTTCTTTATTCCAATCTACCTGAGCTACCTTTTTCAAGTTTCCGGCTTTCTCTATCGTTGTTTTACACATTCCGCAATTACCATAAATTTTCACCGTTTCGGTTTTGGCATTTTTAATTTGTGCGTTAGCGATTGTGACTGAAAGCAATACTATAATTGCCATCACTATTTTTTTTATTGAGTTCATTGTTTTAAATAATTTGAAGTGAGTTTGTCACAAACAACATCAGAGCAATGGTTTGCATTGCTAAAAATTGAATTTGACTATAAATTTAATGATTTTAAAGCATTAACGCTTTGAATTAAACCCTTTTATGGCTGTCTAATAAGTAATTTAGCTTATTTTGGGTGGAAGCCAAACGGATCGGAAATCAGAAGAAATGAAGATTTCTGAATAATAGTAATTTTGTTTTTCTGAAGAAAAACTAACTTTTTTATTGTTTAAATCGGTGTAAAATAATGAAGTTAACCCCAAATGAAGTGTTGAACCACCGCAAGAAATATTCTTACAGGCTCCATTGCAACCCTCGTGTGATTTCTTTTTAGAAGAATGCTCTTTGTTGCAGCAGTCGACCTTTTTCGTTTTTGAAGAAGTTTCTTTTTTGCAACACGCTTTCTCCGATTTAGTTCCACATGCAAAAGCTATGCTTGGCGTCATAAAGAAACCAAACATAACAAGAAGCATTATATAAAACTTTTTTGACATTTATCAAGCGATTTATAGCACAAAGGTATTAAATCAACAATCATCGTAAATTTATTCACTCACAATTAGCTGTTAAATAATTGATTATTTCCCCTCTCCTAATATCCCATTCATGATGGATTGTGAAAGAGACAATATGATACTAAAAAGAAAGGCGGTCCAAAACGAATCAACGCTAAATCCGCCTACAATATTGGTACACAATAAGATAATTAATGCATTAATGACCAACAAAAACAAACCCAATGTAAGAATGGTAACGGGTAATGTTAATATCACCAATATTGGTTTGATAAATATATTAAGTAAACCCAAAACTATCGCTACAATTAATGCTGTAGTAAATCCAGCCACATGAACACCCGGCATAAAATGGGAAATTAGCAAAACTAATCCTGAAGTAACAAGAATTCTGATCAATAAATTCATGGTTTTTTGTTTTAAAATTTTAATAAATGTAAGAAAAATTTAAATCTAATTAATTTATTTTAAGAATGAGATAACCGTTTCATAAAAAACGGCTGGATTTTCGGCGTGAAGCCAATGTCCTGCATTCGGAATTGTTTCAACTGTTGCCGTTGGAAAATGGTGTTTTATATTTTCGAAATCGCTGTCCAGAATATAATTAGAATTTCCACCACGGATGAACAACGTTGGTTTCTCGAAAATTAAATTTTCTGGTAATGAAACTCCAATTTCATCCATTTTAGTATTAAAAACGGCCAAATTAAATCGGAAAGCTAATTGTCCCGGTTCTTGCCAATACAAATTTTTCATCAGGAATTGTCGTGTTCCAAAATCAGGAATGTATTTTGCCATAATTTCCTCTACTTCATTTCGGCTTGGTTTTACTGAAAAATCAACGGCGTTCAATCCTGCCAAAATATCCTGATGGTGTTGCGGATAAAATTTTGGTCCAATGTCAGCAACGATTAATTTATCGACTAATTCGGGATGCGTTGTTGCCAAAAGCATGGCGACTTTCCCGCCCATAGAATGTCCGATGATATGTATGTTTTCTAAATTATGGGCTTGACAATATTCGAAAACATCCTGAACCATGATTTCATAACTGAATTCTTCGGAATGTAAGCTTCGGCCGTGATTGCGTAAATCGAGGATGTGAACTTGAAAATCAGCAGCAAATTGAGTAGCCAGTGTTTTCCAATTGTCAGACATTCCAAGAAATCCGTGAAGAATTAAAAGCGGTTGGCCAGAGCCTTCTATTTTTGAGTACAACATAGTATGGAATTTGGTGAGCGCGTGAGGGATAGCAGTGGAAAGCCCGGAACAAAACGGAATAAAAATGGAGTTTTGTGAGGACTTGCAACGAATAGCCCGACCCGCTTTTTCAGCGGGTCACGCCCCAATTATTTTATTTTAATTTTTGCAAATACATATTGATCACATTATCCAATCCCAGATAAATGGCTTCGGAAATTAAAGCATGACCTATTGAAACTTCGAGTAATCCTGGAATATTTTCCTTGAAAAACTGAATGTTATCCAAACTTAAATCATGACCTGCGTTGATCCCCAAGCCGATTTGATTGGCCAAAATCGCTGATTCCATATACGGCTGTATTCCTCTTTGATTACCCAAACTGTATTCGTGCGCGAAGGCTTCAGTGTATAATTCGATTCTTTCGGTTCCAATTTTTTTGGCGCCTTCGATCATTTCGAGAACTGGGTCGACAAAAATGGACGTTCTGATTCCGTTGCGTTGAAATTCCTGAACCACTTCTTTGAGATAATCGGCATGTTTTATGGTATTCCAACCTGCATTTGAAGTTATCGCATCAATAGCATCCGGAACCAAAGTAACTTGGGTCGGTTTTATTTCGAGAACGAGATCGATAAAGGTTTTCTCTGGATTTCCTTCAATATTATATTCGGTATAAACAATGGATTTCAAATCGCGGGCGTCTTGATAGCGAATGTGACGCTCATCAGGACGTGGATGTATGGTGATTCCTTCGGCTCCAAACTTTTGAATGTCGGTTGCGACTTTTAATAAATCAGGAACATTTCCACCACGAGCATTTCGTAAAGTAGCTATTTTATTGATGTTTACACTTAACTTTGTCATTGGAACACTTTTTGATTGTGATAATAGTATTTAATGGAGCAAAAATACAAAGTAAAACTTAGGAGTTTTTGCTTATTTTTGATTATTTTGCATGAAATATTGCCGATTGATTTATGACAGAAATTACAAACTATATTACCAATGATTTTAAAGCGATTGACAGCCAAGATACGATTGCGGTTGTTCAAGACTTTTTTGATGAATTGCACTTTTCGCACTTTCCGGTGATTGAAGAGGGGATTTATATTGGCAGTATTGCATCCGATGATATAGAAACTTTTGATACCGATAAGAAAGTAGCTGATTACCGATTTACACTTGAAGGATTTTTTACCAGAACCAATACTATTTGGCTCGATGTTTTAGAAATTTTTGCAAAAAACCACACTAATTTAGTTCCTGTTTTAGATGAAAACAATAAATATGTTGGCTATTATGAAATAGTGGATATCATGAAATTTTTCCATGAAACTCCCTTTTTAAAAGAACCAGGCGGAATTATTGTTGTCAAAAAACCTATTTTGGATTATTCAATGAGTCAGATTACCCAAATTGTTGAAAGCAATAACGGGAAGCTTTTGGGTTTATTTATATCTGATGCTGATGTTGAAAGTGTTCAAGTGACCATGAAAATAAGTTTGGGAGCCATGAATGAAATTATCCAAACTTTCAGAAGGTATAACTATGAAATCATATCAGAGCATCAAGAAGACAATTACATCAACAACTTAAAGGAACGTTCTGATTATTTAGACAAATACCTTAATATATAGGGTAGCAGTTTGTTAAAATAAACAGTTAAGCCGTTACCCAATAAACATATCAGCGATTAAAAGATTAAAAAGATGAAAGTAGCCATATACGGACAATATTATCAAAATAGTACAGAACCTATTATAAACGACATCTTTAATTTTTTTAACAAGAACAACGTTGAGATGATCATCGAATCTAATTTTTTATCGATGGTTAACGAAAAAAAAATTGTAGAAACAAAATACAAAACCTTTTCTTCCCATACTGAATTAGACCAAAGCTTTGACCTGCTCATCAGCATTGGCGGTGACGGAACTATTTTGAGAGCCGCTACATTGGTTCGGGATTCAGGGATTCCAATATTAGGCATAAATGCAGGGAGATTAGGATTTCTAGCCACAGTTCAGAAAGAAAACATTGCAGAATTTATGCAATTTGTTATTGAAAGAAAATACACGCTTTCTAAGAGAACTTTACTCAGTTTAACCTGTACTACCGAAAACGAATCCATTCAGGAAATTAATTTTGCGATGAATGAAATTACGGTTAGCCGAAAAGATACCACTGCGATGATTACCATTGACACCTATCTGGACGATGAATATTTAAACTCATACTGGGCTGATGGTCTGATTATTTCTACACCAACCGGATCTACGGGATATTCCTTAAGTTGTGGCGGTCCCATTTTGACACCAACTGTTAAAAGCTTAGTTATTACTCCAATAGCGCCTCACAATCTTACCGCCAGACCACTTGTTGTTCCGGATGAAACCGAAATTAAATTAAAAGTTTCCGGTAGAGAGGAAAATTATTTAGTTTCATTAGATTCCAGGGTAACCACTATAAAAAACGAATCTATCCTAACCATTAAGAAAACTCCTTTTCAAATCAATATGGTTGAAATTCCCGACGAAACATTTTTAAAAACACTTCGCAGTAAATTACTTTGGGGAGAAGACAAAAGGAATTAAATCATTTTAGTTAAACACTATACGATTCTATCTATTTTTCACGTTTGGATTTATCTAACGCCTATTTGTTGTTAATTATTCAAAATAAAAGACAATTAACAAGATGGGTATTGAATCGTATCGATAATTCTTATATTTGCACGCAATTTTAACTAAATGAACAAAGTTTTTAATTTATTGTTATGCCTATTTCCCTTCTTGGCAATCCAAGCTCAAATTCATGAGATTGGTGTTTTTGTGGGAGGTAGTAACTACGTTGGAGATGTTGGTCCCACGACCTATATTTCTCCAAACGAACCCGCTTTAGGACTTCTTTACAAATGGAATAAAAGCTCCAGACACTCCTACAGGTTTTCGTACACACAATCAAAAATCACTTCAAACGATTTGGATTCTGAAGAAGCTGGCAGAAACCAAAGAGGATATCGTTTTGAAAATAGCATAAAAGAAGTATCTTTAGGCCTTGAATTCAATTTCTTCGATTTTAATCTTCATGAAATGAGGAATAAAATCACTCCTTATATGTATTCCGGAATAAGCTATTTTAGATATGATGAATTATATATTTTAGCTGGTGAAACAAGGAAAGATAAAAGTTCAGGTTCTTTTGCCATTCCAATTAATTTAGGAATAAAATCAAATATTACACCTAATTTTATATTGGCTGCAGAGATTGGAGCACGATATGCGCTTACAGACAATTTGGATGGGAGTTACCCTAAGAATAAGAATTTAGAAATGTTGAGATTTGGAAATTTAAATAATAATGATTGGTATGTTTTTTCGGGATTAACCCTTACTTATACCTTTGGAGAGAAACCTTGTTACTGTGCAGATTAAAGAAATGGATTTACTACCTACAATAGACGTTACAAATTTACCCAAACATTTAGCCATTATAATGGATGGAAATGGTCGTTGGGCGAAACAAAAAGGACTTTTAAGAGCTTTAGGGCATGAAAGTGGAACAAAATCAGTTAAAAAAATAATAGAAGCCAGTGCTAAATTAGGTATAGAATATCTTACGCTTTACGCTTTTTCTACTGAAAACTGGAACAGACCAAAACTGGAAGTAGAAACGTTAATGAGAGTTTTGATCAATTCACTAAAAAAAGAACTGATCACATTACAAAAAAATAACATCAAACTGAATGCTATTGGTAACCTGGAAAAATTACCAAAATCTGCGCAAAAGGAACTTCTCGATGTAATAAATAAAACAAAGAACAACACGCAAATGACATTAACACTGGCGTTAAGCTATGGTTCCAGAGAGGAATTAGTCAATGCGGTTAAAAACATCTGTAGTAAAGTTAAAAATAATATAATTTCAATAGACACTATTGACGATTCAATTATAAATGAGCATCTTTACACGCAAAATTTACCTGACGTAGATTTATTAATACGAACCAGCGGAGAACATAGAATAAGTAATTTTTTGTTGTGGCAGATAGCCTATGCAGAATTATATTTTACTGATATATTGTGGCCAGACTTTAAAGAACAAGATTTATATGAGGCTATTATTAGTTATCAAAAAAGAGAACGTAGATTTGGAAAAACAAGTGAACAAATTAAATAATTTTTTAGTGTTACATAAAAGCATAAAAACAGTCCTTACAATTTTGATTTTTGGTAGTTTTACTCAAATTAAAGCTCAAGAAAGAGTTCCTTTTGACCAGGGAAAAAAATACATTCTAGCCGATGTAGCAGTTATTGGAAAAATAAGTTTCAATTCTCAGACCGTGGTAACTTTTGCAGGACTTCAAAAAGGACAGGAAATTACAATTCCGGGTGAAGAAATAAGCAGCGCTATTAAAAAACTTGGGAAACTTGGACTTTTTGATGAAATTTCATTTTACGTTAATAGAATCCAAAACGACAGTATTTATCTTGACTTAAACATCGCAGAATTACCTAAGTTAAATGAGGTGAAATTTGTTGGCATAAAGAAAAACAAAACTGAAGGTTTAATTAAAGATAATGGTCTTACTAAAAATAAAATCGTAAATGAAAATTTAATTACCACTACCAAAAATTACATTGAAAATAAATATAAAAAAGATGGCTACTATAACACTAAAGTAACTATAAATACCATTAAAGACACTACAACAATAAATCAAGTAAATATGCTTGTAAATATTGATAAAGGCCAAAAAATAAAAATTCAAAATATTGATTTTGTGGGCAATACAAAATTATCGGACAAAGTTTTGCGTAAAGCGATGAAAGATACGAAACAGAAAAATTTTATTCGAGTCTTAAAAGCATCTAAGTTTATACAAGCAAAATATAAAACCGATTTAGAAAAAGTAATAGCCGTTTATAAAGAAAAAGGATATCGTGATGCCCGAATACTTTCGGATTCTGTTACTTACAACAAAGACAAAAATGCATTGTCAATTAAAATAAATGTAGAAGAGGGAAACAAATACTATTTTGGAAATATTAAATTTTTAGGAAATACTGTTTATTCAGATCAATTATTGAGCAGAATATTAGGTGTTAAAAAAGGAGAAATCTATAATGGTGTACTTCTTGAAAAGAGAATTGCAGATAAATCTAAACCTGATGGCGAAGACATTACCAATTTATATCAAAACAACGGGTATTTATTTTCAAATATAAATGCGGTAGAGGTAAAAACAGCAAACGACACTATCGATTTCGAGATAAGAGTTACTGAAGGACCTTTGGCCTATTTTAATAAAATTACGGTTGTAGGAAACGACAAAACAAATGACCGTGTAATTTATAGAGAACTAAGAACTAAACCGGGAGAAAAATACAGTAAAGAAGAATTAGTAAGAACAATCCGTGAAATAGGACAATTAGGATTTTTTGATCCCGAAACGATTGATCCAAAATTCAAGAATGTAGATTCTGGCGCAGGAACTGTTGATATTGAATACAATCTTGTTGAAAAAGGCTCTAGCCAAATAGAACTACAAGGTGGTTATGGCGGAGGTGGTTTCATAGGTACTTTGGGATTATCATTTAACAATTTCTCTGCAAGAAATCTTTTGAATAAAGATGCTTACAAACCATTGCCAATGGGAGATGGTCAAAAAGTTTCGTTGAGATTACAAGGAAGTACGTACTTTCAAACCTATAGTATGTCATTTTCTGAACCTTGGTTTGGACAAAAAAAACCAGTACAATTTAGCACATCACTATCGTATAGCAAACAGTTTTTAAATAATTATGTAACACAAAGAGTTGATAAAACTAAAAGTTTTAATATCCTTACTTTGTCAGTTGGTTTAGCTAAAAGATTAACAGTGCCGGATGATTTCTTTGTATTGTCCCAATCTATAAGTTACCAACATTATGACTTACATAATTACAACACAGGGTTATTTACATTTGGAAATGGAACCTCAAGAAACTTAGCTTACACAATAGGTCTAACCAGAAGTAACAAAGGGGTAAATCCAATTTTCCCAACATACGGCTCAGAGTTTAGTATTTCGGCAAAAGTGACTCCTCCATACTCTTTGATAAATGGAACTGATTATGCAACATTAAGTGACCAACAAGAATATAAATACAAGTATACAGGAGCAACGTATACCGGTTCAAACGGAATACAAGTAAATGAAGGAGATTATGTTGAAGCTATTCCTAGCACAACAAATGTTACTCCAAATAAAGTTTCTAATTACCAAGATGCTGCTGCTGACCCAGCTAAAGTGGATCAGAAGAAATTTAATTGGTTAGAATATTATAAAATTAAGTTTAAAGCAGACTGGTACACAAAAATTTATGGTAAATTAGTACTCCGAACTTTAACTGAATTTGGATTCCTTGGAGCATACAACCAAGATAGAGGTGTTGTGCCGTTCGAAAGATTCTATGTAGGTGGAGATGGACTAGCAAATTACTCTATGGATGGTCGAGAAACTATTCAATTGAGAGGATATCCAAACAACTCATTAACTCCGGTAAACAGTTCTGGTGAGCAAATTGGAGCAACAGTTTATAATAAATTTTCATTGGAAATGCGTTATCCTATAACACTGAAATCTTCAGCATCTATATATGCATTAACGTTTTTAGAAGCAGGTTCTTCTTATGCAAATTTCAAAAGCTACAATCCATTTGCATTGAGTCGTTCCGCAGGAGCTGGTTTACGTGTATTCATGCCTGCATTTGGATTATTAGGAATAGATTTCGGATATGGTTTCGATGCCTTGCCTGGAACAGCCAAACCAAACGGATGGGAAACCCATTTTATTATTGGACAACAATTTTAAAAAAATTAGTTAAAAATTTTTCTAATACATTAAAGTTATGAGAAAACAATTTTTATTTATATTTTTAGCGCTGACAGTAGTAAATACAGTTCATGCGCAAACTAGGGGGACCAAAGTAGGTTACATTGACATGGAGTATATTCTTCAGAATGTACCAGATTATACCGAAGCGACAATCCAATTAGAGCAAAAAGCCCAAAAATGGAAACAAGAGATTGAAGTTAAAAAAAATGAAATTGATAAGTTGAAAAATGCATTAAGGGCTGAGCAAGCTTTATTGACAAAAGAACTTATCAACGAAAGAGAAACAGAAATTAAGTTCCTTGAAAACGAGAATTTAGATTACCAACAAAAAAGATTTGGAGCCAACGGAGATTTGATTCAACAAAAATCAGTTCTGGCAAAGCCAATACAAGATCAAGTTTTTACTGCTGTACAAGATATCGCAGAAGCAAAAAAATATGATTTTATTTTTGATAAATCTTCTGATTTGACCATGCTTTTTGCAGCAAAAAGATTTGACATCAGCGATCAGGTTGTACGCGTATTGAATCGAACTGAAAAGAGAGAACAATTAAGCAAAAAACAACTTAAGGAAGAGGAAGCAAAAGAAAATAAAGAGGACGCATTGGATGAAAATCCAGTTTTGGCCGACAGACAAAAGGCATTGGATGAAAAAAAAGCAGCTAGAGATAAAATTATAGCTGACAGGAAATTACTTCAAGAAGAAAAGAAAAAAGAATTTGAAGAAAGAAGACAACAACTTCTATCTGAGAGAGAAGCGAAAAAGTCCGGAATTGTAACCGATAGTAAAAAAACGACAACAACTGATAAAGCCCAAGAAATTGAAGCTGCAAAAACAGCTGTTATCGAAGCAAAGCAAAAACAGGCGGAACTTCGAGCAAAAACACTGGATGATCGTAAAAAACTGATTGAAGATCGCAAAAAAGTAGCTGAAGAGAAAAGAAAACAAATACTCGAGGAAAGAGAAGCGAAAAAAAATGGCACGATTTCTGCCTCTGCTAAAACAGAAGATTTAAAAACTAAAACGACAGTCAATGATTCGACTGGAGTGCCTCCAACAACAGTAGAAGATGCTAAACTGAAACAAGAGGAGTTAAAAACAAAAGTTTTAGAAGAGCGTAAAAAAGTCTTGGAAGATCGTAAAAAAGCTTTAGAAGAAAAAAGAAAAAAAACTCTTGAAGAAAGGGAAGCTATTAAAAAAGCAGCAGCAGAAAAATTAAAAGAAAATACAAACAAAAATTAATACTAAATATTTTAAAAACGATGAAACAAATCAAAACTTTACTAATTGCCGGAATACTTTTTTTTGGTGCAAACCAAACTATTAATGCACAAGCAAAAACTGCTCACGTTGATGTAAGTGAGATTATGGCAAAAATGCCAGCAATGTTAGAAGCTCAAAAACAATTGGAGAAATTGAGCGGAACTTATGATGCTGATTACAAGAAAATGGTTGAAGAATACCAAACAAAATTAAAAAAATACGAAGCAGAATCTGCAACAGTAACTGAAGTTGTAAATGGAGAACGTTCTAAAGAAGTTCAAGATATGCAAAAAAGAATTGTTGATTTTAGAGATAATGCTCAAAAAGAATTACAACAAAAAGAATCTGATATCGTAAAACCTTTAATGGAAAAAGTAAGAACTTCTATCCAAAAAGTTGGTAAAGCAAAAGGATTTCAATATGTATTAGATGGTTCTACTCTTTTACTTGCTGATGGTCCAAACTTGACTATTGATGTAAAAAAAGATTTAGGTTTCTAAAAAACCAATAATAGTTCAAATAACTGCTCACCCAAATTTGGGATCGAGCAGTTTTTTTTGTTAAAATAATTTTTAGGATATTTAAATGGTAGCACTTAACTTTGTTTCTATGGACAACAATAAACCAATCGGAATTTTTGACTCAGGTATTGGAGGCACTTCAATTTGGAGGGCAATTCATGATTTACTCCCTAATGAAAAAACAATCTATTTAGCGGATAGCAAGAATGCTCCCTATGGTCAAAAATCGAAAGATGAAATTGTCGCCTTAAGTATGAAAAACACTGATTTTCTGCTAAAAATGAACTGTAAATTGATTGTAGTAGCTTGTAATACCGCAACCACGAATGCCATTCGAGAATTACGAGAAAAATACGATGTCCCTTTCATAGGTATTGAACCGGCCATAAAACCTGCTGCGACTCATTCTAAGACACAAATCATAGGAATACTTGCTACACAAGGCACATTAAACAGTGAGCTTTTTAATAAGACTACTGAAATGTATCAAGACACCAAAATAATTGAGCAAGTAGGCCATGGATTAGTGCAACTGATTGAAAATGGCGACATCAATTCGCCGGAAATGACAAAACTACTTCACTCCTATCTCACCCCTATGATTGAAGCTAACATTGATTATTTAGTATTAGGATGTAGTCATTATCCATATTTGATTCCTCAAATAAAAAAAATACTGCCGGAGCATATTCACATCATCGATTCTGGTGAAGCTGTCGCCAAACAGACTCAAAAAATATTAAAAGAAAAAATAGGGATATCATCAGCCGAAAAAAGCGAACCTATTTTCTATACCAATAGCAATTCAAAGGTTTTAACTGAAATTTTAGAAAAGAAATATGCTGTTGAAGAAATAGATTTTTAATCTATTCAAATTTCCTTTTGACAAACCAAATCCCATCTAAACCCAAATTAATAGATAATTTGTGAAAATTTTCTTTGAGGAGTCCATCACTGATTCCTCTCTTTTTATAATAGAACGCAGTGAGTTGATCAATAATAGTAGTTGTTTTAGTATTTTAAATGGATTGACGACAGTACAATAAAACAATTCCCAAGTAATGTTGACGAAGTGTTTAAGATATGCAAAGTCTTGTTCTTTTTCTTGCCTATTCTTATAATTATTGAAAAGCGAAATAGATTACTCTTCCTCTTTGAACCAACTGGAATACATTACGTAATTATTCGAAATACGTTCGATTTCTCCTGCAAAATCAGATTGATCAATGTCTTTTACCTTTTTAGCAGGAACACCAGCCCAAATTGACCCGGAACCAACAATTGTATTTTGGGTAATAACAGCACCGGCAGCAACAATAGAATTACTTTCGATCACACAATTATCCATAACAATTGCGCCCATTCCAATCAAGACATTGTCATGAACGGTACACCCATGTACAATGGCATTATGGCCAATAGAAACATTATTCCCTATAATTGTTGGATGCTTTTTATATGTACAATGAATAATAGCACCATCCTGAATATTTACTTTATTCCCTATTTTGATGAAATTCACATCACCCCTTATTACGGCATTAAACCAAACACTACATGAAGTACCGAAACTCACATCGCCAACAATAGTGGCATTCTCAGCTACATAACAATCTTCAGGTATGGAAGGTGTTTTACCGTTAACAGATTTAATTAACATAAATAAAATAAATTAATTGATTGCAGGACACTTACATTCGTATTTTTCAGGCTTACAAAATAAGTTGATTCCCAAAGTGATCTGATGAAAGCCACCATTATCAAATTTCACAGGACCTGACACGTGTGAATACGTATAAGCAAACATGAAATTATTGAAATTAACACCAACAATAGGAGTAATATATTGAAGTTTCTGTTTAGAAACTCCTGAACCATTAGTATATTCTGCTCCGTCTAAACTTCTACGGTAGGACAAACCTCCCCAAAGCCTTCCAAAATCCATATTTTTATATGCCTTGATATTAAAGTCAATTGATTTTTCTTTTGTCTTATCCACCAGTTGAAATAAAAATGATGGTTCCCATAATATTTTATCCGCATCACCAAAAACATAACCGGCACTCAATAAATATTTTCTCAAATTATCACTTTCATATTCTGTGTAAATATCTCTTCTGGTTTCAACGGCATTTTTAACTGTACCATGAACATAAAAATCTAAATAATTATAGGATGCTCCAATATCAAAATTGAAATAAGAATCTTTTTGTACAACTGTTCCATCAATAATAGGATCAAAATCACCTGATTGCAAAAACTCTGTTTCGTCTAATTGGCTTTGAATCAATCCTGCGCTAATACCAAAAGACAATTGATTTAAATCAATTTCATCTCTTGAAAACATAAGGTGATACGCATAAGTGAACTTGACTCCTTTTTGAGAATGATACCCATTTTTATCATTAAAAAGAATAATTCCCGCTCCAGCCTTTTCCCCTATTCGACCATTAAAACTAAGTGTTTGAAGTTCTGGCGCATCTTCCTGGCTAAACCATTGTTTACGTGCCGTAAGTCTAATTTTCGCACAGTTTGCTGCTCCAGCCATTGAAGGATGTATCAAATAATAATTATCCGATAGATAATCAGAATATACAGCAACTCCTTCTTGTGAAAAAGAATACTGATATACAAAAAACAGGACCGCAAAAATTTTAATTTTGTTATACATAGAAATACTATTATATAAAGGAATTGCTGACTCAATGAGAGGTATATATACCTTGTTAATAACTAAATTATTGTTAATTTATTTTATTAAAATTCAAATATAGCTATTCGTGGAAAATAACTTTACTAAATTTGTAAAAATTTACTAAGATCATGACAAAAATTAGCATAAAAGAAACACAAAACCCAACGATATTAAAATTTGAATTTGCAGATTTTATTACTCAAAATGAAAGTTTTGAATTCAAAAATATTGATGAGGCTAAATCTTCACCACTTGCCCAACAACTATTTTATTTACCATTTGTAAAAACAATTTATATCTCCGGAAACTTCATCGCTATCGAAAAATATAGCATTGTGGAATGGGAAGATGTAAAAGATGCTGTGGCAGAACAAATAGAAAAATTTGTAAATGATGGTGGAATAATCATTACCCCAGACGAAAACAAAACAAAAAAACAGCCTATAACCGTTTACGGAGAAACAACTCCTAATCCAGCAGCTTTAAAATTTGTGGTGAGCCGAATGTTGACCAAAAATGCAATTGAATTCAAAAACATTGATCAAACTGCTGCTTCGCCATTGGCAAAAGAACTATTCAAATTTCCATACGTAAAAGAAGTTTTCATTGACGAAAACTACATCTCCGTAACCAAATATGAAATCAATGAATGGCAGGAAATCACCTTAGAAATAAGAAGTTTCATCAAGCAATATATTGAAAATGGAGGAACTGTTTTAGATGAAAATTTCATTGAAGCCGTAACAGCTGAAGAAAACACTAAAGCAAAAGAATTTAACAATCTGGATGTCACTTCACAACAAATCATCAACATATTAGAGGAATATGTAAAACCAGCTGTACAAGCAGACGGAGGTAATATTGCATTTGACTCTTATAACGAAGCTGACAAAACCGTAAAAGTAATCCTTCAAGGAGCTTGCAGCGGTTGCCCATCTTCAACATTTACTTTAAAAAGCGGTATCGAAAACATGTTGAAAAGCATGTTGAACGATGAAGGAATTAAAGTGGAAGCCATTAACGCATAAACAAACTAAAAATACACATTTAATTGAAAATGTTATAGTTACATAAAATAATTACCCTTTTAAATAGAAATTTTAAATAAAAATAGGTACATTTAATCTTTAACTTAACAAATAGAAATTATGTCAGTATTAAAAGTAATTGAAGTGCTTTCCAGTTCAGATATAAGTTGGGAAGATGCAGCTCGAAAAGGAGTTGCAAAGGCGGCTAAATCCGTAAAACACATCCGTTCTGTATACATTAAAGACCATAGTGCAGCCGTAAGTGGAGGAGAAATCACAGAATATAGAGTCAACCTAAAATTAACTTTCGAACTCGAATAGATTAATTTGACTCAATTAATTTAAGCGTTTCATTTGAGACGCTTTTTTTATTTATAATTTATTTTTTAGGATTTCCGATATCCTTCCAATCTTTTCACTGCTACTATTTCCACAAAAATAAACAAACTTAAAATCCTCTCTTTTTAGCTTCCCAATATAAAAATAACGAAACGCTTTTATGTTTATCAAAACCAAACTTATTTAGCGCCAAATACTGATTTTCAGCAAATTATTAACAGTTTAATAAAGTGTTCTTAGAAAAAATTGCTTAATATTGTAAGTCTAATCAAATATAAACAACATGGGACTATCTTCATTTTTAAAAAATTTGTTTGGCTCAGCCAAAGAAACAGCCAGTGAATTAGCAGATAAAGCCGAAACAACTTTTGAACATGCTAAAGAATCCGCAGCACCTTACATTGAAAAAGCAGAAACATTCGCTGAGGAAACATTTGATAAAGCAAAAGTAACTGCCGCACCAATTTTAGAAAAAGTAGAAACATTCGCTGAGGAAACATTTGATAAAGTAAAAGAAACTGCTGCGCCAATTTTAACTAAAGTAGAAAATTTTACCGGTCATACCAAGGAAACAACAAGTGATGCTTTAGGAAAAGCAGTTGAAAGCGTAAAAGAAAAAACTGAAGTAACTGCTGATGAAGTTAAAAATGTAGCCAGTGAAACCAAAGCAGTAGCTTCCGAAGCTGCTGAAACTATTACCGAAAAAACAAGTAAATTGGCAAATGATACCGATTCAGAAGCTACAGAAATTGCCAAAAAAACCATAAATAGAATAGACGAAGATGCTGATTAATTTATAAAAAAAATATTTGTATTTTTGCACTTCAAACCTAAACCTTCTCTTTTGAGAGGGTTTTTTATTACTCAAAAATGAATTTAGACCCGAATCAATTTACTGATTACGCCAGTACTTTTGTAAAAGCATTAATCGATTATTCTCCAAAATTAATTTCTGCATTTGTTATTTTATTTGCTGGACTTTATATCATTCGGCTTCTAAACAGATTCATAAGAAGGATAATGATAAAAAGAGATTTAGACCCTACTTTGACTAAGTTTCTTGCCGATATTTTACTTTGGGTTTTAAGAGTCTTATTATTTGTATCCTTCATCTCAAAACTAGGAATAGAAACTTCATCTTTTGTAGCTATTCTTGGCGCAATGGGACTTGCAGTAGGTTTATCACTTCAAGGTTCTTTATCTAATTTTGCAGGTGGAATGCTAATTATTATGTTCAAACCATTTAAAGTTGGCCATACGATTGAAGCGCAAGGCGTGATTGGGACAGTAAGTGAAATCCAAATATTTGTGACCAAATTAATCAACGGGAACAATCAAACCATTTTTATTCCAAATGGATCTTTATCTAATGGCACTATTATCAATTATTCTTTGCAAGGATTTAGAAGAGCCGATTTGACGATTGCTATTTCCTATGATACTGACATTAAAAAAGCAAGAGAAATCATTACAACAGTTTTAGACAACAATCCAAAAATACTTAAAACGCCCATTCCTGAAGTTTCAGTCAAGAATTTAACGGACAATGCCATCCAACTTGCAGTTAGACCATGGGCAAATAATGAAGATTTTGGCGAAGTTTTCTCTCAAACTTTAGAAAGCTGTAAGATTGCATTTGATGCTGCCGGAATCGTCATTCAACCTTTTGCAAAAGGATTATCTAAGACCGATTCTTAATTTATATAATTGTTATTTCTTTGAAGTAGTAATCATAAAATCTTTCAGATAATACGGTTCAAAATAAGCGACATCTACCGTGTCGTTTATTTTGAATTTTTCAAAACTTAACAAACTCATTTCTTTGGCTGACGGATATTTGATATCGTCCAAAAAAACAAAATTATCTTTAGTCAAAACTGTTTTGCATTTCTCTGAACAATCTCCCACAAAATAGAGTGTTTCCTGGAAATCTTCAAATGAATTTTCAGTTATAATTTCAGCTAAAGTCCCTCTTTTATTTTCAAAATTAGGAGTGAAAATGGCGCTATATACTTCCATTCTCCTGGCATCAATCATTGGGATAATTAACCCATCTGAAACTGTCACCTGAGAAGCTAAAATTTTCAATGTATCAACAGCAATCAAAGGAATGTCTAAAGCGAAACAAAGGCCCTTTGCGGCAGAAACTCCTATTCGCAATCCAGTATAAGACCCAGGGCCCTGACTTACCGCTACAGCGGCTAAATCTTTGAAAGTAATTCCTGCTTCTTGTATAATTTCTTCAATAAAAACATGTAATCGTTCGGCGTGAGAATACCCTTCTTCTGCAATTTCTTTGCACAAAATTGTTTTTCCTTCTTTTGCAAGAGCAACAGAACAGTTTTTTGTGGCAGTTTCAATATTAAGTATGTAATCCAATTTTATTTTATTTTAACGTGAAAATCACAATCATAAAATAAAATTTACAATTGTGATTTTCAAATATATGTACTTTATGCATTATTTCTTGCTTTCTTCTTTATCTTTTTCTGTTTTTAACGTTACTTTATCTCCAGAATTAAGCTCTTTAGAAACTGTAGTGTAAGGTCCTGTAATAACTACATCTCCTTTTTTAAGTCCAGTTAAAACTTCAATATTAGTATCATCCTGAATTCCAGTTTTAATAATTCTTATTTTAGCTTTATCACCTACTTTTACAAAAACACATTCAAATTTCTTATCACTCTTAGGTGCTGCTTTTTTCTCATCGGATTTAGGATCCTCAATTTTCATTTCCTTAACAGCAGCGGTATCTGATTTTACCACAACTGAACTTATTGGCACAGACAATACATTCTTTTTTGTTTTGGTAATAATATCAACTGTAGCCGTCATTCCAGGTCTAAAAGGAGAATAAGCTGCCGGTTTCCCTTGTAATAAATCCTGATATGATTCTTTAAGTATTCTTACTTTAACTTTAAAATTAGTTACTTGGTCAGCCGTCAAAGAAGAACTAGCCGAGTTAGAAATACTGGTAACAATCCCTTTAAATTGTTTTTTCAAATAAGCATCAACTTCAACTTTTGCTTCATCACCCACTTTTATTTTTACAATGTCATTTTCATTTACATCAACTTCAACTTCCATGTTATTGAGGTTAGCAACTCGCAACAATTCTGTTCCAGCCATTTGTTGCGTTCCCAAAACACGTTCTCCAAGTTCTACGTTAAGCACCGAAATAGTTCCGTCGGCAGGTGCATAAATAATTGTTCGTCCTAGATTATCTTGAGCTTCATTTACAGAAGCAGAAGCACTTTTTACATTAAAATAGGCTGTTTGTTTGGTCGCTTTTGCAACCTCAAAAGAAGCAATTGATTTATCCCAATCTGATCTGGAAATAATTCCTTTATCGAACAACGTTTTATTTCTGTCATAACTTGCTTTGGCTTCTTTAAAAGAGGCATCTGCCTGACTCAAACCTGCTTTAGTTCCTGATAAATTGGCAACTGTTCTATTTAAACCAGAAGTATACAAATCTGGATTTATCTTGACCAACAAATCTCCTTTTTTGACTACTTGTCCTTCTTTTATAGGTAACGAAATAATTTCTCCTGAAACCATAGAAGATATTTTTACTTCAATTTCAGGCTGAATTTTCCCCGTAGCAGAAACTGTTTCCACTATTGTAGTAGCATCAACTTGGGCAATTTCTACTTCTTTGCCTTTATCTTTATTTCCAATAATTCCTTTTTTTGAAAGTACTATCAATACTGCAATAATAACCACTGCACTACTAATTAAGATATAAATCGTTTTTTTTGACATAATAAACTAGTTTTTAATGATTGGAATTCCAAAATAGAATTCTAAAATTTTAATTTTAAAAATGTAATCGTATTTTGTTCTAAGAACCTCTGATTGTGCATTAGTAAGTAACGTTTGTGATTGGTTGAAATCAAAAGAGTTCATCAAACCTACCGCATATTTTTCTTTCGCATAATTATAAGCTTCCTGTCTTGATTCTAATGCTATAATGGAAGATTCATGAGCATTCAGTGCTCCTTTAGCATCCGTGAAAGCAGTAAAAACATTTCTTTGCAAATCTAAATCCTGCTGTTCTAATGCAATTTTTGATTTTTCTAAACTTACTTTAGAACGCTCCACATTATTTCTTGCTGAAAACCCATTAAAAATTGGGACAGACAATTGCGCTCCAAAAGATTGTCCTTTGTTGTTACTGAATTGATCCCAAAATGGCAATGCATTTCCTAATACAGGAGAAAAATTATTTTGTAAAACATTTTGATTTGTCCCTTGTACATACCCAACTATAGATGTAGGATTTGATGTATTAGGCTGAACACCTACAACTCTGTCACTGTAAGCAACCCTGGAACTAAAACTATAGAATCCTTGAAGAGTCGGTTGAAACGCCCCTTTTGCAATAGCAACATTTTTTTCTGCTATCTCCAAATTGGTTTTAGCAATTTTCAATTCGATTTTATTTTCTTTTGCTTTATCGTAGATTTCTGCCGGAGTTTGCGCTAAAATATTGTTCTCATCTTTAGCATTAGTATCATCGACGATATCAAAGTTCTCAAATTCTTTTAATTGTAACAATTGAGCCAAACTCAATTTTGAAATTAATAAAGCATTCTCAGCAGCGATAACATTTTGATTATTAGACGCAACAGTCGCTTTTATATCCAACAAATCTCCACGGGGAATTGACCCTGCATTTACTAATTCTTCTGAACGGGAGTATTGTTTTTGATTGATTCCTAATTGTTCTTGTTGCACTTTTAAATTTTCTTTATTAAAAAGAATCTGTAAAAAAGCATTGGCAACATTTAACGCAACATCTTCCTGCATTTTTTGCAATTGATATTTCGCTGCTACTATTGAAAGATTGGCTTTACGAAGTGTATTTTGATTTTGCAATCCTTTATAAATATCAATCCCAATATTTGCTCCTGCAGAGGTAAACTGAGTTGTTTTATTTTGTAAAAGTCCTGTTGTAATATCCTGATTCAAACCAATATTCCATGAATGAGACGCATTGGCATTTAAGGAGGGAAGAAAATTTCCTATTGCCCCTTTTTTATCAATTGCAGCCGTTTTAGAATCTAATTCGGTTTGCTTGATTGAAATATTGTTTTGTATCGCATATTTCACACATTCTTCTAAGGTCCACTTTTTAGATTGTGCCTGAATGGTAATGCTAAAAACTAACATTAGAATTAAACTAAGAAAACTTCTTTTTCCCATATATTTCGAATAAAAGTGCAGTATCACTGCTAAACAAATTTAAGTTTTTCTATTAAAGAACTTAGAAATATTATAAAATAATTCACAACAGAATCCGTTATAAAAACAATTAGACTTTGAAAATTAGCATTTGTTACAAAAAATACTAAAAATATATTTGTTTTGTTAATTTTGCTCTTTTAAACTAAAACAAAATGCTAAAATCCTTTTCAATCTTATTGATTATCCTTCTTATCGTGTTGATTTCAGGTTGTTCCACTTCTCAAAAAATAGCCACATTAAAGCCGGAACCTGATGATGCTGTTCCATTAGTTTACGAAAATATTCCTTCTTTTATCAATTTACCAATTAGCATAAAACTAAAAGATATTGAAAATCAGACTAACTCGCTCTTAAACGGATTAATCTATGAAGACAACACTATTGAAGATGACGACATAGAAATGAAAGTTTGGAAACAGGCACCAATTACAATTACTAATGATAAAGGAGTTTCTGGAGAGAAAATAAAAACTATTTTACCACTCAAGGCTATAGTAAAATATAGAATTGGCACAAAAAAAATGGGTGTTGAATTTTATGACACACGAGAATTCAATCTAGATGGCGTGGTGACCTTAATAAGTGACACCGGCTTAATTAATTGGAAATTAAATACTAAAACTGAATTAAAATCATTAGACTGGAACGAAAGTCCAACGATGACCGTTTTTGGAAAAAATGTTCCCGTTACATACCTGATTAATCCCGGAATCAAGCTTTTTAAATCAAAAATTGAAAAGAAGATTGACGATGCTATAGCAAAATCTATGGATTTCAAACCTAATGTTCTTACCGCATTAGAGAAAATTTGCACTCCCTTTCAAATGAATGAAGAATATCAAAGCTGGCTTCGTATTATTCCAATTGAAATCTATTCCACTACTGCCAAACTAAAAAATGATACTTTTTTGTTAGATATGGGTATGAAATGTTCTATGGAAACATTGATAGGTAAGAAACCTGAATCAAAATTCGACAAAAATAAAATTGTTTTAAAACCTGTTATAAAAATACCTCAAGAAATAACTGCTAATATTATTGCTGTTTCTACTTATGAAGAAGCTTCAAAAATAATGACTAAGAATTTCTCCGGAGAGGAATTTGGTTCTGGGAGTAAGAAAATTAAAGTTCAAAATGTAGCTATTTGGCACAAAAACGGTAAAATGATAATTGCCTTAGATGTATTGGGATCTGTAAACGGAACTATTTATTTAGCAGGTTTTCCACAATATAATGACAAAACGAAAGAAGTATTTTTTGATAAATTAGATTACGCTTTGGACACTAAGAACAAATTAATGCGAACTGCCAACTGGCTGGCTCAAGGATTGGTTTTAAGAAAAATTCAACAAAGTTGTCGCTATTCGATAAAACCAAATTTAGATGAAGGCAAACAAAGCATGATGAATTATTTGAAAAATTATTCACCAATGCCGGGTGTTTTTGTAAATGGAAAAATGGAGGATATTCAATTTCAAAAAATAGAATTAACCAATCAAGCAATCATTGCTTTTATAAAAGTAAAAGGAATTGTAAATGTATCGGTTGACGGTTTAAAATAATTTATGGAATAACCTACTTAGATTTATTTTTTCTCATACGATAAACGGCATAACCAATAGCCCCAACCAGAAGATAAGGTATAACCATTAAATAAACAATTCCGTCATTTACAGCCGCTGCTTTAGCTTTATTACCTTCGCCAGATAATGCAGCACGACACATGGCACACTGAGCATTTACAGGTAAGTATAAGAATAAAGACACAAGAAGAAAGAAACTCGTCTTTACAAATCTTGAAAATCGTACAGCTGCAATTTTTTTCATTTTATCTTTATTGAACATAATATGGTGAAATCATTAAGTAAACAACTACACCGGTAACTGCAACATACAACCAGATAGGAAATGTAATTTTGGCTATTTTTTTGTGCTTGTCAAATTTTGCAGCCAAAGCTCTGACATATGTTACTAAAACAAGTGGAATAATAACAATCGATAAAATTATGTGTGTAATCAAAATTAAAAAATAAACTAATCTTAAATTACCCACATTCAATTTTTCAGCAATATCTATTTCACCATCATGATTAACATCTCCAAAAATAGTGGAATCGGCCGTCATATGATAAGCAACATACATAACTAAAAAGGCAATAGAACAAGCTATTGCAGATTTCATTAAATTTTCATGAAGCACTCTTTTTCCATTTTTAATAGCCAGGACAGCCGAAACTAATAAAACAGCTGTAACGCCATTAATAGTAGCATATATTGAAGGTAAGAAACGCAAAGGGGTAACATGAATACCAAAATCTTTAAGCTTCACTTTAAAAAGTATAGCTACAGCCACTGGTATAAGTACTGATAGGATAATAATCCATTTACTATATTTTTTTTCAATCGATTTATCTTCCATTTTAATCTTTTAATAAAATATTAATATCTTGTTGAATATCTCTAACGCCTTTTTTATCTAATCCATCGTAATATAAAATTGGATTGCCAAAATCATCTTTTCTGCAACGGATAGTACCATTTTTATCTATCAAAGCAAATAACCCTGAGTGCTCAAAACCACCACTTACTTTACTATTTTCTCCCACATATAGATTAAAACCTTTATTCGCAATGTCAAAAATATAATCCTTGTCACCTGTAAGGAAATTCCAACTAGATGATTTTACTCCTAATAATTTAGCATGTGCTTTCAAAATGGCCGGCGTATCGTGAGTTGGATCAATAGTAATAGAAACAATTCCAAAATTAGGGTTTCCAAAGAAAGAGTTTTCTATGGCCAACATACTCAAATTCATCTTTGGACAAATAGAAGGACAGGTAGTAAAGAAAAATTCTAAGACATAAACTTTACCTTTATAGGTCTCATTAGTAATTTTTACATTGTCCTGATTGATTAATTCAAATTTTGGAGCAGGACCAATTTTCACTAATTTACCATCATTCTTTTTTGTCTCACCAACTTTATCCAAACGATCTCCTTTTACAATATCGTTATTTTGTATCCTATCGATTATTTTTGGCACAGCATAAATCCCAAAAAGTAAAATAATAAAGGAAATTCCTATGTATGATTTATTTTTAAGCATAAATTCTAAGAATTAAAGTTCTTTTGTAGCGTTGTGATTTTTTTTAAGTGCTGCACGATATTCATACAAAATGACTTTAAAATCATCTAACATTTCATTACTCAAATCAGCAGGATGAAATGTATTATATCCTTCTTTATATTCTTTCTTTTCTTTTCTTCCTCTAAGATTTCTTTCTTTATCTACTATATATACATTTGGAGTACCTAGATTTTCATCAAGCTTGCCAACAAGTTTAAGTTGATTGTAGTAAGCGTTGATTTCTTGGGGAGAGGCAAAAACAAAATGCCATTGACTAACATCTGTAAAAGCACCCAATGCATCGACAACCTTTTTTGTATCGCCTTCAGTGCCTAAAGGACAAACCACAACAAATTGTAAATCCTTGAAAGTATGGTATCGTTGATAAATTTTTTCATTTAGATTAAAAAAATTACCTCTGTTTTTTAAAATTTCAGAACCAGAAAATCCTAAAATGGTTATTTTATTATTCAAACTAACTTTTTCATCTTTTAAAGATTTCCATTCTCCAAAATCAGCAATTTTAGGAGTAATAACAGGTAACTTCGTAAAACTATTTATACCAGATGCAAAAAAAAGATAAGCAACAATAGGCAAAATAAAGAGTACAAAAAGGACAATATTCTTTTTCATTACAATGATAAAATTTAAAGTACAAAAATAAAAAAAGGCACGCAATGCGTACCCTTTTTTTGAATTAATATCTTGTTAAAAATTCCATTTAATCGTAGAATTCTTAAAAACCTCATAAATATAGTTCCCTTCAGTCAAAAGAATGAAAAGCAAATATAATATTAAAAAAATTACTGGTAAAACAACTGCATTTTTTAGCGTACTTTTCTCTCCTTCCATGTGCATGAAAGCCCATACAATATAATATGCTTTTACAAGTGTTAAGATTATAAACAACCAGTTTAGTAAACTCATTGACATAAAACTATTCATGTGAAGAACGTCTGGCTTAAGAATTCCAAAAATTACCTCAACAATCGTTATTACAGATAAAAGACCAAAAACTGTCCAAATTCTTTTTGTATTAGAAACATGTTCGTGTGACATAATGATAAATCTAAAATTAAACTAAGTAGAAAAACGTAAATACAAATACCCAAACTAAATCGACAAAGTGCCAGTATAACCCCACTTTTTCAACCATTTCATAACTTCCTCTTTTCTCATAAGTCCCTACAAGAACATTGAAAAATATAATGATATTAATAATGATCCCTGAAAATACGTGAAAACCGTGAAATCCTGTGATAAAGAAAAAGAAATCAGCAAATAACTTACTTCCATATTCATTGTGAGTTAAATTAGCTCCTTCTATCACTAGGCTAGCTTGACTTAATCTTAATTCTGAATCTTTTCTGGAAAGAACTGTCTTCTTCTTTTCAGCAGTTATAGTTTCAGTTCTGATTAAAAGATCAGGATGTGCTTTGAAACCTGCTTGAACTTCAGCAACTGAATAAGATGGTAAAGAAGACTCATCCATGAACCATTTCCCTTTACTTCTTGTCAATTGTTCCCTTTCTTCATGTAAAGTTGCTGCAAAATCAGCAAGTGCTACACGATAGCCCTCTTTATCAACAAACTGAAGTAAGCTACCTCCTTTTGTCTCAACAGCACCATATTCACCTTTTATAAAATTCTTCCATTCCCATGCTTGTGAACCAACGAAGATAACACCTCCGATGATTGTTAAAAACATGTAAATAATTACTTTATTTTTTTTCATTTGATGACCAGCATCAACAGCCAAAACCATTGTTACAGATGAAAAAATCAAAATAAATGTCATTAATGCTACATAATACATCGGAGCAGATACTCCGTGCATAAATGGAAAGTGAGTAAACACTTCATCGGCCAATGGCCATGTCTCAATAAATTTAAATCTAGAAAATCCATAAGCTGCTAGAAATCCAGAGAATGTTAAGGCATCCGATACGATAAAAAACCACATCATCAATTTGCCATAACTTGCTCCCATTGGCTCATTGCCGCCTCCCCAAATTTTTCCTTCACTATTTGCAGTAGTAACTGTCGCTTCCATATAAGTTATTCGTTAAAAAGTTCCCAAATTTACGTTTTTTTATTATTTAAAGAAATATAAAAATAAAAATAAATAAACCCATAGGAAATCAAGAAAGTGCCAATACATCGCACCTAGTTCAATTCCAAGAGTTTGAGTTGAATTGTATTTTTGTTTAAAATGATTATAAATTATAATTAGCAGTGAAATTAGACCACCAGCAAGGTGAGCCAGGTGTACAACTGTCACAATATATAAAAAAGTTGTCGTTATTGAACTCTCACTTCCTGTAAAATAATACCCATTTGAAACTATTTGACCAAAGCCGGCGAATTGTAAAACCACAAATAAAATTCCCAATGCTAAGGTAGACAAAAGAAATATAGTTGTCGACTTTTGATTGTCTTTTTGAATTGCTTTTTTCGCCAAATGAAAAGTAACACTACAACCAATAATTGCAACGGTACTATAAAAAAATGCGGTAGGCAATTGAAAATCCTTCAACCAATCGGCTCTAGATTTACTCACCACAAAAGCACTTGTAAGCCCTGCAAACATCATAGTCATGCTAACCATCGCAAACAGCAGTATCAACTTATATGACCGCGCTGTTCTAGATTTATGTTCGTCTGTTGTCATTGTAATCTCCATAATTATCTTAAAAATTTATCAAATATATAAACTAACTGCAACAACGTAATATAAGAAACGCTAACCAGCATCAATGTCCTCGCGGCTTTTGCCGTTCTTAATTTGTATAATTGCACTCCATAATAAAGCATCCAAAGTCCAAGCAAGAACACAATAATAGCTGCTATAGGTGTAATGAACAACTGACCTGTATAGCCCAAAACTGGCAAAAGCGAAGCTATAATAAGCCAAACCGTGTATAAAATAATCTGCAAGGCAGTTGATTTATCTTTTTTTCCCGTAGGAAGCATAAAAAAACCTGCTTTTTCATAATCTTCATATAAAAACCATCCGATAGCCCAAAAATGTGGAAACTGCCAGAAAAACTGAATTAAAAATAAGGTACCTGCTTCTATACCAAATTCTCCCGTTGCAGCAACCCATCCCAACATAAAAGGAATTGCCCCAGGAAATGCCCCCACAAAAACTGATAATGATGTCATCGTTTTCAAAGGCGTATAAACACTTGTATAAAGAAATATAGAAATTGCCCCAAACATGGCAGTTTTAGAATTGATTGTGTATAACAAAACAATGCCAATAATAGTAAGAAGGCTTGCAATAATCAATGCTGCATTAGAAGACATTCTCCCTGCCGGAACCGGGCGATTTTTTGTCCGATCCATCAAAGCATCTAAATCTTTTTCAATAACCTGATTAAAAGCATTAGAAGCACCTACCATACAATACCCACCGATCGCCAGTTTCAACAACACCACCCAGCTAAAAGAATGAATATCACTAATCCCGAGCATAAATCCCGCAATTGACGAAAACACGACGCTAACAGCGAGCCGCGCTTTGGTTATTTCGCGGAAATCAATATAAATAGACTTTAATGAAAGGGTATTTTGCGTTGCGTTCAATACTAATATTTATTTGCTTTATAAAAACTTTTGCAAAAGTAGTTTATCAAAAGGGATTTGGCAAAAAACAATTCATAAAAAAAGCTCTTTTAAAAATAAAACTAAGGCTAATAATCAAAATACCAGTTAAAAACATCGGAACGTATTCCTAAAGTAAACCAATTAGTACTTTCCGTAAAAGTAGTTGCCGTGTTCTTTGTTGGATCAAAATTTCTGTAAATATAGCTTGCAAAAAGTTTTAGATTAGTTGCTGGGTTTATCAAATATCCTGCTTGTATATCCGCAATAAAAACAGCCGTTTTATTTCCTTGACCTACTTTTACACCGCTATCCAAAGCTCTCTTTTCATCATAATCCTTATAGATATTTCCTCCGTAGTTAAAACTGTCTTCTGTAGTATCAAAATCCAATCCACGGGTACCCATCGTTATTTTTGCATCAGCAAAATACCTGTCTTTATGATATCGGGCAATTACTAAAAATTCCTTGAAATTTCCGCCCCATTGATGTCCAACACTCTGATTGTTGTGCCCATAATTGGTGATGGGATTACTATGAGAATACACATAAGGACGCACATGGTTATACTCTAATTGCAGTATTAAATTATCAACCTGAAATGCATTGTAATATTTAACACCTAGCTGATACCCAAATTTATTTTTCCAGCTATTATCCCCTTTTTTAATATCTCCAAGAGAAAATTCATCAAGAAGAAACTGTCCGTATGTATTTATCTGATCATTCCATTTGTATTTATAAGTCAACCCTAAAAGCGCATTCCCACTTCTAGCCGAGGAGGCGAATTCAACCGAACGATAAAATATAATTGGATTTACAAAATTCACATCAAATCCCCTATTATTCGTATCGGTCCAAATTACCGATTCAAAGAAACCAAGATTCAATTTATTCGACACATTCCAACTCAAATAGTGATTTGCCATAAATTTCGTAGCATACGTTCTTTCAAGAGTAACTTCTGGTCGAACATCTTTAAGCCACATATACGTATTGGTGTACTTTATTTTCCAGAAATTAGTATTGATTTTAAAATACGGATACGGACTGGCCCCGTCACTTTCTAATAAAGAGCGGTAGCCATCTCCAATAAAGTTTCTTCCATAACCCAATTGTAAATCGAAATGTTTGCTGGGCGCAAAAGTTATATTGGCTTCCGCCAATGGAAAATCATACGCATCCGTTTTAAAATCTTTGGCAATCCCCATACCCGGAATAATCGCAGGATTTCCGCCCGCTGGCCGTATAGACTCCGCATAACGATTGTAATAATCAGCAAAGCGTCCCTGGCTTTCAAAAACTGTAGTAGAGAAATTAATTTGTTTACCCAAACCACCTCGAAAATTAATTCCTCGTGTGTTTATGTAGGTGTAATTCGCTTTGGTTTGCGATGCTTTACCTACTTGCAAATCCAAAATAGGATTCAAAGTAAACCAATAACCCTCTCCCTGAATTTCAACTGTACTCTCATTCCATAATTTCCTGGCCCACCAGCCGGAAACATTTTTTTTGAGTTTGTCATTTACTGTTTTAAGGTCATAATATTTAGAAACCTCTGCATAAGTATACGGTTTTGATGCCGTATGATTATTGCTTCCCACTTGATTTAAAGAAGCATCAAACTGAGAATAATAACTATGCGAAAAAGGAATACTCAAATGGCTTTCGAACTCTGGATTATTGAATTTTTTATATACAATACTATCTAATTCTGTAAGTTGCTTTGTTTCATTTGGTAAAATTTCTGCACGAGCCAGCGCCTCCGAAGCCAATTGTTCTGGACTTTTTAAAGGGATAGCAATTGCAATTGTATATTTAGAATACGTTGGTTTCCCATTATAAGTTGATGGTTTAATCTTTGGAAACGCACCAAAAACTCGCTTAGTTTCTTTAATTAAATCCTCCTCTGTAGCATTTACATAAATTACTTTGAAAACACCATTACTATCGACTTCAAAAAGTACTTCTACATTCCCTTTGAAATTATTTTGCTTCAAATTTTCTGGAACTTCAAAATTTTGGAACACAAAATTTTGCACTTGGTAATAAAAACATTTTTCCAACTCCTTACCTTGCAAGTTTTCACAATTCAAAAAAACAGGAAATCGCTCAGCAGAAACACTCGATTGAGTCGAACTAATGTCTTGCGAATAAATAAAAAATGAATAAAATGACAAAAGCAATGTTGACAAACCTTTTTTCATGTTGTTTTCTTTGTGAATTTAATGATCAGTTTGTGAATTTTGTCCATCAGCAATTGCTTTTGCTCCCGAGGTTCCTATTCGCTTTACGCCCAATCGAATCATCTCAACAGCTTCCTCATAAGTCCTTACTCCTCCAGCTGCTTTTACCGGAAGTGGTGAAGCATTTTCCAACATCATAATAATGGTTGGAATTGTAGCCCCATTTGGCAAACCATCTACTGTTTTATAAAATCCTGTTGATGACTTTACAAAAACTGATTGGTACAATTCTTCTTTAAAATTTGAAATAACAACGTTTTTTATCAAAACGGACAATTGTATTATCTGTTTATCATCGAGAGCCGCCACTTCGATAATCCATTTTACAACCTTGTTATTTTCAAGCCCCAATAGTGTGCATTTTAAAACTTCATCTTTAACCAAATCAATATTCCCATTTTTGAATGCTTCGTAATTACAAACGAAATCCAAATCATCGGCTCCATCTTCAATCGCTTGAATTGCTTCAGAAATTTTCACATCTACACTAGACTTGCCTTCCGGAAAATCAATTACTGTACCTATCAGCAAACTTGAGTTCGCCTTAGTAATCATTTCTTTTGCCATAGAAACCATATTTGGCCGAATCATAATAAGCTTAAAATGCTCATCGATGGCTTCTTGAATAAATTTCTTAACAACAATGATATTATCAGCTTTACTAAGTCCTGCCTGTATTGCTGTTTTTAAATAAGTAGAATCTAAATATTGTTTAATATTCATTTTTCTTATGGTTATATGATATCGTTAAAATCTAATTAACAAAAATACATTTTAAATTCACATTTAATTACTATTAAGAACTACTTCGTAAAGATGCAATCTTATTTTATAAATTCTTGATTATAATAAAATAAATCATTTTTTATATAAAAAAATCCCACCGAAGTGGGATTATAATCTGTATCAAACTCTATTTAAGTTAGTGTACTTATTAAAAAACAAAATTACGCAAACAGCGAGAATCGCTCCCGATAAATTTGCTGCAACATCAAACAAATCTCCTTTTCTAGTTGTAGTAAATAACGTTTGTGCTATTTCGATTGCTATTCCAAAAAAAATGGAAAACATAAATGATAGTAACAAAGGCTTAAAAATAGTTAAACACTTTAATTGCTTCTTAAAAAAGAAAAACCAAAGCGATGTAAACACAAAATGAAAAAAGGAATGAACAACTTTATCTAGATTCGCAATATGAACAGTAGGAATATCACTTGATTTAATCAAACAAAAAAAGACTATTAACCCTGTCCAAGATAAAGCTATCCAAAAATAGAATTGTTTAGGCACCAATAAGTTCTTTGTAAGATTCACTTGAAAGCAAAGAATCAATTTCTGCTTCGTTTGCAATCTTTATTTTTATCATCCATCCAGCCCCATAAGGATCAGAATTTACACTTTCCGGTGTGTTTTCTAATTTGTCATTAAAAGCAATAATCTCACCTGACAATGGAAGAAACAAGTCAGACACAGTCTTAACTGCTTCGACAGTTCCAAAAACCTCATCTTTTTCTAAAGTCTGGTCTAAAGTTTCCACTTCAACATATACGATATCTCCTAATTCTTTTTGTGCAAAATCAGTAATTCCTACTGTTGCGATATCGCCGTCAATACTAATCCATTCGTGATCTTTAGTGTACTTTAAATTTGCTGGTATGTTCATATAAATACTAATTGATAATTATTAATTGATAATTGAATTTTAGGTGACAAATGTAACAATCTCAATTCAAATCTTGTTTAGATTTTAAAAAAATTAATTCCCAAAATTATAACGCATCGTAAATCCTGATCGAATATTTGTTAAAGGAAAAGAAGTTGATATTACTGCTCTCGAAAAGGAATGATCGTAGTAGAAAATTGCCGTCAAATTTTTACTGAATGCATAATCTGCAGTAATTTTTAAAGACCAAATATTTTGACCTCCCGCCAATTGATTGTTATCATAATCTAAATATCTAACAATCGTTTGATTGTTTCGATACGAAAGATCTCCTTTTATATTAATGTCACTTTTTATGATTCCTGTTGGATTGTCCGCCAACCTGGATGAGAAAATCACATCTTTAAATCGGTAACCAAGACCAACAACATATTCAATCCCTTTTACTTCTGTCAATAGATTATTATCAAAACTCATAGACAGCGCCCGGTCTTTCTTTATTTCGGTTAGCACTTTCAATGAACTTTTCAATTCAAAATCCATTCTAATAAGTGGACTAAATTGCTCCACTAAATTGATGTTTGACATAATTGTGCTGTTGAAAAAATTACCACTTGCATCGACACCATTTGGTGTTTTATCATATTCAAAATTAGATCTGAACGAATTAATAGTATAAGAAGCTCTATAACTGTGTTGCATAGAAAAGCGTTTAAAATTCTTTTTGAAAAAAGTATAACGCATCAATCCATTGTATTTTACAGCCCAGTTTGGTATTGGAAAATTCCTGAAAATTCCAAGTGAAACATCCGTTGCATTAGTTCCTGAATACGCCGCTAAAAAAGCTGGTAATAATACCGCTTGATTATTTTTTCCATACCCTAAAGGATATCCTTCCGCGTCTAGATTTGCCGGATTATTGATATCTATCCCGCGCTGCGTTGCCAATCGATTCGCAACTGCTAGTCTATTATTTCTAAAATCGTCAAAAGCAACAGATGCATTTTCATCACTAGTTGAGAAAGATGTTTTTATTAAGACTGTAGAAATTGAAAAAAGACCATAACTATAGGGAGATCTCGAATTATATTGTCCGTCAGTTACATCATATTGTTCTGAAAAATTTTTAGAATATGCTCTGTCCAATGACAAATCGATTTTCAAATCAGGCAACAAATCTACGTTTGCAGTAGCTTTAAATAACTTATTAGTTACTTGTGAATAGTTTTGATTAAAATCAGGGTAATTAGTAAGCCATCCGTTCTTTGCTGCTTCATATCTCACATCATCTTGGCTACCAAAAATAAATCCTAACGAGGGTCTTGACGAACCAAGGAATCCAACACTTGGCGTATATCCTGGCAATATCGTACCACTATTCTCTGTATAGTTCATCTGGATGTTTTTAACACTCGTTAAAACTCCCATCAAACCATCCACAAATTCATTGTTTTTTGCAATTTGCTGCGTATTTGTATTTACAATTTTTTCTCCCGGTTTCGGTGCAGTTGCCTTAGGTTTAGCAACTGCTTTATTTGTATTTTTTGTTAGTCCCAAATACTTATAAAGCGCATCCATATTGAATGTAGCATTCAAATTATTTGAGCTTGCATTTTGAACCGTATTTCCTAAATTATAGCTATTCCCTTCAATTTCTATTTGAGACAATGCATTAGAGGCACGTTGCCAACTGTAATCACCTGTATAAGAATAGTTGGCTTTAATAAAGCTAAATAGCGGAATTTTATTAATTGGCAACTCATAATTCACAACCAATTGTTGCATGTGCTGGTTAGGATCTCCAATATCCCAATAACTATCCCAAATTGTAAAAGTATCAATTGGTTCATTATTTTCGTTTAAATAACTTTTGACAATATTACTGGAGGAAGCCGTATAATTTAATTTTAACGATTTTGTCAAATTAAAATTAAAGCCATACTGATAATTGAAAGCAAAATTTCTTCTATACAATGGATCAAGACCAATTCCTTCAACATCAACTTGTCTAAATTGCTGACGATTGTACTGTCTGATAATATTGGTATTGAAAGATATGTTTGAAGGAAGATAATTAAAGTTGAAATCACTCAGTAATTTCCAATAATTACTTTTCTTCATAAAAGCAGTTTTCTTGAAAGGCTCTACTGGCTTAGGCTGAAAACTGTAGGCATAATCTACAGATGAATTTGCATGCTGATCCACATAATCCTCGATTTCAAAATCATGACGCTCTACTTGATTAAAAGACTGCGAAAAAGTGAAGTTTTCCGGATCATAAACGTGTTGCTTTTGTTCTGGTCTTCTTTCTTTTCTAACCCCAATAAAATTGATGCTTTGACGTTTCGTATAATCCGTAGCTCGACTTTGAATATTATCTCGTTCCTCTCTATCCGTAGTATTATCTAATAACTGTTTTAATTTAATATCTTGATTAAAAGGGTCATATTCTGGAGTAATCATTTCTTCACCAATAGCATAGTTGAACGGTAAATTAATTCCCCATTTTGGAGGTAATAATTTGCCTAAATTAACATTCGTTACAATATTATATTGTTTTGTATCCTCACGATTTCTTTCATTCGGACCTTCTTCTAATGCTCCAAAACCTATGGTGCTTTTTTTACCTGTGGCTGAAACTGTGGCAAAATCAGCAAAATTTGAATCTATATTCAACACGGCTGCCATACCGCCTTGGTTATCCATATCAGCTAAACGAAGTTCATTAAACCAAACTTCTCCTTTAACATCTTGATGGGTTTCGTTACTTTTTACACCAACCATTAATGTTCGCGCTAATCCAAAATTAGGATTTCCTTTTATACCTAATCTCAGCTTATTATTTTTATTAGCCAAAGACGGATCTAATTCCTCTTCATTTTGATAATAAATTCCATCCAGCGGAAGTGTACTCTTATCAATGCTCATTGCCTGAATTTTCAATTTAGTCAATAATGCCAATGACAGATCAATTTCATTGTCTTCTGGCCAAACTGTTTCGGCACTCAAAGCAGAACAATCAGAACTCGAAGTTGAGGAAGGAACGGTAACTTTTAATGGGATTTCAATTTGATAAAAATTCTGTGTAAAATCATTTCCAAAACGGATAAAACCTACCATTTGATTATCTCTAAGTGCAATTTCATTTGGTAAAGATTCAGCATGCAAGAACATTTTTAATTTTTTGAACTGACGCATGTCAATACTCACATTTTTAAAAACCGCTCTTGAATCTTCCGGCTCTAATCCATCACCAGATACTCTTAGAGATAATGATTGCTCATTCTGGTTGATAACGGTATTATTGTTATACAACTGTTCCCTAACTACCCCTGGAGGAGTGATATAATTTACGGGACATCTTTCATTATTTTCTTGAACATTCACTGCTAAAACATCTAAAGTAGTTTTGTCATCAGCAACATTTGTGTCATTAAAATCAAGTGTATTGGTATATCTTCTCCATTCTCCTCTCACTAAATCCAAAGCACCAAAACGAACCGTTACCAGATCATTAAAACCGGTCATGAACATTCTCATGAAACGGATTGATCTAAAATCAGAGATATTTCCGATTGTATTTTCAGGTTGGGAAACAGGAATTTTAAACTGAATCCATCTTGCATCAGTTACAGCCCCATTTGGCAATGTAACTTGTGTACTTCTTATATCAGTAATGTAATTTTCCCCAACATTCATATTAGGCTTAACATCAATACTGTATTCATAATACGCATTGATTGTATTCATGGTGTTGTCCCTATTAATATCTTCTACATCAGGAACTGTAGAAGAACCTCGATTAGGATCGTTAATATCAACTGCGGAGTTTCCATCGACACCATTATATTTTTTATATCTGTCTAAAACATTTCCTGAGGCATTCAAATAATAGGTATAATCATCTCCGGCAGGATCAGAATCAGACGCATAATTATTGTAAATACTACCTTCTTTGGCATTAGCCAAACCATCTAAACCAACATCCTGATTGGTTCTGTTATCTGCATTAGTATCAAAAGCATAAATCAAAGATTGTGATGCAGGTACATCTCCCCAAATTGACTGTGGATTGGCCAATATCTGATCTGGACCAAGTCCATTTTCATATTGTTTCCTTCCATCTTTTAATACATCCTCTGAAACTTCACCTAAATTGAAATAAACTTTACCTGTATTTGACTGCGGTATTTGACCGCTTCCTACGTATGGATCTAACACCCAAAATTGAATATATTCTACGTTTCCTTGTTCGAAATTAGTAGAATTTAATGATCTCATAATTCCCCCAAAATTACTTGCTGGTTCTATAGAAACGTTTGAACTATTATTATACGGACCTCTATCAGAAGGATAATAACTTAAATCTAATGTGTTTACAACTTGGGATTGTCCCTGTGCGATATCAGTTAAAGGGTACAACTCCTCACTAAAAATTCTTCTGGTAGTATTGAAAGACAATTCTTCATTTGTAATTCCGGATGGTTTTTGAGTATAAAATACCGGGTCAATTGAATACCAAGCCAACTTGGCTCTTTTAAATCCATAACTCAAATCGTTAGCATTGCCATTAAAATCATACGTGCTTCTGGCATTTTTCTCCGGTGTAGATGATAAACTCCAAGCATACGGGGAACGCATATCGATGGTCGATTGAGAACCTTCAAAATCATCCACATAAATAGTCGATTCTCCCTCAAAACGATCTGCTTTTGGCGAATCTGGTTTCAAAAATGCAATTTCTCCTCTTATAGAAAGGTTAGAAGGAACATCAGTATCTAAATTTGGTAATTTATTAACTAATCGGGTCAAAAGAGGAACTTCAGTAGAAAAATTAGTATTAAAACCAAAAATGGTATTATTTACAGATTCCTGACCAAAACTGGATTTTTGGGTAAAGGGCTTCTCTGTCATTTTTAAAAAAGTCGCTCCAACCAAGAAATTATCAGAAATTTTATGCTCTACATTTACGCCCATAAACCTTCTGGTTTGCTGACCAAAAATAGAATTGTTTTCCAAAGAAACTTCAATAGGTGTATTGGAAGCCTGAAGAGAAGGATCTAAAATTTGAACTCTCCCCAATTGATAATTCACACTATAGTCAATTCCTTCAACCAGAACCCTTCCTCCAGCCGTTACTACAACGGAACCTCTGGGAACATTGAAAGCTCCAATTGGTATTCCGTCACCGCCTGATGATTTGTATTTTCCTCTTAATAAAAATTTATTCTTTTCACTGTCTTGTAAAGCCCCGGATTGTGTGTTGCGATACATGTTTCTAAACACGTATTTCTTTTGATTAAGATTGTATGAATTGGTATCATTATAATTTTCTCCAGAACCCGTGTTTGATAATTTAGAAAACAAGAGTTCTCCAAATGGCTCTTTGGTAGTGAATATTATCCTTCCGTTTTGAGCGTCAATCGTCAAGCCTTGCATAAAATCAAAAAAACCATCACCCCCAGTTTGTGGGTCATTATTGTAATTCAATTTATCTAAATTAAATACTTTTAACAAAGGAGTTTCTGCCACTTTATTTTCAGGCAATGGATTCGGTGGAAAAGGGCTTCCCGGGACTTCTGTAATGTAATTTAAGGCTGAAGGATCCGTATAAAGAATATTAAATCTAAAGTCTTCCTGTTTCACTTGGTATGCCCCCGGAATCTGATAAATGTTTTTCATCATCAGGTTCCAAACCGGATTCTTGACATTGGTCAAATTACTTTTCAACATTTTCAAGATCAAACTTTGCGTAATAATTGCCTGAGTTGAATTATTACTATTTCCTGTAACAACTGTTGCATCTACTCCGTCATTACCAAATTCCCCCACTTGATAGACTTTATCCCCAATTGTATATTGATACGCTACAGCTAAAACCTCATCATTGGCTAGTCGTTGTTGCAATGAAATATACCCTAATTGTGCATTAAAAGTATATTCATTAGGATTGAGTTTTCTCGCATTTTCTAATTTAGAGTAGTCCTGACCTTCACTTACAGTAACATTAAATCCAGAACTTGAAGTAACAATTTCTCGTATGTTATTATTCAACAAACCAGTTCCTGCATTTATTTGTGCAGGATCGTAATCATTATTTGAATTATCAGAAGGAGAATTGACCGGATTATTAAAAATCCCGGTTGAAGGATCTAACACAACAATTTCATTGTCATTAATTGGATTGCCTTGTGAATCTGTTAATTGCCCTTCTCCTAAATCCTGAAGTGCAATAATATTTCTTAGATTGTTGTTTGTCGTGCTAACTCTGTTTTGCTTGTTGGTAACCCAAATTTCCAATATTGAAATCTGAACTCTACTATCAATGAAAGGATAATTTTTTAGTGATGCATCGTATTTGTTTCTAAAATATTGAGACAAGAAAAAGTGTCGGTCATTATCATAATCTAGCGCATACAAATCAAAGTCCTGAATCGTTCCGCCACCTTGAGCAATTAAACTTTTAGTTTGCGATTTTTGTTCCGAAAATATACCTGTAACTGTAGTTTTCCCAAATTGCAATTGTGTTTTTACACCAAATAAACTTTGCGCTCCTCTAATTAACGAGCTATTCAAGGGCATACTTACATTTCCAACTTCAATTTTTTGAATAATATCATCCTCCGAAGGTGCATATTCTAACTTGATTAGATTTTGAAAAGCAAAAGTAGACTGAGTATCGTAATTAGCGTTTACACTAAGTCGTGTTCCCACTTTCCCCATTAAACTCATACTTATTCTTTGATTGAAATCAAAAGAAAGATTGGATCTGTTTCTAGGAGAAAATGAAGGATTATCTTGTTTTGTATACCGCATTCCTAAATCCATTTCTATTGATCCGGTAGGTTTTACGTCAATTGTATTACTTCCAAAAATAGATTCAAAAAGCCCTGATTTTACATAATACCTTGGCAATAAATCTTTTTTGGCAGCTTCACTGCCTTCTTTTTTTCCTTCAATGGCATCTACTTTCTTCTTGAAATAATCACGCATAGATTCTTTCAAAACCAAGTTTTCATACTCTTTTGGAGTTAAAATAATAGGATAGTTAATAGAAAATCCATCTACAGAATTGGTATAAATATACCTATCCGTAACAGGATCATATGTGTAAGCAGAGAGAACACTTTGAGGATCTTTTAATTGGACTTTTCCTGTAGAGAAACCCGTTTTAATTGTATCCTGAGCGACCGGTGTTACCTGAGCTTGCGATACAAAACCACAAAATATGACTAGCAAAAAAATACAAATTTTATGCATATAATCCGTGTTTTGAGTACCTTTTATAAGTTCTTTAAAGCTTTCTTAATAATCGATTCAACAGAAGCATCTGGATCCTCTTTTACAATTTTTTCGACGATTCGTTCTGAAGTTTTTCGAACAAATCCTAAGACCTCCAAAGCAGATAACGCTTCATCTCGATTTGTATTGCTTTGCGACATAGAAACTTCGTCTAAATCATACAATTTCAATACTTTTTCTTTCAAATCAAGTATTACTCTTTGTGCCGTTTTACTACCAATTCCTTTTATAGATTGAATTGTAACCACATCAGCTGATGCAATAGCATTTGTAATTTGTTTTGGGTCTAATGATGACAACATAGTTCTGGCAATACTAGCCCCAATACCAGAAACTGATAATAATAATTTAAAAATCTCCCTTTCTGATTTTTCTACAAAACCAAATAAAGTATGCGCATCTTCTTTTATTTGAAGATGCGTATACAATTTTATAAATTCAGTATTTGGGAGTAAAGAGTAGGTATGTAAGGATATGTTTACATGATATCCTACACCTCCACAATCAATAACTACCTGTGTTGGTGTCTTTTCTACTAATTTTCCCGCTATATGTGCAATCATTTTTTATAATATATGTCTCCAAATATAATAAAATTAGCACATAATTTCGCTAAATATGTCTGTTTAAATGCTCTTTTTATCAAAGAACTATTTAATTACAAATTCTTTCTCTTCTCTTTTTCTTGAGCATCAATTACTGCTATAGCTGCCATATTTACCATTTCTTCTACGCTTGCGCCAAGTTGAAATATATGAACTGGTTTTCCCATTCCTAACATGATAGGTCCAATTGAATCTACCTTGTTCAATTCTTTTAAAAGTTTATAGGTAATATTAGCTGATTCCAAATTAGGAAAAATCAACGTATTTACTTTTTTACCTGCTAATTTAGAAAACGGAAACTTTGCTTTTAACATCTCCGGATTCAAAGCAAAATCAGCTTGAATTTCACCATCAATAACCATTTCAGGATGGTTTTTATGCAAATAATCTACTGCTTCTCTCACCTTAGTGGCGCTTTCATTTGTAGAAGAACCAAAATTTGAATACGAAATCATCGCAATTACGGGCTCCACTCCAAACATTCTAGCAGTTTTTGCAGTCATAATGGCAATTTTAGCTAAATCATCTGCAGAAGGATTTATATTTATCGCAGTGTCAGATAAAAACATCGGCCCACGACTGGTCATCATCATATTTGTAGTGGCAACTAGAGAAGCGCCATGAGCTTTTTCAATAAGTTGCAACATTGGTTTTACAACAGATGGATAGCTTCTAGAATGTCCTGTAACTAGTGCATCTGCTTCACCTTCATTGACCATCATCGCAGCAAAATAGTTTCTTTCACGCATTAATTTCTGAGCATCCAATAACGATATTCCACGTCTTTGTCTGGATTTCCAATAGGTTTTGGCAAACTTATTTCTTCTAGGCTCCTCTTCTTTTATTTTTGGGTCTATAATTTGAACATCGGCATCAAAACCTAGTTCTTCTTTTAATTCTAAAATTATTTCTTTGTTCCCTAATAAAATTGGAAAACCAATTCCTTCTTCTAATACAATTTGAGCTGCTTTAAGCACATCTAAATGATCTGCTTCCGCAAAAACGATTCTTTTTGGATCCATTTTGGCTCTATTTGTAATCAAACGAACCATTTTGTTATCATTCCCCAGGCGGTCCAAAAGCTCCTCTTCGTACTTTTTCCAATCTGTAATAGGATTTAATGCCACTCCTGAATCCATCGCAGCTTTTGCAACAGCAGGTGCCACAATAGTTATCAATCTTGGATCAAATGGTTTTGGGATGATGTATTCTCTACCAAAATTTAATTTTGTAGCTCCATAAGCAACATTTACTTGTTCAGGAACAGATTCTTTTGTCAATAAAGCCAGCGCTTTTACAGCTGCCATTTTCATGGCTTCGTTTATCTTGGTTGCACGAACATCAAGCGCTCCTCTAAAAATATAAGGAAATCCAAGAACATTATTCACCTGATTAGGAAAATCAGAACGTCCCGTAGCCATAATAACATCTTTCCGAGTTGCAACAGCTAGATTATAATCAATTTCAGGATCTGGATTTGCCATCGCAAAAACGATTGGGCTTTCTGCCATTCCCATCAACATTTGTGGAGACATAATACCTCCTGTTGACAAACCTAAAAAGATATCTGCACCAACTAATGCTTCCTCAAGACTCATTGGTTTTATGTCTCTGGCATATTTTTGTTGCAAAACAGAAAGAGAAGGATTGTCTTTTGTCAAAACTCCTTTACTGTTAAACATCAATATATTTTCAACTTTTACTCCTAATAAAACATATAAATCGGCACAAGCAAGAGCAGCAGAACCCGCTCCGGAAACCACCATCTTTACATCTTCTGATTTTTTATTAGCCAGTTCTAATGCATTCAATAAAGCAGCTGATGATATAATAGCTGTTCCGTGTTGATCATCATGCATTACTGGAATATTCAACTCTTCAACCAATCTTCTTTCTATTTCAAAAGACTCCGGAGCTTTAATATCTTCTAAATTAATTCCACCAAAAGTTGGTGCTATATTTTTAACGGTCTGGATAAATTCCTCAATATCCTTTGTCCCAATTTCGATGTCAAATACATCAATATCAGCAAAAATTTTAAACAACAATCCTTTACCTTCCATTACTGGTTTTGAAGCTTCCGGACCAATGTCGCCCAATCCTAAGACTGCAGTTCCATTTGTGATTACTGCAACTAAATTTCCTTTTGCAGTATATTTATAAACGTTGTTTACGTCTTTAGCTATTTCTAAACACGGCTCGGCTACACCAGGGGAATAGGCTAAAGATAAATCTCTTTGTGTTGCGTATTTCTTAGTGGGAACTACTTGAATTTTACCAGGAGTTGGCTTTGCGTGGTATAATAATGCTTCTCTTCTTTTGCTATTTTTGTCCATTGTTTTTAGATTTTATTCTAGCTTACAAAGATAGGAGTCTTGATTTAAAAAAAGAGGACTTTTCCCCCATTCTTTTGTATAAAAACAAGCCTATTTGGGTTCCAAAAAAAAGCTGCATTAACTGCAGCTTTTTATAATTATACCTTTTTTGATTCTTTTTATTGGGTAATGTAAGAGTTTAAATGTTGAATTGTATCTTTTTGGATTTCGATTATTGCTTTTACAACATCACTTATGGATATAATTCCTATGACAGTATCGTTTTCTAAAACAGGTAAATGTCTCACCCTTTTAGTACTCATTAATTCCATACAATAATCTAAGTTATCGGAAGGTTTTACTGTAACTACATCGGCCTCCATAATTTCATGAACCAAGGCTTTCTTTGAAGATTTAGCTTTCAAAACAATTTTTCTGGCATAATCTCTCTCAGACAAAACACCTTTCAAAATTCCATCTTCGATGATAAGAATTGCTCCAATGTTTTTTTCGCTCATCACTGTTAATGCTTCGTATACAGTGTTAGTGGAAAGTATGGAATAAACTTCCTTTCCTTTTGTGCTTAATATTTGATTAACAGTCATAATAGATAAGTTTAATTTATTATAAAGTTAAAAAAAATAGTAATCAAATGGTAAATTTATTTATTTATTTCACATTAAATAATTCATCGGGTGAAGTCAGCTTATTTAGTTCTTGTTTTAAATTATCACTCAATATTTGCAAACCGTATTGATACGATGCATTTACCCAACCAAATCCTTCCTTGGCGATGTAATCAAATTCAGTTCCTACATTACCATATTCAGCAAAAACCTTATGCGAACTTATTTCTAAATCAAATTTTTCAGGAATGGTTCCGTTATATTCAACCGCATTTTTAGTGATTAACCACAACCATCTGTAGACCATTTCTTGAGCCTTATTGAAAAATTTATAGTTAATTAAACCCTCCCACAATAACATTTGATGTGGGGCCCAACCAAATGGGTAATCCCATTGTCGTTGTGGCGCATCTTTTGAAAAACTATCACTGCTCGCTTTGGTACTTCCTGTAATTCCCCCTGTTTTTATAAATTGCGGCAAAGCTATTTCTACTAACTTTTTAGCTTGGTGTTCATTACACAACCCAGCCCATAAAGGAAAAAATGTAGTTGCTGCTTCAAATGGAAATTGTTTTTTATTTACAAAATCATAATCAAAATACATGCTTGATTCTTCATTCCAACACAATTCATCAATTTTGTCTTTTCTAAAAAGTGCTTTTTGTTCCCATTCTTCCGAAGTATACGCTACATCTCCAACTTGGAAATTATTATTAAAATACTCCTTTATCAAATACTCAATGTCCTTTTCATATTTATAAAGGAAACTATTCACGTCTACCGAGTTTAAATTGGCACACGTATTTATAAGCCTATCAGTAGTATCGTGACCGCTTTCTCTCAAGCTACGATCATGAACAAAATAGACGTCAAGCTCCGCATCAACAAGAGTTCGGTTTAAATATTGTTTTTCAAACTCTCGGATTGGTAAATTGTATTTTTTAGCATACGGTTCTAAAACATCATCAAAATGTCCAGGCTCTACTTCAAATGGCATTCCAACTCCATCAGCTTTGTATCGATTTAAACCAGTTGGTGTTAATCGGTTTCCTTGAACCATCCAAACCGTATTATACTCCAAAATAACTGTCTCCAAATGGCTTCTCAACCATTCTAAACTAGGCACTTTCTTTTTTACAATTTCAATTAATAATGAAGAATACAATGGTGGTTGTGTTCTCGTTAAGTAATAACTTCTATTCGCATTGAGAATCTTACCGTAATGTATGATTTGGTATTTAAAGTTTTCGGCAATTGACATTGCTTTTTCCAGTTGATTATCTATAATCAAACCAACTCCAATAAAATAACTATCCCACCCATACATTTCATTGAATCTTCCTCCGGGAACCACGAAAGGCACTCCTTGTAAACTGTATATTTTTTGCTCTAAAGCCAAAGCCAAAATACCTGGTTTTTTATTTAATGTATCTACATATTCCATCGAGAAATTTTCGGGCAAAATACCTACTTTAAAATTCTGTAGTTCTTTTTCCAATTCCTGAAAATAGGCAACACCTTGCTTGTCTTTTGCCGAAACATAAAGCGTAGGAACTTCATTGGTCGTTTTCTCGTCCTGAAGAATTTGATCCAAACCTTTTCTATCAATAGTTCTGGTCAATTCATTCCAATAGTCTTCTCTAATTTTCCTGGAAATCCGTTCTACAGGATTCTCTTGAATACGACTCAAATCTATCTCCCCTTTTTCCACTTTATTTTCTTTTAATAAAGCTAATTCCTGAAGTAAATTTGACAAATGATACGTGCCCTCAATAACAATTTCTTGTTTGGTGTTTTCATCAACTAAAGCAAACTTTTTAGGCCCATTATCATCTTTAGTTATTTTTTTATCTTTATCGGTATCTTCCTGAAGTAGTAATTCATGAAATACCTTGTCTATGTTAATTAAGAAATTCATATTTTAGAAGTAAGTTTTTTTAATATAAAAAATGAAACAAGCAATAATGACATTGGAATTAAAGTATAGAAAAAAGCATTTTCAGGACCTTCATTTTTGAACAAATAACCAATAACTCTAGATCCAAGGGTGCCTCCAAGAGCTGAGAAAACAACGATTAAACCCGTCATTGAACTGTGCAATTTCTTTGGCAAAGCACTCAAAACAACCGAATTTAAAAGTGGATAAATCGGCGCAATAAAAAGTCCAACTAATGGAAATGCAAATCCTATTAATGGAATGTCGCTAAGTGAATTAATTTCTTTAACCTCTAAACCAACTGTTTTTGGAAGAACAAAAACAACAATCAGCATAGCCATCACGATACAAAAACTGAGTACCCAAATCCAATTTATTTTTTTTGTAATCACACCCGCTAAAAGCCGTCCAACTGCTAAAGTAATTGCCAATATACTCGCCATCATAATACTAATATTTTGTGGCAAATGCAGTACTTTACTATTGAATGTAGGCAACCAAGACATTATCCCTTGTTCAATCATTACAAACAAAAAAGCACTAATTACAAAAACGATTGTTAGAAGCTGAGCAAACAATTTGAACATTTGTGCAAAATCATCGACCAAATTAACTCCTGGGATTTCCGTTTGATTTTCAAATTTGGTAAAAAACAAAAATCCAAATGATATTAATGAAATTCCGGCCAACAACCAATACACATTTAACCATGAATCTGGATTTGTATCCGAATTAAAAGCAGGAAATAAAAAGTAAGCCAAGGCAATTCCTATCATAAAAACACCTTCAATGCTACTCATCAAGCTATTATGCTCTTTCTGATTTTCTGTAACTGTCCCAATTAGTGAATAAACGGAGACTTTTATCAAAGCAAAGGAAACTCCAACAGTTGCAAAAAGTATTTTTGCGGTGTCAAACGAATTTCCAAAATACATATTTATACAGGCTACAGAAACCAATGCTAATCCAATGAGCATGGCTCTTTTATACCCTATTCTTGGCAAAAATGACGCTATCAAAAAAGAAACTATCGCAATAGGCAGATCTTTGAATGCTTCGAGAATACTGGCTTGCAATTCATCTACTCCATAATTTGCTTGCGATTTTAGTATAACAATCCCAACACTATTTAATAATATTGCAAACACAAAATAATTGAGATACATCGCAATTTTGACAGCGTTTTTTTTCATTTTTTTAGTTTTTAAAAGCTATTAACTTGATTCAGATTAAATTTAAGAATCAGCATTCAAATATTCTTGAATATTAATTCCTTCTGGCAATCTTCCCACATTTTGAAGTTTCAAAACAGCTAGTTTTTGAGCTATCGTTATTGTTTCTTCAAAATTTTTATTCAATAATTGTGCGTATAAAAAACCAGTCCAAAAAGCATCTCCTGCTCCTGTTGTATCTTTTATTTCATCGATATGCGTAGCTTTTTGGTGAAACATTCCGAAATTTTTATCTGATAATACTACACCGTCTTTTCCTTTTGTCAGGCAAATAGTCGAAGCACCTAATTCATGGAAATATTCAAAAATATAATCTTCAGTTTTCGCTTCTGCAAAAAGTCTGTAACAATCATCCTCGCTTAGTTTCACAAGAGGATTAGTTGATAAATATTCTCTTAAAACTTGTTTTGCTTCTTCTCTATCAGGCCATATTCTTTCCGAAAAATTAATATCTATACTCGTTTGTAATCCCAATGCTTTTGCTTTTTTGGCACTTTCCAGAATTGTTGTTCGAGCTGGATTTTTGCTTAAAGCAAAACAAGTAGTATGAAAAATCTTGGCACTTTCCAGTAACTCCTCTGGAATTTGGCTTTGTTTTATTTGATAATCTGCTTCCCTGTAAGGAATAAAATCTGGCGTCCCAGTAGATTTTGAAACGAAAATAACGGAGGTCGGTTCAGTATCTGATTTTCTGATTTGGGAAGTAATTACATTATTTAATTTTAGTTTTCGAACGATATATTCTCCTAAACCATCCTGACCGCAAGTGGCTACCAATACAGATTTCAATCCTAATCTTGCAGCATTCACTGCCACGTTTGTAGGTGAGCCACCTAGAAAACGGTGATAATCTTTTGTTCTGTTTATTGAAGTATTTACTTCGTGACCAATAAAGTCAATCAATACTTCTCCTGCGCATATTATGTCTATTGTTTTTTCCAATTTAAACTAAAAATTTAAAATTTGTATGTATACTTTGATGCAACATTACTGCTGCTGCTGCACTCCACGCACAAAACGGAACTCCATTTGGCGTTTTGGTTTCACTATTGAAATTTTCGTAAAAACTAAAATCTTCAATAGCATTTGCTTCATTTATGGCATTCAAAAGTTGGGTGGCTTCCTCTCCTTTTTCTTTGGCTAGCAAAGCCAGACCAAAAAACCCATTAACCATAGACCAGCTTCCTCCGTTATGAAATTCATTTGGATAATTCCTGAATTCATATTTGCAATTGTTTTTGAGCAAATTCCAATCTGAATCGCTTTCTTCAATTGCTGGCCAAAAAGCCGGTATTAATTTCAAAGGCCTTTCATTTGAAAGTTTCACGGCATGTTCCAAAATACTTTTTTGAAAATTTTCATTCCCAATATTCAAATACAAAGCCAAGGAATTGGCGAAAGCATCAAATTGTGTTTTATAACCTGCCGGTGAAAAAGAACAAGGCATGAATTCCTGAATGTTGGCTTCGTTATAAGCCCTTTCGTGGTATTTCTCCCCAACTGAATTTGGAGTAAAATTAATTTCAAGTTGCTCCGTAATTTTTTCAATTTTAGAAGCAATCGCATTATTTTTTGCAAAATGATTATAACTTTTCAGTGCCCATATCCTAAGTAATTGATCGTATAAAACATAGCCGTCAGTTATGTACTCATCTGCCCAGTTTCCTGAAAGCGGCACATACAACAAATGTTTATTGTTGAATTCCCAAGCTTCCAGAAGCTGTAAACATTTTTGAATATTACCTTCGTATTTTTTCACGAAAGTGATATCGTTTTTATAGAAAGCATATTGGCAAATCCCAATAATAAACCAAGTAACAGCATCTACTCTACCCGCTAAGCCTCCATAACTTACTTCAACTGCATCACCATTCGTCATTACATTTGAAGGAATAGTTCCATTATAATGTTGATTACGGGCTAATGTTTCTAATGTTTTACGAAAAGTCTCAATTAAATCATCTTCTCCGGAAGCCAAAGCAGCTAATCCACAAATCACACCATCGCGGGCCCAAACTCTTTTATAATTAGAAATATCTTGAGCACTTGCCAAAAAACCTTCAGATGAAGTTGCCCTTTTCAGTAATTCAATTGCTTTTATATAATTTAAATCATTCACTTAATTCTTGTTTTTTAGTTTTAATAAATAAGGTACATACTGAACTAATAATCAATAATACTCCTGCAAAAGTTATAGCTAATCGAGAATCGTTATTCAAAAAATGTTTCAATATATATCCAAATGACACATTTTGAATAATCATTGGAATAACAATCATCATATTTATAATCCCCATGTAGACCCCATATCTTTCTTTTGGAATATCTGACACGACCATTAAATAAGGAATTCCCATCATACTGGCCCAGCCTATACCAAAACCTGTTATCGCAAAAAACAATAAATTCTTATCATGTATATGTGGAAAAACCAAAAGACCAATTGCCGCTATAAACAAGCAAAACGCATGCACTTTTTTAGGGCTGTATCTTTTTGCAAATCCCACTAATGCAAATGCCGTCAAAAAAGTTACAACATTATACCATCCATTAACTAATCCTGTCCATCCAACTGCTGCTTCATAAGCTTCAGGATTACTTTTTGGGGTAGCATCCCAGACGGATAAAGCGATACTTTTGGAAGAATTTTGCCAATAACAAAACAAAGCGTACCACTGAAATAGATAGACTAACGATAATTGCCACATGACTTTAGGCATCTCGCCAATTGCAGAAAAAATTTCTATCAGCGGATCAAATACCCCACCTTTATTTGATTTGATATACAAAAGCTCTTCGGCTGTAGGTGGAATTTCTTTTGTTGTTTTCATACTCCACCAAATTGTTCCAATAGAACAAACTGCTCCTAAAAAGAATGAAGCATAAACCCAAGTGGGCAATGAACCTGTTTTTCCTACAATAATCAGCGGAAAAATAAATAAAGACAAATTGGCTAAGGTTTGTCCCAAACCAGTAAAAAAACTTTGCATCTGAAAACCTAAAGGTAGTTGCTCTTCATCAAGTTTATCAGCAATGAAAGCCCTGTAAGGCTCCATTGCTGTATTATTACCGGCGTCTAATATCCAAAGTAACCCCGCAGCCATCCATAACGAACTACTAAACGGAAACAACAATAAGGCAACACTACACATTATAGCGCCAATAAAAAAATAGGGCTTGCGTCTTCCCCACCTCGGATGCCACGTCTTATCACTCAATGCACCAATAAGAGGCTGTATTAATAGACCGGTCATGGGTCCAGCAAGATTTAACAAAGGAATTTGATCTGGGCTGGCCCCTAAAAAATCATAAATCGGGTTAACAGCACTTTGTTGCAAACCAAAACTATATTGAATACCAAAAAAACCGACATTCATATTCCAAATTTGCCAAAAATTTAATTTTATTTTACTTCCCATTCTTTGGTTAATGTATTGGTTTGTTAATTTTTTTTAAATTTAATTTTAAAATCCCCAATTCAATACATAATTAAAACAAAAACGTTTTCGGAATACCCGAAAACGTTTTCGAAATGTTAAAATAATCTAAATTTTTAACCTTTATTTTTTCGCAAATGGAATAATTATTTTAGTTTCCCATTCCAGTTCATCGCCCCCATTAAAAGGATTTGCAAGAAAATGCTCTAATGGTTTATTTTCTAATTTAATGTCATTCTTCTTTGCATAATCCTGCAAAGCAAACCATGCTCTGTCCGAAGTTCTGAAATTCCCGTAATAGGTAGCTTCTAAACCTTTAAGAGCTTGCAATACTTTGAATTTAACTATCTCATTTTCGATAATTTTGGTATTTTTATCAATTGGAAAACAATAATTAAAATTGATTGTTTCTTTATCAAGATCCCAACTTTGAATTTCTAAATAAGGACTTCCTATTATCTTAATATTATTTTGTTGCAAAAAACCAGTTATAATTGCATCATTTGCAATCATAGTTTGTGCTTTTTCCTGCAATATACTTTTCAAGCTTATATAAGCTACAAATGTTTCTTGAGAAGTACCTTCGCCATCAATTTTGACTTTAAAATTTTTTATATGATTATTTAAGCCGTTTTTAAAATCGGTTATTTTTTTAATTTGTTCTACCTTAAACTTAGTACTATAAAAAGGCGCAGTAAGTCTATTGAACGAACTATTATCGAAATCTTTTATGCCAACGGTTACTGCGGTTATTGAGTCATTAATGGATTTCATTTCCCAAGTATATTCCATATAGGAGTTCCCTTTTTTCATTTCTTGTTTGATGAAATCAAAATTTCTCTTTTCCAGAGTAGTATAATTTTCTTTTTGATTTAGTAACTGAGTGGCTGACCATTCCTGAACACCCTGAAAAATAGTTCCTGTAGCAGTATTAATCTTAAATGAAATACAATAATCACTTTTTTTAATAAATAAATACCAAGTTAAAAAGACTAAAAAAAATGCACTGAATCCTAATATAATTTTTCTTCTGACTGTCATTACTTTTTAAACATCTTTAATTTTTTATTCAAATAATTCCCAATATTATTACCTTGCACAACACCATTTTCGATTGCTGCTCTGTAATGAATACCTCCGTACAGTCTACTAATTGCGGCTTCCGCTGCTGCTTGCTTGAACGATTTAAAAGGCCTTTTTGGTAATCCAAAAGGAACTTCAGAATCATCAATATAACTAAAATTATCTCCAAAAATTGAAGTTAAAATTAGTGACGAACAAGAAGAAATCACTGAATGTCCGCTCGTATATTCTGGGAAAGGAGGTGTTTGTAATTGCGGTCTCCAATTTTCATCAATATTTTGATTAATATAGGTTTCCGGTCTAATTACATTAGTTCTAAATTTCTCATTCCAACAACTAATAATACTTTCAAAAACTCCAATCGAGGTTTTAGTATAGGCAAAAACGCAAGTTTCAAAGTCGCATTTATTTTTTTTCAGCGCAATTTTAGTAATATTCATCCAATGTGCATCAGGTGAGTTTTTCTTCTTAGCAAACATCATGTGTCCCTGTGTCACTGTTGCATATGGATTACAATCCCAAAAAGTAGCAATTGCTGATTCTTCTGGAATTACCGTACTTTTATTCTTCTCCATTGCAATTAATTTTTCGGAAATCATATTCCCTACGTCATAGGTTTCCTTTGCTTCTTTGTAAAAAGCAGAATTTTTATCTGTAGAAAAAGGGTGGGGTGCAATTGGTTTAAATTGAGAAGCTGAATCCATCACTAAAGTTCTTATTTCTCCCCAATGTGGTTCAACAGCATCCATATAAGCGGGCGGTGTTGGTTGCCATCTTCCGGGCTGGTTTGCATAAACCGAAAATTTAGAAAAAGTTCGGGTTTGCTTGTAATTGTCTTTTCCCATCCATTTTTTAATTCGATCCGCTACTTTTAAGCCATATTCTTTAGAAACCAAGAATTCCTCAGCGTTCTCACTTTCCCATTTTTCATATAAACTATCTCTGTATTTTTCTAACGCTTCTTCAGAAAAAATCAATTGTTTACTCACTTCAATATGGGCAATAAGTGCCGCTAAATTTTTGTTGACTCCACTTTTCGAATCTAGTTTAGGGATAGAATCTAATCCTTTTAATTGCCCTTGCAGACTTTGATATTTAGCATTGTTTTGTGCCATAATCTCATAAGCTGCAACATTAGGATAAACGTAAATTCTACTTGCAACGGGAGGTGAAAAGATATCATGAACCATAATTCCCGTTACTGTATCCACTGTAGCGCAGAAATCATTTGTTGTAACTTTAATTGAATTTTCTTTTTTACAAGAAATAAAAAATAGCATTATAAGTCCTAAAAGATAAATTTTAGATTTCATTTTATTTGGTTTAATTATTTTGTTTGTAGTATTTTTTAAATTAATTCTTAATCATTGGTATTTCATAAACCTCAGTTTTGTTATTATTGATGGTAATCAATAAATATTTTTTGTTATTTAAATTGATAATATCTAAATGCTTAACTGCTTTCTGAGTTAAATCGACACCAATTTGATTTCCTAAATAAATTGTTTTTTCATTTTTTATTAAAGCTCCTGAAAATCCATCAAATCGGCTATGATAAGGAGATACTCCAAAATAATTTCCGGCCGCAAAAACTTCTTCTTTTGTATCCGAATCAAAATTTGATTTTACAAAACAGGTAATTGGTGCTACTTGCATTTTATTAGAAAAAGCAACAAAAGTAAATTTCCCTTTGTCATTTCTTAAATACCCCGATTTCAAATTGTGCACTTCATATAATTTTGCTTTTCCGAGCATTTTTGGATCAAAAACCTCTTCTAATATTTTTCCCGCAAATGATTTATAACTATTGAATTTCTTTTTAAGCATTCCACTAAACTGTTCGGCTAACTCGTCCAGCCCCATTGTGGTGTAATACTTCCCGTTTTTCTCTTTAGCCACAATAGTTTCAAAAGAACCATTTCCGTCAAAATCATCGTAATACATTTTCATAGGAAACTCCTGGGAAGCTTTGAATTTAGAATTCATTCCCCAGTTTCCAACCAAATAATCCTTATCACCATCATTATCAATGTCAAAAGGTATTATAGACTGCCATAATCCATTACTTTTTTCAGGAAAAATAGTTTCGGTAACATCTTTGAATTTTCCTTTCGTATTGGCAAAAAAAGTCGGTTTCATCCATTCACCAATTGCGATAATATCCATTTTACTATCTTTATTAAAATCCGTAAAAATAACATCCGTAACCATTCCAATTTTTGAAAAGGTTTTACTTTCAACAATGGTAAACACACCTTTATTATTGTTCAATAAATAACAATCCGGCATGCTACCAAATCTATTGTTTACCGAATTATTACCAATAAAAACATCTAAATCACCATCTTTATCATAATCGAACATTTTTACAACTGAAGCGTTTTGGGCTAAATCAGGCAAAATCGTTTTTACCAATTGCCCCTTATTAGCTAAATATAATCGGTCTTGTAAATTAGATGCATTTTCACCTCCACCGGAAGCCACGAACAAATCATTGACTTTATCATTATTAAAATCGCCTATTACAGCTGAAGCATCTTCAAAAATAGAATCCTTTTCAATTTGATTATAAGACTTTTTAACAAAACCGTTTGAGTTCTGAAGATAAATGGCTGCTTTTTTATTTTTGGCTCCGCCAAAGAAAATATCATCTTTACCGTCTCCATTTAAATCACCTACTGCCGTTGCTGGTCCACGATCAGAACGTTGGTAAGGAATTAATTTTTGGAAAACAAAATCGATATAATCATTTTCCTGATGCGTAAAGTCGATTCCTAAATTAGTCGGTACTTTTTTGAAAATAGGCATGACAGCAGGATGTAATTTACTATAATCAAATGCTTTTCGGTTGCTATTCGGTTTTATAGTCAGTGTTTGACACGTTTTAACATTCTTCAATGTTTGATATGTTTTGTCTGGCCAAATAACCGTTAACGAATCTATAGTTCTTGTATTCCCATAACCAAAATGAATAATAGGCTCCGAAGAAGATTGAAATCCTCTCGTAGTTTGCAGTTCCTTGAATTGTTTTTTTCCTTTAGAATAAGAAATTACTTTGGTCCCAATACCAAAAGTATTTTTCCCGCCAAACTGCAATCTCAATTTTAAATAGTTAGAACTTTTATTCGTACTGTTTACATAAACGGAAGCTACGCTATTTAAATTATTAGTAATTACGTCTAAATCCCCATCATTATCAATATCAGCATAACCACTACCATTTGAAATTATGGAATCATTTTCAATCCAATCTTTAGATCTGTTTTTAAACATTAAATCTTTCGAACCTTGAAAAACGTAATTGGTCACATTGCCTTTTGGCATTTTCCTTAAAGCTTCTTTGTCCAACAATTTAGTAGCACTGATTTTGCTTTTTATCTGATCGTTTGAAAAGTATTTCACATAATCCAAATCATTTGGACGTTTCGGAATTCCATTACATACAAATATATCTTGTTCCCCATCCTCATCATAATCAGCAAATAATGCGCTCCAACTCCAATCAGTAGCTGCAACACCACTTAGTAAAGCAGTTTCTGTAAAATGTTCTCCTGCTTGATTCAGTTGCAACATGTTTCTGGTATACTGGTAATGATACCCTAATTTCTCCGTTCTCATTTTCAGCATTTGAACATTGTCATCCCCTAATGAAGATTTCAAAACTTTTTCGTCCTCTGGAAGCATGTCCAATGTCATAATATCAGGAAATCCATCGTGATTTACATCCGCAACATCGACTCCCATTGAGAATCTACTGGTATGCCCAAAATGTTTTTTCAAACTTTCCGTAAAAGTACCGTCACCGTTATTTAAGTAATAATAATCATCTTCATGAAAGTCATTACAAATATAAATATCAGGATAGCCGTCAAGATTAAAATCAGAAACCGCTATTCCTAAACCGTACCCATTGGCTCCGCCAAAAATTCCTGCTTGCTCGCTTACATCAACAAATTTGTTATTATCATTCCTAAATAGTTTATCTCCGCATTCGTAACTTCTCTTATTTCTAATTTCAGCATTACCAAATGATAATTCAGAATGAACAGCATGATTTAATAAATACATATCTAAATCGCCATCATTATCATAATCAAAAAATGCAGCAGATGAGCTGTAATTATCTAAATCTAATCCGTATTCAGCAGCACTTTCGGTAAATGTGTTGTTCTTGTTATTGATAAATAATTCGTTTTGACCTTCAAAGCCATTAATGCCAACAACTGAACAAACATAAATATCTAAATATCCATCTCCATTTACATCTGCCATTATAACCCCAGCATTCCAATCACTTTGCCCTTCTACACCAGCTTTCGTTGTAATATCCTCAAACTTATTACCGCCTTTATTCAAATACAATTTATTCTTACCTTGATTTGAAGTAAAATAAATATCTACCAAACCATCATTATTGATATCTCCCAATGCAACTCCGCCACCATTATAATAATAGAGATAATCTAAAATAGAGATGTTTTTGGATTCTAATAATTGGTTATTGAATGTAATATTGCTTTTCTCTGACGATAGTTTTTCAAACAACTGATCTTGCTTTTTTGAACAACTGACAATCAGCAATGAAACTAATACTATTCTAAAAAAATTATTCATTGCGTTTAAATATTTTAGGGGCATTATCATTAATAACAGCTATAACAGCAATAGTGTTATTCTTATTTTTTATTGTTTTAATATGTTTTGTTTCACCTTTCATGAAGAAACCTGATTTATTATAAGGCAAAAAAGTAAAAGTTCCATTTTTACTTCCTAAAAGTACACTCCCATAATTAGCATCTAATCTGGTAAATTGAGGCTTGAACTCGTATTGATTTCCACCCAAAATCAAATCTAAAACTCCATCTTTATTCACATCCAAAGTACAAATAGCATTTACACAAGAAAATTGAACTTCTTTTGGTAACGCTTTAACTTCAAATTTTCCATTTCCTTTATTAATAGCGATTACGCTTTCTTGAATCATTGCTGTTTTTTGGATAGAATTATCAACTATATCTTGAGCAAATAGTTCCTGAAATGATTTCTTTGAATAATCAGCATAACTTAAATTCTTCTTTTTGATTGAAGGAATTTGCTTGGCTAATTCTAGTTTTAAATGAATTGGTACATCTTTATTATCTATAAAACGGGTAGCAATTTGTTCAATTGTTCCATTATTGTCGAAATCATTTATAAATAATCGCATCGGATTAGTGCTTGATGCTTTATAAGGAGTATTAGTTCCTTTATTTCCAAGTATTAGATCTTTTTTACCATCATTATTCAAATCTACACAGCTGATTGCATTCCAAAAACCTTTTAATTCCATAAGACTTGATTTATAATCTGTCAAACGTCTTCCAGTATTTTTGAATATTCGCGGCGCCATCCAATCGCCTACAATAATTAAATCTTTTTTTCCGTCATTATCAATATCTTCCCAAACAGCATCCGTAATCATACCTACTTCATTCAATTTGAAAGCTTTCTTATCGGTTACATTAGTGAAATTTCCTTTCCCATCATTTTCCAATAATAATTGTTTTGGGTCAATTCCATAAACCCCTGGAACGCTTCGACTACCAATAAAAACATCAATATCACCATCATTATCAAAATCATTTGTAGCTATTACGGAAACATTATTATTAGTCGATGGAATATTCGTTTTACTTTTGGTATAAATCCCTTTTCCATTATTCAAATACAATCTATTTTTATAATTCGTTTGATCCGTTTTTTCGTTTCCACCAGAACCAACTAGTAAATCCTGATCTCCATCACCATCAGCATCAAAAAAACTGGCTGCGGTATCTTCATAACTGGTGTCATTATCTAAATCTTTTTGGTCCGTAATCGTGTAATTGTCTTTTCCATTATTCAAATATATTTTTCCGGCTTGTCCTTTGGCTCCGCCAATAAAAAGATCCTCGTTACCATCACCATTAACATCTGCAACAGCAAGTGAAGGTCCTTCTTGTGAAAGTTCTTTTGAAATTAAACCTTCATAATCAAAATCGATATAATCATTTTCTTTATGTGTCAAAAACTGACTTTGCTTTTCCGAAAACAATGGTTTTGGTTTATCAACTTTTGGAATATAATTTAATTTTGCTTTTGTAATATTCAAGCTGAGTGTACAATTATTTTTTATTTTTTTAATCGTTTGAAATTTACTGTTTGGCCAAATCACTTGTAAAGAATCAATTTTTTTACTTCCAATTCCAAAAGTCATAACATAATCAACAGAGGATTGAAAACCTCTTGATGGTATTAACTCTTGTCTTAAAATTTCTTTTCCTGAAAATAATTGAACCACGCTTCCTACTCCAAATCTATTTTGATTATCCCCTTTTAGTTTAACTTTTACAAAATGGTTTCCTTTGTTCTTTTCAGAATTATTTTTATAAACAAAGGCTTGCATATTGACATTATTGACAATCAAATCTAAATCGCCATCATTGTCTAAATCCCCATAAGCAGCGCCATTGGAAAAACTGGGCGTATCCAATCCCCAATTTTTGGCTTCATTAGTAAATGTTAGATTTTTATTGTTTTTGAAAGCATAATTTGGTATTGGCGTACTTGGCATTTTATTGATAATTGTTTCAATTTCTTCTTTCTTGCCAGTAACTATCATTTTTTGCATAAATTCATTAGCAAAAAAATCAACAAAGTCCTGATTGGTCAAATCGTTATAAATCCCATTACATACATAAATATCTTTGTAACCGTCATTATCCATATCAAACATCAAAGCACCCCAACTCCAATCCGTTTTAGAGACACCCGCATAATTTGCTATTTCAAGAAATTGATTGTTTCCATTATTAAGCTGCAAAGTATTTTGCATGTATTGATTGAAAAAATCTAAATTTATTTTTCTAAGATATAGATCATAGTTTTCAAAATTTGTGGTAGTTTTTAAGCGCTCATCGTTTTCAGGCAGCATGTCTGTTACAAATATATCGGCTTTACCATCATTATTTATATCGGCCATATCAGCCCCCATAGAAGATTGACTTATGTGAGATGCCCATCCTTGAATTTGTTCTGTGAAAGTTCCGTTTTTATTATTAATGTATAAATAATCTTTCTCGTAAAAATCATTAGAAATATAAATGTCCGGGTATAAATCTCCATTTACATCACCTACTGTGACTCCCAAGCCAAAACCTATAAGGCTACCATATATTCCAGATGCTTCGCTTACATCAATAAATTTTCCGTTGTCGTTCCGCAATAATTTATCTCCACCTCCTTTAAGAATATCTGCTACATCCCAATCTTTATCTCTCAAATCTCTTTTATTCGAATAATTAAGACTGCTTACAGGAATAAAGCTATTATTTAATATGTAGCAATCTAAATCGCCATCTTTATCATAATCAAAAAAAGTAGCATGAGTTGTTATACCAGTATCAGCAAGATTATATTCATCTGCTTTTTCAGTAAAGGTCCCATTACCATTATTTATAAAAAGCTCGTTTTTTTGATTATTCCCTTTTGAATTTCCAGCATTACAAACATAAATATCGAGAAAACCATCGGCATTGATGTCGACCATTACAACACCTGTCGACCATGATTTCGTACCTTCAATACCTGCTTTTTTGGAAATATCCTGAAATTTAAAATTCCCTTTATTTAGATAGAGTTTATTAGCTCCTAGATTAGATGTAAAATACACATCCGAAAGCCCATCATTATTGACATCTCCTATTGCAACACCTCCACCATTATAAAAATTTCTGTATTTGAATATATTCATATCCACACCATTCTTAACTTCATTTACAAAATTAATTCCGGTATTTGTAGAGTCTAATTTGGAAAATAAAGCATTCGCATTTTCTGAATTTTTTTTGGAGCAATTGGAGAAAAGGAAAATAAAAAGTAACAATAAAACAATACGATTAAACATATTTAAAAACTATTTAATTAGGTAATTATAATTGACCAATTTATATATTATTCATTATAAAAAAAAATAAATACTAAAAATAAATAGGTCATTTCTAAATAAAAAAATTTCATTTTTGAGTACTAAACCCATGAAAACCAATCTTTACTTTTTGTAAAAAAAAGTAGACAAAATGGAGTCTATTTCAAAGGCACTTGAAGAAACAGTATAGTATAAAAAAATAAAGAGGGTAAATCAATACCCTCTTTATAACTAACTCAAAACATAATAAATTATAATCAAACCCTTAGTAACCAGGATTTTGTTTTAAATTCGCATTAAACAAAGCGTCTGCAGGTATAGGGAATAAAGCATATCTTTTATCAGAAACGTATGGTTTCAGCTCTCTTGCTGCTAAGAATTTACCAAAACGAATCATATCATTTCTTCTCCATCCCTCATACCATAATTCTTTAGATCTTTCAAGATATACACCATCAAGTGTAGCAGGCGAAGCCGCTTGACCTGATCGTGCAGCAATAGCAGTCATGATCGTTCCAACACTTCCTGCACCACCTCTTAATACAGCTTCCGCTTTCATTAGCAAAGCATCAGAATAACGCATTAATTCATAGTCATTCTCCGGAGTACCTAAATTAGCAGCATCTGGAATATATTTTTGGCTTCTAATACCAGCCGTTTCAAGTGTAGCGCCTCCGGTAATCAATGTCAAAGCTGCAGTATAAATTAATGGATTCCCATTTCTATCTTTCAATGGTATTAACCCACCTGGTTTGTACATTTGACCAACTTGAAAACCAACATTGTTACCAAAAGCAGCAATAATCGCTGGATCTGAATTTTTAATACGTCTGTCGTTCGGACTAAATTTGTTATAATATTCAGCTACAGTAGCAAAACCATTCCATCCATCAGGAGTTTGATTGTAGTGCATACCCATTCTCCATCTTGACTGAACACCTCCACCAGCACCACCTCTTAAATTTTTTGAAGAGAATAATATCTCAGGAGAAGTGTTGTTATCTGGTTTAAAATTATCCCAATAATCCGCGGCTAAAGAGCTGCTGATTGCATCTACATGAGATACCACTTTGGTCATATCAGCTGCATCAAAAACATAAGGTCCTGCAGCATCAGCAGCATTGAAAACCCCTTTGTTTAAGTACAATTTAGCTAATAAAAAGTGAGCTGCGTCTTTATTTGCGATACTGGCATCGCCAGCAACACGTGCAGGCAAACTTCCAACAACAGCCTCTAATTCACTAATTACAAAAGCCGTTGCTTCTTGTCTGGTCCATACTTTAGGATCTGCTTCTAATGAAGACCCCGCCTCTCTGTAAGGTGCCTGTCCGTATAAATCAACTACATTGTAATAATAAAATGCTCTTAGAAAACGAGCTTGAACTACCTCTGAAGCAGTACCGTTTTCCACAACTAAATTACAGTTGTATACTTGAGACAGTAATGAATTCCATGCATTTCTAATCTCATTGTTATCTGGCGCCCAAGTGTGGGTATGCAACTGTCTCCATTTTGCATTATCATCCCAGTCACCCCCACGAGTAGGCCCTACTAAAGCATCAGTTGACATTTCGTCTAAAGCGAACATTTTGTCCTGATCTTGAAAACCTCTTAATCCATTGTAGGCACTAATCAATAAGGATGCTGTATTAACAGTACCGCCTGCAGTATTATTAATAACTACACCATCCAATACTTCTTCCTCTAGATTGGTACAACTTACCCCTAGTACAATTGTACTGACAAATAAGATGCTTTTTATAATATTATTTCTTTTCATTGTTTTTTAATTAAAATGTTACGTTAAGTCCAACAGACACACTTTTTTCTCTTGGGTAAGATAGATATTCCATACCTGCTGAAGGCACACCATTCAAAGATTTATCAGTATCCACCTCAGGATCTGAACCTGAATAACCAGTAATTATAAATAAATTAGAACCATTTACATAAAAACGAGCTGTTTTAATTTTATATTTCTCTAAAGCATCCCCCTTAATTGTATAACCAAAAGTTAAATTACCCATTCTTAAGAAATCACCTTTTTCTAAGTATTTAGTAGATGGCGAGTTTGGATCTCCCTGAGCCTGAGCTGAAGTAGCTGCTTCTTGAGTAACGTTTCTTCCTCCAAGGAAAGCTCCTTTGAAGAAATAAGCATTAGTAGTATTATTGTAGATATAGTGACCAAATGCACCATAGAAAGAAGCACTGGCATCAAATCCTTTGTAAGCAAGATTAGTAGAGAAACCAACATTTATTTTCGGTAAAGGTTGTTTGTCCAATAATTTTTTAGCTGCTGTTCCTAAACCAGTATCATTACCAGCCGCATCAGCATAGATAGAATTTCCACTTGCATCATACCCTCTCCACTCATACATGTAGTATGTATATGCTGGTTTATTATTCGTAATTACTTGCGCATAAGCATCTGACAATCCTTGTCCATTCAATCCGCCTGTAGAGATGAAACCCGCAAAGTTTTTAACCTCATTACTTAAGAAAGATGCATTACCTGAGATATCCCAAGTTAAATCTTCTTTATCAATAACTTTGTAACTTAAAGAAACCTCAACACCTTTATTGATTAAGTTTCCAGGTAAATTTTTGAAACGTGGAGACGGTGGACCTGGTTGCGTAGCAGCCGCAGGTACAGGGAAAATTAAATCTTTGGTATCTCTTTGGAAATAATCCAATGAACCTGTCAATTTATTATTAAACAATTCAAAATCAGTTCCTACACCATATGATTTAGTAGTTTCCCATTTCAAATCTGCATTAGAATTCGTATCTACACCTAAAGTACCATTGATTCCATAAGAACCTCTTGAAATTGCAGAGTTTGGTGCAAATTCCTGATTTCCTGTAATACCATAATTTCCTCTAATTTTGAAGTTGTTTACGATACCCTCTTTACTATCTACCACTTTATAAGCGATACCTGCTGACGGAAAGTAATCGTATTTGTTATTTACTCCCAATTTAGTAGATCCATCAGAACGCAAGGTAGCGGTAAGAATTAATTTTTTATATAAAGTAGCGTTAATCCTACCAAAATAAGATTGTAATTCCACTCTATTTCTAAAAGAAGAAACTCTAAACTCATTTTGAAGACCACCTTCAATATTATCAATCAAGTTAGTCTGAGCCATGTCATAACCAATTCCTGATGAATTACTTCCATCTGCAGTATAATCATAATAAGAATATCCTACTAACGCATCTAAATTAAAATTATCACTTAAATCATTATTATAATTCAAAGTATGTTCAAACGTTTTATTAAACTTGTTTTGAACAGCAATAGCTGCTTGACCATGTTTTACATCCGTTGAACCAGGAACAGCTGCCTGGGCAGTATTCAAGATATCAATAGTTGGCAACAATTGGACTTTTCGGGTAGAATTAGAACTTTCTATACCAAATAGGAATTGGTATTTCAAGTGGCTATTAATCTTCCAGGTAGTATTAATACTTCCCAAAACTTTATTTGTATTAGTAAAATCTTTGTAAGCGTCTAACAACTGTACTGGATTCAAATACGTATTACTTACTACATTATAAGAACCATTAGCATTATAAATAGGTAATGTTGGATTCCAATACAATGCTGTACCAATTAAATTTCCAATAAAACCTGCATTATTAGATAACAATGTAGTTTCATCTTTTAACGATGCATAAATCAATCTTGATTCTACTTTTAAAGCACCACCAAAAAAATCATTTGAATTGTAAAATGAAGCAGAGTATTTATCTAATCCTGAATTCTTTACGATACCATTTGTATTAGCTGCACCAAAAGATATTCTAGTATTAGAATTTTCAGTTGTTTTGCTAAAAGACAAATCATGATTCATAGTAAAACCATTGCGCATAACGGCATCTTTCCAATCATAGGTTCTTGAACCTTTATCAACTCCACCAGCAGCTACAAATTCATCTGCACTCATTACTCCAAATTTACCAGACATTTTACTGAATTGTACTGATGTACTGTAAGTTAATTGAGGTTCTTTAGATTTTCCTTTTTTAGTAGTAATTACAATTACTCCATTGGCACCACGAGAACCGTAGATAGCAGTAGAAGAAGCATCTTTCAATACACTTATACTTTCTATATCATTTTGATTCACAAAGTTTAACGGATTTCTAGCTGAAGAAGTCCCTAAATCTTGAGCACCACTGTTAGATGTAAGTCCACCACCGGCAGAAACGTTTCCACCATCCAAAGGCACACCATCAATAACGATTAATGGACCGTTACCAGAACGAATAGAAGAATTCCCCCTTACTCTAATTGCAACCCCACCTCCTGGCTCTCCACTTGATTGAGTTACTTGCACACCCGCTACTTTACCTCTCAATAATTGAGCAGGAGAAGGAGAAGATACATTATCGAAATCTTTCGCTCCAATTTGATCAACTGCACCAGTTGCATCTTTCTTTTTAACAGAACCGTAGCCAATAACTACAACTTCTTTTAATTCAGCTGAGTCTTCTTTTAACATTACAGTCACTGAGCTTTTTCCTGCTACACTTACTTCTTGAGTTTTAAGACCAATGTAACTGAAAACCAAAACTGCGTTTGAGCCAACATTTTTGATAGTAAATTTTCCATCGAGATCTGTTTGTGCTCCATTTGTTGTTCCTTTAACTAATATAGAAGCCCCTGGAAGCGGACCGCTAGCATCAGATACCGTACCGGACACATCTTGCGAATAGGTCAAACTAGTACATAGCATCGTTAGAAACACCATCAAGCCTTTTAGTAGACTATTTTTCATACGTAATAAATAAGTTGGTTAATAATTTGTTTTTAATGGTTTGTTTTAAAATATGTCGTAAACATAATACTAATTTTATGATAATATTAAGAAAATTACAAACTATAACGTTTTCGTTAAGCCGAAAACGTTTTCGATTTTAAAAATTAATACTTCAAAATATTAATACTAAAATTATATTAAACACAAAAAAAACACTTAAAAAAAACAGATATTCAACATATAATCCATTTACACCTAAAATCATTTACGCTATCATCAACACAACGCTGATTTATCAAAAAAGCATTGCGAATAAATCATTTTTATCATTATTTTAATGTAAAAATGACACAATGAACTTTTTCGTTCATTACCTGTAAAACTATAATTTTGATTATAATCAAAATAAATATCACTTTTTCCAAACGGGAAACTTCAGCCTAATAAATTCTCATTTTTTAAGTTTTTATTCTTTCGAAAATAAAAAAAGGATATCTAAAAACAAAAAACCACGAATACACTACTATTGAAATCCTTTAGAAAAGATTAAAAAGTGTATTCGTGGCTGAAAAAATTGTTTATGCTATTTATTTTATTGTAATAGTTTTGTTATCCATTCCCAAACCGATTATTTTTAAAGACTTCCATTTTTTTGGCAACAGCCCTTTATTATATTGCAATCCGTGGTCTGTTTGCTCCACTCCTCCAAAACCATAAATTACTGCTTGAAGCATCGCACCGGCTCCGGTTGCAAAATAAGGATTATTGCTATTTGCTGATTCTGAGAATACCCCAAAAGGAGGTCGACTATTTGGTAAATATGATTTCACAAAATAACTATATGCTTTTTCTTTATCTCCCAATCGAGCATACAAAACGGATAAAACTCCTGAAGCCATAGCAGGTCCATCTTTTTTATCAATTTTTTCAGCGTAATATTCCAAATCTTTTTCAATTTGTGCTTTATCAGTAATAATATGTAATGGATACGCTAATAAATTTACATCAGCTTGTTTTATAATCTGTCCTTTATATCCTTTGTAATTCTGGGTGATTCCATTTTCTGTATGAATTACTAATTTTTCAGATACCGATACCCATTTCGAATCAATAGGTTCATTTAAAATTGTGGCTGCCTTAATTGTATTTTTTAATGATTCAATAGCTGAGGCATTTGTGAATGCATTATCATCAACATGCTGTGCATATTCATCCGCACCAACAACATTCAAAATAGAATAACTTCCATCCTGATTCTTAACTACACGACTTACCCAGAAATCAGCAGTTTCTTTTAACACGTTCCATTCTTTTCTTAACCAAGACTTATCTTGTGTGTAAGCGTAATAATTCCAAAACGCAATCGAAACATCAGCCGTAATATGTTGCTCAAAGATTCCTGTCAAAGCCCAGGTTGGTGTTGCCTCTTCTCCTGTATCATCAGATTCCCATGGATACATCGCACCTTTATAGCCATATATTGTAGCTTTTTGTTTCGCTTTTTGCAAACGGTCTGAACGGTAATCCAAACATGATTTTGCCATATCTGGCTGTAAGGCTAAAAGTGTAGGATACATCCAAAGCTCGCTATCCCAAAAAATATGTCCATTATATCCCTGAGAAGACAATCCCATAGGCGCAACACTTTGTCTTGTTTCTGGACGTATATAGGAATACAAATTATACAACGCAAATCTAACGCGTTGTTGTGCATCTAAATCGCCTTCAATTTGAATATCTCCTGTATTCCATAATTCAGCCCAAGCATCTTTATGACGATTCAATAAATTATCAATTCCTTGTTGCAATGCATATATTGGCTGTCTTTCGGATTCGTTCAATGGATCCGTAATATCTTTTGAAGTACAAATTCCACCGGCAATAGCAAATCGATATTTTTTCCCTTTTACTAATTTCTTAGAAAAACCAACTTCATTTCCAGTTTGCTTCAATGTTTCGCTTTGCCCGTCAAAAAGAAATGTAGTGGATGCTGAAACGGTATATTTACCCGTTAATGTTTTTGCCGTTGTTCCAAAAACCGGCATTAAATACTGATTGTCTTTTAATACCCGAAACTGACTTTTGGCATCTTTCAATTCATCAGGGACAATCATATAATTATTAGCCAATATTTCGATATCTTTAGTAGGAGTAATTTCGACAATTGCCATAGCGGAATACGGAACCGCTCTATTGGCTAAAATTGTATAATTAATACTTGCAAAATCTTTAAACGTAAACGAAGTGGTGCTGGTTCCTTCTTTCATAGAAACCACTTGACTCCAATTATCGATATTATCAGATTTTATTTCTTGATTGTTTATAGAAAGGTGTAAGTTTAAAAATTCAATCCCTCTTACAATTCTACTGATACCATTTTCAGGGCTACCATCGTAAACACCATTGAGAATTATCTCTTTTGTTTTTAAAGGAGTATCGTCTGTAACAATTCCTATTTGACCATTTGCCATAGCAACTCCATAGTAATTTTCTCTGGAGTTTGCATATAAATGCCACTCATCTGATTTTGCTTGACCAAAAACAATTGGACTCACGAAAAACAGGAATATCAGGCTTTTAAAATTTGAAATCATAATTGTAATTTTTAATAATATTTTCAAACTTATATAATTAATTTGTTAAAAAATTAAATTATCTCATATAGTACGTTGATTACAAATCGAAAACGTTTTCGACTTATCGAAAACGTTTTTGATTACAACAGATTGAATAATTTAAAAAAAGAATTCTATTTTTATAGAGATAATATAAAAATAAATCCTTTTTTAAATGAAGTTCGCAAGTATTAGTTTATTGATTTTATTTTTCTTCGGAGCTTTATTATCTATCTTTTCTTGTAAAAAAGAAGAAAATAACACCATCATTATTGTAAATTCTTCTGAAAAAATAGAAATTGACTCTTTAAAAATATACAAAGAACCTTTTCGTCCGCAATTTCATTTTTCTCCAGAAAAAAACTGGATGAATGATCCTAATGGGATGGTGTATTATAAAGGTGTTTATCATTTGTTCTACCAATATTACCCAAATGATATTGTGTGGGGACCTATGCACTGGGGACATGCAACGAGTATGGATTTAATCCATTGGAAACACAAGAATATTGCCTTATTTCCTGATAAATTAGGACTCATCTTTTCAGGAAGTGCCGTTATGGACCTAAATAACACTTCTGGATTGGGAACTAAAGCCAACCCACCCATGATTGCTATTTTTACCTATCATAATATGGATGGTGAAAAAAAAGGAAAAACAAATTTTCAAACACAAGGATTGGCCTATAGTTTAGACGAAGGAGAAACTTGGTCAAAATATAAAGGAAATCCAATCTTAGGAAATTCCGGTTTAAAAGATTTTAGAGATCCCAAAGTTTTTTGGAACACCGAAACTAATCTTTGGAATTTAGTTTTAGTAGCCGGTGATCATGCTCAATTTTATAGTTCAAAAAATCTAATCACTTGGATATTCGAAAGTGAATTTGGTAAAAATAATGGTGCTCATGGTGGTGTTTGGGAATGTCCTGATATTTTCAAATTAAAAGTTGCTAATTCAAAGGAAGAAAAATGGGTTTTACTTATAAGTATTAATCCAGGAGCCCCAAATGACGGTTCAGGGACGCAATATTTCATTGGTGATTTCGACGGAAAAACTTTTCATACAGCACAAAAAGAGACTAAATGGATTGATTATGGCGCAGATAATTATGCAGGAGTTACTTATAATGATGCGCCAAATAATAAACGCATATTTATAGGTTGGATGAGCAATTGGCTTTATGCCAGAAATACACCGACAAAAAACTGGAGAAGTGCCATGACGTTGCCCAGAGAACTTTCACTTGAAAAATTAGGTGTGAATTATATTCTAAAAAGCATTCCGGTTCAACAGCTAAAAAAACAAGTGATTTCTGAATTTTCAAAAGAGATAGTAGATATTACTGCAAATCAAACTGTCACTATAAAATACAACAACCTCAATCAATCAGAAATCAAATTTAAAGCGCAATCAAAGAATCTAAAACTGATATTTTCTAATAATGTAAACGATTCTTTAGTAATTGATTATGATGCTAAACAAAAAACATTCTCCATCGACAGACAACATTCAGGCATCGTAAATTTCGAAGAAAATTTTGGAAAAAAAATTCATAAAACTTCAACTCCAAACATTGTTTCAGAAACTATTGACTATCGAATTCTTTTAGATTGGTCATCTATAGAAATTTTCTTAAATGAAGGAATTTACAGTTTTACAGAACAAATTTTCCCAAAGAAACCTTACACAACCTTACGAATTCAATCAAATGAAGACCAGGAAATTAAAAACATTACAATAAATAAAATAAAAAAAATTTGGAAAAACTAACACCCGTTTAGATACTAAAAAAAACCAAAACTATTAACCAATAACTATAACAAATGAATAACGTTCGAAATTGGTCTCTCACCGTAGCTGTAGCGGGATTTTTATTTGGCTTTGATACTGTGGTAATATCCGGTGCTAATTTGCCAATCAAAGAATTATGGCACACCACGCCATTATTTCATGGAATTTTCATTATGTCTATGGCATTATGGGGAACTGTTTTTGGAGCCTTATTCGGCGGAATTCCATGTGATAAATTGGGTAGAAAAAAGACTCTTTTTTGGATTGGTATCTTATTTTTAGTATCAGCATTAGGTTCTGCATTAGCACCAAATCCTTATCTATTTTCATTCTTTCGTTTTATAGGAGGAATCGGTGTTGGAGCCTCTTCTGTAGCGGCGCCCATCTATATTTCTGAAATTTCCACAGCAAAAAACAGAGGAAAATTAGTTGCTTTATTCCAATTCAATATTGTATTTGGAATCTTAATTGCATTCTTTTCTAATTATTTGTTTGAAGGATTTGCTGGTGCAAATGACTGGCGATGGATGATTGGAATAGTCGCTTTACCTGCATTCATTTATAGCATTATTGTTTTGCAAATTCCGGACAGTCCACGTTGGTTAATTTTAAAAAAAAGAGACGATACTGCTGGTTTGAAAGTATTGGAAATGATTTATACTAAAGAAGAAGCTTTAGAAAATTTTGAAGAAATAAAAAAAGATGTTATTGACTCCACAGTAAAAGAAACCATTTTTTCCAATAAATATAAACTACCGGTAATTTTAGCTTTTCTGCTTGCTTTTTTCAACCAATTGTCAGGAATCAATTTTATCTTGTACTACGCTCCTGAAATATTAGAAATGGCAGGACTAGGCTCGAAAGAATCTTTGATGAACTCCATATTAATTGGATTAATAAATTTGATTTTCACTATTGTAGGCATGCGATTAATAGATGTTCTGGGAAGAAAACAACTGATGATAATTGGCTCTATTGGGTATATTGTAAGTTTAGCAATGGTAGCTTTAGCATTTTACAATAATCTAGGCTCTATTATTTTAATGGTATCCATCTTATTATTTATAGCTTCACATGCAATAGGACAAGGAGCCGTAATTTGGGTATTTATCTCCGAAATATTCCCGAATAATGTTCGGGCAAACGGGCAATCGTTTGGGACTGGAATTCACTGGATTTTTGCAGCCTTAATTACATTGGCCGGACCAGTTGTGATTGATTTGTTTAAAGAAAACCCTTGGCCGATATTTGCCTTTTTTGCCTTTATGATGGTTTTGCAATTGGTATTTGTACTATTTATGATGCCCGAAACTAAAGGATTATCACTAGAAGAATTAGAACATAAAATGCTTAACAATGAATAATATCAAAAAAGAAATTAGTATCGTTTGCTTTGGGGAAGTATTGTTTGATGTTTTTCCAACACATAAAAAAATTGGTGGAGCACCCTTGAATGTGGCACTTCGACTAGCTTCACTTGGAGTAAAAGCTCAAATAATAAGCCGTGTTGGAAATGATAAGATAGGCAAAGAATTACTGGAATTTATCAAAGAAAATGGTGTGTCAACAAACTCTATACAAATCGATGATTCCTTTTCAACTGGTGAAGTATTGGTCCAATTAGATAAAAAAGGATCTGCTTCCTATACTATCAATTATCCTGTTGCTTGGGATAAAATTGAATGCAATCCAGAAATTGAAAATGTAGTAAAAAAAGCGGAAGCCTTTGTTTACGGAAGCCTTGTTTGCAGGGATTTTATTTCGTTCAATACTTTATTGGAACTTATCAATTATGCCAAATACAAAATATTTGACGTCAATTTACGTGCGCCGTTTTATACCAAAGAAGTACTTATTCGACTAATGCTACAATCTGATTTTATAAAATTTAATGATGATGAATTGTATGAAATAAGTGGTTTTCTTAAGTCTCCTTATCATTCATTGGAACAAAACATTCTTTTTATCGCGGAGCAAACAAATACAAAACACATCTGCGTAACCAAAGGTAGCCATGGAGCCGTTTTATATTACAACGAAAAAATGTATTATAATAGTGGCTATAAAATCGAGGTCATTGATACTGTAGGCTCTGGAGATTCGTTTTTGGCCGCATTACTTTACAAATTGTTAAGCAATGATGAACCCCAAAATGCTATTGATTTTGCTTGTGCCATGGGTGCTTTAGTAGCAAAAAATGAAGGTGCAAACCCCAAAATAACAGATAAAGCAATTCATACATTTATGAACCCTACAAAAAAATAATACCAAATAATCCTTATACCATTAACTCAAACAACCATGAAACCTATTATCAAATCATACTTATTTTCTGCTCTGATGCTATTCGCCGCTGAGAGTACAATCGCACAAAACATGTCTGTAAAAACAACTCAAAAAAATGATCCCAAATGGTGGAAAGAAGCCGTTGTATATCAAATATACCCTAGAAGTTTCAAGGATAGTAATGGCGATGGAGTTGGCGATTTAAAAGGAATTATATCCAAATTAGATTATGTTAAAAGCTTGGGAATAGATGCTGTTTGGCTTAATCCTATTTATACTTCTCCAAATGATGATAATGGTTACGATATTAGCAATTATCGTGAAATTATGAAGGATTTTGGAACTATGGAAGATTTTGATCTTTTATTGAAAGAAATGCACAAGCGGGGTATCAAACTTGTCATGGATTTAGTGGTAAATCACAGTAGCGACGAACATGAATGGTTCAAACAATCCCGAAGTTCTAGAGATAATAAATATAGAGATTATTACCATTGGTGGCCAGCCGAAAAAGGCAAACCTCCTTATAGATGGAGCTTTTTTGATGTGAATAGTGATGCTTGGAAATATGATGCGCAAACGGATTCCTATTATCTTCACTATTTTTCTCAAAAGCAACCCGATTTAAATTGGGAGAACCCAAAAGTTAGATATGAAGTGTATGATATCATGAAATTTTGGTTAGACAAAGGTATTGATGGTTTTAGAATGGATGCATTTCAGTTTGCTTCAAAAGACACAACTTGGCCAGAATTACCAAAAGGATATGAAAAAAACATCATAAAATACTACGGAGTAGGTCCTCATTTACATGAATATTTACAAGAAATGAACAAAGAAGTTTTTAGTAAATATGATATCATGACCGTTGCTGAAGGTGCTGGTAGTTCTCCGGAAGATGCGATGCAATTTGTAGATCCAGACCGAAAAGAATTAAACATGGCATACCATTTTGAAAGTGTTGATATTGGTAAACATGTAAAAGATTTTGGTCTTGTAAAATACAAGGAAATTTTTTCTCGTTATGATGAAGCCTTTAAAGACAAAGGTTGGCTTTCTATTTTTCTCGCTAATCACGATCAACCCAGAATGGTCAGCAAATTTGGTAATGATAATCCTGAATTTCGAGAAATTTCATCGAAAATGCTTTCTACTTTTGTGATGACAATGCGAGGAACTCCTTACTATTATTATGGAGATGAACTAGGAATGGTCAACATTCGATTCAATTCAATTGATGATTACCACGATGTTGATACCCGCAACAAGTACATAGGATTAAAAAATAAAGGGGGCGATTTGAATGCGTTTTTAGAAGGACAAAAACAAACTTCGAGAGAAAATGGAAGAACACCTTTTCAATGGGATGATACTCAAAACGCAGGTTTTACTAGTGGAACACCATGGCTGAAAGTAAATCCAAATTATAAAACCATAAATGCTGAAGCAGAAGAAAAAGATCCAAATTCAGTATTAAATTATTTTAGAAAATTAGTACAATTACGCAAAAAAGAGCCAACGCTTGTTTATGGAAAATATACATTATTAGACAAAGAAAATCCAAATGTATATGCCTACACTAGAGAACTAGACGGTAAAAAATTATTGGTTCTTTTGAATTTTACTGATAAAAACAGCACCTACAAAACAGGGTTTCCAGTTACTAAATCTAAAATTATTTTAGACAATTATGTTGGAACTAAAAAACTAAAAAACAATATCTTACGCCCTTACGAAGCCATCGTAATAGAGATTAAATAATAATAAAAAATATAAAATCCATAATTTAAAATTAACTGTTTCTTGAAAATTGAATTACAATAAATTAATTGTAAATTCGTTTTTCAAGAAGCAGTTTTTTATTCGGCTTTTATAGAGTATCGAAATATGAACAACACAACACTCAAACAAATTGCAAATCAACTGGGAATTTCTATAACAACCGTTTCAAAGGCTTTGAAAGGCTATACAGATGTAAGCGAAAAGACAAAAAAAGCAGTTATCGAATTAGCAAATCAACTCCATTATACTCCAAACAGTTTTGCAGTAAACTTAAGAACAAAAGAATCTAAAACAATTGGTCTGATAATCCCAACACTTGTTCATGACTTTTTTTCAAATGTAATTCAAGGAATTCTTGAAGAAGCTGAGAAGAGGGATTACCTGGTCATTATTTTACAATCAAATGAAAAATTCGAGTTTGAAAAAAAACAGATTGACCTTTTATTGAATAAAAGAGTGGATGGAATTTTAATGTCCTTATCTAACGAAACCGGCGAATTTGAACATTTAAAGACTATACTTTCTCATAATACTCCGCTCGTACTTTTTGATAAAATTGCAAAGCTTGTTAACTGCTCTAAAGTAACTATTAATGATAGAAAAGCAGCTTATGATGCTGTTACCTATCTAATAAAAAAAGGATATAAAAAAATTGCTCATTTTAGAGGTTCCTATTTGCCACAAAATTCCATCGACCGATTTTTAGGATACAAAAAAGCATTAGAAGACAATAATATTATCTATGACTCATCGTTGGTTTATGTGTGCGACAACAACATGGATTTTGAAAATGGATATGAAAATGCAAAAAAAGCACTCAATGAACATCCAGATATTGACGCTATTTTTGCAGTTACTGATTTAGTTGCAGTGGGAATTATTAAATACTGTAATGAAGTAGGTATTACTATTCCAACACAGATTGCAGTTTTAGGATTTAGCAATTGGTTTATGTCAAGTGTAATAAGTCCAAAACTTTCAACCATTGACCAACCCGGATTTGAAATTGGAAGAAAATCAGCATCAATCTTATTCGATGAAATTAATCTAAAAAAGAACAATTTACCTGTAGTTTTTCAATCAATTGAATTAGGAACAAGTATAATTGAAAGACAGTCCACTTAAAAATCCAACTGTTTAATAAAAACAGTAAACTACCGTATTTCGCAATTTAACTAATCTATATTAATATGTTTATTTTAATAAAAAAAACAGAAATACGATAAAAATTAATATCTTGTAAAAGAATATATTAAACTATAGTCGTTTTTAATAAATATTAATTAAGACAAAGGCTTATCAAATTTCAAATAAAACTGTTCCTAAAAAATATTTTCATAAAATTAAATACGTAGAAATCCAATTCATGAAAGATATCACTCTTAAGGAAATTGCAACAAAATTAGGAATTTCAATAACGACTGTTTCAAAAGCATTGAAAAACTATCCTGATGTTAGTGCAAAAACTAAACAAGCAGTAATTGATCTAGCTCAAAATCTACATTATACACCTAACAGCTTTGCCGTAAATTTAAGAACAAAAGAATCAAAAACTATTGGTTTAATTATTCCTGAAGTAGTGCATCACTTTTTTTCGAATGTGGTAAATGCTATTATCGATGAAGCGGAAAAAAATGGTTATTTGGTTATTATTCTACAATCAAATGAGTCATTAGAATTAGAAAAAAAACAAGTAGAACTTCTTATCAAGAAAAGAGTCGATGGAATTATCATTTCACTTTCTAACGAATCAAATAACGATGATCACTTAAAAGAAATAATCAACAGGAATATTCCTTTTGTTATGTTTGATAAAATAAACAAACTAATTTCTTGCTCAAAAGTAATTATAGATGACCAAAAAGCAGCATTTAACGCTGTTCAACACTTAATAGACAATGGCTGTAAAAAAATTGTCCATCTCCGCGGCCCTTTAAATCCACAAAATTCTATTGACCGTTATATAGGATATAAAAAAGCTTTAGAAAAAAACAATATCCTTTTTGATACCAAATTAGTTTATACCTGTGAAACCGTGTCTTTTCAGGAAGGATTAGATTTTGCAAAACAAATAATAAAAGATCATCCTGATGTTGACGGAGTATTTGCAGTTACTGATTTGGTTGCAGTAGGTGTATTATCTCATTTTAATGACAACAAAATTAAAGTTCCTCAACAAGTTGCTGTAATTGGTTTCAGCAATTGGTTTATGTCACAAGTACTGACACCTAAATTAAGCACTATAGATCAGCCAAGCCATGAAATGGGAATTGAGTCTTTTAATCTATTATTGGAGGAAATGAATTGTCATAAAGAAGGAATTCCTTTTACACCAAGGACTATTGAATTAGAAACAAGTGTTATTATCAGAGAATCTTCGATTAGAGATTATAGCTTAACTTAAATCAGCTAATTATAAATATCCAATTACTCTAAAAAATCAATATTCCGTTTAATTCCCTGAAATTTCGCTCTTTTAAGAGGCGAATTTTTAAACACAACTCTAAATGTTTCTTCAGTAACTTCTTTCCAATCTTTTTTGGACATGGAAAGCAATTCAGGATTTGGCCTAAACAAAGGTTCTTTATGAGCTTTTGAAAACTTATTCCACGGACAAACGTCTTGACAAACATCACAACCAAAAGCCCAGTCATCGAATTTTCCTTTCATCTCTTCAGGAATATTTTCTTTTAGCTCTATTGTAAAGTAGGAAATACATTTACTCCCATCTACAATATACGGTGCCACAATCGCTTCCGTTGGACAAGCATCGATACAGGCAGTACACGTTCCACAATGATCCGATGTTGCATTATCAAACTCTAAATCTAAGTCGATAATTAGTTCGGCAATAAAGTAAAAAGAGCCTACTTTTTGAGTCAGTAAATTACTGTTTTTACCAATCCATCCTAAACCACTTTTGGCAGCCCAAGCTTTATCGAGTACTGGGGCAGAATCTACAAAGGCACGTCCAGAAACTTCACCGATTGCTGATTGAATCGAAAATAAAAACTCCTTAAGCTTTTCTTTAATGACAAAATGGTAATCTTGTCCATAAGCATATTTTGAGATTTTATAAGAATCCGGATTTTGAAGTTCCTCGGGATAATAATTTAATAAAAGAGAAACTACGCTTTTAGCATCATCAACAAGTAAAGTTGGATTTAAACGTTTGTCAAAATGATTTTCCATATATGACATTTCACCATTTCTATTTTGATTTAACCAATTTTCTAATCGTGGAGCTTCTTCCTCTAAAAACTGGGCTTTAGAAATACCACAAGCCAAAAATCCGAGGCGTTTTGCTTCGGATTTAATGAACTCTGTATATTTAGATTTTTGAATTATGATATAAAAGTTAAAATTAGTAGTTTATCCAAATTAGCCCTGATTACGTCAATTAGCTTCAATTTTTATAGGAGTACCGTGAACTTCGTTTGAAGCAGAATCCTATTTTATTTTTCACGAGATAGATATAGCGAATAGCAGTACATGAGCTTAGGGAACTGACGAAGTAAATAGCTCTCAAAATTAAAACAATCCGCCTTGAATATTCGTATTTAATTTACCCAAATGTTTATAGGCTTTGTCGGTTACTTCTCTACCCCTTGGAGTTCTCATGATAAATCCTTCTTGAATAAGAAACGGCTCGTAAACTTCCTCGATTGTTTCACTACTTTCGGACACGGCTGTCGCCAAAGTTGATAAACCAACAGGTCCGCCCTTGAACTTATCGATAATAGTAGTTAGAATCTTATTGTCCATTTCATCCAATCCATGAGCATCTACATTTAGAGCTTTTAGCGCATAACGAGCAATTTCGATATCAATTTTACCATTTCCTTTTATTTGTGCAAAATCACGAACACGACGCAACAATGCATTGGCAATACGTGGCGTTCCTCTACTTCTACCAGCAATTTCAATTGCAGCTTCCATAGTGATAGGCATTTTGAAAATAGCGGCACTTCGTTCCACAATTGTGGTTAATAACTCCGTTGTGTAATATTGAAGACGTGATGAAATTCCAAAACGAGCTCTCATCGGTGCTGTCAACAGACCAGAACGAGTTGTAGCACCAATTAAAGTAAATGGATTTAGATTAATTTGGACAGTTCGTGCATTTGGTCCAGATTCAATCATTATATCAATCTTGAAGTCTTCCATCGCAGAATACAAATATTCTTCGACTATGGGACTTAAACGATGGATTTCATCAATGAATAGCACATCTCTTTCTTCCAAATTGGTCAACAAGCCGGCTAAGTCGCCCGGTTTATCTAAAACAGGTCCTGAAGTAATTTTTATGCCTACTTGCAACTCATTGGCCAGAATGTTTGCCAAAGTTGTTTTCCCTAAACCTGGAGGACCATGAAAAAGAGTATGATCAAGTGCTTCATTTCTTTGATTTGCTGCTTGAACAAAAACTTTTAAATTTTCTAATATTTGGTCTTGACCGGCAAAATCATCGAATGAAAGCGGTCTTAATTTTTTTTCAAGATCAAGCTCATCTGCATTATAACCGTTTGTTGTTGGATCTAAATTTTCATTCATGTAACAAAGATAAAGAAAGTATTTAGTTTGGCAGAATTCCCTTTGAAGACTTTATACAATTATTAATGAAAAAACTAAATTAATAATTATCTAATCTCGCGAAAACAAGAAAGCCTCTACTTTCGTAGAGGCTTTCTTGTTTTCGCGAGATTAGTGATGTAAAACTTCTTCACCTTCTTTCATTGGAACATTTTGAGGTACAAAATCTTCATCATGTGCTGGATTACTGTAATCATATGGCCAACGGTGTACTTCAGGGATTTCTCCAGGCCAGTTACCATGCATATGTTCTACTGGTGCAGTCCATTCTAATGTATTTGATTTCCAAGGATTCTGAACCGCTCTTTTGCCGTAGAAAATACTACTGAAAAAGTTGTATAAGAAAACCAATTGAAATGCTCCTCCAATTAATGCAAAAGTAGTAATAAGAACATTTACATTTTGTAAATCATCAAACAATGGGAAGTTAGTGTTCGTGTAATAACGTCTTGGTAAACCAGCTAATCCAATAAAGTGCATTGGAAAAAACACACCATAAGCACAAATAGCAGTTACCCAAAAGTGAACATAACCTAAATTTTTATTAAGCATTCTTCCAAACATTTTTGGAAACCAGTGATAAATACCAGCAAACATCCCATAAAGAGCAGAAATACCCATCACTAAGTGGAAGTGAGCAACTACAAAATACGTATCATGAACATTAATATCCAATGTGCTATCTCCAAGGATAATACCTGTTAAACCACCTGTTATAAAAGTAGAAACTAAACCAATTGAAAACAACATAGCTGGGTTCAACTGTAGATTTCCTTTCCAAAGTGTTGTAATATAATTAAACGCTTTCACTGCAGAAGGAATCGCAATCAACAAAGTTGTAAATGTAAATACAGATCCTAAAAATGGATTCATACCCGAGATAAACATATGATGACCCCAAACAATTGTTGATAAGAAAGCAATTGCCAAAATTGACATAATCATCGCTCTATAACCAAAAATTGGTTTACGAGAGTTCGTCGCTATAACTTCAGATGTGATACCTAAAGCAGGTAATAAAACAATATAAACTTCAGGATGCCCTAAGAACCAAAATAAGTGCTCAAACAAAACTGGAGAACCACCTTGATAATGTAAAACTTCACCCGCAATATAAATATCAGATAAGAAGAATGAAGTTCCAAAACTTCTGTCAAAAATCAACAATAAAGCAGCTGACAATAAAACTGGGAAAGAAACTATACCGATAATTGCAGTTACAAAGAATGCCCAAATAGTAAGTGGCAATCTTGTCATTGACATGCCTTTTGTTCTAAGATTGATTACAGTAACAACATAATTTAAAGATCCCATTAAAGAAGAAGCAATAAATATAGCCATAGAAATCAACCAAAGTGTCATACCCATTCCAGAGCCAGGAATAGCCTGTGGAAGAGCACTTAAAGGTGGATAAATAGTCCAACCCGCTGAAGCCGGACCAGCTTCTACAAATAATGAGCTAATCATGATTACACTTGATAAAAAGAATAACCAATATGAAATCATATTCATAAAGCCTGACGCCATATCTCGAGCACCAATTTGTAGCGGTATTAATAAGTTACTAAAAGTACCGCTTAATCCTGCGGTAAGAACGAAGAAAACCATTATCGTTCCGTGAATAGTAACCAAAGCTAAATAAATATCATTAGCCATAACTCCATTTGGAGCAAATTTATCACCAAGTAATATATTAAATATTTTAAAAGATTGCTCTGGCCAAGCCAATTGCATTCTAAAAAGCATAGACATACCCACACCAATTACTCCCATAATAATACCTGTTATCAAGTATTGTTTGGCAATCATTTTGTGATCAATACTAAAGATATATTTAGTAATAAAAGTGTCTTTATGGTGATGTTCGTGTTCGTGATCGTGTCCGTGATCGTGACCTTCTGCTGACATATGTGTATACTTTAAATTTTTCTTAATAATTATTTCATAGCTATTTTAGCAATAGCTGCGGTGTCTTTGGTACCAGTAGAATCTTTTCCAGTCTCTCCTTCTGCTGGAGCAGGAGTTTTAGAAACTTTCACTTCTTGCACTAAAGTTGCTTTATCGCTTAACCATTTTTTATACTCTTCAGGAGTATCAACTATAACTTTCATTTGCATGTTATAATGAGAAGCCCCACAAATTTTGTTACATAATAACAAATAATCAAAAGCATAAGGGTCCAAAGCTGTTTCTCCATTAGCTACTAACTCTATACTTTTCTTAGATCTAATATTGTTTATATTAGCAACCTTTTCAATCATAAAAGGTAAATCTCTATATTCCGCCGTAGTGTATATTGGAGTAAAAGCGAATTCAGTAACCATCCCAGGAACACAATTCATTTGGGCTCTAAAATAAGGCATATAAGCAGAGTGCAAAACATCCTGAGAACGCATTTTAAAATGTATTTTTTTTCCTTTAGGTATATGCAATTCAGAAACAACAATATCATCTTGAGAATAAGGATCTCCTAAATCTACACCAAGCGTATTAACACCCTCGATATACCTAACGTTAGCTTTACCCAAAACATTATCATTTCCTGCATAACGTGCAGTCCATTTAAATTGTTGTGCATATAATTCAATTACAACGGTATCTTCCTCATCATCAATAAACATGATATTAGTCCAAGCATAAAGACCATAAAGAATTAAACCTGCAAGAACTACTGCCGGTATAACACTCCAGATAGCTTCTAATTTATTATTATCAGCAAAGTACAAAGCTTTTTGATCTTTTTTACCTCTGTATTTAAAGGCAAAATAATGCAACAAAACTTGAGTGATTGCTTGAACAATAAATATCAAAACCCAAGTAATATTCATAAGACTGTCTACAAGACCACCATGCTCTGAAGCTGGTGTATGAAGTACAAGTGGCCCCCATTTAAACAATCCATAGATTGTAAAAATGTAAATAAATGCTAAGAAACCGAACATTAAATAACCCTGTACATTATTATCATTATCCGTAGCTACTTGAGAACTATCCGGATTTGATCCTACTTGAGTTAGGTCGAATATTTTAGTCAATTGCCATAAAGCAACAGCTAATAAAACTAAAACTATAATTACCAACAAACTTGTCATCTGTTTTTTTCTTTAAATATTAATAATGGAAATGTTTACTTTCTTCTATATATGGATTTCTTTTTGGTAACAAAGGAGTTTTAGTTAATGCTGTAAAAACAACATATATAAATAATCCAAGGAAGAAAAGAACAGATGCAATTTCAGACACACCAATAAACCATCTATCCCCCACCGTTCCAGGCATAATCATATTAAAGAAATCAATGTAATGTCCTAATAAAATTACTATCCCTGCCATAACTAAAATCCAAGTTATTCTTTTGAAGTCAGTATTTACTAAAATCAATATTGGAAATAAGAAGTTCATAACTACCGCACCAAAAAACGGAAGGTTATATAGTTGTATTCTTGTTACAAAATAAGTTATCTCTTCAGGAATATTAGCATACCAAATCAACATGAATTGTGAAAACCATAAGTAAGTCCAGAATACACTGATTCCAAACATGAACTTAGCTAAATCATGAATATGACTTGTATTAACATGTTCTAAATAACCTCTAGACTTCAAATACAACGTTACCATTGTAATCATAGTAATTCCGCTTACGAAGAAACTAGCAAAAACATACCATCCAAATAAAGTACTAGACCAGTGTGGATCGATAGACATAATCCAATCCCAAGACATAATAGATTCAGTAACTATAAAGAAAACTAAAAATCCTGCTGAGATATTAAAATTCTTTTTGTACCAAAGATCATCATTAGCTTTATCTTGTTCTATACAGTTTTTTGCAGAAAAATAACGGTATAAATTCCAACCTGCAAGGAAAATTGCAGCTCTTACTATCCAAAAAGGGAAATTAAGATACCCTGACTTATTAGCAATTATTTTATCATGTGCTACAACTTCAGGATCTAACCAGATAAATAAACTATTAGACGGAAAAATGTGTAATCCACAAATGATGAGAATTACAAAAAATATAACGGAACCAACAGGCAAATATGCCGTTATACCTTGCATAACTCTAAACAAAACTGGAGACCAACCTGCTTGAGCAACTTGTTGTATTGCATAAAAAGCTAAAGTACCCATAGCAATAAGCATAAAGAAAATACAAGCAACATATAATGAAGCCCAAGGCTTATTTTGCAATTGCTTCAAAACATGGGTTACATGCTCCCTATGTTCAGCCTCTTCTTTAACTTCGCTATCCTTACTAACTTCATGATGAGCTTCAGTAGTTGCAGTTGCAACTTCATGCTTTGCTTCACCATGACCTTCATGAGTTTCAGCAGCAAGTAGTTTTTCAACTTCTTGAATATCTTTTGGTGCAGTTAAAAAACCATATCCTATCCCTAAAAGGCCAACAGCCATTAAGACAAAAGAAAATGTTTTTAATTTACTTGAAAATGTATACATATCTATTACGATCAGTTTGTTCAACAATTATAATTTAGCTTTCAGTTTTAAAACATAAGATGCCACTAACCAACGTTCGTGTTGATTCAACTGGTTAGCATAAGCACCCATTGAATTTAAACCGTAAGTTTGAACATGAAAAACACTTCCTTCAGTTATCACCCTATCCTTATAACTTGGTACACCAAGAAATTTTCCTTGTGTAACTAATTTACCTTTACCATCCCCTGCATTACCATGGCAAATACCACAATAAATTTCAAATAATTCTTTAGATTTCTCTTCATCTTTAACAGATATAGAATCAAGTGGCGATTTTAAATTTAATTTAGATAAATCGTATCCGGCAGTTGAATTTTCATATTCGTAAGGCTCAAATCCTCTATTTACAGTTCCTGCAGGAGGAAGTTGACCTTCTTTTCCGTTCTTGAATGCACTTGACTCTTCGTAAGTTTCATAACTTACAGGCTCATACATATTAGGCATGTATTGGTAATTAGGCTTCGAATTATTATGGCAAGACGAAACTAAAATAGTAATACAAATTACACATGTTATTTTATATAGACTTTTCATATCGACAATTAATTCTTTACAATTACTTTAACTTCTACTGCACCTGTACTTTCGAAAAAAGAAACTAATTCACTTTCATTGTCATTTACAGCAACTTCCATCAAAAAGTGGTCATCTGTTGTTCTCACGTCTGGATTCTCTGCTTGTTTGAAAGGCCATAATTTACTTCTCATATAAAAGGTAATAACCATTAAGTGAGCGGCAAAGAAAACTGTTTCTTCAAACATAATTGGAACAAATGAAGGCATGTTTTGAATATAACTAAAACTTGGTTTACCACCAATATCCTGAGGCCAATCTTGAATCATAATGTAATTCATCATCCAAGTTCCGAAAGACAAACCAATTAAACCGTATATGAAAGCACAAATTGCTAATCTTGTAGGAGCAAGTCCCATAGCTTTATCCAAACCGTGAACAGGAAATGGGGAAAAAACTTCTTCAATATGATAATGAGCTGCTCTGGTTTTTTTAACCGCATCCATCAAAATATCATCGTCATTATAAATGGCGTATATTACTTTATTACTCATGATGTAAATCTTTATTTGCTTCTCTTTCTCTTTTGTAATTATCTCCAGTTCCTTTTAATATCGTTTTTACTTCCGCTTGTGCTATAACAGGGAATGTTCTAGAATACAACAAAAACAATACAAAGAAGAAACCTATAGTTCCAATAAAAATCCCAATATCAACAAACGTAGGGGAGAACATTGTCCAAGAAGATGGTAAATAATCTCTGTGCAACGAAGTTACAATGATTACAAATCTTTCGAACCACATTCCAATGTTTACTACAATTGAAATAATAAAAGAAAACATAATGCTTGTTCTTAATTTTTTAAACCACATGAATTGTGGGGAGAAAACGTTACAAGTCATCATTGACCAATATGCCCACCAGTAAGGTCCAGTTGCTCTGTTTAAGAACGCATATTGCTCATATTCAACTCCTGAATACCAAGCTATAAAAAGCTCAGTGATATAGGCAACACCAACAATAGAACCAGTAATCATGATTACGATGTTCATTAATTCTATGTGTTGAATAGTAATGTAAGCTTCAAGGTTAGAAACTTTTCTCATGATGATAAGCAAGGTATTTACCATTGCAAATCCTGAGAAAACAGCTCCAGCAACAAAGTAAGGAGGAAAAATTGTAGTGTGCCAACCTGGAATTACCGAGGTAGCAAAATCCATTGATACAATTGTATGTACAGAAAGTACTAAAGGAGTTGCTAAACCTGCAAGAACCAAAGAAACTTCTTCGAAACGTTGCCAGTCTTTTGCTCTACCACTCCATCCAAAACTCAATATAGAATATACCCGTTTGTTAAAAGGAGTTATTGCTCTATCACGCAACATTGCAAAATCAGGCAATAAACCAGTCCACCAAAAAACTAATGAAACTGAAAGATACGTAGATATTGCAAATACATCCCAAAGTAAAGGAGAGTTGAAATTTACCCATAACGAACCAAATTGATTCGGAATCGGTAAAACCCAATACGCTAACCATGGACGCCCCATGTGTATGATTGGAAATAAACCTGCCTGAATTACAGAAAAAATGGTCATTGCCTCCGCAGAACGGTTAATTGCCATTCTCCATCTTTGACGGAAAAGCAATAATACGGCTGAAATTAATGTTCCTGCGTGACCGATACCTACCCACCAAACGAAGTTAGTGATATCCCAAGCCCAACCGACAGTTTTATTTAATCCCCATGTTCCAATACCTGTAGATACAGTGTAAATGATACAACACATTCCCCAAAGAAATGCAGTTAATGCAATTGAAAATACAATCCACCAATGTTTATTTGCTTTACCTTCTACAGGTGCAGCTACATCTACAGTTACATCGTGATAAGATTTATCACCTATAACTAAGGGTTTTCTAATGGTTGCTTCGTAGTGAGACGACATAATCCTTTATATTGATTCTTAATTAATTATTTTTTGTACTAGGTATTTCTAACTTTAACATGATAAATCACATTTGGTTTTGTTCCAACATGCTCTAATAAATGATACATTCTTTCGTCTTCAGCTAGTTTAGTAACTTTAGATTCTTTATCATTTACATCTCCAAAAATCATTGCTCCAGTAGAACAAGCATTAGAACAAGCTGTTTGAAATTCACCATCAACGATTACTCTTCCCTCTCTTTTAGCATTTAAAATTGTAGCTTGTGTCATTTGAATACACATTGAACATTTTTCCATAACTCCACGAGAACGAACATTTACGTCTGGGTTTAATACCATACGTCCTAAATCATCATTCATATGATAATCGAATTCACTGTTTTTGTTATACAAGAACCAGTTAAAACGACGCACTTTATAAGGACAGTTGTTAGCACAGTAACGAGTACCAACACATCTGTTATAAGCCATTTGATTTTGACCCTGACGACCATGAGATGTTGCAGCAACTGGACAAACAGTTTCACAAGGCGCATGATTACAGTGTTGACACATTACCGGTTGGAAAGAAACTTGAGGATTATCCCCTGCTTTTTCCATTTCATTAAATGTAGATAATGAACTTGATAAACCAGCAATATTTTCTTTTCTTTCATTATCTCCTGCAAATGTACTTTCAGAAGAATAATATCTGTCAATACGCAACCAATGCATATCTCTACTTCTTCTAATTTCAGCTTTACCAACAACTGGAACGTTGTTTTCAGCATGACAAGCAATTACACAAGCACCACAACCTGTACAAGCATTCAAATCGATAGAAAGATTGAAGTGATGTCCTGTAGAACGATCAAATGAATCCCATAAATCTACTTTTGTAGCTTCAACTTCTTTGTGATCCAAAGACACCATCGGTTGTTCATTCCAGAACTCAGCATCTTTAGTATTGAAAATTTCCAAAGAGGTTTCTTTAATAATATCCCCTCTTCCCATCAATGTTTTTTGACCTTGAACACAAGCAAATTCGTGTTCTCCGTCGGCTTTTACCAATGTTACTGATTGAACATTATTAAAACCTTTATATAATGGGTAAGCATTTAAACCTACCTGCATTTCTTCTTTCAAAGCCGCTTTACGACCATAACCTAAAGCTAAACCAATAGTTCCAACAGCTTGACCTGGCTGAACTATAACCGGTACATTTTCTAGTTTTAAACCATCAGTTGTTGTAATTGTAGCATAACTACCATTCAAACCACCATTAGCAACGATTTCATTAGATAAAGCATACTTCTTAGCATCTGCATTCGAAACGGTCAAATAATTATCCCAAGAAACTCTTGTCATTGGATCTGGCAATTCTTGCAACCAAGGGTTGTTCGCTTGTTGACCATCTCCCAATCCAGTTTTAGTATATAAAACCAATTCAAATCCTTCAGAAGCTTTTGATTGAGCCAAAGCATTAGCCGCAGCACTGTAATCAGCAGACGATGCAGAAGATGTTGGAATCGTTCCAACAAAAACACCATCATGCAACACTTTATTCCAAGTAGAACCTGAGACAATTGTTGAAGCATTTCCTTTTAGATAATCGTAAAAAGTTCCGCCAACACCATTCAAAGACAACAAAACGTCTTGAAATTGTTTCGTATCAAATAATGGACGAATAGTTGGCTGAGTAACACTGTAAGTACCTTTTGTCAAACTTAAATCACCCCAAGACTCTAAATAATGTGGAGCCGGAGCAGCGATTGTAGTAAGCAAAGCCGTTTCATCTTCTTTTAAAGAAAAAGTAACTGAAGTTTTAACTTTTTTCAAACCTTCAACAAATGATTTACTATCTGCTAAAGTATAAACAGGATTAACACCACTCATAATCAAAGTATGAATGCTTCCCGCTTTCATTTCTTTAACTAATTGAGTAACTTTTTCGTTTGATCCTTTTCTTATTTGTCTTGTTCCTGAAGTATTAAAAGCTTCGCTTGCCAATACTTGATTGATAGCCAAAACTAATAATTGAGCATTTTTATCTTGAATTCCTGAAACTAAAACTCCTTTTGAACCAGCAGCTTTTAATTGCTGAGCAGCTTTATTAACTTCAGATTTGAATTTATCATCTAAACTAACTGCTATAGAAGAACCAGTTATTACATTATATATGTGTACTAATGCTTGTTTTTGATTTGCAGTAGACATTGCTAAACGTCTATCAGCAGCAGCACCAGACAAAGTCATGTTAGACTCTAGTTGAAAATGACGAGACATTTTTCCATTTTTTGGAATTCTGCCTTGAGCATAACCTGAATCATAACTTCCACCTTGCCAATCTCCAAGAAAATCTGCACCAACAGAAACTATCAGAGAAGCTTTTGAGAAATCGTAATCAACTAAAGCTCTTTCACCATATACAGCTTCAAAAGCATCTAAAGCTTCAGATGAAGATACAGCGTCATAAACTATATGTTTAGCATTTGGATTTTTACCAATAAATTCAGCAATCAACTTCTCAGTTGATGGACTTGCTAATGTATTTGTCAAAAGAACAATTTGACCACCTTTTGCATCAGCTAAACTTGACTTAATTTTAGCATCAACAGCAGACCAAGTTGAATTTTTACCTTCAATTTTTGGCTCTTTCAAACGCATGCTGTCATATAATGATAATATAGACGCATGAATCCTTGCATTTGCAGAAAATTTCGCCCCAGCAATAGTATTATTATCTATTTTAATAGGACGCCCTTCACGTGTTTTTACCAAAAGATTTGCAAAATCGAAACCATCAAAAACCGAGGTTGCATAATAATCCGCTACTCCAGGAATGATTTGTTCTGGCTGAAGCACATAAGGTATCGACTTATTCACAGGACCTTCGCAAGCTGCAAGCGTAGCAGCAGCAGTACTAAACCCAACGTACTTTAAAAAATCGCGACGTGTTGTTGATGAAGATGACAAAGCATCACTGTTTCCTAAAAATTCATCAGTAGGAATTTCTTCAACAAATTCGTTATTTCTAAGCGCCTCAACAATAGAACTATTTTCGTCTAGCTCTTCAACACTTTTCCAGTATTTTTTGTTTGATGACATATATAAATATTAAAATCTTAATAATTTGATTAATAATGGCATTTACCACATTCTAAACCTCCCATTTGCGCTGCAGTCAATTTGTCTACACCGTATTTCTTAGAAAGCTCTTCATGAATTTTTGTATAATAATCATTGCCTTCCATTTTAACTTCGGTTTTTCTATGACAATTAATACACCAACCCATAGTTAATGGAGCAAATTGTTTTTGAATCTCATAAGTCTGAACCGGACCGTGACAAGTTTGACATTCAATACCAGCTACAGTTACGTGTTGTGAGTGATTAAAGTATACAAAATCAGGAAGGTTGTGTATACGAACCCACTTAACTGGCTGAGTTTTTCCAGTATATTTTTGAGTTGTTTGATCCCAACCTACAGCAGTATATAATTTTTGGATTTCTCCATCATAAAATGCCTTAGAGTGATCTGGAGTTGCAGTAGTATCAGATACTTCAGAAATGTTTTTATGACAATTCATACACACATTCAAAGATGGTATACCAGCATTCTTACTTACTCTAGCTGAGGAGTGACAATATTTACAGCTTATACCATTACTACCGGCATGTATTCTATGAGAATAATGAATTGGCTGAATTGGTTCGTAATCTTGATCAACACCTACTTGCATTAAGAAACCATACACAAAATAAGCACTAGACAATAGTAAAAATATAGACGTTACCAATACTAAAAATTGATTTCTAGCAAACGCTTTCCAAATTGGAGTGGTTGGCGTTTTTGGAGCTACTTCAATTCCATTAGCTTTAGCCACTTTAGCCAGAACATTGTTTACCAAAAACAACATTACAACCAACATAACCATTACCAAAGCAAGAGCGCCAAGAATAACATTATTAGAGATACCGCTATCATTACCTCCAGTACCCGGAACTGAAGCAGTACTAGCAGCAGCCGGAGCTTCCGCTTTTGGCTCTGATGTGTAAGCAATAATATCATCAATATCTGCTTCCGTTAATTGAGGAAAGGCTGTCATTACTGATTTATTGTTTTCTTCAAAAACTTTTACAGCAGCTGCATCACCTGATTTAATCATATCAGAACTGTTATGAACCCACTTGTAAATCCAAGCTTTATCATGTTTTGCAGAAATACCTCTTAACATAGGACCAGTTGCTTTCGCATCTAGTTTATGACATGCAGCGCAATTCACATTAAAAAGCTCTTTTCCTTTTGCAGGATCACCACCTTGGCTTGCAACAGCCACAGCTGGTGTCGCAGCAGGAGCGACTGCAGGAGCTGCAGTTTGCGCAAATGAATTTAGGGAGAAAATCAGCATTAGCCCTAAGCCTAGATATAATTTCCTTGAGATCGAATTATGGTTACCCACCTTTTTCATATTATAAATGATTATCTACTAAAATTGGTACGGTTTTTTCTATTAATATTTTCAGAAAAAAAAAGTACATTTTTTAAAACTTGGACAAAAATACGACTTAAGAACTATTCTCAAAACCTTAAAATAGTCTTAAATTCAATTTATATTAATTCTAAATAATATTTATTATTTCGTTTCATTCTATAAATAGTACTTTTGCATAAAAACTATCACATTATGAGAATTTTAACACCCAGAAAAGCCTTTTTTTACGCCGTCACATTATGCCTTACCACAAATTATATTAACGCACAAGATCGAAATATTACGGTAACTCAAGACCCTAAATTCGAACAATTGCTAAATGAGAAAAGAAAAACTAACGTTTTAAACGCTGCAAACGATTGTTATAAAGTTCAAATTTTTAGTGGCGAGAGCGAAAAAGCAAAAAACACATTAAATGAATTCAAACAAGAATTTAGTGACTTAGACGGAACAATTGTATTCAATACACCAAATTATAAAGTTTGGGTAGGAAATTTTAAAACTCGCATAGAAGCAGAACGAAATCTAATTGACATTAGAAAAAAACACAAAAATGTACTTTTGATAAAACCAAGTAAATAAAAGCTTATTGCTCTTTAAGTTTAAAATCTATCGCAATAATTACTTTTTTTTACATAAAAAAGCCACTTCGTTAATGAAGTGGCTTTCTTTGTTTTAGACTTTGTTTACGGGCACAGTTTACAAAACTGCACTAACGATTGTGCATATCTGCGCGGTCGGTGAAATAAACCTCCAAGTATAATCCAAACTGTCTTTCATTATTTGAAAATTTCATAACTAACTATATAAATATTAACAGTGATAACAAACTTATTAATTTATAAAAATCCATATTTAATTTGTTTTTACATCCATCCAATTGATTCAAATAAATATACTAATGAAGCCAACACAAGACTTATTATTATAATCCAGTTTCTAATTATTCCAATCTATGTAATTGGTTTATAAAATCCTTCAGCTTTTTCTTTTCTAACTTTTGCCCAACACTTATTAAATTTGTAATAAGCAAACGCCGCTATAGCTAATAAAAAACAATATAATAAAAAATCATAATTCATTATTTTTCTCTTAATTCATCCGTGATAATTTCTGTTTCACTATCGACCATAACTCTTATACTGCATTACCTACTTTTACTCCTGGCTTAAATGAAGAACCCCCAGGTACAAAGCTACCCACAGCCGAAGGAGCTACTTTTTGTGTAGCATAAGTAGCCAATCAAAAAAATTAGTTTTGATGTAATAGTAATAACACCAGCAGCAGCACTTTTAACTACATTTACGGATACTCTGCCATTTTCACCTTTAATTACTGATCCGTCAACTTTTTTCAGCATATTTTTCAGCTCTAGCTTCTTTTCTTTCTTCTGAAGCACTTCCAAATAAGCCAAACAAAAAACTACCAGCAGGGTCAATCGTAGTTATTAGATTATTAGCCACGTAGTCATATGGACTAATTTTATAATATTTATCAGGTAATTAGCCGATTACGTTACATCTTCCTATTGCTCGGTCATAATCACGCCATCGATAAGAATACACATTAAGTCCCGGGTCCTCTTGAAGCTCCTTACCGTTGTATTATATTTCTAAATATAGTTTTATAATCATCATAATAACAAAAATAACGTTCATGCTAAAATAAAAAAAATCCCGACGAATCGGGATTTTATATTAAAAGCTAATGTATAAAATACTATTTCAATTTCTTTTTAATAGCTACTTCATGGTACGATTCAATAACATCTCTTTCTTCGATATCATTGTATCCTTTCACTTGAATACCACAATCATATCCTTTAGCAACTTCTCTTACATCATCTTTAAATCGCTTCAAAGCTAATAACTCTCCAGTAAAGACAACAACACCATCTCTGATGATTCTCATTTTGGCGTTTTTAACAATTTTACCGTCCATAACCATACTTCCAGCAATAGAACCAACTTTAGAAATTTTGAATATCTCTCTAATTTCCGCAGTACCCAGAATTTCTTCTTTCATTTCCGGAGCAAGCATTCCTTCCATCGCATCTTTCAAGTCATCAATAGCGGCGTAAATAATAGAATAGTAACGGATATCAATTTCTTCCTTGTCTGCTAATTGTCTTGCATTTCCAGCAGGACGAACATTAAATCCGATGATAATTGCATCCGAAGCTGAAGCCAACATAACGTCAGTTTCCGTAATTGCTCCAACACCTTTATGTATGATATTAATTTGAATTTCTTCAGTAGATAATTTAGAGAACGAATCTGACAAAGCTTCAACCGAACCATCAACATCTCCTTTAAGGATAATGTTTAATTCTTTAAATTGACCCAATGCAATTCTACGTCCAATTTCATCTAACGTAATATGTCTTTGTGTACGTACTGATTGTTCACGCATTAATTGAGAACGTTTAGATGCAATTTGTTTTGCTTCTTTTTCATCTTCAAAAATATTGAACTTATCACCAGCTGTAGCTGCACCATCTAAACCAAGAACAGATACCGGAGTCGACGGACCCGCAACAGTAACTATATTTCCTCGTTCATCATGCATGGCTTTAATTTTACCATGATGCTTACCCGCTAACATATAATCTCCAATTTTCAAAGTTCCATGTTGTACTAATATGGTAGAAACATATCCTTTACCTTTATCAAGGAAAGCCTCAACAACAGTTCCAGAAGCCGCTTTATTTGGATTAGATTTTAAATCTAAAAGCTCTGCCTCTAACAATACTTTCTCTAATAATTCCTTAACACCTGTTCCTGTTTTTGCAGAAATATCATGAGATTGAATTTTTCCTCCCCAATCTTCAACAAGTAAATTCATACCTGCTAATTTTTCTTTAATTTTTTCAGGATTAGCATTTGGCTTATCAACTTTATTGATAGCAAAAATAATTGGAACACCTGCTGCTTGAGCATGACTAATCGCTTCTTTTGTTTGCGGCATGATGTCATCATCAGCTGCAATTACAATAATAGCGATATCCGTAACTTGAGCTCCACGAGCACGCATCGCTGTAAAAGCTTCGTGTCCCGGTGTATCTAAAAATGCTATTTTTTGACCATTATCTAATGTTACTCCGTATGCACCGATATGTTGTGTAATTCCACCTGACTCACCAGCAATAACATTTTCTTTACGAATGTAATCCAGTAAAGATGTTTTACCGTGATCGACGTGCCCCATTACAGTAACAATAGGCGCTCTGAAAACTAGATCTTCTTCTTTATCAGCAACTACTTGAATCGCTTCTTCGATATCAACAGTAATAAATTCAACTTCATAACCAAACTCATCGGCTACAATTGTCAATGTTTCAGCATCAAGACGTTGATTCATGGTAACCATGATTCCAAGTGACATACAAGTACCAATAACTTTAGTAATTGGCACATCCATCATAATGGCAATTTCACCTACAGTAACAAATTCAGTAACTTTAATAGTTTTACTACCTTCGTCAATAGCTCTTTGCTCATCATCAGATTTCTGACGGTGCGTATCTCTCTTGTCTCTTCTATATTTAGCAGCTTTAGATTTACCACCTTTTCCTTGTAGTTTTTCTAAAGTCTCTCTAATTTGATTTTTAACTTCCTCTTCCGTCGGTTCAACTTTTGCAACAATTGCAGGTCTGTTTCCTTTTACGAAACCAGGTCTTGCACTTCTGTTTGCATTGAATCCACCACCACCAACATTTGGAGTGATTTTATTCGGATTTGGCGCTCCAGGAACTCCAGGAACAGCAGGTGGTCTAGGAGCACCCGGTTTTGGAGCAATTCTTTTGCGTTTATTTTTATTGGCAGCATTATTAGCTCCTACAGCTCCAGGTGCACCCGGCTTGTTTGGAGTAATTTTAGGCTCTTCTTTTTTCTTCTTAGGTTTATTGAATTGAGATAAATCAATAATTTGACCTGTTAAAGTAGTTCCTGATAATTTTTGATATTGAGTAGTTATAGTCTCATCAACAGGCGCTTCTTCAACGGGAGCAACTTTTATCGGTTCAGCAACAACCTCTTTTACCGGTTCTTTCTTAACTTCTTTTATTCCAACAACAGGTTTAACTTCTTTTTTGTCTGAAACAGGTTTATCTTCTGAAAGTTCTTTTTGAACTGGTTCTTTTTGAACAGTTTCAACAACAGCAGGTTTTTCAACCGGAGCTGGAGCTTTAACTACAGGAACCTCAATTTTTTCAACAACCTTAACAGGAGCAGGAACAACTGTTGGTCTTTTAGGATTGAGATCAATTTTCCCAACCTGAACCGGACCCGTCACAACAGCTCTCGCTTTTATAACTTCTTGTTGTTTTAGTCGTTCTTCATCTTGCTTACGCTTGTCTTCGATTTCTTTTTCTCGCTCCACACGTAAAGCTTCTTTTTCTTTTCTTTTCTCTTCCCCTACTTCTTTTGAAGCCTCCTTATTCCCTTTGTCACCAGCAAACTGACCGCACAAGACATTGTATACATCATCAGAAATTTTTGTGTTTGGATTTGCTTCAATAGCAATCCCTTTATCTTTTAGATAATCCACAGCTCTTTCTAAAGAAATATTCAATTCCCTTAAAACTTTGTTTATTCTAATAATTCTCTCTTCAGACATAAAACCTTTTTATTATTACCTTTTTTGTTATTCCTCACTTCACTCCTAACTCGATACCTACCGAGCAAGAATTAATTGTAAAGTGGCATGTTTATCGTTGAAGACACATTGACTAACTGTCAAATTCTTCTTTCAATATTCTCATTACATCTAGAATCGTTTCCTCTTCTAGGTCTGTTCTTCTTACTAAATCTTCTACATCTTGTTTTAAAATACTTTTTGCAGTATCTAAACCAATTTTTGCAAATTCCTCAATAACCCAGTCTTCAATTTCATCTGAAAACTCAGTCAATTCAACATCATCCTCATCAGCAGTTGCACCTGCAACATCACCTTCACGGATAACATCTAATTCATAACCAGTTAATAAACCAGCTAATTTAATATTGTGTCCACCACGACCAATTGCTTTAGAAACTTCTTCAAGTTTCAAGAAAACCTCTGCTCTTTTAGTATCTTCATTAATTTTAATCGAAGAAACTTTTGCAGGGCTCAATGCTCTGGTTATAAACAATTGAATGTTACTGGTGTAATTGATTACGTCAATATTTTCATTTCCTAATTCACGAACAATTCCATGAATACGAGAACCTTTCATACCAACACAAGCTCCTACTGGATCAATTCTATCATCATAAGAATCTACGGCTACTTTTGCTTTTTCACCTGGAATTCTTACCACTTTCTTCACCATAATTAATCCGTCAAATACTTCAGGGATTTCTTGTTCAAATAATTTTTCCAAGAACTTCTCAGAAGTTCTTGACATAATAATTTGAGGTTTATTTCCTTTCAATTCAACGCTTTCAATGATTCCTCTTACATTATCTCCCTTGCGGAAAAAATCAGAAGGTATTTGTTTTTCTTTTGGCAAAATTATTTCATTCCCTTCATCATCAACCAAAATTACAACTCTAGGACGTACATGATGTACTTCAGCAGTGTAAATATCTCCAATTAAATCTTTAAATTGTTTATAAAGATTGGTATTATCATGCTCATGAATTTTTGAAATTAGGTTTTGACGCAAGGCCAAAATAGCTCTTCTTCCTAAATCAATTAATTTCACTTCTTCAGAAACTTCTTCACCAATTTCAAAATCGGCTTCAATTTTTCTTGCTTCTGTCAAAGTAATTTCTTCATTTTCAAAATCCAAATCCTCGTCAGCAACGATTACTCTTCTTCTCCAAATTTCCATATCTCCTTTATCAGGATTTATAATAATATCGAAATTATCATCTGAACCGTATTTTTTCTTCAATGCATTTCTAAATACATCTTCCAAAATTGCCATAAGCGTTACACGATCAATAAGTTTATCATCTTTAAACTCTGAGAATGAATCGATTAATGCTAAATTTTCCATGCGAATTCTTTAATTAAAATGTTACTGTAACAATTGCTTCTTTTATATCTGCGTAAGGCAATTTTAGTTCTTTTTGAACTGTCTCTTTTCCTTTTCCTATCTTTTTAGGCTCTCTTGCTTTCCACGACAAAATTACAAAATCATCATTAGCTTCCACTAATTCTGCTTCAATTATTTCTGTCCCAGTCTTTACAATCAATGTTCGCCCTATATTTTTCTTGTATTGTCTAACTAATTTCAGTGGCGACCCAACCCCTACCGATGCTACTTCTAAAGAGTAATCTTGTTCCTCGCGATCCAAGTTATTATCTATAAAACGACTCACATCGATGCAATCCTGAAGCGCTACTCCGTTATCTCCATCCACATTCACAATAACTTTAAAAGCATCGGTGATAGTAAGGTCTATCAAAAAAACTGATGGCTTTTCTAAAAGGCATTCTGTCAATAACGTATGTACTTTTTCTTTAAATGTCATATTTTTTATAAAAAGAGGGGACATTTAGTCCCCTCATTATCTAGATTTTAATAAATAACGGTGCAAATATAGTGTTTTTTTTATTAATTAAAATAATCGGCTGCTGTTAAAATATTTCTTATCTTTAATGGAGCATTAAAATACCTGTTTTTACATAATTTAAACTTTTTAATTATGAAACGAATTTTAGTACCAACCGATTTTTCAGAACATGCTGAAGACGCATTAAAAATAGCCGCACAAATTGCCAAAAAAATTAATTGTGAAATATTCTTACTCCATATGCTGGAGTTACCAAGCCAAATGAGCGATGCCATTTCTGGAGGAAGCGGGATTCCAGAAGTAATGTTATTTATAAAAAAAGCAAACGAAACGTTCCAAAAAATCAAAGAACGCCCCTATTTAAATGGAATTTCAGTCACTGAAACAGTACACTTTGAAAGAGCGTCCAATGGTATTTTAGCTTTTAGTAAAAAAAATAAAATTGATTTAATTGTCATGGGCTCACATGGATCTTCCGGAATTGAAGAATTACTCATTGGCTCCAATACTGAAAAAGTAGTACGCCTTTCTGACATCCCAGTTTTAGTTATCAAAAAAGATATTGGCAAATTTGAAGGTAAAAATTTCGTTTTCGCATCAGATTTTTCGAATGAAATAAAAAAACCTTTCAAAAAAATGATTGAATTTACTAAAATCTTTGATGCAAATCTATTTTTAGTAATGATTTGCACGCCCAATAGCTTCAAAACTACCTTAACCGGTGAAAAATTAATGCATGCATTTATTGCTGATTTTGATATTCAAAACTACTCTTTACACATTTTTAATGATGCCAATGTAGAAAACGGAATACTCAATTTTTCAAATTCAATCAATGCAGATTTAATAGGACTCTGCACACATGGCAGAACCGGATTAGCGCATTTTTTTAACAGAAGCATCAGTGAGGACTTAGTAAACCACGCCATTAAACCCGTGATTACTTTTAAAATTTAATTTTCAGTTACAAAAATCAACCTCAAATTAAATTCTCTAAGTACTTCTTAGAATTCAAAAATTTCCAAATAAAAAAAGCCTCTCAAAAAATTGAGAGGCTTTACGTTGGTCTACAAGGACAAAACCCTTAACACCTCATCAAACATCAAAAAGCTTCAAAACCCTATATAATAAGGGGTTTAATAAGATGACGTTTTTAACAACACCTCAAAAAACTTTGTTAAACATCAACTAATAGCATACTTTTACTACGTGATTTACTACGTGATAAAATTTGAACTATGAAACAAGCGACCCATTTTTTCAATTTAGAAGCAAAAAAAAACAAATCTGGAGAACAACTGATTTTGTTTAATTTGTCGTATGGTTTTAAAACTTATAATTCTAAATCAAATAATTTTAAATATGAGCCTTTAAGAATATCAACTAAATGGAACATCAATAAGGAATATTGGATTGACAAACCAACATACAGAGCAAATCAATTCTTTGTTAGAAAATATGGCAAAGACCTAAATAACGTATTGGATAAAATTGAAAGAATATCCTATGAACAATTATCCAATTTTAGAAACATAAACGAAAAAGACCCAACCATTCAAGAGTTGAAACAATTAGTTTTTGAAAAATTAAAAAGAATACCAAAATATTCCAACGACATTAATATAACAGAATACATAACTGAAAGTGTCAAAACTAGAATGAAGTCCGAAATAACTTCGCATAAACGATGGTCAGAAGGCACGGGGAAACAATACACTAACTTAAAGAATCATATTTCAAATTACGAAGAGTTTACAGGAACTGTTTTGACTTTTGGAAATTTAACTGGAGAAATTTTTATGGATTTTTTCAAAGTAATAAATGAAATCAACAAAAAAACAACAGGAGAATTTTATGCTCACAATACAATTTCAAAAGAGAATAAACACTTTAGAGCATTACTCAATTCCGCAATTGAAGACGAAATTGAAGTTGGTTTCAACCATAACAAAAAAGAATATTTTATAAAAAGACGAGAAATAAAAAACGAAACGTTTTTAACAGTTTCGCAATTAAGCACTATTATAAAAACTGACGTGAGTCATTCAAAAGAATTTACACATGCTCGAAATTACCTTTTACTGTCATCTTTCACGGGATTGAGAATAGGTGACATGGTGTTTTTAAATGAAGTTAAACCCGAAATATTAACTCATAATTCAAAAAAGTATAATTGTTTCACAACACGAGTTAGGAAGTCACAAGAGAACAAAGATGAGTTAATAACCACAATCCCTATTCTTGCACCAGTAAAAGAATATCTGATTCAAAACGACAACAAATTCCCAAAATTCCCATCACAACCTAACATCCGAAAAGATGTAAAAAAATTTCTTATCCATTTAAAATTTGAAAATGAGTTTGAAGTAAAAAAGTATTATTACACAGTAAACAATGTTATTATAACTAAAGAAAAACTTTGTGATATTTTTACTCCTCATGACTGCCGTAGTACATTCATATCAAATTTAAAAGATTTAGGAATCCACGATGAAGACATTGAACCAATTACACATCCAAAACATAAATATATATCAATCGTTCAAGTATATGACAAAACCGCTTTGGTAAGCAAAGCAGTAAATCTAATAAATGTGTTAAAATTAAAGAAATCACCCCTTTTCAAATATTAATAAAATATCCTACATTAGTAAAATAAATCTGACTACCCTAATAATGACAATTCAACAATATCTAGCCAAAATAAACACCTTATACATTACAGGAAACGCACGTGAACATTCCTATCGTGGTGACTTACAAAACCTCATCATGGCAATTTTACCAAACATCTTGGTGACGAATGAACCCGCAAGGGTGGCTTGCGGTGCACCCGATTATGTACTGACCCGTAAGGACGTTCCTGTTGGCTATATTGAAGCAAAAGATATTGGAGTAGACTTAGGAAGCAAAACCCTAAAAGAGCAGTTTGACCGCTATAAATCTGGTCTGTCAAATTTGGTATTTACCGATTATATGGATTTTCACTTTTATAAGGATGGTGAACTAACCACGAAAATTGCAATAGCTAAGTTGGAAAATGGTACGATTGTACCTCAACCAGAAAACTTTGACCAGTTCACACAACTAATAAAGAATTTTTCTGAAACCATTTCGCAAACTATTAAGTCACCAACTAAGTTGGCTCAAATGATGGCGGGAAAAGCAAAGTTAATGGCAGACGTTATTGAGAAATCATTAAATTATGACGACCAAGAAGGAAAACGCTCCACCATCAAATCGCAAATGTTGTCATTCCAACAAATGTTGATTCACGACATTGACAACAAATCATTTGCTGACATTTATTCACAAACCATTGCCTATGGGATGTTCGCAGCTCGTTATCATGACCCAACCTTACCGACATTCTCTCGTATAGAAGCCGCTGAGTTAATTCCTAAAAGCAACCCGTTTTTACGCAAGTTATTTCAAGACATAGCGGGGTTTGATTTAGACACAAGGCTAACTTGGATAGTTGATGAGTTGGTTAATATTTTCCTAGCTTCGGATGTGGCACTCATTATGAAAAACTTTGGTAAAAGCACCAAACAGGAAGACCCTGTGGTTCACTTTTATGAAACATTTTTGGGTGAATATAATCCCGCTTTGCGAAAAGCACGTGGTGTTTGGTACACACCGCAACCAGTCGTTAATTTTATAGTTCGAGCGGTTGATGACATTCTAAAAACTGAATTCGATTTACCACAAGGTTTGGCCGACACCAGCAAAATAAAAATTAAGAAAAAAGCAATTACCCAAACGGCTTCCAAAAAAAATGCCGTAATAAAAGAAGTTGAGGTAGAACACGAAGTACACAAAGTTCAAATATTGGACCCAGCCACAGGAACGGGAACTTTCTTGGCTGAGGTTGTAAAACACATTCATAAAAAATTTGAAGGCCAACAAGGCATCTGGAGTAAATATGTAACCAAAGACCTCATCCCACGATTGAATGGTTTTGAGTTACTCATGGCGAGTTACGCAATGGCCCATCTAAAAATGGACATGTTGTTAACTGAAACAGGATATAAACCAACAGACGACCAACGTTTCCGCATTTTTTTAACTAACTCACTTGAAGAAGCCCATCCCGATACAGGTACGCTTTTTAGTTCTTGGCTCTCTGACGAAGCAGACCAAGCTAATGCTATAAAACGTGATGCACCTGTAATGGTTGTTATTGGAAATCCCCCTTATAGCGTAAGCAGTACCAATAAAAGCAAGTGGATTGAGAGCTTAACTGCTGATTATAAAAAAGACATGAAGGAGCGAAACATACAGCCTCTTTCTGACGATTACATAAAATTCATTCGTTTTGGTCAACACTTTATAGATAAAACGGTGAGGGTGTTTTAGCCTATATTTCTAATAATAGTTTTATTGATGGAAATATTCACCGTCAAATGAGAAAACATTTACTAGAAAGTTTCGATAAAATTTACATCCTTGATTTACATGGGAATCTAAGGAAAAATGAAACCTGTATTGATGGTTCTCCAGACCAAAATGTATTTGATATAATGCAAGGTGTTTCTATAAATATTTTTGTAAAAACTGGTAAGAAAAAGAAAAATGAATTAGGTGAAGTTTTTCATTATGATTTACAAGGGAAAAGAGAATTTAAGTATGACTTTTTAACCAAAAATGATTTAAAATCTTTTGACTGGAAAAAACTTGAAATTAAATCACCAGACTTTAAATACTCCGAAGTTGATTATCAACTTAAATCAGAATATGAAATTGGGTTCTCAATAAAGGATTTTTTTAAAATTAGCAATGTTGGCTTTACTGCCGCTAGGGATAATTCTTTAATTCATTTTGAGAAAAACAAAATCGAAGAATTATTAAATGATTTAAATTCTTTAACCATTGATGATATTAGAACCAAACATAAATTTGGTCTAGACTCAAGAGATTGGACAATCACTGGAGCAATCGATGATATAAATTCTAAAGACGATAGAAACATAACTAGAGTCAATTATAGACCTTTTGACATACGATTTAGTCATTATAGCAAAAAAACAAAAGGTTTCTTTAGTTACCCTAGATGGGAAATTATGCAACATTTTTTCAACCATGAAAACATCGGTTTAATTGCAACTAGATTAAATAGACAGCAAAGTTTAGGTTATTTCTGGGTTTCAAATTCAATTGTTGAAAGACATATTTTGGATACAGCTGGCGATTCCACCTCTTTTTTTCCTCTTTACCTCTATCCCGAAAATAATTCTCAACAAGATGCTTTTGGCACAAACAAAAGGATACCAAACCTCAACCCAGACATTGTAAAACAAATCGCTGACGGCTTGGGGTTGTCTTTCACCAACGAAAAGGAAACTGAAAGCAATGTTTGTTTTGCTAATAGCGATGAGGTCCGTCCAGAGTTTAGACAAAGTTTTGCTCCAATAGATTTGCTAGATTATATTTATGCGGTTTTACATTCTCCATCATATCGTGAGAAATACAAAGAATTTTTAAATATAGAATTCCCACGTGTTCCAGCTCCGCTGGATCGTGTGGAATTCATGCAATTGGTTAAATTAGGTGGTGAGTTACGCCAAATTCATTTACTGGAAAGTCCTACTGTCGAAAAATACATTACCCAATATCCAGAAGACGGTGACAACATTGTAACCAAACCAGTTTATAAAAATGGTAACGTTTATATTAATGAGGGCCAGTGTTTCGCTAACGTTCCTCAAGTAGCTTGGAACTTTTACATCGGTGGCTATCAACCCGCTCAGAAATGGCTAAAAGACCGTAAGAATCGTGAACTAAATTATGATGATATTCTACATTATCAGAAAATGGTGGTGGCACTTAATGAAACGGATAGGATAATGAAGGAAATTGATAAAATTAAGATTTAATCATTATTGTCAAAGTCATCCATAATATCAATCAAAACGAAAATGGATTTTCCAGTATCCCATAAAACTTGAATTGAATTTACAAATACAGCAATAAGCAATGTTTCTAATACAAATGTAATATACTCGCAATAAATGATTCTCTCAATAGAGTCACTATCGATTACCAACATTAATATAACACCTGTAATAATTAGTATAATTTGTTCCTTTAAAGAATTTAGCAATGCCATTGTAGTTGGTTTAACATCAATTTCTCGATGCCTCTCTTTTATTTCTTGTAATTTCGAAATTACTAATCCGCAAGTTGCCGTATTAATTGCCATCAAACCAAGTTGAATTGTTGTCAGATTTATTTTTAAATAACTCAACAGCAAATCCGTCCCTATTAGATAGGAAAACACATTGACAAAAAAAGCAATTGTTAAAAAAAGTAATATGTCTTTTAAATAACTCAATATTATTCTGTAATATCTTTCCATACTTTAATAACTTGGTCTGGAGAACCTTTAATATTAATTTCAGATATTTTCTTTGTTGTTACCATTCTGTCAGTTCTAACTCTTGTCGCAAGACCTATTATACTCATCGAAATATTTCCCCCACCTTCACTAGAATAGGTTACTAATCCATCAACCAATTTATTTTCTTTGTTAATATTCTCCAAAACCCCTTCTTTAGGGGCATCAAGTTTCAAATGAGTTTTATGACTATTGGTACTCTCGATTAGGGGTTTTAACGAATCTTTAATTGTATGCGAAATTTTGGAAAGATTAGGCTTTATTATCTCAAAATCTATCGATTTAATTCTTCCATCGAACCTTCTAGCATAACTCCAAAAAGTTTTTGATTCAAAAAGTTGCTCAAACTCAATACTTAGTCCATATAATTTTAAATATTTACTAAAAATCGTACTTAAAACATTTTTTGAACTATTTGGAGTTGAGAATGCTTGTGAATTTCTACTTATCGCTATTTTCTGAACTAGAGGGTCCGTATTTATAATTATATAAATGTACGGTTCGGTATTTTCTTCTCTTTCAGAAAAATTTCTATATATAGTTGTCTTCTTAGGATTTGCAAGTCTAAATAGATAACTTTTATCCTCAGAACTATAAAGTTCTATCGGAAAATCCTGTGCGTTATTTTGTAGATTTTGGACTATGCTATCAAAAAAACCATTCTTTTTCTGTACTAGTTCCTCATAAGACATTTCATGTTCAAAAAGAGAAATTTGATGTGTTGTTATAGGTAGCAAATGAAATCTGTAAATTTCAAAATAAATAGTTTTGCTCATTATGTTTTATTATAAATTTTCATAAATATACAAACTTAGTTTAATAATACTAATATTACAAAAAAAATAGATGCCCTGTATCAAAACCTTAACTGTATCAAAATAAATCTGCGTAAAGTAATAAATGATACAACTTACCGTATGAATATTATTCTTTGATTCTCAAATACGTATATTTTTAGAGCATGCCTCAAAACGGCACATTATTTTTAGCTAAATACCTGGTTTTTAAGTGTATAATTTTGCCATCCTAAATATATACACTATATTTGTTCAAGGATAAAAAATATAAGCCATGTCAAAAGTAAAATATATCAGAGTATCGAGCGAGGAACAAAATACAGGTCGTCAAGAAGTAAACGCTAAAGAATTTTCAAAAATTTACATTGATAAAGTTTCTGGGTCGATTAAGTTCATCGATAGAAAAGAAGCATCGAAACTTTTGGCCGATATCGAAACTGGCGTAGTATCTGAAATTCACATTTCATCAATCGACCGCTTGGGCCGTTCTATAATCGACATATTAACGATGGTCGAATTTTTCAATCTAAAATCAATCAAACTATTTGTAGAAAACATCGGGATGTTTTCATTAATCGATAACAAGCCAAATCCGAGCTTTAAAATGATTATAAGTGTTCTTGGTAACGTAGCCGAAATGGAACGCTCTAATATGCTAGAACGCCAACGCCAAGGAATCGAATTAGCTAAGGCAAAAGGTTCTTATACAGGTCGTCTATACGGTTCAAAAATAAGCGATGCCGATTTCCTAACAAAATATAAAGCGGTTGCAAAAGAGCTTAAAAATGGAGAATCTCTAAGACGTGCTTCAAAAATTGGTGGTTGCAGCCTTGGGACAGCACAAAAAATTCAAAGGTTACTAACTAGTATAAATTAAAATGGATCGTGCTACGCACGACCCATTCCAATTTAAATAAAACACTTACGAACACCATCATTGCTTATGGCGATTCTAATACTTAAAACACTATTTTTAAAAAAAAATTCAATAATAAAAGCGGGCTACGCTAGGTACAAAACGGACCTTTTTTATTCAAAAATTTGCACAAAAAAAATTTTTCGGACCTAATCATACCCTTATTATTATCATAATAAAATAAACTATATGTTATCGGTAACTAAAATTACAAATATTTTATATTGACCAGGACGGACGGGGGTCATCCTAATTGTTCAATTCGTTTTCTAATTTGTTCTATTTCTTTCTCTAACTGCAATTTTTGTAATTGCTTTTGCACCTCTTTTTTTCGCTCTGGGTTAGATTCTACATTTAATTGTAACTGTACAACCTTAATTCTATCCTCTATCGTCACCACAGTTATAATTTTCATCATTTAATTTATTCGTTAGACATTCGTTTTCAAAGATTTCATGTAGTCTATTTTCTCTTACCAGCATCAAGTATTCTTCGTATAAATGCCAGTCATCTGTTATTGCTTGGTCTTCGTACATTCTTAGCACGTAATTTATAAGTAACTGTTTTAGTATTGGATTATAATCCAAATTTTTTAATTTCTCCATTTTTTCTAATTTTTCAATGTTTTTATTTGACTTCCGTCCTTCGTTATATAATGTATCCAAATCTCCAAATCAAATATTGGGCTCTGGTGATAGCTAACCTTTGTAAAGCCCAATTTAATAAACTGGAGAAGCTTCTTTTTGTTACTACACTTTATGTAACAATGTAAATGATTTCGATTATTTGCTTTTTTTTGCTCAACAACATAGTTTATTTCAAGCTTGCTACTATTCATTTGCTTATATACAAACATCATAATCTCATCTATATCACTCTCCGAATAGTTACTACATGGGTCTACACTTAGAGCATAGTAATTATCCCTTCTTATTCGTTGAGGCTTAAAACTACTTAACAACAAGTTATGTACTCTCCAGTGCCCTTTTGCCGCACACATATGCAATAACTCAATACTTACTGTGCCATTTAAAGCCTTAATTATTCTTCTAACATTTCTTGCCGATTGCAAGGTTAATTCACTTATATCTTTTACAGATAGATACTCTTTTTCATTCATATTCTTAACTTGTTTATACTACTAATCTCTTAGGAACTGTACTAAAGTCCTTGATAGATTACTTATTTTACAATAAATATCACGGCTTTTGGAAAAAGTCCTCTGGCCGTAAAATTTATTGTTACTATTAAAATCAATCAGATTCCAATAGTTAAAAAAAAATGGGTATAGGCACGAACATCACCAACATGAATTATGGTTATAGTTTGCCAGACAGATAAAAGATTACATTACTCTCATTATCTTTTTACTTGAAGCCGATTTAGTGAAGCCAAAACGTTTTTTAGTTGATAACGTTTTCTGTTACTGATTCGAAAATCAATATTAATGCTTCCTTCGGCTTCCATCTTGAGTAATGTGTTTTCGCAAATAGATAACATTGCCATCACATCCCTAGATGTAAGAATTTCTTTATTCATTTAAAAGAAAAGGTGTTTTTTTAGAGTTTTTTTTATTTGCCCAAAGGGCGGCCTCAAAAATCTTAGTACTCGATTTAAACCCTATAAAATCGCTAAAACATCTGATTATTACAAAACTACTAAGGAAACTTTGTGTTGTCAAGTAGAACCATTAATATTTTAATTATAAAATTACTACGTGATTTACTACGCTTTAAAAAAGAAAACCCCGTAAACATTAACGTTTACGGGGTTCTTCAAATTTGCTAGTTGGTCTACAAGGACTCGAACCTTGAACGACTGCACCAAAAACAGTTGTGTTACCATTACACCATAGACCAGCATTGCTTTGCTACTGCTTAGCGAGTGCAAATTTAGAACAAATTTTAATTTGCACAAATTTTTTATCGCTTTTTATTGAAAATAATTTCCCTTTAGATCACAAACAGCCTGTAAACTTTTCAAAAACGCTAGAAACCAATCTATTAGTTTTCTAGATTTGTTTTTTAGAAAATTTTGTTAATGCCTGTATCGTTACATAAAAAAACATTTTCTTTGCAACTCAAAATTTAACTACAATTTAGCACTGAAATATGGCAACATTCAATTTCAATAAATGGAATACGATTATAGGTTGGTTTACATTTGGAATCGCATTAGTGACATACACCCTCACCGTTGAACCCACAATGAGTTTCTGGGATTGTGGAGAATATATTGCCACAGCTGCAAAATTAGAAGTAGGACACCCGCCTGGAGCACCTTTGTTTCAAATGATTGGTGCCTTTTTTGCCATGTTTGCTTCAGATGACAAACATATTGCATTAATGGTAAATATGATGTCAGTTTTCTCAAGTGCCTTCACTATATTATTTATGTATTGGTCATCCACAATGATCCTAAAAAAACTAATTTCTCGATTTTCTGAAAATGACAAAAACAATGATATCGTTGTTTTAGGGAGTGCTTTTGTAGGTGCTTTAGCTTATACTTTTTCCGACAGTTTTTGGTTCAATGCCGTAGAAGCTGAAGTTTACGCGATGGCTTCTCTATTGATTGCGTTATTATTCTGGCTGGGATTACGCTGGGAACAAGACATGGAAACCCCCAGAGGAAATAAATGGTTATTAATCATTTCTCTTGTGATTGGACTTTCGTTTGGAGTTCATTTCATGGCTTTATTAACAATCCCAGCCATTGGTTTTCTTTATTTTTTCAAACATCATAAAGTTGTTACCGTCAAAAATTTCATCATTGCAAATGTTGTCGTTATTGCCGTTTTACTTTTCATATTCAAATTATTACTGCCATTAACGATGGCTTTCTTTGCAAATACAGAGGTTTTCATGGTCAATGAATTAGGAATGCCATTTAATTCAGGAAGTATTTTTGTTGGACTCCTATTCATTGCGTTCTTTTACTTTGGCTTAAAATACACTAAACAAAAAGGTTTGGTGTTTTACAATACTATAATCCTGTGCATTTTATTTATTTTAATTGGCTTCTCGACTTGGATGATGTTGCCCATTAGAGCAAATGCAAATACCGTAATTAACGAAAATAAACCTTCGGATGCGGCTGAAGTTCTTGCGTATTATAACAGAGAGCAATATGGTGTAAATCCTTTGTTTTATGGCTCTCAATATACTGAAACCTTTGCTGGTTTAGACAAGGACCATCCTTACTTAGACAAAGCTCCAAACTACGAAAGAGATTATAAAACAGACAAATACATTATCACAAATAATTTTAAAAATGCCGAACAAAATAGTGATGACAATCAAAAAACTATTTTGCCTAGAATGTGGAGTACCGAGCACGTAGAAAATTACATGAATTTCTCAAATCCTCCAGAGTTTAAAATCAATCCAGATTATCCTTACGAGGACGATTTAGCAAAATATGGTATTGATCCAAGTAAATTAACTGAAGAAGAATACAACAAAGCCATCGCGCAATTGAAAAATGAAGTCGAAAAAACAGTCCATGAATTTAGACAAGCATATGCTCAAAAACAAATAGACAATGGAGGTTATGTTTCTTTCTTAAAAAGCTATGGAGATTACTTAAACATAGAAAAACCAAGTACTGTTGACAATTTCAGGTTCATGTTCGAATACCAATTTGGATACATGTATTGGAGGTATTTAATGTGGAATTTTGTTGGGCGTCAAAGTGATGTTCAAGGAAGATATGATAATTTAGACGGAAATTGGATTAGCGGAATAAAATTTATTGACAACCTGCATTTAGGTTCACAAGATAATTTACCATCGGATGTATTGAATAATAAAGGCCGAAATGTGTATTTCTTTATACCGTTTATACTTGGACTTATCGGTTTAATGTATCATGCTAATAAAGATTTAAAGAGCTTCTATGTATTATTAGCCTTATTTTTATTTACCGGCTTGGCATTGAAAATTTACTTAAATGAAAGACCGTTTGAACCTCGCGAAAGAGATTATGCTTTAGTGGGTTCCTTCTACGTTTTTGCGATCTGGATAGGAATTGGAGTTTATTCACTTTATGAAAGTCTCCAGAAATATTTGGCTCCAAAAATAGCCGGACCAGTAATTATAGTAGCAAGTTTACTGGCCGCTCCAGTGTTGATGGCTTCTCAAAACTGGGATGATCATGATCGCTCTAATAGATATACTGCTGTTGCAATGGCAAAAGCATACCTTACTTCTTGTGATCCGAATGCAATACTATTTACCATTGGTGATAATGATACTTTCCCACTATGGTATGCACAGGAAATTGAAAAAGTAAGAACCGATGTGAAAATTGTAAACACTAGTCTTTTCATGACCGATTGGTATATCGATCAAATGAAAACTAAAACATACGAATCAGATCCATTGCCTATTTCATTTATACATGATGAATATGTGGGAGACAAACTGGATTATGTAGCTCATATCCCAAAAGTAGAAAGCAGATGGGAAGTAAAAGACTTCATCAGTTTTATTAAAAACCCAAAATCTACTGTTGAGATGCAAAATGGACAAACCATTCATTTTTATCCAACAAATAAACTTAGAATTCCTGTTGACAAAAATGTTATCATCAAAAACAAAGTTGTTTCCGCTAAGTATAACGACTCTATTGTTCCTTACATTGACATAGATATCAAAGGAAATGCATTATACAAGAATAGATTAATGATGCTTGATATTGTTGCTAATAACAACTGGAAAAGACCTATTTACTTTAGCGGTGGTGCGTTTGACAACGAAGATTATTTGTGGATGAAAGACTATCTTCAATTAGACGGAATGGTTTACAAACTAGTTCCTTTAAAAACTAAAATGGGAAAAGACGACAACCAAATGGAAATGGGACAGATTGATGCTGATAAAATGTACGCTAACGTTATGAAGTGGGATTGGGGAAATAGTGAAAGTCCAACCATTTATCATGATCCTGAAACTAGAAAAAATAGTATTACATATAGAATGAATCTTGCTCGATTAATGACCCAGTTAATTGCCGAAGGAAAGAAAGACAAGGCTAGAAATATTATCGATTTGGCCATGACAAAAATGCCTTTGGATAAATTTGGTTATTATTCTCTAGTTGAACCATTTGCTACAGGATATTATGCTATTGGAGAAAAGGCGAAAGCTCAGCAACTTCTTGAAAAATTAATGACTAAATACAAAGAAAATTTAAATTACTATATTAATCTGAATGCTGTAGATCAAACTGATATTGCAGTAGATATAATTACAGATATTGAACGTTACAGAGGTTTGCTTCATGTAATGAAAGAAAGCGGAGATGCAGCTTTTTACAATAAAAACAAAGTGATTTTCAACACATATATTAAAATGTTTGAACGTTTTGGCCGCGAAAAAGAGTAAATTAAATTACAGAATTTGACAATTATAAACTATAGCGATATTGAAAAATGTCGCTATTTTTTTTTACTTTTAAAATAAAAACCAAATGGACTTTTATTGGATAAAAACAAATCGGATTATAAAAAAAATATTTTCAAATTATACGTGGGATATTCCCAATTCTGAAAACAAAGTGTACCTCACCTTTGATGACGGACCGATTCCGGAAATAACAGAATGGGTTTTGGAACAATTAAAAAAATACGATGTAAAAGCTACTTTTTTCTGCATCGGAGATAATATTGACAAACATTCTGAAGTATTTAAAAAAGTGATTAACGCAGGTCATGCGATTGGAAATCACACCTTCAATCACCTAAATGGCTGGAAAACTACAACTGGCGCCTATTTAGAAAATTTCAAACGATGTGAGGAAATCATTCAGCAATCCGGGATTAACCTAAAATCTAAACTCTTCCGACCGCCTTATGGAAAAATAAAAACAACTCAAGCTGAAAAAATACGAAAATTAGGCTACAAAATAATAATGTGGGATGTATTAAGCGCAGATTTTGATCGAAACCTATCTAAGGAAGATTGTTTAGAAAACGTACTATCAAATATAGAATCAGGAAGTGTAATTGTTTTTCATGACACTACAAAAGCCTTCAAAAACTTAGAATATGTACTTCCAAGAACGTTGGCTTATCTAAAAGAAAATAACTTTATGTGTGATACTATACCATAAAAAACAAATTGATTCTACTACAATTGTTCTTGAACAATGCTAATAATAGTATTAGCATCTAACTCACCAGATTGCCTCCAGATCATTAAGCCTTCTTTATAAATCATAAGGGTAGGAAGCCCTTTTATTCGTAAAGCTTCAGCTAGCTCCTGATTTTTATCAACATCTATCTTTATTACTTTTGCTTTATCGCCAAGAGCGGCCGCTACATCTCTAATAACAGGATGCATTGAAACTGAAGATTCGTTCCAATCCGTATAAAAGTCAATCAACACAGGTATTTGTGTGTTTATAAGTTCTCCAAATTTTGACATAAAACCAAAAATTTAATTTTCTAAATTTACTAAAAAAAGATAATTATTATACAAATGTAACATTTTAAACGAATTAAGACACATCCTTGCCTTTTTTTAGTTCAATGACTGTAATTTCAGGCATTATTCCTACTCTTCCAGGGTAGGCATGAAAGCCAAATCCTCTATTCACATATACATACCGACCTACATTTTCATATAAACCAGCCCATTGTTTATAGACGTATTGTGCCAAACTCCATTTAAAATAACCTGGAATTTCTATACCAAATTGCATTCCATGTGTATGTCCGGATAAGGTAAGGTGAAAATTCTTCTCGTGATGTTGCACTTCATAATCCCAATGGGACGGATCGTGACTCATCAGGATTTTGAAATCCTCTTTATTTACATGCTGCGATGCTTTGTTAATATCACCCGCTTTTTTAAAGTTTTGGCCCCAATTCTCTACCCCAATTAATGCGATTTTATCATTCCCTTTTTCGATAAAAGTATGCTCATTCAACATTAATTTGAAACCAATTTGCCCGTATAGATTTTTTATATCTTCAAAATTTTTCTCTTTAGCTGCCTCCGTCGGCCATGTTACATATTCACCATAATCGTGATTCCCTAAAACAGAATATTTACCATACTGATGTTTTTTTATACGGTTGAAACTTTCTATCCAAGGATGCATTTCTTTGGCGTCCGTATTCACAATATCTCCGGTAAACAAAATCATATCCGAATTTTGCTCATTTACTAAATCTATTGCATAATTTATTTTTTCTGGATTATCAAAACTTCCGCTATGGACATCAGAAATTTGAGTAATCGTAAAACCATCGAAAGCATCAGGCAAATCAGGAAAAAAGATTCGTTGTTTGATAACTTTATAATTATATTTCCCAACCGTCACGCCATATATTAAAGATAAAAAAGGAACTGCAGCCAATCCTAATCCAACCTGACTTATGAATTTCCTTCTTGATGCTAAAAAAGTTAAATTGTCATTATTCTGAATAAAATAATTTACTGATCCCGCTCCAACTCTAAAAATATCTTCCCCAAGCAAAACAAGAGCTAAAACCATTTTTGGAACATAAACCAATAGCACCAAACCCATTGTAAACATAGTCATCTTGGTTTGTCCGACAGAACGGTCAAACTGCATGAAAGAATAAATAATGAATACTAAAAGTAAAAAACTAATAATCTGGTAAGAGACCAAAATCCATTTCCCCTTTATTAAGGTTCGTAATGCTTGAAATGCATAAAGCTCGATAATAAGAAATACAAAACATAACAACAGTATGCGAAGAATCATTTTATAATATTTTATACAAAATAACAAATTAAGAAAATACTTTTAGTTTTTATTAATCAAAATTTAACTAAAATTACACCAAATCTATTGCAACAATCCTCTTTTTTAATCAAAGAGTGCTGAATACACGAATAGCTAAAGGATGTTTAAAAAAAATTCATCAATCTAAGCTTTCAAATAAATTTTTTATAAAGTATTTTTTTACAACAATTTCACATTTCAAAAAGACAATTCTCACATGAATTACAAGAAATATTCAAAACAGTATCTTCTTTATCTGTCAAGTTTTGTACTTTTGAAAACTTTACAAAATCACCATTATGTCACAACAAAAACGCCTGTTCCTTCTCGATGCTTATGCTTTAATCTTTCGTGGTTATTATGCTTTTATAAAGAATCCGCGAATAAATTCTAAAGGAATGGATACGTCAGCCATTATGGGATTCATGAATTCTTTGATGGATGTTATAAAAAGAGAGAAACCTGATCATTTAGCGGTTGCTTTTGACAATGGCGGAAGTCAATTAAGAAACGACATATTCCCCGAGTATAAAGCCCATCGTGACGCAACTCCCGAAGCTATAAAAATTGCCATTCCATATATACAGGAATTACTTAAAGCGATGCATATCCCTATCATAGAAGTCAAAGGTTATGAAGCTGATGATTTAATTGGAACCATTGCTAAACAAGCCGAAAAACAGAATTACAAAGTCTTTATGGTTACACCAGATAAGGATTTTGCACAACTAGTTTCCGAAAATATTTTCATGTACAAACCTGCTCGAATGGGTAATGGAATTGAAATTTGGGGAATTCCTGAAGTTTTGGAAAAATTCGAAATTGAAAGACCGGAGCAAGTGATTGATTTTCTTGGAATGATGGGCGATGCCGCCGATAATATTCCAGGATTACCCGGCGTAGGAGAAGTTACCGCTAAGAAACTACTGAAAGAATTTGGAACTATGGAGAACCTTTTGGCAAATACTGACAAGCTAAAAGGAAAAATGAAAGAGAATATTGAAGCCAACAAAGAAAAAGGATTATTATCTAAAACTTTAGCAACTATATTACTGGATTGCCCCGTTATTTTTGATGAAACTGATTATGAATTATCGACTCCTAATGTAGAAAAAACGGATGCCCTTTTCAACGAATTAGAATTTCGAAGAATGGCAGAACAATTTGATGCAATATTCAAAAAAGGCGGCACTGCTACGGCTAGTAAACCAGTTGATGATGCCAAATTATATAAAAAGTCACAACCCAAAAACGAAGAACAATTTGATCTTTTTGGAAGTACTATTCCTGATGAAACTTCTGAAGAGACGCGTCATCAATATTACAATTCGTTAGAAAATACCGAACATTCCTATCAGATTATCAAAGGTGATTTAGGACTGAAATTATTATTACAAAATTTACAAAACCAATCTTCCGTTTGTTTTGATACCGAAACAACAGGTTTAGATGCTTTGCATGCGGAATTGGTTGGAATCTCATTCTCCTATGAAAAAGGAAAAGGATTCTATGTTCCATTTCCGGAAAATCAAGAAGAAGCACAAACTTTAATCGAAAAATTTATTCCTTTTTTCGAAAATGAAAGTATTGAGAAAATTGGACAGAATTTAAAATACGATTTGAAAATTCTTTCTAATTACAACATTAAAGTAGAAGGAAAATTATTCGACACCATGATTGCACATTATCTGATTAATCCAGATATGCGTCACAATATGGATATTTTAGCGGAAACGTATTTAAAATATTCACCAAAATCCATTGAAGCTTTAATTGGAAAAAAAGGAAAAAACCAAAAATCAATGCGCGACGTTGACTTGGAAGAAATTAAAGAATATGCCGCTGAAGATGCTGACGTCACTTTGCAACTCAAAGAAATATTTACTTTGGAATTAGACAAAACCAGTACCAAAACCCTTTTTGAGGAGATTGAAATTCCATTGGTAAAAGTCCTGGCTGATATGGAAAAAGAAGGGATTCGTGTGGATGTAGATTTCTTGAAATCACTATCAAAAACATTAGATGATGACATTAAAATATTAGAAGCAAACATTTATGAAACTGTGGGCGAGAAATTCAATCTTGCTTCTCCAAAACAATTGGGTGAAGTTTTATTCGATAAATTGAAAATTGGCGGAGCCAAACAAAAAAAAACCAAAACTGGACAATATGCCACAGGTGAGGAAATCTTGAGTTATTTAGCTATTGAAAATCCAATTGTTAAAGACATTCTCGACTGGCGCCAATTAATAAAACTGCAAAACACCTATGTTGATGCTTTGCCAAACCAAGTAGACAAAATCACGAATCGAATACATACTGATTATATGCAAACTGTGGCGGCAACCGGACGTTTGAGTTCCAATAATCCGAACTTACAAAACATTCCGATTCGTACCGAACGTGGCCGACAAATCAGAAAAGCATTTGTTGCTAGAGATGAAAATCACACGATTGTTTCTGCCGATTATTCCCAAATAGAATTGCGTATTATTGCCGCACTAAGCGGAGAAGAAAACATGATTAAAGCTTTCCAGAATCACGAAGACATTCACAAATCGACCGCTTCAAAAGTATTCAATGTCCCGCTGGAAGAAGTGACACGCGAACAAAGAAGCCATGCAAAAACGGTGAATTTTGGTATTATTTATGGAGTTTCAGCTTTTGGACTGAGTAATCAAACCTCACTTTCCCGCTCCGAAAGTGCTGCTTTGATTGAAGCATATTACAAAACGTACCCTAGACTAAAATCATATATCCAAGAACAAATTGAATATGCCCGAGAAAATGGATATGTGCAAACCATTCTTGGCCGTCGCCGCTATTTGAAAGACATCAATTCAGCCAATGCTGTTGTCCGTGGTGCTTCCGAAAGAAATGCGGTAAATGCTCCAATCCAAGGAAGTGCTGCCGATATTATCAAAATCGCGATGATTAATATTCATAAAAAACTAACATCAGAAAACTGGAAAAGCAAAATGCTGTTGCAGGTTCATGATGAACTTGTTTTCGATGTCCATAATTCTGAACTTGAAAAAATACAACCGTTGATAAAATACGAAATGGAAAACGCCTTTAAATTGGATGTTCCATTAGATGTAGATTTAGGAGTGGGAAAAGACTGGCTGGAAGCGCATTAGGATTTACTATTTTCAAAATCTAATACCCAAACTATTCGTAAAAAAGACACAAAAAAGCCATTCAAAATTTTGAATGGCTTTTTTGTGTCTTTCAACTTATTTTAAGAGATTACAATTTTCTTGTTGACTCTCTTTCCTTCAATTTTGTTTTGATTACAACCGTCTCATAAGGCAAATCTTCTTCTTTTGATTCTAATCTATCGATAAGCAATTTAGCAGCGACCTCCCCTATTTCTATACCATGCTGACTTACGGTAGTTAAACTTGGTGACAATCTTCTGGAAGCAAGAATCCCGTCAGCAAAACCTATAATCGAAAGTTCTTTTGGAATTTTATACCCTTTTTTAAGACCAATTTTTAATGCAGCCACAGAATCATTTTCATCTAAAGCAAATATTCCATCAATCTTATTATTATCAAAAACAGCCTTAATTTTGTCTTTCAAATGTGCCTCAGAATCAGTTCGAATAATTAAATTTTCATTTACGGGAATATTATTTTTTTCCAATGCTTTGAGATACCCCTCAGCCCTTAATTTACCGACACTTAAATTATCTACAGAAGAAAATAAAGCTATATTCTTGCACCCTAAATTTATTAAATGCTGTGTCGAATTTAAAGCTGAATCAAAATCATCTACAATAACTTTATCACATTCTACCCCTTCAGCAATTCTATCAAACATAACTATAGGAGTACCGTCATTTATAATTTCTTTGAAATGATTGTATTCATGAAGTTTTTGCGCTTCTTCTGAAACCGACAAAATAAATCCATCTATTGTTCCGTTACTCAACATTTCAAGGGTATGCGCTTCTTTTTCTAATGATTCATTAGAGATACACATAATAACATTATATCCTTTTTCATCAGCAACTTTTTCAATACCGCTAAATACTTTTGCAAAAAATGAATTCAGAATATTAGGTATAATTACCCCAATAGTTTTTGTTTTTCTATTTTTAAGATTCAAACCAATAACGTTTGGTTTGTAATTTTTTAGTTTTGCGTATTCTTTGATTTTAATTTTTGTTGATTCACTTATTTCAGGACTATCATTAAGTGCTTTTGAAACTGTGGAAACAGAGACATTTAGTTCTTTTGCAATTTGTTTTAAAGTTGCTTTAGCTTTCATAGGTCGGTATTTATTGCTTTTTAATGATTATAAAAAACAGGCCAATTTAAAAATAAATTTACAATTGTGTTTCTTAAACAAAATAGTTATTTCATATGTAAAAACTGTGTTTACAAAAGTGTAATATACAAATTTTATTCGACAACAAATGTAATACAATTATTGACAGACCTATTATAAGTATAATTCAAAAAAAACATGTCTTAAATTAAATCTAAATATACATTTGATTATCAGGACAAAAACAAGAAAAAAATAATCATTTAAGGTATTTGTATTTAAAATAATTAATTGTACTTTTGCAACCCCTTTATTGGGGATGGAATGTTTAATTAAAAAAATATTATGGACGCATTAAGCTACAAGACACAATCAGCAAGCAAAGCCACTGTTACAAAAGAGTGGATCGTTGTAGATGCTGATGGTCATAACTTAGGTCGTCTTGCTTCAAAAGTCGCTATGATTTTGAGAGGTAAGTACAAACCAAGTTACACACCACACGTGGACTGCGGAGATAACGTAATCGTTATCAACTCAGAAAAAATCAACCTTACAGGTAACAAAATGGATGAAAAAACATACATCCGTCACACTGGTTACCCAGGAGGTCAAAGAACTTTAACTGCTAAAGTATTGCAATCGAAAAATCCTGCATTACTAGTAGAAAAAGCGATAAAAGGGATGTTACCAAAAAATAAAATTGGTGCTGAACTTTTTAGAAATTTAAATGTTGTTGTAGGATCAGAGCACAAACAAGGCGCTCAAAAACCTAGAACAGTTAACCTTAACGATCTTAAGTAATGGGAGTTATTCACAAAATCGGTAGAAGAAAAACCGCTGTTGCACGTGTTTATGTTTCAGAAGGAACAGGAGTAATCACTGTAAACAAAAAAGCATTCGAAACGTACTTCCCAACTGCAACTTTACAGTACAAAGTTTTACAACCTATGTCTATGACAGAAAATGTAAGCAACTTTGACGTAAAAGTTAACGTTTACGGTGGTGGTTCAACTGGTCAAGCAGAAGCTGTAAGAATGGCATTAGCACGCGTTATGTGTGAAGTAAATGCTGAAAACAGAGCTATCTTGAAACCAGAAGGCTTATTAACAAGAGATCCAAGAATGGTTGAGCGTAAGAAATTCGGTCAGAAGAAAGCTCGTAAGAGATTCCAATTCTCTAAACGTTAATATTACCTGTCTTGTTCAAATAGGACAAGACATTGTCAATTATTTATTGAAATTAAAAAAAAACAGTTGTTGTTGCTCTCCTACCGAGGTAGGAAATAGTTTAGCATCTAAATGTATAAAGCCGGGAAACCGCCATTTATTCATTGCTAATCAACAGAACGTAAACTAGAACAAAATGGCAAACAAAGTAGAAGTAAAAGAATTACTAGAAGCAGGTGTTCACTTCGGACACATGACTAGAAAATGGGATCCAAACATGGCTCCTTACATTTATATGGAGCGTAATGGTATTCACATTATCAATCTATATAAAACTGCAGCAAAAATTGAAGAAGCTAATGAAGCTTTGAAAAAAATCGCTGCATCAGGTAGAAAAATATTATTCGTTGCTACCAAAAAACAAGCAAAAGACATCGTTGCTGAAAAAGCAAAAGCTGCAAACATGCCTTATATCACTGAAAGATGGCCTGGTGGAATGCTAACTAACTTCGTAACTATCCGTAAAGCTGTTAAAAAAATGGCTACTATTGATAAAATGAAGAAAGATGGTACATTCATGACCCTTTCTAAAAAAGAGCGTTTACAAGTTGATCGTCTTCGTGCTAAATTAGAGAAAAACTTAGGTTCAATCGCTGACATGTCTAGACTACCAGCTGCATTGTTCGTAGTTGATATCAAAGCGGAACACATTGCAATAAAAGAAGCTCAAAAATTAAACATTCCAGTTTTCGCAATGGTGGATACCAATTCTGACCCAAGAGAGGTTGAATTTGTAATCCCATCTAACGATGATGCTTCTAAATCAATTGATAAAATTTTATCTTTAGTTACAGCTGCAATTGTTGAAGGACTTTCTGATAGAGGTTCTGACAAAGAAGGTGAAGCTACTGCTGAAGTTGTTGCTCCTGCTGCTGAAGCTGTAGAAGTAGCTCCTGCTGCTGAAGTTGTTGCTCCGGTTACTGAAACAGTAACTCCTGCAACTGAAGAATAAATTAACTTTTAATTCCAAGTTTTAAATTCCTCTCCATAACAAATTAGAAACCTAAAGTTGATAATTTAATAAAATTGGAAATTGGATTTGATACTTGGAATTTTTTACTTTTAACCTTAAAAAATAATACATATGGCAACAATTACTGCTGCAGACGTAAATAAATTAAGAACAATCACTGGTGCAGGAATGATGGACTGCAAAAAAGCTTTGGTTGAAGCAGACGGAGATTTTGATTTAGCTATCGAAAACTTACGTAAAAAAGGACAAAAAGTAGCTGCAAACCGTTCAGATAGAGAATCTACTGAAGGTGCTGCAATTGCTGTTGTAAATGCTGACAAAACTGCTGGTGTAGTTATCACATTGAACTGTGAGACTGACTTCGTAGGTATGAATGAAAACTTTGTGAAAATGGCTACTGAAATGGCTAATTTGGCATTGAATTTTGACAATAAAGAAGCATTTTTAGCTGCTGATTTCAACGGAGTTACTGTTGCTGATAAATTAATCGAGCAAACTGGAGTTATCGGAGAAAAACTAGAGATAAGAACTTTCGAAAAATTAGAAGGTGCTTTTATCGGGTCTTACATCCACTCTGGAAACAAAATCGCTACTTTAGTTAGTCTATCTGCAAAAATCGAAGGTGCTGATGAAGTATCAAGAAACATTGCTATGCAAGCTGCAGCTATGTCACCTATCGCATTAGACGAAACTGGTGTTGATGCTGACACTATCGCAAAAGAAATAGAAATTGCTAAAGATATCCTACGTCAAGAAGGAAAACCAGAAGCAATGTTAGACAATATCGCTAAAGGTAAATTGGCTCGTTTCTTTAAAGACAATACTTTAGTAAACCAAGATTATATTAAAGATAACAAAATGAGCGTTGCTGCTTATGCTAAATCTTTAGACAAAGATCTAATCGTTACAGGTTTCAAAAGAGCTGCTTTAGGATAATTCATTGCGAGGAACGAAGCAATCACATTAGTGAATTTCACCCCGTATTTATAAAAAATCCCATCTTGTTTGAAAAAACGAGATGGGATTTTTTTTATTATCTAAAAAAGAAATTAAAATACTAAATTTGAAAAACTAATCGTTTTCTATGTTTAAAACCAAAAAAGAGCTCGTATTCGTTATCCTCGCCGGGATCTTTATCACTAATGCTGTTGTAGCCGAATTAATTGGTGGAAAATTGATACAAGTAGGACCTTTCGTTATGAGTATCGGTATTTTACCATGGCCTATAGTTTTCCTCACCACCGATTTAATCAATGAATACTTTGGAGAAAAAGGAGTGAAAAAACTATCCTATATTACGGCTTGTTTAATCGCCTACGCCTTTATCATTTTACTTCTAGCCATACTTGTTCCCGCAGCAAAAGGAATTAGCCCTGTAAACGATGATCAATTTTATGCTGTCTTTGGTCAAAGTATGTGGATTATTGCCGGCAGCATCATAGCTTTTTTAGTTTCCCAATTGATTGATGTAAGCGTATTTTGGTTTTTCAAAAACAGAACAGGTGAGCGAAAAATATGGCTCAGAACAACCGGATCTACAGTTGTTTCACAATTATTCGATTCCTTTATTGTTTTAGGAATTGCATTTTGGTTACCCGGTAAAATCAACTTTGACACTTTTTTAAGTTCTGCAATAATAGGTTATACGTTTAAACTAGGAATTGCTGTTTTATTGACTCCGCTAATTTATTTGGGACACCATTTAATAAAAAAATATTTGTCCGAAGAAACAGAATAATCATGGAAGAAAAAACGAGATGTAAATGGTGTGTTGGCATTGATATTTACGAAAAATATCATGATGAAGAATGGGGAGTTCCCGTTTATGACGATCAAAAATTATTTGAATTCCTAATCCTCGAAACTTTTCAGGCTGGATTAAGTTGGATTACAATCTTAAAAAAGAGAGAAAACTTCAAATTAGCTTTTGATGATTTTGACTATAAAAAAGTTGCCAGTTATACCGAAGATAAAATCCAGGAATTACTTCAAAACGCAGGTATAATTCGAAACCAATTAAAAATTAGATCGGCAGTTTTAAATGCGGTTGCCTTTATGAAAGTACAGGATGAATTTGGTAGTTTCTCCAAATACATTTGGGAATTCACTGACGGAAAACCAATTCAAAACAACCGACAGTCCCTAAAAGAAGTTCCTTCCACTACTCCACTTTCTGACGCTATCAGTAAAGATTTGAAAAAACGCGGTTTTAAATTCGTCGGTTCTACCGTAGTTTATGCACATATGCAAGCAACAGGAATGGTGGATGACCACGTGGCCGATTGCTGGAAAAAACAGTAACTTTTTAAAAATCAATAACAAAACAAGTTTGAAAAGTTTTATTTTTTTTTAAAATTTAAGAATCCCGTATTAAATAATATCCTATTTTTGCTCCACACTTTAGGGGTGTCTACAACATTGTAGGCTGAGAATTACCCTCTGAACCTGATCTAGTTCATACTAGCGTAGGGAAAAGTAAGATGACTTCTGCGCACATTTATGTGTCATTGTAGCCATTCCTAAAGTATAACTGTATACTAAATTCAAAAGGAATGGAGCTTAAAATCAACAATCAAACAAAACAATTTACAACTGACAGTCTAACTGTTCAGGCACTTCTTGACTTGGAAATTCCCATCAAACAAAACGGAATTGCCGTAGCCATTAACAATACCGTTATTCCAAAATCTACCTGGAATTCTCACCCAATACAAGAAACCGACGACATTCTCATCATCTCTGCAACTCAAGGAGGATAGTTTAGCTGCTCGGGCGGGCTATCCATTTCAAGTCCGCAGTTGCAATCCTATAAAACATAGCCTTAGTCAAAGCTTCCTTACGGTCGCTTCACTAATCCTTGTTTTATTTGGCTTTCAACTTTACGGGCTTTCCATTACTATCCCTAGCAGAAGACCAACACTCCTAAAATCATAAAATTCAAACAAATGAATAACGAAGAAAAAATCTCAAGAACTCCTTTCCCAAATTCTACAAAAATTTACGTAGACGGAACCATTCATCCCATAAAAGTAGCGATGCGAGAAATTGTATTGGCAGACACTAAAATGTCAAATGGACGAATAGAAAAAAATCCTCCCGTAACCGTTTACGATACTTCAGGTCCATTCACCGATCCAAATATCGAAATCGACATTCGAAAAGGACTGCCCCGCATTCGTGAACAATGGATTCTGGATCGTAATGATGTAGAAGAATTGACTGAAATATCTTCTGAATATGGAAAAAAACGTCTGAACGACGAAAAACTAAACGAACTGCGTTTTGAATATTTACACAAACCCATGCGTGCCAAAAAAGGAGCCAATGTTTCCCAATTGTATTATGCAAAACAAGGAATCATCACTCCCGAAATGGAATACATTGCCATTCGTGAAAACCAACGCTTGGAATTGATAAATGAACAAACCAAAGCCATGCAATGCCAACACGGCGGAAACAGTTTTGGAGCTAATACGCCAAAATCTAAAATTACACCTGAATTTGTCCGTAGCGAAGTAGCGCGAGGTCGTGCCATTATTCCAAATAACATCAACCATCCTGAAAGCGAACCAATGATTGTGGGACGTAATTTCTTGGTAAAAATTAATGCCAATATCGGGAACAGCGCCGTAACTTCAACTATCGAAGAAGAAGTAGAAAAAGCAGTTTGGGCTTGTCGCTGGGGAGCTGATACGATTATGGATTTATCAACAGGTAAAAACATTCACGAAACCAGAGAATGGATTATTAGAAATTCTCCTGTACCAATCGGAACGGTGCCTATTTACCAAGCTTTGGAAAAAGTAAATGGTGTTGCCGAAGATTTAACTTGGGAAGTATTCCGTGATACTTTAATAGAACAAGCGGAACAAGGTGTTTCTTATTTCACTATTCACGCCGGCGTTTTATTGCGTTACATTCATTTAACAGCCAACCGCGTTACCGGAATTGTTTCCCGTGGGGGTTCTATCATGGCAAAATGGTGTTTGTTTCATCACAAAGAAAACTTCCTTTACACCCATTTCGAGGAAATTTGCGAAATCATGAAACAGTATGACGTAGCTTTTTCTTTAGGAGATGGTTTACGCCCAGGTTCTATTGCTGATGCGAATGATGCCGCTCAATTTGCCGAATTGGAAACTCTTGGCGAACTGACAAAAGTAGCTTGGAAACACGATGTCCAAGTATTTATTGAAGGTCCTGGTCACGTGCCGATGCACATGATTAAAGAAAATATGGACAAACAATTGGAACATTGTGATGAAGCACCTTTTTATACTTTAGGGCCATTAACAACAGATATTGCCCCGGGTTATGACCACATCACTTCTGCTATTGGTGCGGCAATGATTGGTTGGTACGGTTGTGCGATGTTATGTTATGTTACGCCAAAAGAACACCTTGGTTTACCCAACAAAAAAGATGTAAAAGACGGTGTTATCACTTATAAGATTTCGGCACATGCCGCTGATTTGGCCAAAGGTCATCCCGGATCGCAATACCGTGACAATGCATTAAGCAAAGCACGATTTGAATTTCGTTGGGAAGACCAATTCAACTTATCATTAGATCCAGATACAGCTCGTGAATTTCATGATGAAACATTACCGGCAGATGGTGCAAAAGTGGCTCATTTTTGCTCGATGTGTGGTCCAAAATTCTGTTCTATGAAAATCTCTCAGGAAATCCGTGATGTTGCCGAAGCGGAAAAAGGGATGCAAGAGAAATCACAAGAATTTGTAGAAAGCGGAAAAGAAATTTATAGCTAGATATAAGATTAGGAGTATTAAGTATCAAGATGTTTGAAAAAGACCCAAAACTTAATACTTAATACTTCTCTCTTAATACCTCTCAACATGATTGTAATCTCAAATCCAACTCCAATCGAGAATGAAATTAACCTCATCCTTCAACTTTTTAAAGAAGGATTGCAGTTCTTTCATGTTCGAAAACCAGATTTTTCTGCAGCCGAAATGAAGCTGTTTTTATCGAAAATAGAAATGGAATTTCGTTCAAAATTAGTATTACATCAATACCATGAATTGGCGGAAGATTTTGGAATTACCAGAATCCATTTTACGGAAAAAATGAGAGCCGAAACATCCGAGGGAAATTTGAAAAAATGGAAAGAACGAGAATTTAAACTCTCCACTTCCATCCATAAAATGGCTGATTTTGAAAAATTATCCAATGTATTTGATTACGCTTTTTTTGGGCCGGTTTTCGAAAGTATTTCTAAACCAAATTACACTTCGAATAGTGACTTTAGAATAGAATTAGAAAATAGAAAGAATAACAAAACAGCATTAATTGCACTCGGAGGAATTACATCCGATAAAATCAAAACCGCATTAGAATATGGCTTTGATGATGTGGCGCTTTTAGGCACCATTTGGAACAATAACAATCCAATAGAAAATTTTAAACTATGCAAGAAAGCAGACCTTTCGTATTAACAATTGCAGGCTTTGATCCTTCTGGAGGCGCAGGAGTTTTGGCGGATGCGAAAACATTCGAGCAACATCATGTATATGGTTTTGCGGTCAATACCGGCAACACCATTCAAACCGAAAATGAGTTCTTCGAAATGCAATGGACTGACATAGATTTTGTTTTGAAATCATTGGACAAACTGCTTCAAAAGTATACTATCAAAGCAGTAAAAATTGGAATTGTTCCTTCGTTGGATTATTTAAAAGAAATTGTTTCACTTGTAAAAAAGCTTTCGCCAAAAACAAAAATAGTTTGGGATACGGTTTTGAAATCCAGTAGCGAATTCAATTTTATAACGATTGAAAATCAAGCTATTTTGATAGAAATATTAAAAAAAATAGATTTAATAACGCCCAATTACAATGAGATTTTACAATTCTCGTCGGTCGAAAAAAACCCTGTTTTAATCGCTCTGGAACTTTCTAAATATTGTTCGACTTTACTTAAAGGAGGTCATAATCCATTTGCAGTTGGTATCGATTATTTATATACCGGAAATGAGATATTCAGGCTTGCGCCAAATAACACTTTGGTTTTCGAAAAACATGGCTCTGGCTGTGTATTATCATCAGCGATTACGGCAAATTTAGCTTTGGGACAAGACCTGAAAACAGCTTGCACCAACGCCAAAAAATATATAGAAACTTACTTAGAATCTAACCAAACAAAATTAGGATACCATCATGTATAATAAGCTACAATACATTTCGCAAGGAAATACAGTCGAAGAACAATTGTATAACATTCACAAAGCACTGGACAATGGTTGCGATTGGATACAAGTACGATTCAAAAATCAAAACGCTCTTGAAGTTTTCACTTTGGCGGAAGCCGTAAAAACATTATGTAAAGAATATTTAGCAGTTTTCATCATCAATGACAATGTCTATTTAGCACAACAATTGGATGCCGATGGGGTTCATTTAGGTTTGAGTGATATGAATGTTGCAGAAGCCCGAGTACTTTTGGGAAAAACAAAAATCATTGGAGGAACTGCAAATACTTTTGAAGATGTGCTCCAAAGAACAGCCGAAAACTGTGATTATATTGGTCTGGGTCCGTTTCAATTTACTGCAACCAAACAAAATTTAAGTCCAATTTTAGGGCTTGAAGGGTATCGATTGATTACCGAACAAATGAAAATAAAAAATATTCAAATTCCCATTTATGCGATTGGAGGTATCGCACTGGAAAATGTCGAAAGTATAATGGAAACAGGAATTTATGGCATTGCCGTTTCCGGTTTGATTACACAAAACGAAAATCCAACCCAACTTATCACTCAACTTAACGAAAAATTATATGTTACCATTTAAAATAGGAGATAAAACCTTTCAATCCCGCTTGTTTTTAGGCACAGGGAAATTCGGTTCCAATCAACAGATGGAAGAAGCCATTTTAGCTTCTGGAAGCGAATTAGTTACCGTAGCATTAAAACGTGTGGATTTAGAAACTGAAACGGATGCCATTTTATCACATCTTAGAAATCCGCTGATTAATTTGCTACCCAATACTTCTGGCGCTCGAAATGCTAAAGAAGCCATTTTTGCAGCACAATTAGCTCGGGAGGCATTAGAAACCAATTGGCTTAAACTGGAAATTCATCCCGATCCAAAATATTTGATGCCTGATGCTATCGAAACCTTAAAAGCTACCGAGGCATTAGCCAAATTAGGATTTATCATTTTGCCTTACATCCATGCGGATCCGGTTTTATGTAAACGACTGGAAGACGCAGGAACTTCGGCTGTGATGCCGTTAGGTTCTCCAATTGGCAGTAATAAAGGATTAAAAACCATCGATTTTTTAGAAATAATAATTGAACAGAGCAAAGTTCCCGTGATTATAGATGCCGGAATTGGCGCACCATCCGATGCTGCAAAAGCGATGGAACTTGGAGCTGATGCGGTTTTGGTAAATACAGCAATTGCCGTTGCCGGAAACCCAATATTGATGGCAGAGGCTTTCAGAGAAGCCGTTATTGCGGGCCGAAAAGCCTACGAAGCGCAATTAGCACAAAAAGTAAATCGTGCGATGGCTTCAAGTCCTTTGACAGCGTTTTTGTATGAGTAATATATTTTTAGTTTATTGACAAGAAAACCACTGAAAAAATGGCACGCAGATTTTACAGATTTACGCAGATAAAAACTTTAAAAAAAATATACGAAAATTCTCGTATTTTGCGTGCAACAGAAATATATAATTGTATTAAATTAACTACATTTAATTTTTAATTAGTACTAATTTTTAAATTTCTTAAAAAATGACAGAAAATGAAATTTCATATGAAATACGTGGAGCGATTTTCAAGGTATACAATACACTCGGTCCAGGTTTATTTGAATCTGTTTATGAAAGTGCTTTATATTATGAATTAACTAAAATAAATTTAAAAGTTGAAAGACAACTTGAAATCACTATTCCTTACGACAAAATCATATTAGATGTTGCTTTTAAAATTGATTTATTAGTAGAAGACAAAGTAATTATTGAGTTAAAATCAGTTGAGGATTTAGCGCCTATACATTATAAACAAATTACAAACTATTTAAAACTTACTAATAAAAAACTAGGAATCCTGGTCAATTTCAATACTGTCACTATTTTAGATGACATTAAACGAATTGCAAATAAAATATAAATTTAGAATTAAAAATTAGCACGCAGATTTTGCAGATTTATGCAGATAAAAATTGAAATAAACGGTTAAAAAAATCTGCAAAAATCTGCAGAATCTGCGTGCCAAAAAAAGCATATTCTTTTTGCGCTAAAAAAACAAAACAATGAAAACATTTAAATCGGTTTTTGACAACTACGATTGGGATATCATTAAATCCAAAATATATCAGACTACTTCATTAGAAGTCGAATGCGCATTAGCCAAAAGTAAACGCAATCTCGATGATTTTTTGGCATTGATTTCACCTGCTGCCCTACCTTATTTAGAGCAAATGGCACAGCTGGCGCATGAATTAACCAAAAAAAGATTTGGCAAAACGATTCAGATGTATGCGCCTTTGTATTTAAGCAACGAATGCCAAAACATTTGCACGTATTGTGGTTTTAGTTTAGACAACAAAATCAAACGAAAAACGCTTACAGAAAATGAAATTACGCTAGAAACCGAGGTCTTAAAAAAAGCGGGGTTTGATCATGTTTTGTTAGTGACTGGCGAAGCCAATCAGACTGTAAATATTCATTATTTTCTAAAGTCGATTACACAAATAAAAAATGATTTTTCGACCATTTCCGCAGAAGTACAACCACTTTCTACAGAAGAATATGAGCAATTACATGACGCTGGTGTCTATTCAATTTTAGTATACCAGGAAACCTATCATCGTGATGTTTATAAACAGTATCACACAAAAGGGAAGAAATCCAATTTTGATTTTCGTTTAGAAACACCCGACCGAGTAGGAACTGCGGGTATTCATAAAATTGGATTGGGCGTTTTATTAGGATTAGAAGATTGGCGTACGGACAGTTTTTTCAATGCCTTGCATTTAGATTATTTACAAAAAACCTATTGGCAAACTAAATATGCGGTTTCTTTCCCCAGATTACGACCGGCAGAAGGAGTTATTGAGCCTAACTTTATCATGGATGATGCCGATTTGACCCAACTCATTTGTGCCTACCGTTTATGGAATGAAGACTTAGAAATCTCCCTGTCAACCCGTGAAAACGAAAAATTCCGTGATAATATTATTCCAATTGGGATTACCAGTATGAGTGCAGGTTCTAAAACTAATCCCGGTGGTTATGTGGTTGACCCACAATCATTGGAGCAATTTGAAATCAGTGATGAACGTTCCGCTGCCGAGATTGCAAAAATTATTTCCAGTAAAGGATACGAGCCGGTTTGGAAGGATTGGGACAGAAGTTATACCATTATAGATTAACCTTTTAGATTTCTAAAACATGAGTATCATTCAAGATTTTTTACGATACAACCGCCAGATGATGTTGCCAGAAATAGGTGATTCGGGACAAGAAAAACTCAAAAAAGCTAAAGTTATAGTGATTGGCGCAGGCGGATTGGGCTGTCCTATTTTACAATATATGGCAACCGCCGGAGTGGGAACAATTGGAATAGTTGATTTCGACAAAATCGAATTGCACAACTTGCACCGTCAAATTTTATATACGGAGCAACAAGTTGGCAATTCAAAAGCACTTACGGCAAAATCAGTTTTAAAAACTTTAAACCCATTGATTCATGTTATATCTTTTGAAGAAAAATTAACCACTGAAAACGCCGCACAAATCATCATGGATTTTGATATAGTTGTCGACGGTTGTGATAACTTTGAAACCCGTTATCTGGTAAATGATACCTGCGTAAAATTAGGAAAATCCTTAATTTACGGCAGCATTTTGAAATTTGAAGGACAAATAGCGGTTTTCAACCATAATGGAAATAAAAATCTTCGTGATCTATTCCCAGAACCACCAAATCCAAAAGATGTTCCCAATTGCAACTTTAATGGTGTAATGGGCACACTCCCGGGAATTATAGGAACAATGATGGCACATGAAACTCTGAAACTGATAATGGATTTACCAACATTAGAAAATGAATTGGTACTTTATAATACTTTGGAGTGGAGTTTTACAAAGCTGAAGTTTTAGGAGAAGTTTTCAGTCGCAGTTGGCAGTAAAATCAGTCACAGTAGTTATTTATTTCTGTTATCTTTAATAAGTCTACAGCCTGAAAACTGAACACTATTTACCCAATATTTCCATAAATTCTTCTCTCTCAATCTCTCTGCAGCCCAAGCTTTCCAGATGCGGATTATAAACCTGACAATCCAATAATTTATAATTCGCTGCTTTCAATTGGTTTACCAAAGCAATAAAAGCCACTTTTGAAGCATTTGAAACTGTAGAAAACATACTTTCACCACAGAAAACATGTCCTAAATCGATACCATACAAACCACCCACCAACTCATCATCTTGCCAAACCTCAACAGATTTAGCAATACCTAATTCATGTAATTTACAATAGGCTTCGATCATATCATTGGTAATCCAAGTCCCATTTTGACCATTGCGTTTTATGTTTTGGCAATTCGAAATGACATCTCTAAAATTCTGGTTGAAAGTAACTTTAAAAATATTGCGATTAAGAATATTACGCATACTTTTTGAAACAATCAACTCATCCAGAAACAAAACCATTCTGGGATTTGGTGACCACCATGTAATAGGTTCTCCATCTTCAAACCATGGAAAAATTCCACTTTTGTAAGCAAGTTGCAAACGTTCAGTAGACAAATCTCCCCCAAGAGCGAGAATACCCGTAGAATTAGTCTGAGAAACTGGAGGAAAGAATAGTGCTGCAGTTAAATAATACATTCTTTATTAAAAAATAAAACCCGACAGCTATTCTATAACTGTCGGGTTTGTTAACTATATCAAAAGAAAATCAAATGCTTAAAATGGCAAATCGTCTGCTTCTTCTTCGTTTAAGTTTGTAGCTGGAGCAAATGCTTCAGCAGCTGGCATTGGAGGCATTTGCGCATTAGGTGCATCAGCCGCTAATCTTTCTACTCTCCATCCTTGGATTGCATTGAAATATTTAGTCACACCTTGTGGATCTACCCATTCGCGTCCTCTTAAATTGATAGAAACTTTTACCGCTTCACCTACTTTAAAACTATTCAATAAATCACATTTATCTTGTACAAATTCCACTAAAATATGTTGTGGATATTGTTCTTCTGTTGTTACTACAAGCTCTCTTTTTAAGAAACTACCGTTTCCTACATTTTTAGCATCCCCAAGCATTTTGATTTTTCCTGTAACTTCCATCTTCGTTATTTTTTATTGTTATTTAAGTTGTTTTTTTGCTAAAAGCACTTTCCAAGCAGACAAAACATCATTAGTATCCAGATATTTTTTAGCCTCCAAGTGCACTTTTTGCTGATCATCAGAACTTAAAACGCCTTTTACAGCAAAATTCTGTTGTACAAATATACTAACTTCTTCCATTGTAGGCAAGGCTTCAATATTTCCTAATATTCCCAAATCATTTCCATCAAAAACAAGGCTTTCTTTTATAAAACTGGGAATAGCATCTACCCCAATTCCTAATGTTGATAGTGGTTTTGGCACTTCAAAAAGTCCTTGGTTTGATCTGGAATACCAGTTCCCGCCCAATCTGGAAACCAAATCTATTTTATACTGGTCAATCGCTCCGTTTTCGTCCAAAACTGCTTCATCAATATGAATTCTCAATACCTCACAAAGTATTAAATTTCCCGCTCCTCCTTCACTTCCCAAAGGAATAATCTGGGTGACTTTACATTCAAATTGTACCGGTGATTCTTTTACCCTGAAGGGTTTTACAACATCAGAAGGAATCGGCGTCAAACCTGATTTTACAAACTCATTGACACCATCAGCATATTCCGTACTTGCTAAAGATGTTTGTTGAACCATATCATAATTCACCACATTAATTACCACTTCACGAGTCGCTTCGGCATTAATTAAAGTATGTTTAATCGAATTATCCCGAACTCGTCTTGCTGGTGAAAATATGAGGATTGGAGGATTAGCACTGAACACATTAAAGAAACTAAAAGGCGATAAATTAGGAATTCCATTGACGCCAATAGTACTCGCAAAAGCGATAGGCCTTGGTCCTACTGAACTTTGCAAATAGCCTTGCAACCTTGTCGTTTCAATACTTTTAGGATCAATACTAATCATTCTTTTTTCTTTGTATGTAAATACGTTTCTTAGCTAACAAAAGTAAGTAAATGGTTTAAATTTAAAAAGGACGATTAACAATTTAAGAACAAATAATTTGAATAGTTTTTACTAAAATAATTCTTTGTAAAAAACTAAAATAATAATGCTCCTATTTCGTTATATTTATACCTCAAATCTTAATTTATGCAATTTTCAGAAAGAAAAAATACAACCCGTTGGATTATTATTTTTGCTTCTTTTTTCATAATTTCACTAATTCTTTGGAACACTTACACATTTTTTCAAATCTTCAAAAATGAAGAACGTTTAAAAATGAATCTTTGGGCAAAAGCCCAAAAGACGCTCATCAATGCAGGTGAAAATACTGATGTGGAACTTCCGCTTCAGATTTTCAGTGACAACACTACAATTCCTATTATACTTACAGAGAAAGACAGCATCATAAATACAGTAAATATTGATGATGCCATTGTAAAAGACAAACCCAAGGCAAACGCATTTTTACACGATTTAAAAAACGAAAATGATCCCATTGTAATTGAATATGTCCCTGGAAAATTTCAAAAACTATATTATGGTAATTCAGCATTATTGAACAAACTAAAATATTACCCGATTGCTTTATTGCTTATTATAGTACTATTTGGTGGCTTAGTTTATAATTTCTATCGAAGTACCAAAATGGCCACGCAAAATAAACTTTGGGCAGGAATGGCGAAAGAAACCGCACACCAAATAGGAACCCCACTTTCTTCATTGATAGGCTGGGTAGAACTCTTGAAAGCCGAAAATGTAGATGAAAGCACTACTTTCGAAATTGAAAAAGACATTGAGCGCTTGCAAACCATAACCGATCGTTTTTCGAAAATAGGTTCGGAACCAAAATTAGAAAACAAAGATATTATCGCAGAAACGCTTCAGTCTTATGATTATTTGCAATCTCGATTTTCGAAACAAATTGAATTTTCATTTAAAGCACCAAAAACACCCATTATCGTTTCGCTTAATCCTACTTTGCACAGCTGGACGATAGAAAATCTGGTAAAAAATGCTATTGATGCGATGAAAGGAAGAGGAAAATTAGCTTTAGAAATTGAGCAAGAAGGCAATACTGTTAACATAAACATCATAGATTCCGGAGGTGGAATCCAGAAAAAACAATTCAAAACCATATTCGAACCTGGTTTTACTACTAAAAAGCGAGGTTGGGGTTTAGGACTTTCTTTAACCAAAAGAATTGTGGAAGAATATCACAAGGGAACCATAAAAGTCCTAAATTCCGAAATAGGAAAAGGGACAACTATGCAAGTCAGTTTTAAAAAAAGCAATTTAGTTTAGCGGAACTCCAAACCAAGAAACCTTTGTAAACATAGTCTTTCTGACGATTTTTGACTTACTCAAATATTCCTGTACAAATGACTCATGTTCTTTTGCTTGCGCCAAAACATCATTGATAGATTTTTTTAACGAAGTCAAACTAGAGGAATTTCCAGTTCCAACCGAACCAATTGTGTAAACAGCATCTTGACATTTTGCTAATTTTTCAATTGGAGCTTGAATCATGCTGCTAATTTCATCGTCAGACAAGCTGGGCTTAAACTTATTATTTCTGTAATGAACAAAGTCATTTAATAAAACAACGGCCTCGTTGTAATTGTTGACTATTGAATTCAATTTTTCAATATTCGAGTTTTGTCGTAAATAGGTTATCTCTTTCTTTTTCCCTTCCAGACGTTCTGAAATCATGGCATTTTTAACTCCATTTTTTTCTATCCTTGCGGCAGACTCAAATAATTTATCGATTTCTGATAAATTATTGAATTTGGCAATTTCGTTCTCAAAATTGAAATATTTCTTCGATTTATTAATTTGAGTTGTTCCTTCATAAAACTCATTATTGGTAATTGGATAATTTAAAAACTGCCATAAATAATCAAACGAAATATGAGAAGAAATCAATTTTGTGGGCTCTGCCTTAAAATAATTCTCATTTAATTTTTTAAAAAATTTCCCATTGTTGACATAACCGGAACCCCAGGTAGGGTCAAATAAATACCACTTATTATCAATTTTTGCAGCACACCAAGCATGAGCCAAGTTTGCCACTTTTCCATATTGTTTGGTATAGCCTTCTATTATGTATGATTGTATTCCAATTTTATTCGAAATATCATTAAAGACCTCAGCATAATGAATACAAACTCCTTTCTTTGTTTTTAAGGTTTTCGTTATTTGCTCTTGTGAAGTTTCATTAAAATTCACAGCATACATATTAGCAACATCGTAACTAATATTGAATGCAGTCCAATAAAAAACAGCACGAATTTTATCGGAATCTGTTTTAAAGTTAGCATTTATATAATTGGCAATGGCCTCCGTAGAATTAGTGGAACTTGTAGAAATAGCAGCCATTTTCCTGTCAATCAAAGCATATCCTGCATTAACCTGACCGAAACTTAAAACGGATAAAAATAAAGAAAGCAGTATATAAATATTTTTCATCTTACTGGATAGACTCATAAATTAAAAGGGAATAAGCTTTCACCTATTCCCTTTCTGAACGAAAACCGTACCAATTTATTTTATTTGTGCAACTATTATAAATTAGTTTGAATGCTTATTACCAATGCTTCAAATTCTTCTTTTGAAAGCGACACTTTATTTTGAAAACGCATTTCATCCATTTCATTTAAAGGAATCAAATGAACGTGAGCATGAGGAACTTCAAGACCTATAACGGCCATTCCAATTCTTTTACAAGGAACTGTTTTCTCCAATGCAATGGCTATTTTTTTTGAGAACTGCATAAGACCTATGTACAAATCATCTTCAACATCAAAAATCTTATCGATTTCCTGTTTTGGAACACAAAGTGTATGTCCTTTTGCATTAGGATTTACATCCAAAAACGCCAAAAAATTATCATCTTCTGCTATTTTATAACAAGGAATTTCTCCGTTTATGATTTTTGTAAAAATACTTGACATCTTTGATTTATGATATTTGATTATAACATTAAAAAACTAGCCCTTTAAATAACTGAAACTGGGTTTAGTCGCGGGAAATTTCTAAAATTTCGAATTTCAAAACGCCATTAGGAACCGTAATCTCAGCAAATTCACCCACTGATTTCCCCAGTAAACCTTTACCAATTGGAGAGGTTACAGAGATTTTTCCTGTTTTTAAATCCGCTTCACTTTCGGCAACCAATGTATATTTCATTTCCATTCCATTGGTTTGGTTTTTGATTTTCACATTGGACAAAACCAACACTTTAGAAACATCAAGATGCGTTTCGTCAATTAATCGAGCATTAGAATGTACTTCTTCCAATTTTGCGATTCGCATTTCCAACATTCCTTGTGCCTCTTTAGCGGCATCATATTCTGCATTTTCAGACAAATCACCTTTATCTCTTGCCTCAGCTATATCTGCAGATGCTTTTGGACGCATTACACTTTTCAAATAATCCAATTCTTCTCTTAACTTCTTTAATCCTTCCGCGGTGTAATAAGATACTGTGCTCATAATTTGGTCATTTATATAAATAGAAAAAATCCCATCAGGACGGGATTTCTTTCCACAAAGATATTATTAATTTTTTTAGCCTATAAATATATGTTAATCATATATAATTCAAAGTTAAATAAATTAAATTTGTTTCGCTAATTCTTTTACTATATTTTAAAATGAAAAAATACATCCTACTTTTCTTTATTATTTCTTTTTTCTTTAGTTGTAGTAACAATGGTTTTGACAATAAAAATCCATACCTCCCTAATTATAGTTTCACTCTAGATATCAACATGAATCTACCCGCATATTCTAATCTCCAGTATCCAAGTAATGCTATTTATTACTCTGGTGTGGGTGCCAAAGGGATATTTGTATTCAATACTGGAAGCGGCTATAATGCATTCGATGCCGCTTGTCCCAACCAAGCTTTGAGCAGCTGCTCTACCATGGCCATAAAGGGAATAAAAGTAGTTTGTCCTTGTGACAATGCAGAATACAGCTTATTTACTGGCCAAAGCTCGGGAAAACAATACCTTTTAAAACAATATCGTGTAGAAGTGAACGGAAACGTACTTCGAGTATATAATTAAAATCATAAAACAAAAAATCCTGACAGTTAAACCATCAGGATTTTCAAGTAATATAACTAATAATAATCTAAAACTTCAGTGTTAATCCAGCTAAGAAGTTAATTCCTGCTTGTGGATAATAGTATGGATAAACATCCCACATATACCCATTGGAAACATATTTCTTGTCTAAAACATTGTTTACCAAACCAGTTAAAATAATTGATTTGAAAACTGATTTGGGTTTAATTTCGTAAGCAATATTCAAATCATTTACAAAATAATCTGCCAACTTTGCAGCAGGTAATTCAATATTGTTCATGTATTGTTCTCCCACAAATTTTTGCATCCAAGATACTTGAAAGTTTTCTGTAGGTTTGTAAACCAAAATATTTCCAACAATAACTGATGGTGAATAAGCAATATCAGTAGTTCCATAATTCTCCCCTTCAACAGCTAAATCAATGTTTTTATTCGCACTTAAAGTAAAATTAGGACGAATGATAAATTGATCCGATACCGCAATTGTAGCATCAACTTCCAGTCCCAAACGATAACTTTTCTCACTATTAGAACGAATTGGACTTCCTACATCATCTAATTTTCCCGTTAATATCAGCTGGTCTTTATACGCCATATAATAGACATTCGAATTGAATTTCACTTTATCAGCAACGTATCTCCAACCCAATTCAAAGTCATTCAACTTTTCTGGTTTAGCATTTCCGCCTTCATAATCCGTTCTGTTTGGTTCCCGATTCGCTCTTGCATACGAAAAGTACAACTTGTTTTTAGCATTGATATCAAAATTCAATCCTGTCTTAGGATTGAAAAAAATAAAGTTATCATTTACTGAACCCGTTTCATAACTATTCGCTTTGTAATGTACATTTCTAAGTTGTAAATCTCCGAATAAGCTTATTTTTTCCGTTATTTGATAATTTGCTTTTGCAAAAATATTTCCATCGGTTTTGGTTGCAAAATCATCATAATAACGATCTCCCAATTCACTTTGAGAAGCGAAACGAGCCCAAATTACTTTTCCAAAATGGTCTCCTTCATATTTGTTATAACCACCACCAAAAATGACGTCCAGTTTTTCAGTTGTATAATTTGCAGAAAATGTAGTTCCATAGAAATCATTATCCAACCATTTTTGACGGATTAAATCTGTTGTTGTTAAAACGCCTACTGGCTGCAATCCATAATCAGAAAAATCAGCGTCTTCTTTATAATTTTCATAATATCCTTTTCCTTTAGTATAATGGAAAGCTAAGTTCGTACTCCAATTATTGGAAACTTTTTCGTTCCAATGCAATTGATAATGATCTTGTTGGTAATTATCAGTTTCATTGTTATAATACCGTGTTTGACCGAATTCATCCGTAAAAATTCCGGCAGAATTGAACGTTCTGTCGCTATTCATCGTATCTCCATCAGTTCCATTCCAAGATTGATATGTTTTTTCTTTTCCTCCAAAAGCCAACGCTTTAATTAAAGTCGTTTTACCAACGTACGTTCCTTGAAGAAAATAAGATTTTAAATCCGATTTAGCCCTGTCAATGTAACCATCCGATTTTAATGCAGACAAACGTCCCGCCAATTCAAAATGATTATTAATTAATCCCGTACTGAATTTTACAGTATGCTTTCTAGTATTAAAACTTCCAAAAGAATTAGAAATTTCTCCTGTTGCTTTATCAGAATAGGAATCAGTCAACATATTTAAACTCGCACCAAAAGCACCAGCTCCATTTGTTGAAGTTCCTACACCGCGTTGCAGTTGCAAACTCTCCACTGAAGAAGCAAAATCTGGCATATTTACCCAATAAGTCCCATGACTTTCAGAATCATTGTAAGGAATTCCATTGATAGTGACATTTACTCTTGTCGCATCGCTACCACGAACACGGATTCCAGTATATCCTACTCCATTTCCAGCATCGGAAGTAGTAACAACTGACGGTAAATAATTCATTAAAATAGGAATGTCCTGCCCCAAGTTTCTAAATTTGAGTTCTTTTTTATCTAAATTGCTAAAACTAACCGGAGTTTTTGAAGTAACACGAATTGCCGAAACCAATACTTCATCGAGTTGGTTAACTTTGGTAGTGTCTTTGACTTGGGAAAAGGAATAAAAAGATAATAGAGAAAAGGTAACAGACAACAAAAAATTTGAACCTTGCGCGTTAGTTTTGTAAGTTCTCTTCTGCTCGTGTTTGCCTTTGTGGCCAATAAAATAAAATAAAGTATTCATCCGTAAAAGATTACGAATAAAAGGGGGAATTATTCTTTTGTTAAATTAAAATGATTGTTTCCTATGACAAATAAAGCACTATTTACTCTATTTTTGTCATTTTTTCCCTTGACAACATTACTTGTCCAGGTTCTTTGGGTATAATCTCAGCTCGTTATTTAGAGCACCCCTTTGAGACGGTGCAAATTTAGCAAAGATTTTTAGATATTTAGATTCTTTCACTGTTAGATTTAGAAAAATAATTAAAACCTGAAAAAACTCCATTAATTTAAATCTGGTTTCCTGCGATTTTTCTTAACTTCAGAAATATTCTTTTTATCTTTAATTCGTTTTCTAATAACTGACTTCGGAATCTTGGTGGGTTTACGCTCTTTGGGAACAACTAAGCCGTTTTTGATTATTTCCAAAAATCGCTTGATCACAATTTCTTTGTTTTTAAGTTGACTGCGATCTTCATCACAGTTCAAAATCAAAACTAAATCAGTTGTTAATCTTGAAGACAATTTAGTTTCCAGAAGCAATTTCTCCTCGTCGGCCAATGACTGTGACTTTTTCAAATCAAAAGTCAAAACCACCTTAGAAGAAACTTTATTTACATTTTGTCCGCCAGCACCACTACTTCGAACGGCTTTGAAAGTTAATTCTGATATGATTTTTTCTTTTTCCAATTTTATTGAGGCTGGTGTGCCGATTTTAATAAATCATTTACGCTTTTTACTGGATTAAAGGTAATTAAAGGCACTTGAACAAATATGGTAATCCAATTTGCCATAGCGCCATTCCATAAACCAGGCAATTCATATGATTTGATCGTTTTTCCTAATGTGTTTTTCTCTACAATAAATCCGCTGTTATGATCCACAAACTTCGTTAGGTCAAACTTTTCTTTTTTATAATTTTTAAGCCCACAAACTAAATCAACAGGATTAAAATGAGTCGCGTTATCAAGGATTTTCTTTTGACTTTCATTTGACAAATCCGCTTGAGAACTTTCTACAATTTGCAATGAGACTGCGCCTTTTTCATCTTTCACCCAAAATGGTCCACCACCGGGTTCCCCTTCATTTTTTACCATTCCACAAACTCTGATGGGCTTGTTCAAAAGCACTTTAAGTTCGATAATTTTATTCTCAAAACTAAGTTCGTAAAAATCGTCTGGAGTTCTAATGTTTAATTTTTCTTCCAAAAAAAGTAAAATTTCATCAATATATTCTTGTTGAATTTCTTTAGCATCTATTGCGTACAAATACTTAAATAATCGTTGTTGAACTTCTATTAAAATTCCCGCTAATGCTTTTTTATATAGAGCAATTTTTTGAATATGATTTTGAATTACATTGTCAATATTTTTAATAAAAACAATATCGGCATCCTGATTATTTAAATTATCAATCAAAGCACCATGACCTCCCGGTCTAAAAAACAATCGTCCATTTTCATCCCTAAAGGGTTTGTTTTCAAAATCCACTGCAAGAGTATCTGTATTCTTATTTTGATAGGAATAACTAACTTTTATAGTTGTTCTGGATTCTTTTTCAATTGGGCTTTTTATAGCATCAATTATATTTTCAAATTGATTTTGATGAGCTTCAGAAACCGTAAAATGCAAATGGGAATTATCATTTGAACTCGAATAATAAGCACATTCATATAAATGTTCTTCTAAAGCCGTTGCGATATGGGTCTTGTATTTATGAAAAGGAAGGACTCCCTTAGGCTTACTTGAAAAATCAAAGTAATCTTTAGCTAAAAGTAATTTTATGAAATAATAATTTTTATAATCCCTATCGAAAGATTCAAAATCAGGAAATTCTTCTCTTAATTTTTTATCAATTACCTTAAAAAACGGAAATTTTTCCAAACCCACTATAAAAATAGATAGTTCCGTATCTTTTTTCCTGTTTATATAAGCATTAATGCTTTCATTTTCAATATCAAATTCATTCAAAAAAGCAATCAAAAATTTAAACATTCTACTTGCTGCTCCCGATGCAGGAACGAATTTTTCCAGTTTTAAATTTGTTTTGTTTTTATCAAAAAAAGTCGCTTTTTCTTGAAAATCTTTTTCAGATAATTTTAAAATGCCGTTAAATAAAGTTGCGGGTCCAACTAGATTACTCTTTACTATTCCGTTTCTAAAAAAACTCAATTGTTGTTTGATGTTTTCTAATGGAACTCCATGTTCGTAAACTTGCACAAAATCAGCGGGAGAAAAACCCATTTTCTTAGCTTCTGTCAAATCATCGATTATTGAAATAGCTCTATTTAATCGCAAATTCTTGTCTCCCGAAAGCGTTATAAATGGCTTTTTATTATCAATTAAAGATTGTTTAAAAACTGCAAATACAGATTCTCTTTTTTCAGGACTATCTCTTAAATCATCTTTTTCCCAAGGAACGTCAATATCCGTCAGGAAAAATAAATCGTATTCATGTTCAAGAGCCGCTTCGCCTAATATTGGATCACAATAGTTATAATACACTTCGGAGAATACCTTTGTCACCATCAAATTTGTATCACAAAAAAGATATTTATTAGCGATTAAAAGACTTTTATTTTCTAATTGAGTTTGACCATATGCAATAGGCAGCATGTCATCAACATCACAAATAAGTTGATTTTTATTCCATTTTTCTTGAAGATAATCTCGTGCGAACTCAGGAACCCATTCCGTATTATAATATTCGGCGAGTTGCTTTGCTAAAGTAGTTTTGCCTGTACTTTCAGGGCCAAAAAGAGCAATTTTTATGATTTCTGTAGTTCCATTTTTTGAGAACTGTTTAAGGTTTTCTTCCATTCTAAATAGCCGTAAACGGCAACAATTGTAAATACTAGATACTGAAAACTTGTAAAAGTAAAACCTTTTATAAAATACAATGGAATGGAAATAACATCGCCGATAATCCAAAATATCCAATTTTCAATTTTCCTTTTGGCCATAAGCCACATTCCGATAAAGAAAATACCTGTTATAAAAGTATCAACATAAGCATACCAAGTAGTAAATTTATCAAAATAGTGATAAACTGAAACCACAAATGCGACCGTAAATATAAAAATAATTATGGCAATTCTTTTTTCATAAATAGAAATTATTGAAATTGGAAACTCTACGGTGTCTCCTTTTTTCCTTGTCCAATGATACCAACCATAAATACTCATTATAAAATAATAACCATTGATCATCATATCACCCCATAAAGTCCATTTCCATAGTAAGTAAACATAGATAAATGTACTTACTAATCCTGTTGGAAAAACCAAAATATTATCTTTTTTAGCATACCAAACACTAAATAGCCCAAAAATTACCGCTACAATTTCCAGAACAATGTCGAATGTTGGGTAATCTCTATATTGAGAAAAAAAATATTCTATCATTATATCCTTTAAATTATTGATTAAAAAAATCCATATCATTTTCAAAAGCCGTTCCTATTACCACCAAATCAGCTCCTGCATTGTACGCCTTTTCAATTCCTTGCAAATCTACAATTCCACCTCCAAGAACTACTGGAATTTCAATGTTTTGAGCAACTTTTTTAATCATTTCAAGAGGAACAGCTTGTTTTGCACCGCTTCCAGCTTCCAGATAAATCAATTTGTTCCCTAACATCTCTCCTGCTTGTGCGGTTTGAATTACATAATCAATATTATTCCGGTCCAATGGTTTGGTTTTACTGACCCGTTCTACGGCGGTTTTATTACCACTTTCAATCAAAATATATCCTGTAGAAATAATTTCGAGTTGGGTTTGCCTTAAAATAGGTGCTGCTTTTACCTGATGTTCTATTAAATAATCAGGGTTTCTTCCGGAGATTAGCGACAGGAATAAAATCGCATCTGCTTTATCTGAAATCTGAGATGGATTTCCAGGAAAAAGAACAATTGGCAAATCACAATTTTGTTTAATCTGTACAATTAACTCCTCTAGAATTGTAGTTGTAACCAGACTTCCGCCAATGAAAATATGTGTTGCCGGCGAATGATTGATTTTTGAAATTAAAAGAGCAAGGTTTTCCAAAACCACTTTGTCAGGATCCAGAAGAATGGCCAACATTTTTTTATTTTCCAACTTGGCTTGCAGTAGTTGATTGTAAATCTTTTGCTTCATATAGCTGTAAAAGTAAAAGTTTTTTGAAGTCTGAGAACTATTTTGAATCAATTATATTTGTTATACGATTCTGAACAAAAAACAATGCAATTATGATAGCTACTGAATTACTGGAAAAATATGGTGCCACTCGAAAATCATATAAAAAAACAGAAACCATTTTTGAAGAAGGCAATCAAGCGATACAGTATTATCAAATACTTTCTGGAGAAGTAAAAATGAATAATTATAACGATGACGGTCGTGAATTCATTCAAGGTTTTTTTAATGAAAATCAAAGTTTTGGAGAACCACCTTTATTTTTAAATCGGCCCTATCCTGCCAATGCAATAGCTGTTGAAGACACCGAAATACTCAGTATATCAAAAGATGGCTTTATGAAATTGCTAAGCGAAAATCCATCTGTATCGATGAAGGTAATTGAAAATTTAGCGCAACGTTTGCATTATAAATCGGTTATGGCAGCTGAGATTTCCACTCATGAACCTGAACACAGAGTATTGCGATTAATTGATTATTCCATTGCTTATTTTAATTTCAAAGAAGATAAAAACGGATACCGAATTGATTTAACCCGGCAGCAAATTGGTGATTTAACTGGACTCCGTGTAGAAACTGTTATCCGAGCCATTAAATCATTAGAAAAAAAAGGAGTTTTAAAAATCATTAACCGAAAAGTATACCGTTAATTTTCGTTTTATGATTTAAGTCATAAAAAACTGGATGGAAGTGCAGCTAAATTTGCTGTATAAAATTCAAATATTATGACACTCTATAAAAAAACATTCGAAAATTTTGAACAAAATTTTATTGGCTCTTCAACAATGGCAGTTATTGGACAAAGTTGTCTTGGTGCCGCTGCTGCAATGTTCATTCTTTCTAACGGCACCTCTATTTTACAAATGACACAATTAGCCATTATTGTTCTAATTTGTATGCTAGTGAACACTTCTATATTATCACAAATGAACCATAAATTGGTATTCAATCTCATCATTACAAGTGTGCTTTGCAGCATTTTGTTTATCTTTTTGAATAATATTACATTATGAAAAAAACAATTGAAAATCGAGACGACTTAACCCTTCTCGTCCATTCTTTCTATGCTAAAATAAGAGCCGACAAAGAAATTGGTTTCTTTTTTAATGAAACTATCACTAATTGGGACGAACATTTAGAGAGGCTGACGGATTTTTGGGAAATGAATTTATTTGCGGTAAAAAAATACAACGGAAACCCCATTGCGGTTCATAATGAAGTAGACAAACATTTTGACCATCGGATTTCGTCTAATGAATTTGGTATTTGGCTCAACTTATGGTTTGAAACTTTAGATGAACTTTTTGAAGGTGAAAATGTCGAAACAATGAAACGAAGAGCACGGAAAATGGGTACTTTTCTTTATATGAATATTTTTGAAAGCAGAAGTAAAGTTTAATTTTTCTCAAAGGCATACACTAAAGTACAATTTTGCTTCATCTGTTCGTCCCGAAAGCTTTCGGGACCCGACTTTATTTCTTCAAAATGAATATCAAAATCTTTTACCACACTATCAAAGTGAAGTTCGGCACTGGTTTGTTTAACCTTTAATTCGAAAGCATTGACTTTGATATGATCTTTGAAACTGATTCCTTTTTCGTTTCGGATTTTAAAAATGGCTTCTTTGGCACCCCAAATCACAGTCAATTTTCTGATGTATTCTTCCTTATTCTCGGTCCCGAAACTTCGGGATAAAAATTGAAATTCTGAGTCACAGAATTTATCTGCGATTCGGATGATTTTGTCTCTTTGCAATTCGATATCAATTCCTACGGTTTGGTCGCTAATGATTATTGCCGAAAAATTATGTGAATGTGTTATGGAAATGTGTTTCTCTCCTTTAAGATGTGGCTTACCGAATTCATCATAATACAAATCTAAATCCGTGTGGCCTGTTTCCTGCAATAATTTACGAACACTGAGGAAGGCGCGTTGATGCATTTCAGATTTCATTCCGTCGAGCCGTATGCGATTGCTATCGTTTAAGACCACTTGACCAAATAATTCCGCATAGGATTCAGTTACTTTCCAAACGAGAATTTGGGTGGTGGAATTGAAATTTATAGTTTTGAAAAGCGGCATCGTGTTCAGATTTTGTTTTTTTAGCCCCGGTAGTAGCGGCATCCTTTTTTCACGCTTTTTTTGCGTGTAAAAAGATATAGCGAATAACGGGAAATAGCTCCAGAAACTGAAACAAGTTCAGCTTAAAGAAATTATTTCGTTAATGTTCAAAAGATTAGCGAATTAAACAATTCATAAATCTTTTAGAAAACAGTAAAATTCTAAAGTTATTACGTAAATTTGCAAAAAAATTTTACAATTACAAATATACTATAAATGAGTACTACAACTATGCCTTTTGTGGCTTTCAAAGTTAAAGACATTTCTCTAGCGGCTTGGGGAAGAAAAGAAATTGAACTAGCAGAAGCTGAAATGCCAGGTTTAATGGCACTTCGTGCTGAATACAAAAACGAACAACCACTTGCTGGTGCTCGTATTGCAGGATGTTTGCACATGACAATCCAAACTGCGGTTTTGATTGAAACTTTAATCGCTCTTGGTGCTGAGGTGACTTGGAGTTCTTGTAACATTTTCTCTACTCAAGATCAAGCTGCTGCTGCAATTGCTGCTGCAGGAATTCAAGTTTATGCTTGGAAAGGTTTGAACGAAGTTGATTTTGACTGGTGTATTGAGCAAACATTATTCTTTGGTGAAGACAGAAAACCATTGAACATGATTCTTGATGACGGTGGAGATTTAACAAATATGGTTATTGACCGTTTCCCGGAATTGGTTGCTGGTATCAAAGGATTATCTGAAGAAACTACAACTGGTGTTCATAGACTTTACGAAAGAGTAAAAGCCGGAACATTGCCAATGCCTGCAATTAACGTAAATGACTCAGTTACTAAATCAAAATTTGATAACAAATACGGTTGTAAAGAATCTGCAGTTGATGCGGTTCGTCGTGCAACTGACTTAATGCTTGCTGGAAAAAGAGTAATCGTTTGTGGTTACGGTGATGTAGGTAAAGGAACTGCGGCTTCTTTTAGAGGTGCTGGTTCTATTGTTACCGTTACTGAAATTGACCCAATTTGTGCGCTTCAAGCTGCAATGGACGGTTTTGAAGTGAAAAAATTAGATACCGTAATCGCTACTGCTGATATCATCATCACTACAACTGGAAATAAAGATATTGTTTTGGGAAGTCATTTCGAAAAAATGAAAGACAAAACTGTTGTTTGTAACATTGGACATTTTGATAACGAAATTGATATGGCTTGGTTGAACGAAAACCACGGTGCATCAAAAATCGAAATCAAACCACAAGTTGACAAATATACTATCGCTGGAAAAGACATTCTTATCCTTGCTGAAGGTCGTTTGGTAAACCTTGGTTGTGCTACAGGTCACCCTAGTTTTGTAATGAGTAACTCATTTACTAACCAAACTTTAGCTCAAATCGAATTGTGGAAAAACAGCGCGGCATACAACAATGACGTGTACATGTTACCAAAACATTTGGATGAAAAAGTAGCAATGCTACACTTAGCTAAATTAGGTGTTGAATTAGAGACTTTACGTGTTGATCAAGCTGATTATATTGGTGTTCCAGTTGGAGGTCCATTCAAACCAGAATATTACAGATATTAGCATTAAGACTTTAGTACTAAGTATTAAGACAGAACCCTTGCAGAAATGTGAGGGTTTTTTTGTGCTTAATTATGATTGTGCTCATTGGTCATTTTTAGGTTACGGTCTGGTTTTTACAGCTATTTTTAATTTGGCGCAATCCATCGCAAGAGCACAAGAATAATTCGATAAAAAAATTAATTCTATTAATCAGATATTACTTATGATTATATAATAATTAAGCTTAAATTTAAAATCAAAAAAGAACGAGACTCCCTTAATCAAATGCTAAAACAAATTTTAACTAAAAACAAAATTATGAAGACAAAGCTTTTTTTAACAGTGTTAACATTATTCCCAATTCTCGCTATTGCACAATACAATATGAATACGATAAATCGTTCCATGCAAATCCAGCAACAACAAGCAAGAAATATGAACCAACAAATGAATAATACGAATCAAAAATGGGCGAGTGAAAGACAACTGTATATGCAACAACAGCAAATGCGCAGTATGATGGCCCATACACTAAATAAAATTGAGACTGCAGAAAATAAATTAGCAAAAGAGGAACGAAACCTAACGAAACTGGAAGAAAAGGCAAAAGAAAAAGAAGCCGATTTAAAAACAGAAAAAGAAAGCCTTGCTAATCTTGAAAACAACTCAAAAACCAACAATGATGTTGATCTCCAAAAAAACATTGAAAAATCAAAAGAGAAAGTAGCTAAATCCGAGGAAAAACTAAACAACACAAACGCTGAAATAGGATCAAGCTCCAAAAAAATTGAAGCCTTCAAAAAAGAAATAGAAACTACTAAATTAGAAAAAGAAGAAATCGTTAAAAAACAAGAAGAAGAAAAAAGATTGAAAAAAGAAGAAAAAGAAGAGGACACAAAACAGAAAAAAAAGAAAGTAGTCTATAAATTGATAAATAAATAGAGATTACCTTCAAAAAAATCCAACCACGCAAATTTGCAATCTTTATCCACGAACATAAATCTAAAAATAAATTTTCATAAAAAAACAAAAAACCCGTTTCTTTCGAAACGGGTTTTTAAATAATTGAGAAAATCAATTATGCTTCAACTTCAAATGGAAGTATAGAAACGTATGATTTGTTATCTCTTTTCTTTTGGAAGAAAACAACACCATCAACTCTTGCATGTAAAGTATGATCTTTACTAATGTAAACATTTGCACCTGGATTATGTTTTGAACCTCTTTGTCTTACGATGATGTTCCCAGCAATAGCAGCTTGACCACCAAAAATCTTAACACCTAAACGTTTTGATTCTGATTCTCTACCATTCTTAGAACTACCGACACCTTTCTTGTGAGCCATGACGTATTAGTTTTATATTGTTATTATTCTTGTGTATCTTCTTTTTTAGCTTTAGCTACTTTTTTCTTAGGAGCTTCTACTTCTTCTGTAGTTGCTTCAACTGCTTCTTTTTTAGGAGCTGCTTTCTTAGCACCAACACCAGTAATACCTTCAATTACAATTTGAGTAAGATATTGTCTGTGACCGTTTCTCTTTTTGTATCCTTTTCTTCTTTTCTTTTTGAAAACGATAACTTTATCTCCTTTTAAGTGTTGTAACACTTTAGCTTCTACTGAAGCACCTTCTATAGCTGGGGCGCCTATTGTGATTGTACCGTTATCATCTAACAAATAAACTTTGTCGAAAGAAACTTTCGAACCTTCTTCATTTGTCAAACGGTGAACGTAAACCTTTAGGTCTTTGCTTACTTTGAACTGTTGCCCTGCTATCTCTACGATTGCATACATACTGAATTGTTTTAATAATTTTTAAGGTTGCAAATATACAATTAAATATTTATCCTGCAATCCTTCAAGCAAAAAAAACACTCTATCTCTTTTAAACTTTGTTTTTCAATACTTTACCTATTTCTTAAACAGTATTCGTCCAGTTAAAAATTGTTAAAATTAACCGAAACTTTAAATCACCGGACAATCATCATTAAAAAAAGGTATTTTTGAAGTATAAATATTTTTCGTTTTTATCTATTGTAAATAGAAATGTATTAATCCGTATGAAAAAATTAATAATAATGTTAAGCACTGCACTTATGCTGGGAGGAATAGCTTCGGCTCAAAAAATAGCTTTCGAAGAATATGATTTAGATAATGGTATGCATGTCATATTACATAACGACCCATCGGCGCCAGTGGTGGTAACTTCTGTAATGTATCATGTTGGCTCCAAAGATGAAACACCAGACAGAACTGGATTTGCTCATTTTTTCGAACATCTTTTATTCGAAGGAACGGAAAACATTAAACGTGGCGAATGGTTCAAAATCGTCACTTCAAATGGCGGGATAAATAACGCCAACACCTCAGATGATCGCACCTATTATTATGAAGTATTCCCATCAAACAATTTAGAATTGGCACTTTGGATGGAATCCGAAAGATTAATGCATCCTGTAATCAATAAAATTGGGGTTGATACTCAAAACGGGGTGATAAAGGAAGAAAAAAGAAGTCGTTATGACAATCAGCCTTATGGAAATATCATTGGAGCCGTAAAGGAAAACATGTTCAAGAACCATCCGTATCGCTGGACCACAATTGGCTCGATGGAACATTTAGACGCAGCCACTTTAGAAGAATTTCAGGCTTTTAATAAGAAGTTTTATATTCCAAACAATGCCGTACTGGTTGTTGCAGGAGATTTCGAAAAAAATAAAGCTAAAGAATGGATTCAGAAATATTTTGGATCAATCCAAAAAGGGAAGGAAATAAAAAAACAAACTTTTACCGAAGAACCTATTACACAAACTATAAGAGCAACCTACGAGGATTCAAATATCCAGATTCCAATGGTTGTGGCTACTTACAGAACTCCCTCAATGAAAACAAGAGATGCCAGAGTATTGGATTTAATTTCGTCCTACTTGAGCGATGGAAAAAGCTCTAAATTATACAAGAAAATCGTTGATGAGAAAAAAATGGCTTTACAAATAGATGCCGTTGGTTTTAGTCAGGAAGATTATGGTATGTATATTTTGTATGGTTTACCAATGGGAACACACACTTCTGCTGATTTAATAAAAGAAGTTGACGAGGAAATTGTAAAAATCCAGACCGAATTGATTTCTGAAAAAGATTTTCAAAAATTGAAAAACACGTTTGACAATCGTTTTGTGAATAAGAATGGAAACCTGGAAGGAATCGCCGAAAATTTAGCAACTTACTATTTGCTTTATGGCGATGTGAATTTGATTAACACAGAGATTGATCTGTTTCATTCCATAACGCGTGAAGAAATTAGAGAGGTAGCCAACAAATATTTGAATCCAAATCAAAGACTTATTTTGGATTATGTTCCTTCAAAAGCGGAGGCTCAAAATTAAGACCTTTTCAATCATGAAAAAAACAACTATTCTATTATTCATTTTGTTCATAACAGGAATCATGCAAGCACAAAATCGTCCACAACCGAAACCTGCGGCTTCTCCAGTCGTAAATATAAAAAAACCGCAAACCTTTACTTTAGACAATGGTTTAAAAGTAATGATTGTAGAAAATCACAAATTACCCAGAGTAACTTTTAATCTTGCATTAGACAACGCACCATTTGCAGAAGGCAATAAAAAAGGCGTTGATGAATTATGCAACAACCTAATAGGAAACGGAAGTGCAAAAATTGCAAAAGATGCGTTTAATGAAGAAATTGATTTTTTGGGCGCTAACATCAACTTTAGTTCGCAAGGCGCTTATGCCAGTTCCCTTTCTAAATATTCAGGAAGAATTTTGGAACTCATGGCTTACGGAGCATTGCATCCAAAATTCACCCAAGAAGAATTCGACAAAGAAAAAGCCAAATTATTAGAAGGACTGAAAGCGCAGGAAAAAAGCGTTCCCGCAATTGCTAATAGAGTGGTTGATGCGCTTGCCTTTGGAAAAAATCATCCTTCCGGTGAATACATGACCGAAGAAACACTTAAAAACGTTACGCTTGCTGATGTGGAATCCAATTATCAAAACTACTTCGTCCCCGAAAACGGATATTTGGTAATTATTGGAGACATTAAATATGACGATGTAAAACCTATTGTTGAAAGACTTTTTGGTTCATGGAAAAAAAGAAGCACTCCAAAGCTGACGTATGCTGCTCCGCAAAATGTACCCTTTACTCAAATCAATTTTGTTGATGTCCCTAATGCCGTTCAATCAGAGATTTCGCTAGTGAATACCGTAAATTTAAAAATGAGCGATAAAGACTTCTTCCCTGCAGTTATTGCAACTTATATTCTTGGCGGAGATTTTAATAGTTACCTCAATATGAATTTAAGAGAAAAAAATGGTTGGACTTATGGTGCAAATGCAATCATTGGCTCTGGAAAATACGTAACAAAAATAAAGTCAGCCTCGGCTGTAAAAAGTACCGTTACCGATAGTGCAGTTGTGGAATTCATCAAGGAAATTAAAAAAATAAGAACCGAAAAAGTATCTCCTGAATTACTTAAAAGTGTAAAAGCCGGATACATAGGTCGGTTTGTAATGCAAGTGGAAAAGCCTCAGGCAATAGCACGATATGCTTTAAACATAGAAACCGAAGATCTTCCTGCTGATTTCTATGAAAATTACATCAAAACCATAAACGCAGTGACACCAGATGATATTCTTCGTGCTGCCAATAAGTATTTCCTTTTAGACAATACCCGAATTATAATTGCAGGAAAAGGATCAGAGGTGATTCCAGGATTGGAAAAATTAAACATTCCAATGTTCTATTTTGACAATTACGGAAATCCGGTAGAAAAACCAGTTTACAAATAAAATCAATTATTTTATTTTAAAAACCAACAAAGGCTGTCTTTACAAGACAGGCTTTGCTTTTTTACTAATTGCATCACCTGAGGTTTGCAACCTGAAAACTACTTTTTTGCTGATAAATAAACTCCAATCAAAATAATAAAAGCGCCAAAAAACTGAACTGGTGTCAACATTTCATGGTCTAATAATCCCCAGAAAAAAGCAACTATTGGAATTAGATACGTTACCGAAGTAGCAAAAACCGGTGATGACATTTGGATTAATTTAAAGAAAAGAATATTAGCAATTCCAGTTCCTACCACTCCTAATATCATGATAAATAAAACCGAATGCTGTACGGTATCAACATGAATTACATCAAAAAAACCAGAGAAAAATAAAATAAGCAATGTTGGCAACAACAGAAATGCAAAATTCCCGGTAGTAATACTCAACGGACTCAAATCATGCAAATATTTTTTTAATAAATTGACGTTTATGGCATAGCAAACAGAAGCGACTATAACTAAAATAGCGTAATAATAATTTTGCTCGGGATGGTTTATTGCTCCGTTAAAAACCAAAAGCAGACTTCCTACAAGACCTATAAAAACGCCCCAAACCTGACTTCTTTTGAAATTTATCCCAAAAGCCATCGCTCCCAAAATCAACGTATTTAATGGCGTCAAGGAATTAAGAATTGCGGTTATCGAACTGTCAATTTCCGTTTCGGCAATGGCAAAAAGATACGCAGGTGTAAATGTCCCAAACAACGAAGTAAGTGCGATATATTTCCATTTTTCTTTTGGAATTTTTACTAAACTTTTAAAACCTATCAATAACAAAAAAACCGCTGCAAACAAGATTCGTAAAGAACCTAATTGTAAAGCAGTTAAACCCACTAATCCCTTTTTTATTAATATAAATGAACTTCCCCAAATTAAGGCAAGAATCATCAAGTAAACCCATTTCAATTGTCTTGCATTCATAAATCTAATTTTGCCCCAAAATTGTAATAATTTTATGAAATAGAACTTCTTTTTTTCATTAATTTTGCAGTTGATATTAGACCTTTAATTTAAATCCAAATAAAAATGAATTTCACAAAATCAATAGCAGCGATAGCCCTTGCAGGTCTTTTATTTGTAAGTTGCAAAAAAAACACTGAAAAAACTGCTCCAACTACAACAGCTTCAACAGAAACTACTGCTCCAAAAGTTAAAAAAGAAATTGCAGCCGCTAATTTGCAAACAGCCAGTTTTAAAGTAGAAGGAATGACTTGCGCGATTGGTTGCGCAAAAACAATAGAAAGCGAATTATCCGATCTCGATGGCGTACAAAAAGCTACCGTAGATTTTGACAAAAAACTGGCAACTGTAACTTTTGATAAAACGGTTCAAAATCCTGAAAGCCTAACTAAAGTTGTTGAAGAAACGGCTGACGGTAAAACATATAAAGTTTCGGATATGAAATCGTAATCGAACTATTACATTTTATAAAAAAAGCTTCTCAAATTTGAGAAGCTTTTTTTATAAAATACTATTTCCACTTTAAGGTTTCCATCAATCTTTGCATATCATTTTTGACATAACTCGCTGCTGGCATAATAGAATCAAAATTAGGTTTAGCATAGAAATAAATAGAGCCGGTTACAAAATGTTTTGTACTGTCCGTTGCATAAAACTGTGAGTTAGTGGCCGCGTTTCCATCAACCTGATAAAACATACCATACACCTTTTTTTGAGGATTTAAATAGGGTTGTTCCAATATATCATCTGCTTTTATAACATGTTCGTAAGTAAGTTTTTGAGCATCACGCAACAATTTATTAATATTATTATTCACTGGCTTATAAGTCAGATAAATAGTGGCTTTCATTTTTGGATATGTAATGGTAAATCCACAATCTTTTTCCCCTTTGATAACAGCCTCCGAATTCATCTCGAAAGCAAATGGACATTCATTTTCGAAATTTACATATTTTGCTTCCGGATAATCCAATCGTAAATAGCTTGATGGTTTTGGTATAACATCGTCTTTACAGCTAAAGCTCAATAATGATAGTAGTATTGTTGAAAAAGTGATTATTTTTTTAAACATTTTTAATTATTCAATCGTTACTTTTATTTGTTTAATTCGTTTTTTGTCTACCGCTTCTACCGTAAACAGACAGTTTTCAAATGCGATGTTCTGATCTTTTTTTGGAAAATTTCCTAAAATCTCAAGTATAAATCCAGCCAACGTTTCGGCTTCTCCTTTTTTAATTTCGAATAATTCTTCGTCTACATCGATAATTCTATAGAAATCTTTTAGATTTATTTTCCCTTCAAAAAGATAATTTTTATCATCAATTTGAGAAAAATTGATATTATCATCATCAAACTCATCACTGATATCACCAACGATTTCTTCGATTACATCTTCCAAAGAAACTAAACCGGAAGTTCCTCCGTATTCATCAACTACAATGGCCAAATGACTTTTCATACTTTGGAAATCCTTCAACAAATTGTCTAATTTTTTATTTTCTGGAACAAAAAACGGCTCTCTTAATAACGACTTCCAATCAAATTCACTCGTATTAATATGTGGCAATAAATCTTTCACAAACAAAACGCCTTCTATCTGATCTATATTGTCTCGGTAAACAGGAATTCTGGAATATCCTTTTTCTATGATTTTTGGACAAATAACTGAAAATGGTTCGTCTATTTCTAAAGCAAAAATATCAATTCTGGGACTCATCACCTGTTTCGTATCTGTATTCCCAAAACTTACAATTCCCTCTAATATTTTTTGTTCATCAGAAGTTGTTTCATCTGAATCTGTCAGTTCCAGTGCCTGTGACAATTGATTTACGGAGAAATTTGTTTTTTGTTTTCCCAATTTATTATGCAAATAAATAGTGATTTTACGCATTGGAAAACTTATTGGCGAAAGTAATTTATCAAGCGCCGCTACAGGATACGCAATCAACTTGGCAAACTTAATATTATTTCTGCTGGCGTATACTTTTGGCAAAACCTCTCCAAACAACAGCAATAGAAAAGTAACTACAATTACTTCGAGAATGAATTTTAAAATAGGTGAATTTACAGCGGCAAACAAATTTTTTCCAACAAATGAAAACAAAATTACAACTCCAATGTTGATAAAATTATTAGCGACAAGAAGTGTAGCTAAAAGCTTTTTGGGTTTTTCTAAAAGATCTGAGATGATTTTTCCTTTTGAAACATTTTCCTGCAACGTTTCGTCAATGTCTTTTTGCGACAATGAAAACAATGCCACTTCAGCTCCCGAGACAATTGCAGAACAAAAAAGTAAGGCAAATATGCCAACAAAACCAAACACCAAGTCAGTGTCTATGGCGTAGGCAAAAAATAAACTGGGCTCTGGGTCCAAATTAAAAAAGATTAGTTAAACATCAAAACGGCAAATCATTGATTGGCAAACCGTTGTTTTGCGGGTCAAAGTTAGTGTTTTTTACGGATTCTGAATTTTGAATTTGTTTGTTGTTCTCGTTATCCTTTTTTGTGGTTAAAAAAGTAAACTCGGTTACTTGAATTTCAGTTGTGTATTTTGTAGAACCATCCTCCGCTTGCCATTGTCGCGATTTCAATCGGCCTTCTACATATATTTTATCTCCTTTTGAAAGATACTTTTCACAAAGTTCGGCCGCTTTATTGCGCACGACCAAATTATGCCACTCTGTAGAAGTAATTTTTTCGTTGGTAGTTTTATTAATATAAACTTCATTTGTTGCCAATTGAAATCTACCGATACAATTTCCTCCATCAAAATAATGCATTTTGACATCATCACCAAGATGACCTATCAACATAACCTTATTCAATGTTCCATTCATAATAGTAGAATTGTTTTTCTATCAAAGATACATTTTTTTAGAAACTTTATAAATCCTTTTCAATAAAATTATGAATCACAATTGGGAAAGGGAATGTTATTAAAGTCACAGCATCTATTCCGTTTTCAATTGTTCCTTTTACATTTACTTTCCAAAACTTAATATGCAAATGTTGGTGCGATAATTTATGAATGATACTCTTTTCGTTACACTCCATTATACTGACAATCCCATTATTAGCGAAAAACTCTTTTTGAATACACTCCGTAATAAAATCAAAGTCTTCCACTTTTTCAGTTTCTATCAAAGGGAACTCGTATAAATTATGCCAAATTCCTTTATCAGTTCGCTTTTGAATTATTGTATTTTCATTCTCGTCATTGACAACCAAATAATTAAAAAAGCGATTCCTTACTTTCAGTTTCTTAGATTTTACCGGCAATTGATCTACTTTGTTTTTTTGCAAAGCGGCACAACTTTCGTTAAAAATACAAATACCACAATTCGGACTTTTAGGAACGCATTGCAAGGCACCAAACTCCATGATAGCTTGATTGAAAATCGCGGGATTGTCTTTTGGCATTAATTCAAAAGCCAGGGCAGCAAATTCTTTTTTGGCGGAAGCCGCAGCAATATCAGTTTCAACATCAAAATAACGCGACAAGACCCGGAATACATTTCCATCAACAACAGGAACTACTTCATTATAAGAAAAAGAAGCAATTGCGGCAGCGGTATATTCTCCAATTCCTTTTAATTGCAACAAGTCCTTATAAGTAGTAGGAAAAACTCCTGCTAATTCATCTGCTACATGCTGTGCCGTTTTGTGTAAATTTCGGGCACGGGAATAATACCCCAAACCTTGCCAAAGTTTCAAAACTTGCTCCTCATCGGCTTTCGCCAAATCAAAAACAGTAGGAAATGCTGCTGTAAAAGACAGAAAATAAGGCATCCCCTGAGCGACTCTTGTCTGTTGCAACATAATTTCCGAGAGCCAAATAGGGTAAGGATTGGTTGTATTCCGCCAAGGCAAATCGCGCTTATTGCGTAAATACCATTGTATTAGCAAGTTAGAAAAAGTCATGTTTTAATTATTTGTTGGCAAAAGTAAAAGTTTATGTTATTAAAATTTAATCAATTAGCTTGAATAATTGTTTTTTAAATTCCTATATTTGCAAACTCAAAAAAATAGTACAACATAATAAATAGGAAAGAAAATGACGAAAGCAGATATCGTAGCAAAAATTTCAGAAAAATTAGGTCTTGAAAAAGGAGATGTGCAAGCAACTGTAGAGACTTTTATGAATGAAGTAAAAAATTCATTAGAAACTGGAGACAATGTTTATTTAAGAGGTTTTGGAAGCTTTATCGTAAAAACTAGAGCAGAAAAAACAGGTAGAAATATCTCTAAAAATACAACAATAAAAATTCCTGCACACAATATACCAGCCTTCAAACCTGCAAAGGTTTTTGTTGAAGGAGTAAAGATAAATAACGAAGCAAAATAATATAATTAATTAATCATAAAATCTTCAAGATATGCCAAGCGGTAAAAAAAGAAAGAGACATAAGGTAGCAACTCACAAACGTAAAAAAAGAGCGAGAGCTAACCGTCACAAAAAGAAAAAGTAGTTTTAAACTACTTTTTTCTTTTTAAACGTTCATTGAAATTTGGAAAAAAGATTGCAGATTACAGATTACAGATTGCAGTTCACACTGCTGCCTGCTAACTGCTAACTGCCAACTGGATTCCATCCGGGTTCAATACCTGTTAAAATATTGTTTAATCCATTTGTTCGCTTCGGCGAATAGATAAAAAATTTACAGCGTGAATAAAGAATTAATCATTAGATCTAGTTCTGAAGCAGTAGATTTTGCCTTATTAAAAGATGGAAAACTAATTGAATTACACAAAGAAGAAGAAAAAAGCAACTTCCAAGTTGGTGATATTTTTATTGCCAAAATTAGGAAACCCGTTGCTGGACTTAATGCTGCTTTTGTAAATGTAGGCTTCGAAAAAGATGCTTTTTTACATTATCATGATTTAGGCCCTAATTTATCTTCCCAACTGAAATTCATAAAACTTGTAAGCGCAGGTAAATTAAAAGATTTCTCCCTAAAAAACTTTCAGTTTGAAAAAGAAATAGACAAAGATGGTACCATTACTGATGTTTTGAGTGCCAATCAATCTATTTTAGTACAAGTCGTCAAAGAACCAATATCTACTAAAGGCCCAAGAATTAGCGCTGAGCTTTCTCTAGCCGGAAGATTTATAGTTTTAGTTCCGTTTTCTGACCGCGTTTCTATCTCTCAAAAAATAGAAGACAAAAAGGAAAAAGAACGCTTGAAACGATTGGTACAATCCATCAAACCAAAAGGATTTGGTGTTATTGTTCGCACAGTAGCCGAAGGCAAAAATACAGCCGAATTAGAAAAAGATTTGCAGAACCTGCTTAGCAGATGGACTGCAATGTGTAAAAAATTACCAACTGCTCATCATCCGTCCAAGGTATTAGGAGAACTCAACAGAGCCTCTTCTATATTAAGAGACGTATTTAATGATACCTTTAGTGGTATTCAAATTGATGATGAAGAGTTGTTCAACCAAACGAAGGATTATTTGCAAGAAATTGCACCTTCAAAACAAACAATTGTTAAGTTTTATCAATCAAATGACACGCCAATTTTTGAGAAATACAACATAGAGAGACAAATCAAAACTTCTTTTGGAAAAACAGTATCCATGAGTAAAGGGGCTTATCTTATTATCGAACACACTGAAGCTTTGCACGTTATAGACGTAAATAGCGGAAACCGTTCTAATAAGGCTACCAACCAGGAAGATACAGCCATGGAAGTGAATATGATTGCTGCTGCCGAAATCGCAAGACAATTGCGTCTTCGTGATATGGGTGGTATCATTGTCGTTGATTTTATCGATATGTCTAATCCAGAAAATCGTAAAGTTTTATTCGAATTCCTTCGGGAAGAAATGAGCGATGATAAAGCAAAACATAAAATCTTACCTCCGAGCAAATTTGGATTAGTCCAGATTACAAGACAAAGAGTAAGACCAGAAGTAAACATTAAAACTAGAGAAGAAGATCCAAACAATGAAAATGGAGAAATTGAAGCTCCAATATTAATCATTGATAAAATTGCTTCCGATCTAGAAAGAGTTTTAAAAAATCACAAAGAAGTAGTACTCAATGTACATCCATTTGTGGCCGCATACCTTACCAAAGGTTTTCCATCATTACGTTCAAAATGGTTTCTTGAACATAAAAAGTGGGTGAAAATCATACCTCGTGACGCTTACACGTATTTAGAATATCATTTCTACGATAAAAAAGAAAATGTTATTATAGAATAGATTCTGAAATAAATTCAGAATAAAAAACCGCCTTTCGTGAGATTGGCGGTTTTTTTATGCGTTATTGCGAAAGAAACGAAGCATACTTTACTATTGATGTTTTCGGCTATTATATTAGCTATTTATATATAAAAATCATATATTTGACTACTATATTAGCTGTAAATGAAAAATTATTCCATAAATAAAACACCCTCAGAAGTTCAATTAGAACTGGCCGAAAGGTTACGGAAAATCAGAAAAGATAAAAAGATTTCGCAATCAGAATTGGCGGATAAATCAGGCATTTCGTTGGGAAGTATTAAGAGATTTGAACATACAGGAGAAATATCTTTAGCATCATTACTTAGACTGGCACATCTTTTTGACAGATTAGATGATTTTGATGCCGTTTTTAAAACCAAAGAGGATTTGAAAGAAATAGAGAAATTATTTAACCGATAATTATGGAAAGAATCCAGAAAATAAAAGCATTTCTAAATCTAAATGATACTAAAACCGAAATTGGAACTATGGTAGAAAACCAAGGCAAAATCTATTTCAAATACCACCCGGATTTTATTTCATGCGGATTGGAAATTTCCCCTTTTAAAATGAAATTATCCAATGAAATTTTAACACCAAAAGAAACTCATTTTGAAGGCCTATTTGGTGTTTTTTCAGATTCTATTCCGGATGGCTGGGGTAGATTATTATTAGACAGAAAGTTGCTCTCTATGGGAGTGAATTTAAACGACATCACTCCGTTAGACCGATTGGCTTACATAGATAAAAACAGTGGTGGAGCGATTTCTTACGAACCTGAATATATAAACAACTACGCTAATTTTAATGCGGTAGATTTAGATCAGATTTCTAATGAAATTGAAACCGTTCTGAACGGAACTTCAGAAGATATAATTGAAGAACTATTTAAACTTGGCGGTTCATCAGGCGGCGCAAGACCAAAAATATTGGTTGGTTTTAATCCAAATACCAAAGAATTACTTTATGGTAAATCTGATTTACCGCAAGGTTTTGAACATTGGATAGTAAAATTCCCATCTTCTAATGATTTAACTGACATTGCTTTAATTGAATATACCTACAATCAAATGGCGCGAGCTGCTAGAATTGAAGTCAATGAATTCCGATTGTTTAAAAGTAAAAAAGGCAGGTATTTCTTTGGAAGTAAGCGGTTTGACCGAATTCATAATAAAAAACTTCATTTGCATTCTGTAGCGGGATTATTGCATGACAATTTCAGAATGAGCACTTTAGATTACGGACATATTATGGATTGCGCTTTCACGTTAGAAAAAGACTTCAATGTTTTTATTAAAGTCCTACGATTAGCCACTTTCAATGTTTTGGCCCATAACCGAGATGACCACAGCAAAAACTTTTCTTTTTTAATGGATAAAAACGGCCATTGGAAATTGGCACCTGCTTATGATTTAACTTTTTCCAACTCGTCTTATGGTTTTCACAGCACAACCGTTGCAGGTGAAAGTAAAAATCCAACTTTGGAACATTTGACAGTATTAGCCAAACATTTCGGAATTAAAAATCCTAACCCCATTTTTGAAGAAGTAAAAGAGGCTATTTCTCAATTTGGCATATTAGGAACAAATAATGCAATTAGTACCGATTCCATGAAATTGATAAGTGGTAGTTTGAGATTCAAATAAAACTAAAAACTGACTTTCGTGAGATTGGCGGTTTTTTTATGCGTTATTGCGAGAGAATCGAAGCAATCTATTTTTAGAAACTATTCCAGCTATCCATTGCAATCTTTTATCCCTAAAAATCGGGATAAAAGGATTTTCACTTCTATCTGGGCTAGGGCATACGGATTCTTAAAGAAATTTACTTTCTCTCAATCTCAACTCTCCTTCTAATTTTATTTCCAAACTCGTCCTCAACAGTACTATAATAAAAACCCGTGTTGGCTTCAACTAAACCTAAACCAAAAAGAGCCAAGTTATACTTAAATGTAATACATTTGTAGTAACTCAATGCTCTAATATTATGGAAAGTCAAAACAAAAAAGTCATTTTTAGAAATGTTAAAGAAACTTCAAGTCTTATTGTTGCCGGTAGAAAAGCGGCTCAAAAAGCTATTCGTGAAAATAGAATTTTGGGATTGTCCTTTACTTTTACTAAAGGGAATAAAGTATATAGAGAAGAAGGCAGCGGAGAAGTTGTTTTTGTAAAGCCAATCGCTGCAAGAAAATCTCTAAATATTAAAAGAGGAACTATTCTTTATGCCAAGTCAAAATAGAGTTCGCATTTATGCTGGACCAAATGGTTCTGGCAAAAGTTCACTTTATGATGTAATCAGTAAAGAATATATTTCTGGAATATTTGTTAATGCTGATTTGATTGAAAGACAACTAAATACAATCGGTTTTGTTGATTTAACCGAATTTAATCTAAAAATCAACCCTTCTCAATTAGATATTTTTAAAAAATCACCTTCGAGTATTTCACTTATTAAAAAAGCAATAAGCGAAGGATATAAAATTGATGTCGGTCTAAAAGACAACTTTATTCTTAATAAACCAAAATCTACTAATAGTTATGAAGCTGCATTTGTAGCATCATTTATAAGGCATTCATTACTTGAAGTAAAAAGAGATTTTACTTATGAAACCGTAATGAGTGACCGTTATAAGTTAGATGAAATTACCCAAGCCAATACCTTAGGTTATAAAACATATCTCTATTATATATGTACCGATGATTTTGAAAAAAATATTGAACGAGTAAAAAACAGAGTTTTAAAAGATGGTCATGACGTTGATGAGGAAAAAATAAAAAAACGTTATTTCAAAACTCTTGATAACTTGGCAGACGCTATTAAACTTGTTCATAGAGCTTATATTTTTGACAATTCGGGTGATAAATATGAATTATTAGCGGAAATTTATAAAGGAACAGCATTTAAATTTCATACTGAATCAATTCCACAATGGTTTGAAAAGTATGTTTATAATAAGTTTGAATTTTAGAAAAAACCAAACAAAAACCGCCTTTCGTGAGATTGGCGGTTTTTTTACGCGTTATTGTGAGAACAAGTCAAATCAAGAAACAGCAATTTTAGTGGTGACATGTTTGATTCCACCTGATGGATGGATTCAAACTTGGATTGAAAACCACAAGTGGTATGGGTAAAATATTAGTTGCTATTTTTACTTTCTTCCTCTTTCCTTTTCAAAAGTTCCGAAAAAACAAACACAGGATCTTCACCGGTTTCAATCAAATTATTAAAGGACCAAAAGCAATCTTTCGTTAATTTAAAATGCGTGTCAGTATCTGAATCTATTTCTCCAGAGAACAAGGAATAGGTTAATAAATCCCTAAAATATTCAAATTCAACATAATTATACTTTACACTCACCTTAACGACACCAAAACTCAATAATCCATTAAAATGGGATGCTAATACTAATATATCATTAGTTCGTTCATCATCAAAATTAGATAGAATAATTGCCCTAAATATTAATTTTTCATCCGTTACAGTATAGGTGAAATTGACATTATTATTCTCATCCACTTCAAAAGAGCACCCAATATGTTTGTCTTTGTCGAATTGTCCAAAATTCCATTTAGCACTTTTATGGTATTTAATAAGGTCCTTCCAAACAAAATCAGCGGACTTATTTATATTTAAAACCCTATAAATCCTCCGACTTGAAAATTTAATTTTGCTAAAAACAAACCTTGTTTTTCTCCTAATAAAATTTTTAAATGGAGTTATTGAAATGAAACCGAATGACAATAAACAAACAAATACTAAAAACCGAACTAATTCCATAATACGCATTTTAACAATTAATATAAAGCTGTATCTATCTTTTGATATCTATTAATATCCAAAAACCAAAAAGGTAACCCTTGATTAAAATATTTCTACTCCAACAACACAAATCCAGCCCAGTAATAAGGAGAATATTTCGCTTTCATTTTACCCTGTGCCGTTTGAAAAGCTTCGTGAATAGTTTTGCCGGCAAAACATTCAGTGTAGAAATTATCAAAAAGTTCAGCCGTCTGTACATCTGGTACTTTCCACAAACTCATAATGATATTCTTGACACCAGCCATTTTAAAAGCTCGCTGCAAACCAAAAACACATTTACTAACCAAGAATAACTACTATTTCTTTTGGATTCAATTGTATTGGAAAATCAGCTTTAGATAAAATGTTATATATTCTATAATTATTGTATTTCATAAATTACTGGTGCCGTTCTTGGTAATAATATATCTGTCCCAACCAATTTTATTTTAATTTCAGAAATGATTATTTGATCACCACTTCTTAATTTTGAAAGAACAGATTTACATTGTGCATTCAATTTGTTTCCTTGAACTACAATAGTTGGATACCCTACTACTTTAAAATTAAATCCAATAATATTCAATCCAACTTCAAAATCAAAATCAGGTAATATAGCCCCAATTGTTAATATCTCTAAATTTGATTTAGGTCCTTTTACAATACCTATTTCGCCTCTTAAAGTACCTGATGGACTAGGAATTCCTAATATTCTAAATGTCTTTTTGTCTGTCACTTTATTTCCACTTGGCAATGTTCCTGTTACATTAATAACTACTTCAGAACCAGATTGTGGAATCATATTGTATCTTCCTGGTTTCCCAGCATAAGTTAATCCTGATGCACTTGCAACAATTTTACTAGGATCAATTCCTTCAAAAGACACAGAAATTGGGTTAACAATTCCTCTGTACACTACATTCATTTTGTCGGCAGAAATGATAGCTGAATTTGGTCTTGGAACAACAACATATCTTCCGGAAAATTTAAGCGGTATTTCTTTACCTGCTCCCATGATATTAAATTGACCGTTAATTTTTTGCTCTCCAATATCTCCAGCAATTAATGAAATAACAACTTCACCATTTTCAATTTTAACTGGACCTATCAGATCAGTAAATAGAATATTTGAATCAATTTTGCCCAAAACTACTTTACCTGTAACTTTTTCTCCTTGGAAATAAGTATTTTTATCTAAAACAACAATTGTTTGATAATTGTTATTAACAGCGATGCCGACAGACTTTTCTTTTATAGATGGAATAAAATTGTCATTAGTTGTCAAAAGTTTAAAATTATAAATACTAAGCGAAAGAATAATGCAAGCAGCAATAAAGTGCTTTAGCCAGGATAATGATATAATTTTTGGTTCTTTTAAAATAGACTTAATTTCAACTTCACAATTATTTGAAGGAGTTGATTGATCAGAAGTTCCTGAATCTTTTTTTTCAGAATGAACAAGATCTGCTTCTCCCAATGCTTTATTCCATTGCTTAAACTTTTCTCTCAAATCTTCACGCCCTTTTTTTTTGGTTACATTGGCAAGATCGGAATCCGAAAGTTCAAAAGTCAAGCGTTCATAGCTTTTAGGTAAATCTGTTTTAATGCGTTTGCGTTCCACACTTTTGATCGCTTGTTGCATCGTTTGCAAAAATTGAACTTCTTTCAAAAAAACGGCATTATTCGTTTCTAACAAATAGTTGGTTGCATCAGAAGTTTGTCCTAAGTCATAATTTTCGGCTAATCCTTTTAAGAATTCACTGTATATATTAGGTAGTTTGTTAATTATTTTTTCGGGATAGTCTAATTCAAAACTGTAAATATCAGCATAAATCGGTTTGGCATCTTCTTCAAAATGCAATAAATCATAAACCAATTTTTCCCAAATAAAGGAATCAACTTTCTTTTCAGAAAACTTGGGGTCTTTTTCCAGTTTAGGGAGTAAGATGTTTTTTATTACAAGAGTTGTTTCCAATACTAATTATTCAATTCGTTAAATGCCATTTTTTCTAATCGCTTTTGGCATCTTCCTTTTTGATTTTTGGTATTATCAGAATTACTGTAACCAAAATGTTTTGTCAATTCTGTCATCGATTTTTTATGATACCAAAACAAAGTCAGCAATTCATAACAATGGCCTCCAGCTTCTTTCATGATTACCAAAGCACGTTCAATAGCTGTAAACTGAGATTCTTTTAGATCCTCTATTTCTTCTAAAGAATCTGTAATCGACAATCTATAACTCATTGGATGATCTTCATCATCGTCTTTACCGATATGCTCTTCGTAATCAGAATTTCCCTTTTCTTTTCCTAATTTATTCAACAATTGAAAACGACAAACTGAATTTAAATAGGTTTGTAAAGAAGCCGTTAATTCAAAATTACCCGCAACTATTTTTTCATATAATACCAAAATAGCATCGTGAAAAACATCATCCAATTCATAATCACTTTTAGAACCGTTGGTCATTTTTCGCATAAACTGGATGCAATACGATTTACATCTTTTGTAAACTTCTCCCAGATAATCTTGATTCTGTTGAATAAATTGTACTAATTCGGGATCGGTCAAGTGTTCAAACTTCGTTGCGGTACTCTTTGGCATCAATAACTATTTTGCAGTTCGTATTAAAAACTTTACAAAATAAGAATAATTTTTTAGATTCTTCCGAATTAAAGAAAAACAATCTCTCAAAAATTTTTAAGAGATTGATACTATTTAAAAATTATTGTTTAATAAGAACAGATCCGGGAACAGCGGTCCATTCAATACTAGTATTAGATAATTTCCTGAAAGAATAAATTATAGATTGACCCGCAAAATATTTTATTTCGGCGGTGTAAGCTGCAGCTGTAATAGTTTCTTTAACCGTAACGCCATTGCCAGGTTGCCTATATTGATTTACGAATTCTTGCTGGCATTGTTTAAAACTTTGAGTAGTCATACAAAAATCATTTGCAGCGAATGTAAATAAAACTCCCGAAGAACCAGCTCCTTCAAGTCCCCAATTGCCTTGAATCCAAACTGGAGGATGAAAATCTGAATTAGATACTTTGGTTGTATCGTCTGAATTGGAGCATGATAATAAAAAGAATAAACTGCATAATAAAAGTGCTTTTTTCATAATAATTTGGTTTTAAAAGCCTCAATCCTTTGATTTCATTCGTCAAAATATTGATACTATTTGATAGGTCAATGATTTTATTAATTGTTTACGTAAGTCTTGTTTCCGTTACTGTTGATATAATATTGTCCTCCTCTTGAACCTGTATAAATGGTTTGGGTCGAACTATAACTTGGAGCTGAATAAGTAGAAGGAGTTGAAGACGTTGAAGACGTGTAACTTCTGTAAGTTGGTTCGGAATAACTTGAAGATGAATAACTGCTCGGCGTACTATAAGTAGAACTTGATCTTGTTGAAGTGTAACCGTCTCTAGGTTGAGTCCCTGCTGTACCTGTATAAGGATTTACATTTCCCACAGTACTATAATTGTCGTTTCGGGTATAATTTGGTGCTGTTCTTTGATGAGGTTGAACATAAGTGCCATTACTTCTGTAATAACCTCTAACAGAAACTTGGGCAAAAGATAAAGCTGTAGTAAATAAAAACGCGATAAGGAAAAGTAAATTTTTCATAATAAGTAAATTTAAAATTGTTAATGATTATTTGTTTATACTCATTAATACCGGAATAGTAAAAAGGTAACCCTTGATTTTAAATATTTTTTTAATTTTATTTACAAACTCCACAAATCCCTTTATTTATGAGGGTTTAGAAGATGTTTTTTTTGTTTTATTTTTCTTAAAATTTATACTTCAACAGAATGGTTGTCACTTTTTTTAATAAACAATTATAAAATGAAGACACAATAAATTTATTTATCATACACAGTTAAATCCAATGTTCCTTTCATAAATCCTCTATAGACAAGTACATTTAGATTTTCGGGGATAATAGTCATTTTAAAATAAACGCCTTGAAGTTTATATATTTTCATTAATTCTACTTTTGCAGTTCCTTTCTTATTGTCATAGGTGTTGATATAGCCCCATTGGAAATAAAACAAATCAGTTTCATAATTTTTATCATCACCTTTTATGTGTTTTTCTTCCATTGAATAGATGAAACCATAACTTTGAGTATTATTCTTTTCCCAAAAATTAGCCATATAAATGGCTTTGGATGCCATGTCTTGATAGATTACTAAATAAGTATTTTGTTCTAATAGTGTTGGGGTAATATCTAGACCATTTTCAGTACCATCAGAGATTTGGAATTTGGCGATAATTTCATGGGTTTTGACTTTTTCTTGTGCTTGAAGTATCGAACTACAAGTAGTACAAATAACAAATAGGGTCATTATAAAATGTTTCATGTCAAATTTCATTTATAGTTTATTAAATGGGATAAAAAACCAACCCGAACTCTGGGTTGGTTTCAAAAAAAAAACAAGGGTAACAAACAAACGTATTAGCGTAATTGTTCTAATAAGTTAGAACTCATATCGGTTTTTGAACCATTCAATATAAATTTTGAAACAGAAACTCCGGATTGTGTCAACCATTTTTTCCAGAAATAAGTGATTTTTTCCGTTTGCAAAATATCGTTGGCTTTCTTACCGGACAATCCGGCTACAATCCATTTGGTGTTTTTTTCTAATTTTATGGGTAACAAACCATATTCTTTTGATTCTGAAATTTGTTTCCAATCGGAAGTGTTCAACTCATTCAAAAAACGGGTACTGGTATATTTATTTTTATCTTTGATAACGTGATCCTGACTTTCAAAATCGCAATAACCATCCGTAAGAACTAATACTATATTTTCAAAACCAGCTTTACTCAATCCTTTTCCGTTGTCGTGCATATAGGCCCAAATATCAACTCCGAAATAAGTATTGGAAACTTTTCCAAATAAGGCTTCTTTTTTAAGTGTATTAAGCACTTTAGGCAACGATTGTGATAAAGCCAAGAGCGATTTGTTTTTGTCTTTCACATCAGTTTCATCCAGATAAATTTGCAGTAAATCTTCATAATGGTCTAAATTCAAAGGACTATTTTTTTGAGGAATAATTTTTACGGAAAAACGGTCTTTAGAACTTAGAACCAAATTGCGCCTTGCCTTTTTTTCGAAAGCTTTAAAATATTTTTCAATCAAATAAAAGTCTTTATCGAGTTGTTCGGGTAAGAGAATGCGATCACTCAAATCTATAATGACAGTGTAGTTTGATGGTTTTGGTTTTTCTTTGGTTTTCTCTTCTTTACAGGATGTGAATAAAAATGAAGTCATTAATAATAGATTTAGGGTATATAGGAAGTTTTTCATGATTGTATTTTTTAAAATGTTAGAAATAATTAATTAAGGATAGCGATCTCTGGATTAAATTGTGACTGCATAAAGTCATTAAAAGTCTCCTCACATCTTACTTTTTCTACACCCAAATCACTGGTTCCATTCAAGAATTGACGCCACCCCATATAGAAACTGGTCAAGTTTTGTGATAATGCATCAGGTCTGAGCATACTGTTTTCTAGATCTTGTTTCAATTGCTCCAATTGCGAAAAGAGGTTTTTTATTTGCGTTTCCAATTCAATAATTTTGGTTTCTAACACTTGCAACTCCACTTGTAAGGTTGTAATTTCTTCTTTCAATCCTTTGATTATTAAAGCAGCTCTTACATCTCCTGTTTTCTTATTCTTTTCTTTGAGCATCATTTCAAACATGTAACCCCAAACTAAATAAGCACAGAAGCCAAAAAGCAACACCATATAAAAGTTGATACTGGAATAAAAATGCCAATCGACATCAGCAACACCCGCCATAACTTTTAAATCATGGATACCTAAATCAATTTTATAAGCCATCAGAGAGTCAGCTATAAAAGCGCCAAAAACCGCAAGTCCAATATTTAACTTTTTATACTGCCCCTCTATATTATGGGGTATTAACCCAATGGCAAAAAATAAGAAAGCACCCAGATAAACTATGATTAGTGAAGGTGATGCGGTAAAAATACCATTCACATCAAAAATACTATCCAGATACAAGGCAATGTCGTCGCCAGCTGTTTTGATTATGGTTCCTGCATTTCTGAAGAAGGAAGCATATATTGCTGAGGCATAGAAAAACAACAGGTAAAAAGACAACACAACCGTTAAACCGGCATACATAAAATACTTTTCAGCTTGATAACCAGTTTGAACTTTATTGTCTGCCAAGTCAATTCTGGTTTGTTGGATTTCATCATTCAACTCCTTAATTTTTTTCTCGACAGAAGGCTTGACAACTTCAATCGTAGTCCTTTTTTCTCCGGCTAATTTTTCTTTTTCATCTTCTTTAACAATAATTTTGTTTTTAACCTGTTGTTTTAAAAGAAGCTGTTCGTTTTCATTATAGGTTTCATCAACAAGGTGACCGTCTTTAATCCATTTTAGATAGGTCTTTAAGGAAAGATAATCCCCGCGATTCAACCCTGCTTTCTCAAAAGCATATTCTCTAAAGCTTTTTACACGTTCTACTTTTTGTGTGGCAACAGCATCTATTTGAGCTTGAAGATTGTCGTTTGTAGTTTCAACTGCTGATTCTGATTGGTTGTTAGTAAGTTCCATAGTATTTGTTTTTTCTTATTAATATGGAAAAGACAAAAAGGTAACCCTCCCTAAGAAGAAAATTTTAATTTATGACTAGAAATAAAGGTTTTCCATCATTACGTTCAAAATGGTTTCTTGAACATAAAAAGTGGGTGAAAATCATACCTCGTGACGCTTACACGTATTTAGAATATCATTTCTACGATAAAAAAGAAAATGTTATTATAGAATAGATTCTGAAATAAATGTCTAGTCCTGAAATAGTGATACAGGATTAATAAAAATAAAAGTACAATTTTTAAACAGTAGTAAGCAACAGTTTACTACTGTTTTTTATTTTATAGGTTCTCATTTTAATTTGTTTTTGTAGATGCATTTGATTCGGGGTCAGCATATAATTTGAATAA